>CAJNCJ010000004.1 GCA_905221235.1 bacterium
TACCATAGTCCGTACGGGATTCGAACCCGTGTTACCGCCGTGAAAAGGCGGTGTCTTAACCCCTTGACCAACGGACCTGAGTTGTTATTTTCAACTCTTACTATTATACCGGCTTTTTCTTTTTTGTCAACTACTTTTTTAAACTTTTTTAATTAATTTTACAACTGCTTCCGTTCGAGCTGTATGTGGGAACATATCGACCGACTGGATATAATGAAGATCATAGACTTCTACTAATCTCACCAAATCACGAGCTAAGGTCGAAACATTGCAAGAAATATAGACCATTTTTTCTGGTACATAGGTAAGAATTGTATCTAATAACTTGTCATCCAGACCTGTACGTGGTGGATCTACGATCAGAGCATCTGCTCGGTAGCCTTCTTTATACCAGCGAGGAATAATCTCTTCCGCTGTTCCTGCTTCGTAATGTGTGTTGTCAAATCCCATTCTTTTAGCACTGCGCTTGGCATCTTCAATGGCTTCTGGAATAATATCCATACCTTTGAGTGTTTTAACTTTCTTTGCAAAGGCAAATCCAATCGTTCCAACTCCACAATAAGCATCTATCAAATGATCCTCTTTAGTAACATCCAGCGCTTTTACCGCTTCCCTATAGAGGACTTCTGTTTGTTCAGGATTTAGCTGATAGAAAGCTCTAGGGGATAGTGAGAATTCATAATCGAGTACACCTTCTTGAATACTCTCTTCTCCCCAGATAATCTCTGTCTTTTCACCATAAATCTCACTGGTTTTAGCTGTATTTATATTCACAGCTACTGTCACAATTTCTGGAAAATCCTTAACTAAATCTTTTACCAATTGTGTTAAGTTAAGCTGACGATTTGTAACAATAATAATCTGAACCTGTCCAGTCTTTCTTGCTCGTCGAACCATAATAGTCCTAACACCTAAAACTTTTCTCTCATCCGTAATTGGAATCTGGTGATAAGTAAGCAATTCTGCTAGGCGATTAGCAATCACTTGGGTTTCCTTATCTTGTACTAGGCAGTCTTTCAACTCTACCAAATAATGAGAGTTTTGTGCATACAGACCTGCCTTGACCTGATTTTTAAATTTTCGAGTCTGAAATTGTAACTTAGCACGATAGTACTTGGGTTCCTGCATTCCAATAGTTGGACGAATTTCATAGTTTTCATATCCTGCAGGGGCGAATTTTTTCAGTGCTTGGTGAAGTAGGTCCGTCTTGAACTCCAGCTGCTTATCATAATGCAGGTGCATGATTTGGCATCCTCCGCACTCATTATAAATAGTACAAGCTGGCACAACTCGGAATTTTGACTTCTTATTAACCTTTAGTAATTTTGCTTCAACAAAGTTGCGTTTAATAGAAGTAATCTGACAATAGATATCTTCACCTTTGAGTGCTCCAGGTACAAAGACTAATGTTTTTTGGTAAAAGCCGATTCCCTCACCATTAATTCCCATGCGCTTGATTTTTAATGGTATTTTTTGTTTCACTTTCAGATTCATACCCCTATCTTATCACATTTTGAGTTATAATAGAACTATGAAAATCACAAAACTTGAAAAGAAAAAGAGACTCTATCTGATGGAGCTTGATAATGTTGACAAATGCTATATCACCGAAGATACAATTGTTCGCTTTATGTTATCAAGAGATAAGGTGATAAGCGAAGAGGAATTGAAGGAGATTCAGGACTTTGCCCAATTTTCTTATGGTAAGAATCTAGCCCTCTACCACCTATCCTTTAAAGCTCGCACTGAAAAAGAAGTCAGTGAATATCTAAAAAAATATGATATTGATTCAAAAATAATTTCTCAAGTCATTGCTAATCTTAAAGAAGATAAGTGGATTAATGATAGCAATTACGCTTATGCTATCATCAATGCCAATCAACTTTCAGGAGACAAGGGGCCTTATGTACTGACTCAGAAATTAGTACAAAAAGGAATTTCAAAATCTACTATAGAAGAGATCTTGAAAGAATTTGATTTTTCGGAAGTTGCTCAACGTGTAGCTAATAAACTCTTGAAAAAATATGAAGGAAAACTTCCAGCTCGTGCCTTGCAAGATAAGATTATCCAAAACTTGACCAACAAAGGATTCTCTTACTCTGATGCTAAAAGTGCCTTTGATGAGTTGGATAGTCAAGTTGACCAAGAAACGACTCAGGAACTCATCTTCAAGGAACTCGATAAGCAATATGCTAAGTATGCCCGAAAGTATGAAGGATACGAACTTAAACAGCGTTTAACTCAAGTTTTAGCACGAAAGGGCTACGATTTTTCGGATATAGCAAGCGCTCTCAGAGAATATCTTTAATATTTTCATGTAAAATTCACAGATTTTAGGCAATTTTATGGTACAATAGTAAACGATAAACTTATAAATTGTAGAAAGTTGGTTGGTTATGAAGCTTCCAAAAGAAGGCGACTTTATTACAATTCAAAGTTATAAGCATGATGGGAGTCTCCACCGAACTTGGCGGGACACCATGGTACTAAAAACAACAGAAAACGCCATTATTGGTGTCAACGATCATACACTTGTTACCGAAAGTGATGGTCGTCGTTGGGTCACTCGAGAACCGGCTATTGTTTACTTTCACAAGAAATATTGGTTTAATATCATTGCCATGATTCGTGATAATGGAATTTCCTACTATTGCAACATGGCTAGCCCCTACTATCTGGATGAAGAAGCACTGAAGTATATTGATTACGATTTAGATGTTAAAATTTTTACAGATGGGGAAAAACGTCTCTTAGACGTTGAGGAATATGAGCGCCACAAACGCAAAATGAATTATTCTGATGATTTGGACTATATTTTAAAAGAACATGTCAAAATTCTTGTTGATTGGATTAACAATGGACGTGGTCCTTTCTCAGAAGCCTATGTAAACATTTGGTACAAGCGCTATGTAGAACTAAAGAATCGGTAAAGTTGTCAAACTGGGGTGAGAACCCTGGTTTTTTATTTTAATACTCAATGAAAATCAAAGTGCAAACTAGGAAACTAGCCGTAGGTTGCTCAAAACACTGTTTTGAGGTTATAGATAACACTGACGAAGTCAGTCACATATATATACGGCAAGGCGACGTTGACGCGGTTTGAAGAGATTTTCGAAGAGTATAAAAACCCAGCTTTGCAGCTGGGCTTATCCTTATATAGTGAATTGAAATAAGATATGAACAAAGAACTTAGGAAAATCAAATTAATTTCTAGAAATGTTTTAGAATTCGTAGCGTACTATTTTAGATTCAATCTACTATATATCTAATTTTGTAACTGTAAATTTGATATGGGAGTAGTCTTTTTCAACATCCTTATCCAGCAAGAAAGCTGTGGCGTCCTTCTTGACTTGAACCAGGTCAATATTCTGAGCCTGGGCTGCGTAGACGCAACCACAATAACATTGACGATAGATATCATACTCTTCACACATCTCTACTGAACGTTTGTAGCCTTGATTTTTCTTGAAATCACTTGGAAGATAGTGGGTGGTATAAATCTTTTGCACATCGATTCCGATGCTGTTGATGGTTTGAGAATTCTTATGAGGACTGATGGTTAAAGCCGAACCGAAGTAGTCAAAGCCTAAATCCATAGCCACTTGCGCTGTTTTATCCAGACGGTAGTCAAAGCACACCTTGCAACGGTCACCACCTTCAGGCTCTTCCTCCAATCCTCGAACCAATTTACGGTATTCATTGGGTTCATAAGGCGCTTCTAGGTACTGAACCGTATTTCCTGTCCGCTCATTGAAATCACTGACAAATTTCTTGGTAACATAGGCCCGCTTATGGTATTCTGCCTTGGGATGAATATTAGAATTGGCAAAATAGATGGTCACGTCTGCATACTTAGTCAAATATTCTAGAGTATAGGTACTGCAAGGGGCGCAGCAAACATGCATGAGAATAGTTGGACGTTGCTCATTTTTCTCCCATACTTGTACCATCTTCTGCATGACACGGTCATAATTAATTTTCTGATTAGGGTTCATCTTGCTCAGAATTTCTTCTACATCGATCATGTTTTTCTCCTTTTTCTAGTCTTATTTTATCATATAAATTAGGAGAGCTCAAATCTATTTAGAAGTGAATATCATAAAAAAGGAGGAATAGTCATTCCCTCCTTTTGTGTTTTTTATAAGTTGTTTTCTATAGAAAGCTTACATCATGCCACCCATCATGCTTGGATCCATTGCTGGAGCTGGGGCTACTGGTTCTGGTTTATTGGCTACGACTGCTTCTGTAGTCAAAATCAAGCTAGCTACAGATGCTGCATTTTGTAGGGCTGAACGACTCACTTTAACTGGGTCGATAATCCCTTGATCAATCATGTTGACCCATTCACCAGTTGCTGCGTTGAAACCTGTTCCAACTTCAGCATTTTTCAAGCGATCGATAACGATAGATCCTTCAAATCCTGCATTGTGGGCGATTTGACGGACTGGTTCTTCCAATGCACGGAGAACAATATTGCGGCCTGTTGCTTCGTCTCCTGTCAATTCCAAATCAGCCACGGCTGGAATGACAGTGACAAGGGCTGTTCCACCACCTGCAACGATTCCTTCTTCAACAGCTGCACGAGTAGCGTTGAGGGCATCTTCAATGCGGAGTTTCATTTCTTTCAACTCAGTTTCAGTTGCGGCTCCGACCTTAATAACCGCTACACCACCTGACAATTTCGCCAAGCGTTCTTGCAATTTTTCACGGTCAAATTCAGAAGTTGTAGTTTCGATTTGAGACTTAATAACCGCAACACGGTGAGAAATCGCTTCAGGATTTCCAGCACCTTCTACGATAACAGTGCTATCTTTGTCCACAGTTACTCTCGCTGCTTGACCAAGTGCTTCAATTGTAGCATCTTTCAACTCAAGACCAAGGTCTTCTGTGATAACTGTTCCGCCTGTTAAGATAGCTATATCTTCAAGCATGGCTTTGCGACGGTCACCAAAACCAGGTGCCTTGACTGCTACCACATTGAAGGTTCCACGAATCTTGTTCAAAACAAGAGTTGGAAGAGCCTCGCCATCCACATCATCCGCAATAATCAAGAGTGGGCGATTGCTTTGGAGAATGCTTTCTAGAAGTGGCAAGATTTCTTGGATATTGGAAATCTTCTTGTCGGTAATCAAGATGTATGGATTTTCAAGATCAGCCACCATTTTTTCGCTATCTGTCACCATGTACTGTGAAAGGTAACCACGGTCGAACTGCATACCTTCTACAACTTCAAGCTCTGTTTCCATACCACGTGACTCTTCGATAGTGATGACTCCGTCTTTGCCAACTTTTTCCATGGCTTCAGAGATGTATTCACCTACTTTTTCAGAACGAGAAGATACAGCAGCAACCTGAGCGATGGCTTCTTTATTAACAACTGGAATAGCGTTATTTTTCAAGGCTTCTACGGCTGCAGCAACTGCTGTTTCAATCCCACGACGAATTCCGATTGGATTGGCACCTGCTGTGACGTTTTTGATGCCTTCGCGGACAATTGCTTGGGTCAAGACTGTTGCAGTTGTCGTTCCGTCACCTGCGATATCGTTGGTTTTTGAAGCTACTTCTGATACCAATTTGGCACCCATATTTTCAAAATGGTCTTCCAATTCGATTTCTTTGGCAATAGTCACACCGTCATTGGTAATCAAGGGTGAACCGAATGACTTTTCAAGAACGACATTGCGACCTTTTGGTCCCAAGGTTACTTTAACAGTGTCTGCAAGGATATCGACACCACGAACCATAGCTGAACGGGCATCTGATGAAAATTTAATTTCTTTTGACATACTTACTTTCTCCTTCTATTCTTCAATGATAGCCAAGATGTTCGCTTCGCCAACGATGATGTACTTTTCATTGCCGTCTTTGACATCAAGACCTGCGTGGGATTCAACTAAGACACGATCTCCAGGCTTAACACTTGGAGCTACCAAGTCACCGTTCAAGGTACGAACACCTTGTCCAGTAGCTACAACTTGGGCTGTTTTTGTTTTTTCTTGGGCTGAACCTGCGAGGACAAAACCTCCAACAGTTTGTTCTTTTTCTTCTACTTTTAAGACCACACGGTCCCCTAATGGTTTCAACATCTGTTTTCCTCCATGATGAAATACATATTATTAGCACTCTTTATACATGAGTGCTAATTCATAGTTCTATTGTATCACTTGGTCAGAAATAGTCAAGAAAAAAGTCTGACTTTCTCAAGATAAAAAGCCTGAGACCAACTCAGACTTTTCAATGTTTAAAATGGCAATTCTTCCTCTTCCAAAACCAAATCTGCCAAATCCTGCCCTGCGTTATTTTCACGCATGGCACGTTGGGCACGACTTTCCAAGAGTTGGAATCCTGTGACAAGTACTTCGGTCACGTAGTTCATCTGACCATTTTTCTCAAAGCGACGGGTACGCAATTCCCCATCAACGGAAATGAGACTACCTTTGGTTGCGTAGCTTGCCAAGGTTTCTGCTAGTCTGCCCCATAGGACCATATTGACAAAATCAGCTTCGCGTTCACCGTTTTGGTCTTTGTAACGACGGTTCACAGCGATAGTTGCGCGCGCTACTGACTTGTCATTGTTGGTTTTGTGCAATTCTGGTGTAGACGTCAAGCGTCCGATTAAGATAAGTTAGACTTAAATACATATTTTGCAAAATAGAAAACCGTGATGATTGTCACGGTTCCTGCTTATACCCAAATTCGATTTCGGCTTCCCTGCGGATTTTAGCAGCTTCTTCCAAAGAGACATAGCTTCCTAAATATTTCGGTTTCTTGTCTACATTGATGAATACCTGATATCTCTTCTTTCGCTTATTGAAATAAACACCTCGAACACCAGTCGTACTTTTAGCGGTTGGTTTCGTAGATTTTCGACTCTCGGAATCTCGAATAGAATCCATATAATCCTTAGATGCGCCACGTCTACATCCACAAGAGGTCTGATGACCGATAAGATTATTATTGAGAATCACGCTCTGACCACAATGCTTACAGATACAATTCCACCATATACGCTGATTCTTAGAGTATGCTCTATCAATAATTTTGAAGTTATCCGTTTCAGTTCCCGATAGGTCTTTGAATCTCTCGCGCTTCTTACCATCATTGAGGCATCCGCAAGATTTGGTTAGGCCGTTTTTTAATCTATATCCGAGGGCATGATATAGATGGCCACAATCACATTGACAGAGCCATTTGATTTCTCCTTTGGACGACCTCGTCCCGTCATCTTCTATGACAACGAGACGATTGAATCTCTGCCCGATTATATTCTCCCTCATCGGATATTCTCCAAGTTCTTCTCAATCCATTCAAGTCGATTTTGACGACCAGCTGGAATTAGTCTTGGATCACGAGAATAGTTCTTGAATCGCATTTGAAGCATGTATGAACCTTCCCCTAGACTGCTACTTTCTAAGGCTACCTCAAGATAAGCATTAGCTATTAAATTCCCATCAGCTGTGTACATTCTACCAGTTCCTCCGATGATATCTTCGCAGTTATTCTCAATCCATTTAATAAGTTGTTGTTTCTTAAATTGGTCGTAGTAAGCAGGGAAGGTCATGTTCATTTTTAGTGAATTGTTGAAATAATAGTGAGTTTGAGCCTTGCCAATCATAGCCAATTCAAAGTCTTCAAATAAGCGATCAAGCATAGCATTCACTCTTGCAGCGCCCATCTTCTCGATAGAGGTCTCGCCACTCTTGAATCTCTGCCAGTTAGCATCAGTGAACTTGATACCTGGTAGTTTATAGAAATCATTCTCATATCTGAAGTATCGTCCTACATATTCCAAAATTAGGTCTTTGATGTCGTTATTAATTTTCATTTCAGTTTCTCCTTTGATTTTAAATTATGCAAGTACGCTCTTTGGATACCATTTAGCAGATGTTCCATAAGGTGTCACAATTTCAAGTTTAACTGCTTTCTCAGTTTCTTCAAGCAATTCATTGATGCTAATTGCACTAACAGACATGAAGGCCAAATCCTTCTTGTTACGTCCGTAGAATTCTTTCTCAACGAACCATTTCTTAACTCCTTGGAACTTCACATTTGAAGAGTGGAAGAAATAGAAATCATCAGCCATATTTTGACGTTTAACTGTCTTCCAAGCCAATTTCAAAGCTTCTGAGAATGTTACATCGTTCTTTTCGTTTTTGAAGATTTTCCACGCTAATGTCATAACTTGTGATTTCATTTCGATTTCTCCTTTATTTATCTTACAAGTATATTATATATCATATAAGATAGTTTGTTAACGAAAAACGCAAAGAAATTTAAACTTTTTTCATTCTGAAACTACTTTCAGACAAACAAAAAAACCGCAAGCCTGAGCCTGCGGTAGAAAGAACAGTTTAGAAAGTTTTCCTTTCATTTTATTTTTTAAAATTATTTAGTGGTAATGAGCCCTTCTGGCTCTACTGTGAACTCTGGATTGTCTGCCATTGTTCCGTCTGGTTTGAGGTAGTACCATCCTGTTCCGTCTGCGGACTGGATAAAGGCATTTGATACCATGTTACCGTTTTTGCTATCAAGGTAGTACCAGGTAAGTTTGTGTTTAATCCAACCAGTGACCATCTTGCCGTCTTCATCGAAGTAATACCAAGCGTTGTTGATATGAGCCCAGCCTGTGGCCATAGATCCTGAATCCGTGAACCAGTACCAGGCGTCCTTATAATTCAACCATGTACTGCGTTTCATGAAGCCTTTGTCATCGAAATAGTACCAAACATCGTTGATTTTCTCCCATTTATCTGTTGGGTATGAGCCATCTTCACGAACCCACCACCAGCCGTACTGGTTTTGTTGCCAGCCAGTTTCAACCTCTTCAGGCGGTACGATATACCCAACGATTTCACTTACTGAACGCTCATTGTAGCGACAAGGGCCACCAACTTCCAAGTAGTCCCAGTTGCCATCGATGTTCTGCTCAATCGTCTTGATAGTATTTCCGTCTGAGTCCTCGTAGACAAGCCCTGTATGGCCGTAATTGACACCATCGCCAGCTACATAGGATTTCACGAAGAACCAACCAGCCTTTGGATAATCAGCGTCATACACGACTTTCAGGCCTTGAGAACGTGCTGACTCAAGAAGATCATAAGCATTGCCCCAAAGAGTCACACCGTACCAATGACGTAGCCCGTAACAAGGCACGTCGGCACACTGGAAGCCATAAGCTCCGTCGTTATCCACTCCATCACCAGCGTTAGCTTTATCGATGAAGAATTGAATCATTTCCTGTTTTTTAGACATGTCTACTCCTCACTTGGTTTCTTATATTCAAGCGCTCGTGTGCTGTCTGTGATTCCGCTTGTTGTCGGGTCGTTGACCAAACCGATAGCAGTCAAGAACACGAATACCGCATTAACAAGCAAAATCAGCTTGTTGCCGATATCACCCAAATCCAGATGATATCCGAAGACTGCTGCACCAGCTTGCAAGACAAGCAAAAAGGCTGGGATTGCAGTCAGCCAAAAGAATTTATTTTCTAGTCGTAGTTTCCAGTTAATCATTATTTTAATTCTCCTTTTTTTAGAATAAGAAATGCTTGATGATTTCATCAGCAATCGCTTTGTGCCCTAAATCTCCAGGGTGACTTGCCACCCCAGCGTTAGTGATCGTATAGTTAGAGCCATTTGGAAGTCTCAATACCTTACCCATTTCGGACTTATATTTAGCGTCTTTAGAATACTGATAAATATCAATAAATGTAACGCCAAGACGGTCACAGATACGCTTGATTCTCTCGACGAAATCGGGTGAAGCGTAGTAGATACCGACCCAATAGATTAGGGATTTTGGAGAAGCTGTTCTAATCCAGCTTACAAGGTTTGGCACGTCCGTTTCAAGGTTTTTACGTTTCTCATCAGTGTTGAGATTGTCACCGAACTGCAAAATAACAATATCGGTATCTAAACTTAAAGATTGTTTCATCTTGCTATCAAATATTTCCTTACGCTTACCTGGTTCAGACTCCCAATCTGCACCATTTCCACGAACTACACTAGCTCTTGGATTCTTAGATAAGATATAGCTCTTAATCAAGCTAAAATAGTCTTTGTTAGGGTCGCTTGCTGCCATCCCCATACCCTTAAGCCAAGAATGACTTAAGATTGAATTACCAAAAATTGCTACACGATTAGGAATGCTTGAAACCGTTGATAGATTGCCGTTATTATCAACTAACAAACGGAATTTAGTCCCGTTCGGACTGGTAATCATCGGCATCTTTTTAAACAGTTCCAAACCAGACACAATCGGTTCAATTTTATCAACTTTCTGCTTCAAAATTTCGGCTTTTTCTCGTGTACTTTCGTCAGCTACCTTGTAATTGAACGGAATAGCATTATCTGTTCCGTACATAATTTTGCCGGAATATCCAACATTATTCGTAACGTGTTGTGCATCTTGAATTAAGTTACGCTGGCCTTTTGCGGCATAAACTGTATTGTCGTGTGCTTCAAAAAATAATTGTTCTCCATAGAAGATTTCATGTTCTTCATTGATAACATCAAGTGTGTTATATCCAGCGCTCAGCTGTTTTTGAAAAATTCGAGGAGATACTATCAAATCGTTCTGGTCAATGTTGCCGATGGCAAAATTGTATGTTCCAGCTTGCTTCACGTACACATTAATTGTATCGATGAAACCACGACTCTTTTTCCATTTTTTGATAGGCGACATATAACTGAGATTGTTCACTGTCGTTTGTTGAGTTGTATCTATACCAGTAATATTCAACCCAAATTGGGTAGTGTTGGTCTCTGGGATGATAAATGGAACATTGGGAGTAATTGCACTTGCTCCATATTCAAGGTTATCAAGATTTCTAGCACTTCCAAGGCCACCTTGAAAAATTTTAGACGGTTTATCAGTGATTAACCTAGTTATCAGGATGTATCCATCAACGCTTGGTATGAAATCCCTTGTGACTATCTCATCTTTAGATGAGAAGCTAAGAATTTTAGTTCCCGATTTATCGAAATAATGCGTGAACACTCCACGGATATTTTTTAATCCATAAGTTATTCCAGCTTGTAAGTTTACTGCTGGATAAGTACCCCACGTATCAGCGTCATAAGTGCCATTACCATTCCCAGACCAAGCTTTACCAGCTTTGAAAGTCTTCTCGTCAAGGATTTGCTTCACGACCTCTACGAAACTTAGTTCTTCTGGTTGAATGTCTAGTGAAAGTTTGGGAATTTTCAACGAGATATAATCGCTCGGAAGATTTGAAAAATCCACGTTCGCGTTCCTTAACTCTTTCAAAGAAGCGTTAAAGACTTTTGCATTTTCGTTTGGCTGCGAGGTTATGTAAAGGATAGCATCTTCACTAGCAACATACTCAGTAGTGACTAAAGAATCAGATTGAGAGAATTTAGTTAATAATCGTGTTCCGTCTTTTGACACAACATAGCTAAATACACCTCGGATATTTAGTAAGTAGAACTTATCGCCTTTATCAACAGAAATCGGCTTGTATTTAAACCAGCCCTTTGAGTTGAAGGAACCCATATTCTTGTCCCAAAGCCAAACAGAGCCGTCGATCTTATTCTCATCTTTTAATAGCTGTTCGACTTTCTTGAATACATTATCATCTAATTTCTTTGAAACTTCCTCTTTGGTCGCTAGGTGAGAAATACTCTGATGTTCAGTCAGATAATGCTTACTATCTAACTCGTTGCGTGTGACAGCGTCACGTTTTAGTAAATCAAAATCGACCTTATCTAGTTTATTGATTACCTCTGCTTTAGTTGCTAGATGAGAAATGTTCTGATGTTCTGTTAGATAATGCTTCTCTTCAAGTTCTTCATGCGTGACAATCTGAGAATAGTCAATATCAGCTGCCTCATGCATTTCCTCTTTAGTGGCGTAGCGTGTCTTGATATCCTTGATATCCTTACCGATTTCCGTTGCTAGATTTTCAAGGTTAGTCATAGGCTTCACGCTTTCGCTTGATTATAAGTAGCTACTAAATCAAGATTAGCAATTTCATCTACACGTCCGCTGACTTCTGTTACTTTGCCAAGAAGTGCTCCGTTTTCATCCTGCCCCATGTTCGTGATTTTTTCAGCAATTTCTTTCAAAGTGTCAAGATTTTCAGGTACAGACTCTCCCAAGATTTCAGCTTTGACCTCTGATTTAGCTTGAGTGACTGCTTGTGAAATAGCTTGCGTCATCGCTGAAGTTTCTACTTTAGTGCTGACGCTTTGTTTGACTTCTTTGATATCTTCTCCGACTGCTTGTGCGAATGCTGTTAATTTTGTAGTATTTTCCATTGTTTTTATACCTTTCCTAAGTTGTAAAAAAAGAGTAGGTCTGGAAATTCCGGACATACTCCACCATCTGTTACTGTTTTTTCTGAAAGTTGCTTCTCAACTTCCTTTGCGATATCCAGCTCCTTGAGAGCATGGACTTCCTCTGTGACCAATTCTTTATCTGAAGCCACTATCTTGATGTGCGTAGCCTTGTCGCTCGGAAAAATATATCCGCCAGCGCTAATCTCTAAGCGGTATTTCCCAACAGGCAAGATAGTGTCCAGATTAAAATTCACGCTTGAGTTCGTGACAGTCACCTTCTTCTTCCATTGGTGCTTGTCCATGGTCAGACTAACAACCGCCACCTCCCCTTCCAGAGAGGAAACGGCTCGATAATCTTCATCCAAGAGGACGAATCCAAAGGTAGAAGCTACATCACCTTGTTTTATGAGGTAACCGCCATCCACTTGAGCAAGATTGGTCGTATTGAGATTACAGACCATTCTGCGCCCCTTTCTCATCTTCAACTAAGATGTCATCTCTTATTTGCAGCGCTTCAAAATTGTTGTACAAGTGGTCAATGTAGCCATTGCCACCAAGAGCCTTATAGCTATTGTGCATGTTCTCAACCACATAGAACTCATCCTTGGTAGTAAAACCACGACGAATAGCCCTGCGAATATCACGATCAAGGCGCATTCTCATGGTCACAAGGTGCGCTTCGTCGTGCAGTTTTAGCTTTGCTTGTACTTCGTCAATTTTAGTGTTGCTGTCGCATGCAGTTTCTTGGACATCTTTGATTTTTCCTTTAACATCATCCAATTCAGAAATGATTTGGTCTGTTAGTTCCTTTGATTTCTTCGGCATTTTATAGCCTAACCAAGCTACGACGATTGGTGTGGCTACTGGCAAAACGTTCATGAAGAAATGCTCCGTTGATTGTAAGACGTCCATAAAGCACCTCTATTCTTTAGGCTCGTACTTCCATGCTGCGCCTGTTCCGTCCATTTCAAGACGACCATTACGAGCAAAATCGCTGACTGGTTCGCCGTTGTAAGTAAATTCCTTATTCAATTGAACCAAGACACGCTTACCTTCTCCGTCAACCTCAACATGAGCTGGGTCTTCGATGGTAATCAAGTCATGAGGCATATAGCGTTTGCTGATTTCCGCAAGTGGAATCAACTCTACCAATTCCTTGTAGTTTGTTCCATAAGCGATTGTCTTGCCTGCTACAGCATTTAAAACGACCGCATGGATGATTTTACCATAGCGGTCTGTTTCTTCTTGATTGTGCTTAACTGCTTGGTCTGTAGCAGTCTGTTTAACTTCTGCTTGTGCCAATTTCTGTTCAGTTTGCTCCAATTTAACATGAGTTTCTTCCAGCTTGACTTGAGCCTGTACAAGAGCACTTGTCGGGTCAAGTTCTGTCCGAATATGGTCCAGTACCGCTTGGATAAGTGTAGCTTCATTATCTTGTGTACGGTCACCGTGCAGTTCTACTTGCTCGTAAGAATAGCGTCCGTTGTTCTCCATCTTGATTGCGACAACTGTCGCATTTTCTGCACCTTTCAAATAAGGTTTAATTGCTACTTCGTAATTCATTAGTTAATTCCTTTCATTTTTGCTAGTGTTTCTTCAAACAATTCTTTAAGTGCTGGTTCATATTCCATCACGGCTTTAAAGCCCCGTAATTCAGCCAAAGCTAGCGTATAGCGTGCCTCTAAATGCGCACGATTCAATTCGCCTTCAGCCAAGCGGTTGACGAGCGACTCAGCGACGAGCTTGTCGATTGTGTGATTATCCATGTATGTTCTCCTTCTAGCTAATTCCTAGATGGCTTTCAATTCTGTTCAAGCGTTTCTTGATTGCATCTATATCTGTATGTTTCCGGAAAGCGACTGATTCAAGTTCACTCCACCAAACAACCTTATTGACACCTCCAGCCGGGTTATAGCCATTACCGAAAATGTTACTATTCCCCATGTTGATGTTTCCAGCGAATACGGGCGACTGAGTGAATTTTACTGCTCCATAAAAATTCGTGGTGCTCTCGCCTGTGAAGTTGGCTTCGGCAGAAAAATGCGCATCGTTCTTACAATACATTTGTCCATCTGTGTCCACATGCCACGCTCTAGGCCCTGCTTGGTTCCAGTTATTGCCCCAATTGGCCCAGAAAGCTGTTTGAGTCCCGTAACCTTCTCCGTTGCCCATACCAACTGCGAATTTATTCACACCGGAAATCCAGCGACCTCCACCTTGGTCAAATTGTCCAAGAGTGAATCCGCCAATTTTACCTTGATAAGCTTCAAGGAATGTCGAACTAGACACGACAGATTCAATCTTAGTCGCAAAGACTTCCTTAGATGTCAACTTATCAATCAAGGCATCTCTAGCAGTCAGGTTCCGAATAAGTGCATCGTCTACGTTGATTTTATCGCCTGTAATAGCACCCGCTTGGATATTGTCGGCAGTGACAGACCCAGCCGCTAACTTACCAGCAGTCACCGCACCATCCACGATCATGTCGGACTTCACTCGAACTCGTGGAGCGATGATGTCCACACCTTTCGAACTGGTCGAAATGGTTGTGGCTAACTGCTCACCAGTTAGAGTAGTAGAGCCGATGGTCACACCTTCAGGTGTCACTTGCACTCTAGCACTGTTAGCAGCGTCTCGCACTTCCTGCCTAATTTCTTTAGCAGTCTGAGCGATGGCGCTCTTGACATTGGTATCAAAGAACTGGGTCAGCGCACCTTGGTTATTCTGCTGGATTTTACCCCAGAGAGTGCTATTTGGGTCTCTTAATTCCAGTTCGATAGAACGCATATCCTTGAAAAGACCCGACAGAGTACGTTGGGTAACAGTTGGTTCCACGAAGCTAGTAGGGAAATCTCCTTGCTCCAGCTGGATGTCCGTCAGCACCGTGTCACCCACACATCCCATGTGGTGCAATTTCAGCAGTTCGTCTCGTGTCCGTGGCTGGAATACCTTGTAATACCGTCCGTTATGTTCAAGAGCAGGCGAACGAACGTTTTGAATGGTAATGTCCATGTGTTACCCTCCTCTTTTTCTACCAAAAATATAGGTTTCGTTGTATTTGTTGGATAGGAAATCCTCCACTTCATCCGTATTTTTGAAAATAACGAATAGTTGGTAATTGTAATGTCTTCGGTAGCCAGCTGAATAACCAGTATCTTGCTGGCCTACTACTACCCTGACTTCAAATGTCTTGTTAGAATTTTGAAGTTTCAACACGTTACAGTTCTCTATACCCTCTAAACCATACGGACGACGTTCGGATATACCTAAATCAATAAAGGCTCGTTCTGTAGAGCCAAAGCGCCAAAATGAACCGTAGCGGTTTGAAGTGAATCTTAGCACTTCGTCAAACTGGATTGTGACTTTCTCCCAAACCAGCCTTGTCCCAACATAACGCTGGATAATTTCCTTGGACCCCACGTAAATTCCTTCTCTAGCCATAGTTACTCCTACCTGTAGATATCATAGATGGTATTAGCATCTTTGTTAGAAATTGCGTCATATTGGGACCTTGTTCCAGACCAATATTTCATTGGTTGTCCACCATTCTGGTTGATGATATTTTGGCCAGGCGCACCATCGGCACCTCTAGCTCCGTCCGCACCTCTGGGACCTGCTGGACCTGCTGGTCCTCGCAAGCTATTTCGTTGTGTCTCTGTCAAAGAGTTAAAGTCAGGTCTAGCTTCAAGCGCTGTGATACGACGCTTAACGTCTGTGTCATTATAAGAAATCACGAATGTTCTCTTACCGATTTTTTGAACAGTAATATTAGTACCGTTAACAGCCGTCACTTTCCAAAATTCATAATCTACAGTACTCTCATTCGTCCAAAGGTCTTCAACAATATCCCCTACCTTGATACCGTCAGGGTTCATGATATCGGTTGTTTTTACTGTCGCAACTGAGCCAATATTTGCACCATAGATATCACCCTTCGCAATACGATATACTGGGGTTTCAGACTTCTTGGCATACTCCGCCAAAGCACGCTCTGCTGCTGACCCTTCAAACCGCACAACACCATCAGCACCTCTTGGTCCTGCTGGCCCCGTTTCTCCACGGTCGCCCTTTGGTCCCGTTAGATACTGCAGTGTTGAGAAACGGTCACGACCATTTCCGACCTTGACCTTACCTGTGTCGCTCTCAATACCTAGTTCGCCATCAAGTAAGACTAGAGTGCTACTTGCCCAGTCTCGTGCTGACATACGCTTGTGTTGAACCCTTATTGGGATTGTTTCTGTCATGTTCTACCTCCGTCAAAAATTAAAGTTGGACTCTCGTTCCAACTTCCGTCATATCTAGCATTTTGCCCATCCGCTACCGTCTTATAGACTGGCGCTAGTTCAATCCGTGTCGTCTGATTATCAACCGTCACAGACTGCTCTACATTCTGATACCAGTCCCCTGAGAAAGTCAGACGATAAGCACCGTAGTAGACTGCTAAGACCTTCTCTTCTTTCTGGACAAGGTCTTTATCTATCGCTGGCATGACTGAATTAGCAGGCGCAAGATGAACCTGTCCACCGTAAAACGGTGTCTTGTTCACTACCACAGTCACATCTGTTTTGCCGTAAGGTGTACAGGTTGCTGACCAACTGATTACATAGCTTTTTCCAAGTTCAAAGCCTTCACCGTTATGCCCTACTTCCACAAAATCTGTTCCATAGCTAATTTTCTTAGCCGTGCCACCATTCAAGCGGTTCTTGTTGTACTGGGTATTGCCGTCACCACCAATCAGACTAGCATTGACCCTT
This sequence comes from bacterium, assembly GCA_905221235.1. Classification (GTDB taxonomy): domain Bacteria; phylum Bacillota; class Bacilli; order Lactobacillales; family Streptococcaceae; genus Streptococcus. The sequence goes on from CAJNCJ010000004.1 coordinate 17,054, forward strand.
GCAGTCTCGCTGACTTGTTCCAGTTTCTTACTTAATTCAGCGATTGAGTCAGCGCCACTCATCAGCTCCTCACGGATTCGCTTCACAAACTCAGGCCGCTCTTTCTCTATTTCCTCATGGATTTTAGCGCCAAATTCTTCGGATTTTTTCTTGGCGATTTCGATAGCATCATCAATCGCTTTTTTACGTTTCTCAAACTCAGCTTCAAAGGCTGCATCTGCTGCTTCAATCTGCGCTTGGATTTTCGCTTCAATGCCATCTTGTTGCTTAATCTGTTTGGTAATCGTACCCTCGTAAGAATACTGAGTATCGTTTCCAGCCTTACTATCTGCGCTGATACGACCTCTCAGGCCACCTTTAAAAGTAAAGCTCTGGCTTAAAACAGGAACTTTAAAGGTCTCATTTTTGTTAGTCTGAATGGTTACCCACTGCCCAACCTCAAGCAGTAAATGCCCTTGGTAGTTGAGATTATACGGATAGTAAGTTAGGTTTTTCAGTTTGTAATACAAGTCATTTAAAGCGCTCTGGGTCATGAAGACATTGTCCAGTTCCAAAGACCGACCTGTCTTCATACCGACCGTCAGAGACTTCTTGTCCGTCTTACAAGTAATACCAGCTATCTGATACTCAATCTCACTCTTGGTTAACCCATGCAAAAAGTAGCTATCTGCGTTGATCGTGATGTTTGACTCAGTCAAATCACGGATTTCCATCTTTCCTTCTCGGTTGAAGAAACAAGACATCCCAATCATCTGAGTCATAGCGCTTAACATATCCCTAAAGGAAAGCTTCTTACCTTCAGGAATTTGCTCGACATGGTAACGCATGGCACTGATCCCGAAATAGTCATTCGCTAACTCAATGCCAGTTTTCAGGCAGATTTCCTGAATGACCTCTCGTACTTCAGCTGGGAAATGCAAGTCCGTCACATACTCACGATTAAGCTTAAACATACCGTCCATGAGCTCCAGCGTGGTTGTGTTGCGGTTTCGGTCAATCTCGATGTCATTGATGAAGTATTCCCCCATCTTAACCCACTGGTAGGTATTCCCAACCAGTAGCCCAATCTCAGGGTGTAGGATATCCAGTTTATTGAACGTGGTAATGATGCTGGTAAAGGTAATCTTACCGCTACCAGCACACGTTCCACCGGGCTTATAAGTATCGCCCTTGATGTAGCCATACTCAAAACTAGCCTCTTTGATATCTCGTGAAGCATAATCACCAACACGGATAGCCAGCGTCCTGTCCTTGGCAAACATGGCTCTGTCAAATTGTCGTCTGGTTAAAGCGTCCATTTTCTTACCTCTCTACCAGATTAAATTTAGCGCCTGACCATGGCTTGAACTTTTCGGTAAAGGTATAGCTTGGAGCTGTCCTATCACCGACGTAGAAAGTCCCAGTGGTCTGACCTTTAACAGGGTCAGGGTAGGAAACCTCAAAAAAGACTGCTGACACGGCATTTAAAAGCTGACTCATTTCTTCTTGAGTCAGCATGCCCCATTCACAGTCTAGTTTGCGCTTAGTCGTAATACGGTCTCGCACCATATCTCCATTGGCATTACGCCCAGTTTCTCCATCGATATCTTGAATACCGACCTGAAAAGATTTGGGAGGCTTCACAGCCACCCCATTGATTGTCAATTGTGCCATTTAACCTCCTAAATCTTAAGCAAGGTTTGACCTGCTCTTTCGTGTTCCTTGTTAATTTCTTGGATGGCCACCCGTCCGAACTCGTGACCTGCGATTTGGATAACAATGTCGCCATCACCAGAAAAACCACCTTGTGGACTAACACCAGCCATGGCATTTACTACTGCACTGCTGACTACTCGTCCTAGCGTTTGGATAAATCCTGTATTTTCAAGTGGTACGACTGCCTCTTTACCAGCTTCACCAATCATGGCGATTGTTGGGCTATCGACGATACCACCACGGGCAAGACGAGGAAGGCTAACTGTGCTTACACTTCCAATCCATCCTAGACCAGGCAAGTTTCTGACAACATCTAAAACACCATTGATCATGCCGATGAAGCCATTGACTACATTTTCAATCGTTCCAAGAACCGCATTAACAGCACTCTTAAATGCTCCGCCTACTGCCTCACCGACCATTTGACCAGCGTTTACGAAGATACCTTTTACAGTTTCCCAAACGCCACTAAAGAAGTCACCGATAGAGCTGAAAGCATCTTTTACTGCGTTGTATGCATTAGTGAACATCTCACCAAACCAGTTTGAAACGCTAGAAAGCGCACTTGTAACATCGTTCCATCTTTCACCAAACCAAGAACCTAGTTTGCTAAAGATGTTTGTTAGACCAGTCCATGCTTTTTGGAACATGTCCGTAAACCATGCACCGATATTAGCCAAAGCACTAGTCACATCCGCCCAACGTTGTCCGAACCATGAGCCAATTGGCGTGAAGATATTAACGATAGCGTCCCATGCTCCTTGGAATACACCAGAGAACCACTCTCCGATACCAGAGAAGATAGCTACAATGGCATCCCATGCTTGCTGGAACTTCTCGCTAAACCATTGGCCTATTGGCTCAAAGATTTCTTGTAGTTTCGTCCATAAACCGCTGAAAAATTCGCCAATCGATTGACAAATACCACTGATAAAATCACATAGTCCTTGCCATGCGGTTTTAGCAAATTCAACAACAGTGTCCCAGTTTTGGTAGAGCAAGACACCGATAGCAATTAAGGCTGCAATAGCTGCAATAACCAAAGTTATCGGGCTGGTCAAGACTGCAATAGCTCCATTGAGTGCCCATGTTGCAGCAGCTGCAACTCCTGCTGCAACCGATTGAGCGATTTCCGCTGCTGCTGCAAGCCCCATTTGTGCAGCATGAACGCCCCAAGCTAGTGCTGATTTACCAAGTTCTAGAGCAGTTTTTCCTAGCTCTACAATCAATTTACCTGAATTGACTACAAAGTCTTTCGCATACAACGCATTCAAATAGATGGTTTCTCCGAAGCTGACCAATTTATCAAATGTCAAAGCTTTCAAAGCCAGTCCAAGGTTTTTAATTCCGCTAACAATAAAGGAAACCTTGCCACTTAATAATTCGAATGCTCCTGCAAGCCCTCCAGCTTGTTCAGCCCAAGACAAGAGCTTAATTCCTTGCCATACGGTTGCAAGTGTACCAATCACATTAGCGACCGTAGAGATAATCTCTTTATTTTCTTTACACCAATCTGAAAAAGCAGTAAAACCATCAGCCACTAGCTTGATTGTATCAGCTAGTAACTTCAATGCTTCCAGTATGATACCGCCTAGTAAATCAGCGACGGTTTCAATACTTATGCCGAATGTGTTAGACAAGAACTCTGCGAAAGGCTTCCAACTTCCTTCCCAAAGTATTAGAATAATATCAATTAGTCCGTTAAAAGCATTAGCAATAGAGTCAATAGCAGGGGCTACATGTTCATCGTAGACACTACTCAACCCATCGCCAAACTTATCAACAACACTTTCAATAGTTTCAAATATCGGAGCTACAATGTCCAAAAGACTTTGAAGCATTGATGAAATTTTAGGAGCGCTTGTCACAACGACTTTTTCAAAACCTTTAAACAAACTTCCTGCTAATTTGCTACCGACTTCAACAATGGTAGATGTCAAGCTTAATAGAGTTGACACAATAGCGCTACCGATACGAACCGCACCAGTTGAAGTAATGACATCGTAGAAAGCACTAGAAAAGGCCTGAGCGATATTTCCTACAGCCTCTGCAATGTTACCAATATTATCAAACAAAGCGACTAGCGCCCTGATAATCCGTTCTTTCTGCCTTTCAAGGCCGTTCGCAATACTTTCAGTAAGGAGTACACCAATACCAACTCCGATAGTGGCTAACGAACCAGCAATTTGTCCCAAAGCATAAGCAATTTTCTCGGTCATGCGGTTAAAGGCATTTACAACTCTTGGATCAGTAGCGATTTCTTCAAGAGTTTTCTTGATTCGCTCTAAAGCAGCTTTAATACGCTCTAAACCTTCTGGCCTAAAGGCTGCATCAAAACCTTTTTTAAAGAGGTCAAACAACCCTTTTAACTTATCTCCGAGGCCGTCGAAAATGCTCTTGAACTGGTTGCCCATGTCGGTCAACTCGACTTCTGGCAAGATGTCTTTGAAAGGTCCGCCACCGCCTCCCTTTCCTTTACCACCTTTGCCTCCGCCACCGCCTCCTCCGCCACCAGTACCGCCTGCGTCGTCGTCTTTTGGTTTTTGCAAGATGTTAATCTCATCAAATCCCAATAGACCAAGCAATTCTTTAGCAGCTTTCTTAGCGTTTTTGGCTGAGTCTCCAAGATTATCAGCAAGTCCTCCTGCTGAATCTCCAGCGTCGTCTACTGCGTCAGCAAGGTCTCCTGCTCCGCCTGCAGCGTCTTTCATGGCGTTACCCATGTCTCCAACTGCTCCACCAACGCCATCTTTCACCGTAGCCTTCTTGTTAAACATTAAAGCGATAAACTCTGCAAGTTTAGCTGTAACATTCTTCAAGACCATAGCAAAAGAGTTCAAAACAGGCATAATCGCATTGATAATCGGCAACATAGCGTTACCTAAGTTCAATGCACTATCTTTCATCAGTGATTTAAACAAGCTGATACTACTATTGACCGAGTTGGACAAGGTATCACCATACTTGGCTGTGGCCTGTTCCAAGATTGCCATCAGACGGATTTGTTGTTGGGTTTGGTAGTCCAATTGTTGCCAGCTTTGTCCGTTTGCGAACTTCTTAAAGGCTTCTGTGGACTCAATCATAGCCACATTGACGTTGATTCCTAGGTCTTCAATCGCTTCCGTGTTCCCTAGCAAACCTGAACGAATCCGCTCCATAACGTCTGTAATGCTACGCCCTGAACCTTCAGCAATAACTGCCGATGTCTGTAACATCTTAGCGGTATAAGCACTTAGCTTGTTAGTATCTTTGATAAATCCAGAAAATAGGTTTGAGTAGACTGCACCGTAGTTGGTCGCCTCACCCACACCCATATTCATTGCGTTAGCGTTATCGTTAACCCATTTTAAGAAAGATTGCGAACTCTCGCCCATCTGGCGCTTGATTTGGTTCATAGACGCTGATACTTCAAGAGCAGTCTGCGCTGAATACATCCCAACATCAAGCATTTTCTTACCAAGAATTGCAAAACCAGCGAACTTAGCTAGCTTGCCAAATGCACTACCGATAGAATTCGACTGCTCACGAACTTTGGCAGTGGCATTTTTCACTTGGTCAGATGTTCCTTTGACCTGATTCTCGACTTCTTTCATCTTCTTCCTGAAAGGCGCTATCTCAGCGTCAATCATAACTTTTAATTCATCAAGAGTTGCCATTTACTTCCTCCTTCCTTTTGCGATTGTGTCTTTCTGCAAAATCACGCATCTGTTCCTTATGCAACAAAAGCGCTTGTCTCTGTCGTTCCTGTTCTACCGCTTGTTGTTCTTCTACAAACAACTCAGGCGCATATTCCCAGAACTCAAAGACCTTGGCATCCTTGGATAACAATAAAGAAACATGATTGGATATCATCTGCGAAAGTCTATAAGAATCAATAATCTTTTCTTTACGCTCTTGGATTTTGACACGGTTATAGCTTTCAATCATTTCCCTGATTTCAAACACGGTAAAATCCCAAAAATCAAGAGGCTTACCCCCAATGTCCAAAAACATAGGGTAAAGCCTCTCAATAATCTGCGTTACTGTTAAGATTACTCGACTACTGTCATTTTCTTCTTGGAAGTTTTCTTGTCCTTGCTTCCTCGTGGAGTAAAACCCGATACTTCAAATAGTGGCATTAAAACCTCTGTCATGAAAGTTGTTTGGTCTCCACCGTTATCCACGTATTCATCGTATAGATCATAGACATCCTCAAGAGAATAGCCATTCTCATACTTCTGCAAAGCTCCATGAATCAAAAGCAATACAACTTTTAAAGGAGGCAGTGGAAACTCTTCCCCAGCCTCAGGCATGAAGATTTTCAATAAGTTCATACCGATTTTTTCTTCAACTTTTGCTGCTTGATGAGATGAAAGTCGTAGTTTCAACTCTTTCTCATCGCTAATCTTCCAAATTGAGTAAGGTAACGCCATTTAATTAACCTCCAATTCCGTCTACAAATTCCAACTCTGACTGCAAAGCAATTTTAAGGGTGAACTCGATAACGGCATTGACACCGCCACCGCCAAGCTTAACAGATACTTGACCTTCAAAATGAACTTTAGTGTTGTCTGGGTAAGTCTGCTCAAAGAAAAGTTTTGTCTTGTTGTCTGCCGCGTTACGCAAAATACGATAAGGTGCGGTTGCGCTATCGTTCTTGTAAGAGAATTTGTATTCCAATTCTCCTGCGTCCCCAATACCGAACTCGTACTTCTTAACTTTATCTTCAAGGGTAGTATTCTCTACTTTTTCAGGCTCAATACCGAATTCAGGTACTTCCTTAAGTCCTGCAAGTTTAGTATAAGTTCCTTTAGCTGTACCATAAGCTAACGTAATTCCATTTGCTAACATGTTTAATTCTCCATTCTAAATTGAAAAACAAGCTCTGAGTGTAAGTCAACGACACCTTCAAAACGCATGACCTTATGTCTCAAATGAGACGGGTCTGGTACGTCTTGACAGTCGGTTCTTCGCAAACCTAAAGACTCAAAAATCTGATTGATTTTAACAGCTAACTCACTAGTGCTGGTATCGTCAAAGATATCCACTTTGTAGCGGATAGAAGATTTCTGTTCCTGGTCATCGAACCATTCACCGGGCTTGTTCTGCTCTTCCAAAAAAATAACGACTGGGAAAGTCTCCCAATCGCTAGGGTATGTATCTGTCACATTATCTGCGACTTTTTGCAATTCTTTAAAAATAACAGGCTTGATATTGATCATTATATTTGTTCTCTTATCTTTCTACGGACATAATTCGAAATATTCTTAGACACACGCTCTTGATTGTCTCTCAAAGCTGGATAAAGATAAGGCTGGGCAGGTTGACCATACATCTTGTAGAACTCCCCAATTTTTTGAAAATGGTAAGGTCCTACATTGATTTGGTCTTCATGCACATACCAAGGACTGGAGCGATAAGACACGCTGACTTCTGGAGAGATACCAGAATGGCTAGCTTGCCCTTTAGGTCCTGTACCAAACTCAACATAAGGAGCATAATGTAGATTAGTGTAAACCTCGCCTATAGCCTTATCTCCGTCCATTTTAACCCTAGTCTTAATGCTGTTTCTAAGTTCTCCATTGTTCCCTGGCGCTAATCTCTTAGCATCGGCTTGGACAATGGTTTTAGCTGCATGATGAACCGCTTTTGAAACAATGTCTCGTTGTGCAACATCTGACAACTTTCTGAACTTAGCTATAAGCCTATCTGCCCCTAGTAGCTCTGACACGCTCTAACTCCAAAACTTGATGATATGTGTAGACCTTTTTAGAAATAACCTTGTGAGTCACTTCCGTTTGGCTATCGATACACACACCATCTTTTACTTTGATAGTAGCTGACTTGTTGGCATTTGCGTTCAAAATATCGTTGACACGCTCACCATACAGCTCAGATTGTAACTTGCTACTAGCTGGCCACAATTCAAGACGAACTGTCTCAGTTCCCTTGGCATACCCTTCTTTTACGACACCTTCTTCTGTGACAGTCTTTTCAAACCGTCGCATCGGATAGGGTTTCAGTCTACTCTGCTTCAAAAACATGGCCTGCCACCCTTGCTAGTCTGTGCATGCGTATACGCTGTAAAAGACCCGTAGACAGGCCGTTTTCTCCGTAGACTACTGCTATACCACCTTCGGTTCTAGAGTGCTCTCCTTCCGCTCCTGAGCGGTTGTGGAGCTCAATAGCAACCTCTGGTATTAAAAGACTTAAAGCAGGTGTCAAAGATGTGCGATTAGTCTCTGACAAGATAAGATTTGTAGCCCTCGTTTGGAGCAACATGAGAAGCTGAGTATCTTCTTCGCCTGTCATTTTCTTCAGCAACTCTATAGACATATCAATCCTCTTCTAAAAACTCAGGTTCAGGGAGGGTTTCTTCAAGAACATCTGAGATAGCGACACCATTGCTGGCAAAATTGTCAGCCAGCTCAGCATAGCGCTCCTCAGTAATCTCAAGTTCCTCCCCTGCCAGTCGTTTCACATTTGATTCCCAATCATAGAAATCTTGTTTGATTTTAAATTTCATAACTAAGACCTATTTCTTACCAGTTTTTTCTTTCCAGTTAGCTGAGTCAGAGCCTGGTGCATTGGTTGAGCTAGTGATGTCTTTGATAGCAACATAGACTTTATCTTCATGCGTTACTGTATCACCTTCTTTATAGGCTGTTCCAGTCTTCCACGCTTTAGCACGGTTCACGACTTTACCTTGAGTAGATGGTTTAGCTTCAGGTTTAGAATCCGCGATGGTGATGATGTATTTCTTGAAGTGTTCAAGAACAAACGCACCAGTGTAAAGCAATTGCTCTACCAATTCACCAAATCGGCCTGGAATATTATCGTTGTACTTAGTGTTATCTACTTGCACTGGAGATGTTACAACACCTGGAGCAGTAGCAAGGGCATTAACACCTTTCAAGAATTTAGAAGGTACTTTGTAGACTGTGTAATCATCCAATTCACCAACATATCCTTTTCCAAGAACTTTCTTATCTGCGTCACCATGTGGTAGACGAACGATTTCAGACTTGATCGCTTTGTAGAATTTTGGTGTTACAAAAAGCAAACGCTCTTTTGTAATTCCAAGCTCATCAAGTTTCTCAGAAACATCAAGGATTGCGTTGTATGCGTTGTTCGCTCCTGTTTCTTTGCCCATAGTAACATTGTCGCTAACATTACCAAGTGCTGCACCAAAACGTAGTTCATCAAGATATGGAGCTACTACTTCTGCTGCTTGACGTGCAATAACGTAATTGATATTTACTTGACCGTTAGAGTCACGTTCGTCCAATTGGTCTACGAAACGACCCCAATATTTTTCTTCGTCAAGGGTATAAACCTTTTCTTCAACTTCAACGTGGTCAAATTCGTTGTCTTTGTTACGTTTGTAGTCTTTCAGTTCTGTTGTATTACCAGTTGCTACTGTGAAAGAGCGACCTTGCAACGTCACTGCATCACTTGATGTTACAAGTGGTGTTGAATATGAGTTTACCGCAAGCACATCTTCAATAATCCCTAGATGTTTCTTGCGTGATTCTGCTGTATTTAATTCTTCAAATGCCATTTATTTTTCCTCTTTTCTTTTATTACAAGAAGTCTTTACGCCATTTTTCCGTGACTTCTTGCTGGACTGTTTGTGCATTTTTGATAGGTGCACTGCCTTTCATACGCTCAGAAACTCCCTTCTGAACCGACTCTTCCCATGCTTTTTGGATAGAGGTAATAGATTCAGATACCGTCTCTGCGCTTGTCAGATCAACCACGTTCACTAATTCCACTGGTAAGTCACGTTCACTTAGCATCGCTTTAGCTTCTGCGGTTAATTCCTTGCGAGCAATAGCCTTTTCGCGGTCGGCTAGTTCTTGCTCACGCTGATCCAACTGATATTTTTGTTTCTCGTCAGCGTTCATCTTCGCAAGTTTCTTAGCTTCGTTTTCCTTGGCTTCTTGCTCAGCTTCCCATTTAGAGCGCTCGGCAGATAGCATCTTACCGATTTCAGCACGAGTGAAAGTTCGTTCGTGCTTTTCTTCCTGCACTGTATCAACATTTTCTTGAGTGTCGACATTCTCAGTTGATTCAGTAGATACAGTTGCATTGATTTCTTCTGACATAATTGTCCTCCAGCGATTACGTCGCCACTCGATAATCTCGCTTTACGTCCGGCGACGGAACAGTACAGCTTTTAATGTCATCGGTACAGTTTGGACAATATAAAAACCGTACGGGATTCCATACGGTTAGGTTATTTTTTGATTTCTTTGACTACTTGTTTTACAAACGCTATGATAAACAGCATTAAAAACAAAAATACCAACCACCCAAAAGCGATTGATACCCAATCCCAGATGAACATATCTTTACTCCTTTCTGAGTATCATTTTTGAGGCTTAGCATTCTTTTCCACCCATTTTTTGAAAGCATCAAAAGTATTCATGTTTTTAAGAGACAAATATTTTTCAACTTCTTCAATAGCTTTATCGACCGATTTGTCGTCAAAACAATAGCCATTACCCGATAAATCAAAGATTTTATTTCGTGTTTTCTTATCGACAATCCACAAATGTTTTCCGGTCCAAGCACTCTGTGAATCATAACATTCCTTCGATTGTATCTCAAGTCCGTTATCTTCAATCAATTCTATCATTTTTTTGTATTTGTTCATCAAATTCTCCTTTTTAAGCATAAGAAAAGCACTTAGATTTCTCTAGGTGCTTAATTCGTATTATAATTTAAGTTTTTTACAAAATTCTGTTGCATCCATATCAGGATTTTCTCGTAAAAATGCGAGTAGTGCACTACCTCGAGACTTATCTTTAGATGTGGTAGTGGAATCAATATTATATGTACGAGTGTAGTCGTCGATGAAACTATAATCTACCGAATCTTTCCTCTTGTTAGCTAACTGTTCTCGAATATTGGCAGGATAGAGGTAAAAAACGGCTTTTCCTATTCTATGTAATTCTTCATCACTAGCTGACTTCAAAAACGAAACAATAGGCTTTAGAGATAACCCCTGTGTAAAAACTAAAATATCAGCTCTAACACTCGGAATATCTTGAAATGGTTCTAAAAATCTTTTTTTAATCATCTTGTAACTCCAAACTTATCAAATTTAATCCTGATGAATTTTTATCTACGGATATAACTTTAAATTTAGCAGATGGTTTGATAAGAAATTCTTTTTCTTCTGGCATATCCGAAAGCTCAGATATGTATACTCCTGATTTAGAACCCTTTCTTACTGTAATATCCAATAGATATCTTTCTCCGATTCCATCATTAGAGAAGTTTAATGCTTCTTCTTTCGCTAAACTTGTACTCATAAAAGCCTTGTCGATTACAGTAGTCTGACCGACAATTAAGTTATTAAAGTATGATTGTTCAGCCCTGGTTCCACGATAAGCTATAAAACTTTCCTCGGTCTTATAACTTCCAAATACAGTTTCTAACTTTTTGGAAAGTTCTAGGTTTTCTTGCAAATATCTTTCAACATAAGGAATTTCAGATGCTTCAATTCCCATTAAACCATTTTTTCTGTATTCTTCATAACCTTGCCTCATTACGGAATTTATTTGCTCGTGCGGAGACATGGTGTAATTGAAAATTGCATCTTTTTGTTTTTCGTCAAGCTCATTATACCACTTTTGATAAGACTTTTGTTTCTTGAAGAAGTCGTCTATTTCATTTGGTTTATCAGCTACAAAAACCTTGTCAGCCACTTCTGGCTTAGTTTCTTTAACAACCTCGTCACCATCCACATACTTGCTATACCACTCTTTATAAGTCATATCAGCAGGTACTAGTTCAGTTTTACCTGTCACTGGATTCCTTGCCCTACGCTTGAGCTTGCTGTAGTCTGCGTCTTCATCGTATCCGACAGTAGTAGACCTGCACCAAGGGTGCATAGGAGGACAATTGACGCCAGTGACAGCTTTATCCCTATCATAGACCTGATTATCATGTTCTTGACAAATGCGTGATGTACGCTTGTCTAAGACGGCCACAAAGATATACTTCTCTATGTCTGCTTCTTCATAGCTGAGTAGTTCCATCTGGTTATGAAAGAAGGCTGATTCTGTCCGAACCAAACGCCTCGCATCATTCTGACCTACATTGAACCGCTCAGCAATTGCTTGTGCAGTTTCTCGTGTATCTCGGCCTGTCATGAGGCTTATGAGTAATTCATCTTTTATGCTGGAAGTAAGCTTTCCTGTATTCTTCCAGATGTCTGTTGAGTACGTACTTCCATCCCCTACCCAACTAAAAGACTGTAGATGTTTTATCTCGCTCTCAGGAAGCCCAGAAAAGCCATATGCTAGTCCTGTCTGCTGTTGCAGGTCAAAGGTAGCCTTGTAGTAGCTATCCTTCATCAGGTCGCTATAAAAAGCGTCTGAGCCTGTCTTCTCTGAATGATAGATAGATTCACGCATACGGTCTAAATCGTCGCTCAAACGTTCTAGGCGCTTCATACGGAAAGAATAAGCTGGACTATCTAAGTCAGCCAGCAACCTTTGGATATTCGGGTCATTCGGTCTCGCTTCAAGCACCTTACGAAGCTCATTCAAGTCCTTCTTGTCTTTCATGTTCTTCAAGACTTGTCTAGCATCTACCTGACTTAGACCATAATCACGTTGGAACTTATCAAAAATCTTATTGATTTCCTTATCCAAGTAAGTCTTGGCTTCTCGATAGACCTTATCGAACTGGTCTGCCTGCTTTTCGGCCTTGTCCATCTGCTGGTAAATCAGATTGGCTTTCCTCTTCTCCCAATACTCCTGATTCTTCATCCTCTACCTCGTCTTCAGGTTTCGTGTTATCTTGATTGAACATCGGCATGCGTTCCATGTTCTTCTCTTTCTCCTCTTCCAAGGCTTCCAGCTCAGCGTCAGGGTCTTCTACAAACGGCAAGAGTGAGATAAGTTGTCTATTGGTCACTTTACCTTCAAGGTTGTTGATAATCTGAGACAACTCTAACAAGTTCTTAGGTAAACCACGGCTGAACTGCGGAACGATTGAATGAGACTCCAGAGCAATCTGCTTCATGCCCAGGTAATGAGCAAAGATAGCAATCCGCTGTCTTAATCCACGCTTGTAGTTTGCCTCTTTGGTCTTGGTAATCATCTCAAGGCCCATCAGCTTGAATTCCATGGCTACGCCCGATGTATTCCCTGCGAAGTTCTCATCTGTCAGATTAGGCACATGGCTGAATGTGTAGATATCCTCTTTCAAAGCTGTGCGCAAGATTTCAGTAGCACTTTCGTCCAACGTATTCTTCAAGAACTCAGCTCTTGCACTATCCCCTGGCAATTCCAAAAGACCTTCTTCAGAAAGAATCTTCATCGCTACCTTGGCATCTTCTGGCGTGTCTGCTAACTGCGTGCCATACAAGACAAGAATAGATTCTACTGCCTGCTCCTTATCATTGACACGGTTACCCATCAAGGAATTATAAGCGTCAATCAAGCTCATCTGTTGCTCGTAGTCGCCGATTGCAAAGTGATTGTTGCGATATTCGATGATTGGGATTTGTCCAAGATTATGAGGCTCTGCTTGCTCATTCTGAGTCGTTCCTGAATCTGTACTTCTCAATACCATGTGGTAGTGTAGGTTTTCAGTAAAGACCTCTGCCTGGTACTTAGTAGTATCTTTCGTATCATCCTTGACTTGATAGTAATAAACCGCAAACAAGGGCTTACGCTCAATGCTATCATCGTAGACCATAAAGGTGTTTTCTGGATCAATGCTAGTTGAGTCCAACTCAGTCAGACCCTCTTTAGCATAGATGTACTCATAAGCACGACCGTAGATAGCCATATTTAGTGCATTCTGCGCATCCACTTGATCGATTTCAGCACCATCAAAAGCCTCAAGCAAAGGCTCGATATCACCTTCAGCAGTATTGTTGTACTTGATAGGATTGCCCATAAAATAGCCTGTAGCCGTGTCTGCGATATCCTTGGCATGATTGGCCACTGTCTTGTAATTGGGTGCGTTCTCGTTGCGTCTCTTGTGTTCTAAGATAGCATGCTCGCCCATGTAGTAGCTCTTTAAATTCTTCAATCGTGAGCCTTCAGTGCTATGCTTCGTTATCAATTTGTAAATCAGGTCTTTCTTCAAAGAACCCTCATCGTATCCATCCCGTGGATAGGTTAAATATTGGTACATGTCTTTCCTCTCTATAGACCATAATCAGAACGTCTGCGGACGGTTGCTTTCCCGCCTTCGATACATTGAAGGCTATAACGCAAAGCATCCATCAAGTGGTTGTTTTTATCTTCTGGCTTATTCAACCAATTCCCTTCCTTATCACGTTGATAGCAGTAACTATAAAATTCATCCATGATATGTTCACAATTCGGATGCACATAAATAGCGTATCCTTGTAATTTGGACACGCCTGCCATGATACTATCCTTACCTTTCCGACTCTCTTTAATTCGTGTTATGCCGTGCTCTGACCTTAGTTCTTCAATCAGTCGTAATTCAGCGCTATCAGCAATGATTCGTGAGCGATGATAACCTTTGTCTTTTATCATTTTCGCAACTTCTTTGGTTATCAATCCGACTTTATACGCCTCATCAAAGACATAAATCTCTTTCGTTGTATCGTTTATCAACGAACAACACAAAGCAGTTGGATCATGAGTAAAACCAAAGTCAAGACCGATACATAACTTATAAGCTGAGTCTTGTAGTAGTTCATCTTTATCAAAGTCTTTGACAGTTACGTTTTCATAGATTAAACCTTCAGCAACTCCCCACTCGCCATCACAAACGATTCTCGCACGTCTTGGGTTCGTATGATACAAATCCTCATAGCGCTTGATATCGACTTCATCAAGCCACTCATTACATCGATAAGTCGTTGTAAGTGATAGCGTATCAGCCCGTCTCGTCTCTTCGTCAAAGAAGACACGCTTGAGCCAGTGCCTCTCATTCCACGGGTTAAACGTAATCGTGATTTGTTTAAAGAAATCAGGTACATCTAAGCTACCACGGATTGACTCAACAACCGTACTGAACTTGTCTTCAGTCTCAATTTGGTACGCTTCCTCAAACCAGGCCCAACAAAGGATACCAACGTCAACTGTAATAGATGTGATTTTCAGCTCATCATCCAAACCACGGAACAGAATCTTTTGGCCAGTCGCTTTTATTGTTATTTCAGGCAAAGACTCGTTGAATTTAAACAAATGAGTCACACCCAACACATTACACGCCCATTTAAAATCCGTATAGGTAGATTGTTTGTTCGTATTCGAATATCTACGAATAACAAGTAAGTTGGCCCAAGGATATTTCAAAAGACGCACGACGTAATTTAATGCAGTTGTCTTGGACTTCTTCGAACCACGTGACCCTTTGACTACACGATAAAGATTTCTTGAGCGCCAAAACTGTCCGTACCCTGCTCCTACTGTCTTAGGTAGGTTAACAACAATATCATTCTGTTTAATCTGGTATGTCTGACTCATTTGCAAACACCACCGTTCCAGAAACGTCTGCCTCTACTTTGTCTGTCCACATCTTATGTCGTTTACCTAACAATTCAAGAGCTTTATTCCTATCGCTGTTCTTTGTTGGGTATTCGACAAGTTGAGGGATTTCATTGTAGACTTTTACAGACTTACCAGTCACGGGATCAGTCATCAACTCAGCTACTTTCGTCGTGACTACTGTTGTTTCTTTCGCTTGTCCCGACGCGATTTCTGACAGCATCACAAGAATTTGTTTTTGAGTTAAGATTTTTTCATCTTGCAACTCCTCCATTCGATTTTTGATGTAATCAGAAATTCCGACATTATCCAACAATTCAGAAGATCTTGCTTTAGCATACTTCTCACTATATCCTGCTTTTAAAGCTGATTGATAAGCATTACCTGAGATGATGTACTCATCTGCGAATCGTCTTTGTCTTTCATTCAATTTTCCATCACCTCCTTTCACAATAAAAAAAGCCACACGATGTGTGACCTTTTCAAGACCTCTCATTGCGAATTAAAATCGCAATTGGAGCGACAGGACTCGAACCTGTGACATCTTAATTCCCTAAACAGGACTTAATCCGTCTACCATATATCCATTAACCAGCATGAGACTACTGCTTTAAACGAGTGACTTTTGATAACTTATAGTTTATTATCTTGTCCACAAATATTCCTACTTGTATCACTCATGCACGATTGGTTAGGCCAATCACTCCTTACACCGCAAACTACTAAGCCATTTTTCAATTAACGAAGACCCCGCTAAAAGTCTAAGCTGCTTTACTCTTTGACTTTACTCTTATCCTTGCGAGACTTGAGTAGGCAATCTAATTGCCGAAGTACACTTTCGTTTACGACGGGCGATGACTTTTGCTTTTTTTGAGTTTTTTCTATCTTGAATAGCTTTTAAAATATAAAAATCATCTTTCATCTATCACAGACACGCATCGCCATGTGTTTCATTCTCTTTTGAAGAACAAAATGCACAGCGCCTGCTTGTTATCGATTGTTTTGCGGACAATCAACTCACCTTACATACTTTTGGGAGGCGCCCAATTTTTGTAAGATATGGTATTAAGCTCTTGTTGCACCTCGAACCAAATACCTCTTTCCTCTTATAGACTCGTTTCACAGCCAAACTGCCACGTTTGCATTTCCTCAGCACCTTGCCGTTGGAATCTCTCTGCTTTAACTTCGCCTACCTATTCCAAAACTGAAATAGTTAAGATTAAATTGCTTAGATTGACCATTACTGGCAGGATGTTTGATAGATTTAAAAACATCCTTTTCTTGAGTTGCCACAGATTATCTAGGCTAAGCCCTAAAAATGCAAAGCGACTACTACCTTGCGTGTTAATTAGTAATCATTTTGAAAGTTTTCCTTTTTTATTTTTTGTAGTCTTTAAAACCTCTGAGGGAATCAAACCCTCTAGCTTATAACTTACCCGGGATATAAGTAGCTATGCAATCATGCAAGGTCCAGTCGCTCCGCAACCATTTTTAAGTTAATGAGTAATATGTGAATGCTAAGCCTACTGCCTACCCCATTCTGGGACACAACTACTCAAACGGCGATGCCCGGAATCGAACCGAAAAGCTTGAAAAACATAAGAGAGAAAATCACTTACCTGTCACCGCCATGTGAGGCCGAAGCCTCGGAAATAAAATGAAAAATATAAGGAGTCATCAGTGCGCTTACCGCCTTCAGCTGATAATACTATTTTATCAGATTAGAATCATCATTTACTATCGTTGGTATCAAACATTTTGGATAATTTAACTAAAGCTCTTGCCTGCGCCCTTTGAATAGTAGCAGGACTGCATTTCAATTTGCGTTCAATTTCATTCCACGTCAATCCATTGATGTAGATAAGTCTCATCACAAGACTCTCAACTGGGTCTTCCAGTGACTCAATCAATCGAACTAACTCATCACGTTCACGATATATACCTTTGATTTCTTCGTATAACTGTTCTGACTTATCGATAATCAAAACATTTAATTCCTCAGTCTTGTTTTTATTATCCTTGGCTTTTGGCATATTATCGAAGGTCTGCCCTTTTAAAATTCCTGAACACAAGCTAATCAATTCCTGATGCTTTGACCTAGCCTTAATATCTATGTACTTCAAACCTTTTAATCTCTGTTTAATATCTACTGTCAATCATACACCTCGATTCCAAAGAATTGACAAATGTCTTTGGACTAATACCAAATCTCTTTGAAGCTTTTCTTAAAGATAGACCTTTACCAATTCGCCACAATCTAATCTGTTCTGAGAAAAATTTTCTATCCTTCATGTTCCATCTCCTCGATAAGCCAGTCTAGGTTTTTTCTGGCTTTCTTCAGGTCTTTAAGACCGTTTTTCTTCTGAAATCGCAATTGATACTTCAAGGCATTTCCAAGATAAAAGCCTTTCAGCTGTTCTGGTGTCATGAAATTCCTTAAAGCATCGATAGATTCCATGCCAAATCTGCCTTGGTAGTGGTTTGGTTTGTTTATGTTGTCATTCATCGATTTCGCCTACCTTTCTGAAGATATATTTGTCAGAGAACTCTTTTCTATACCTGCTTTTCGTAACCTTCATGGCCTCATTTTTATTTGTTGTTGGTACATTTGGATTAGTACTGCGAAGATATACAGGCATAAGTTTCCCGCCAACAAATGCATCAAAATCCTTAAATTCAAGTATTCCTATTATTTTGTTCATTTTATAGATCCTCCTCTTTGACGAAGCTACCATCTACCATCTTACCCTTACGATCTTTAATCTCGTTCCAAGCCATCTGGAAGCACTCAGCGATAGACCAACCTTTCTGCTGACAGTAGATGGTCAGCACTACCAAAATATCGCCCACAGCGTCCTTGCCCTCATTATCTCGTTTCTTGAGATGTGCCTGCGCCAATTCGCCTGCCTCTTCAAATAACTTCAATGCCTGAGCTGTGCTATTTTCGGGATTATCTAACCCTCGTTCTTTCGCCCAATGCTCAACATGATGCGCTAATAATTCCATGTTTGTTGTCATAACATCACCTCATCCCCTACTCTAATCTTCTCAAACTGCTCTTTCGTAACTACGAACACTCCGTAATCACGAATTGTGACAGTATACAACTTGCCATGTCGTCCTTTCTCGACGACTTTACCAAATACCTCAGCGCCTGCGTTGTCAGTTTTATAGACAACCATCGGACGCTTTTTTTCTAACTCTGCAATCTTATCCATCTGCCAAATATTTAATCCAGCTGATAGTAAGATCCAGATAACTATGAATCGTTTCAAGATGTGACCTCCTTCTCAACTGTGATAGTAAAATCCCGACCATTTATATTTAAAGGCAAAACTGCCCCTGATTTTGAGTCACTTTTTAGCAAATCAAATACAATTTCTAAAACTTGCTTTCCTAAAATCAATTGTGTCTCTAAAATATTTTGCTCATTAGTCATCACTCCACCTCCTCAATCTCAATTCCTGGGCAATCGAATACCCAGCCGAAGTCTGCATTTTCTAGTTCTTTTTTTGTAAAGAAGCTATTGTATGTTAGAGAAAAATACATTTTCCCATTTCCATCTTTTACAAAGTAGTGCTTTGTCGCTCTAAACTTCACTGTATACCTCTTCTCTTCCTCGACCTCGTAGCCGTCAAGCCATGCACGGGCAAGTGTTTCTTGATTACATTCGTTATAAAACCATCTTTGAAGTTCCTCACTATCTTCACCATCTATAGACTTCATTAAATCTTGCAAGTCCCAATTATATTCTTTGGCTTCTTGAATATATTTATGAACACACTGCGGAACTTTGACTTTCTCACGTTCAACCATGCCTTCAAGCTTTCCTTGCTCGTAGCCTTCACGCCATTTTGCATGACTGAAATCTTGCTCAAATTCACCCATGATAACCTTTAGCCAAACTTCACGATCATGCACTGGCAGTTCTCGCAATCGTGCTAGTATGTTCTTGAGATAGCGCGGAGCTTCGTCTGCATGACCTGTTTCTGGTTCGTCTAGTTGTTCGATTAATGCAATTGCACTTTCGGTCGGAATGCCTTTGATTTCAGCACCAAATATGCTCAAATTGTAAATCCCAACTTCTCTAAACTCTTTAATCAATTCCTGCTTATTCATCTTCCAACTCCTCCACCTTCCGTCTTAATTCTTTATTCTTTTTCTTCAACAAATCACGCTCCAGCGCTCTAATCCGTCTCTTCCGTGAATCGCACGGCTTCGAATACTCGACTATCTTCTCTTCGTTTTGCTCGATCGTGCGTAGATAACCTTTTATCAATTCTTGCTTGTTGTACACTAATTGCTTATTTCCTCGATTTCTACTTCAATTCTAGGATTTAGGCTATAAAATTTGCCTACATCGTGCATAGCTACCTGCCCATCATCCTTAAACACTATCCCTGACATGCTGTCATATAGCGCTTTTTCATAATTATCAATATCAGGTTTCTTGTCTACTGGAATAACTTCATCCAGTAGCGCTTGCTGGTTCTTCTTGACCTTAGAAATATACTGAGGCGGTTTGATGTAAAATCTAAGTCGTGCCTTCAGTGCTCCCTCAAGCATAGACTTACCAGCGTACTGTTTAGCAATCAGTAACTGGCAATGATCACGCCAGATTTTCATATCTTGTTCTTCGTATGCTTTAACAAAATAACCACGTTTTGCGAATCTTGGTCTAGATTGTGGTTTAGGTTCTATCTCTAAAATCAATCGTTCTTTCATCAATACCCCTCAAGCGTCGCTTCGATTAGTTCCATACATACCTCACGAATGGCCACACGGTCATCGTGATTAGGATTTTCAGATTTCACTCTAAGTAATGCTGAATAGACTTCTTCATAGATTGACCGTTTTGGCATACCTTCTGGTTCATATCCCAGTAGATAACCTACACTTACTCCAAAGTAGTCAGCAAGTTGCTGGGCTTTTTCTGGTTTAATCTGACGTTCGCCTTTTTCCCAATAAATGTAAGTTCTTTTTGTAACTCCTATTTCATCAGCGATTTCTTGCTGAGTCAGGCCTTTAGCTTTCCTCAACTCTCTCAGTTTATTCATCCAAACACCTCATTCAAATCTTTAACGTCTTCATTATGATTGAAAGGTTCGTAAGCTAATCTTCCAAAACCTGCCTTATTCGTGCTTGTCGGTGTGTCTCCTACCCATTTCAAGTGAAGTGACATACTGCATCCACGACAGTTAATTGAACAAGGTTTTAGTTTTGCGAATCGTGTATAGCATATTCCACAAAACGGACATTGCACATCTACTTTTACTACTTCAGTCATACTTTCTACCAAAATCCCACGCCTGCCAAATTGTGAGCGTGGCAAGCGTGAGTGAAATTCTTTGCGTCATTCGTCCAAAAGTCACATAAGTGTCACTGACGCATTTTCTAGTTCGCAGTTTTACAAGAATGCCCGGCTTGTTGGTTTTTGAGTTGTTTCCATTTTGGAAACAGTTGGTTTATTTAATCAGTTCATCCAATTCTGCCTGCGTCAACGGCTCGATACGTTGATAACCTTGGACAGTGTAGTTTTTCTTGTATTCAAATCCCAAATCCGCAAGGCTATTCTTGAAATAGTCTTTTTCTTCCGTGTCAGCGAAATACACTTCCAAGGTCATCTTTTGGGTATATCGTTTTAAGCCATTTTCAGCCCCTCTGACGGCTTCTTGCTGGTTTTGGGATAATTGCCCACTGTCTAAGATTTCGCCCGTCTCTGGGTCAAATTCCTGCGTTTCCTCGTCGATATGACAGCCATGAATTGTTCTAAACTCTGGATGTTCATTTTGGTGCTGAGCTAAAAGTTCCTCACGTTCTCGATCAGCTCGCTCTTGAGCCAATCTAACTTCTTCTTTTTGCTTTTCAAAAGCGTAGTCTGCCTTGATTTGCTCCAGCACTTCAACCAAAGTCATATCTTTCAGCATTCGAATATATGGCTGGTCTGTCATTCCGTACTCAGCACATTGTCCTGAGATTGCTGAGATGGTTTTCTTGTACTCTTCTTGCTTCTGATACTCAAATGTAATCATGTCATCAAGCGACTTCATCGTAACTTTCTTGAGTGTCACACCGTCAGCCATGAAATCGCCTGCCTTGATGTACTCAAGGGCCTTCTCGTCAAATAGACGAGGGTCTAGCATGTATTCTGACGCCTTGTTTGTGATGTACCCCTTAACAGTATCCAGTCTGAGTGCTTTCTGGTGGTCTTCAAACTCTTTGACATCTTTCGCAATCTTTTTGATAACACCGTCCAGCGGTTCAACCTGCTCTGTGATGTATTCATTGAAATCATCAGCTGTTTTTGACAAAACCTTTTTGATTTTGATACGCTCATCAGATATCTGCTTGAACAGCTTTCTGAGATCAGCTAGTACTTGCTTATCGTCTTTGATAGTAGAAGCGGTAACTGTGTAATTTTGGTACTTCGTTACCACCTCTTTAATATTTTGTTCAAACAATTCACGGTCTAGAATTTCAACTTCTGCCTGTGTTACACTTACTTGTAATTCTTGCATCTTAGTACTCCATTTCTTCTAAGAGTTCGCCTTGTAGTGGTTCGTCTTCAAAATCAGGAATTTCATCTTCCGGATAAGCTGATGATTGGTGTTTTTCCTGCTCACGCTTCATCTCTTCAATCTGAGCCATTTTCCTCGTTCTCACATCTTCTTGGGATTCTTGAGGAGTTACATCGATAGGAGCAGCTTGTTCCATTTCCTCACTTGTATAAAGTCCGCCCACATCTTCTGAGAACGAATCACGGACTGCTGCAACAATCGCAACTTTCTCAATCATCTGCCCTGGGGCTTTTTGCCACCAGTTCTTCCCAGTGTTATATGCTGACAACTCAACTTCACGATATACTGGTCTAGTTCTATCTTTACGATAAACCTCACACCAACCACCGATTAGAGTACAATTTTTAGGTAAGATGACGCCTTTTTTATTTTTTAACTCTCCACTTGCATCTTCGTAGATAATTCCACTTTCAAAACCGTCATAATTTTGATTTTGTTCCGCACGCTTCATAAAAGCGTCCTTTGAGACAACAATCTGTGCAGGATTGTTTCCGTATTTGATAAAGTAAACTTCTTTTGTGAACGGGTTTAAATTTCGATTTTTTACAATAGCCAGCAAAGTTTGTAGTTCCTGAGGGCTTGCTTGATGTTTCGGGTCGACAAAATTTCTCAAGGTTGCCCCGTCTAGTTTTTGCAAATCTGTCAAATATGCGCCTTTTGTTTGTGTTAGTTCGTTAGTCATTTTCTTCTCCTTTTAGTTTTAGTAATTAAACATTGTTCCACAGTATCCAGCGTCTTCCAATGCTAATTTTTGAAAATAATGTAACATGTCATTAATACTCATTTTTCTAACCATTTTCTCGGTTAAGGACTCGCCATCAATTTCTGCTTTCATTTCTTCTCTGAGTTCTTGTTTCCATTTTTTGTAATATAATCGCTTTTTCATTTCCTTCTACCTTTCGTCTTCTTCAAATTCCAATTTTCACGCTTTAAGCGCTTGTTTTCGTTTTGTAATTTCAAAATAACGTCTTGTTGTTCGTTGATGATTCGCCCCAGCTCTCGGCCAAGATGCATATAATCAGCTCGCCAGCTGTCGATTTCTGCAAGTAGTTCTTCAATCATACTTCATCACCCACATATCGATACTGCCCACATCCAACATAGATGTACTGGCTAGGGTCAAGCTCCTCTTGCTCTTCAGGCGGTTGCATTATATCCCTGTCGTAATCAAACATGAGCATACACCTTTCCAAGTTCCAGAACTCGCTTCACATATCTAGCCTTGGATGTTAGCCCAAGATCCAGTAATTCGTTTTTTTCTTCATGGTTGGCCAGAAGCCATACACGGTTCTCAAGTTCAATTCTAGTCATTATCTCATCCTCAATGCAATACTTTCATAATCGCTTTTTTAGGTTCTGGCAAAGCTAACGGCTCTGGTTTTAACCCCTCAGGACGCTCATTGTCAAACGTAAATCCTTGAAAATCTCTTCGGATATTCTTCCTAATCTCCTCACGCTCAATCTCACGACCAATTTCAACTGCCTCGTTAAACGCTTGTATAATCTTCGTGTCGCGTTCTTCTAACTTGCGTTGTTTCTCAAGTTCGTGCAGTTCCATTTGTCGTGCTAAAATTCCTGCTCCGATAAATCCCAAAACCAAAGCGCCTGTTCCTAAAAGCTGGTTGATTAATGGTGGTTCAAACATTTCTTCTTTCTCCTGTTTTAAATTTTCTATAAAGTCTGTTCTTGATTTTATCTAGCAGTTTTATGCTACATTCTCCATGTTTTCAATAATTCCATCTACAACGTTATAGAATTGATGTCCCGCTGGAACTACGATTTCTTCATCTGGTTCTAATTTTCGACCGTAAGCATATACTGTTACTTTCATTTCTTATTCCTACCTTTTTTAATTATCTTCATCCTGTTTAGGCAGACTGGGTATTGTTAATGCTCCTTTTCTGTTGATGAAGTATTGAATTAAAGAAGGGTGATCATCACTCCATCTTCCGTTATACATTTCTAAAAATTTTAAAAGCAACTTTTTATTTGAAAAACCTTCGATATCTTCTGATGTCACATCCGATTTTTTCAGTTTTGCCAACATCCTATTTTCATCAAAAACAGAGGTTGTATACAAAGTCCACAAAACAGATTGTAGAATTGGTTTGTTAGGAAGTTTAGTTTCGCTTAAAACTCGTTCGTAGAACTTACAAAATTCTCTTAGTTGTTTTTCGTTTGAAAATATATAATCACCATTTTTTAATCTTTTGATTACTTTTGGAGCAGTGCCATCACGTCTTCCTGAACCAGCTACGATCACCATCTTGTCACTAAGTAGTTCGTTCTCTTCTAAAAAATTAGCTAATTTAATAAACTCAGGGTCTCCTTCTAAAGAGAACGAATACACATAATCTTGTAATGCCCAATTCACAGCTGACGTATTCATCGAAATTACCGTTTTAAAGTTAGCGGTAGGGTCAACTATGAAGCGCACTGGTTTTCTATGTTTTTTCAAGTAATAAAGACGATGTTGCCCGTCGATAACTTCCATTTTTTCATTTACTAAAATCGGCTGACGTTGACCCTCAGAAAGCAACTCCTCTTCCAATTTAGGATTTTCAGTTATTTTTCTATTGCTAATTTTGCGAAACATATCATAATCAGTAGTTGTTAAAATTTCATTTGTGTTTAAATTCATATTCATGTTATAATCCTCTTGTAATGTTTTTTAAGTATGCGCCTGATTGCCGTCAGGTGCTTTTTGTTTATAAATTTGAAATTCTAATAAGAATTTTTTCCAATTCTTCTTTGCCATTGATGTAACCAATAACGTCGTCGGTTATTCCTGATTTGTAATCTAAGTCCCACGAACCTGTTTCCTTGTTGTATTTAACAACTGCTAATTCAAGTCCGTAAGAGTGCGGATTGCGAACTACACTCGCACCGTATCCATTATCAAAATGGTATTCATGTCTTTGATACTTAAAAAAGCTATTTGAATGAACGGTAAATTCTTCGCATTCAATTTCGATTTTAGGTAAATTGTATTGTTTCATACTTTATTAACCTTCCATTTGTTTCTTTAACTTCTCGATAACCCTCTGAAGTTGCTTCTCATCGACAGAACCTACCGATAAATTCGTAGCGCTTATATTTCCTGCACTCATTGTTGATTTTCGCTTTATCCTGCTATACGGATATCGTCTCGGTCTCATTTCCTTCTCCTAACTCGTGTAAATTCCGCCATATTCGGCATAGTACGTCAGCTCGTTCAGCTTTCTTGTAAACTGGTAGTCGTCAGTTTTAAGTAACTTATCTTTCAGCAAGCTAGATAGTCCGTAGTGTTTTGCTTCAAACTGATCAATAATCTGCTGACGCTCCTTAGTAGTCACTCGCTGATATTGTTCTTCTTGACTGCGTGTCATTGCTAAATTTGAACGCATTAGTTTTCATGTTTCCTTTCGTGATTCGGTCTAGAAGGCTTTTCTCATACAATTTCTTGAGATGTTCGCCTCCGTAATTCGTTGTAATAATTGTATTCGTCCTGTTTTCGAGTATTTGATACAGGACTTTTTGAATCCAACTATTGCCTTGCTTGATATCATCTCCCACACTTGATTCTTTGCCAAGGTCATCCAAAATCAAGTAATCAACTTCCTGCAAGAACTTAATTGTCTGCCTTTCGTCCCACTTAGAATCCTTGTACCTAAATGCGTCCTTCATCCGTGAGAATAGTTCAACAGTAGGCAGATACACGACCGAGCGCTTCATCTGGAATTTCTGGAAACTCTCGTTAAGCGTCTTAGCAATCCCAACTGCTAGATGGCTCTTACCAACGCCAGGCGGTCCGCTGATGATTGTGTTCCCCTCGTATCGTTCCTTAACGTAGTCTGTTGTAATCCTCTTAGCAAAATTAACGGCACTAGCATCTTGTTCCGTGTGAATCTCAAAGTTACCGATAGTTGCATTTTTCAAATCAAGTGGAATGATACTCTCTTTAGCAAACAGAGCATAAGACCTTGTATTTCTGATTTGTGCCTCAGCTTGAGCCAGTTGCTCGCCTGCTTGACTTTGGATTTTCTCCTGCACACATTCAGGGCAATAGGTTAGTATGTTCTGCGTGCAAGGATTAACTGAGCGCCACATATACACACCTTCATGCTTTTGGCATTGGTCTCTTAATGTTTCAACCTGCAAGGCTCTAGTCTGTAGTTCTTTGCTTGATACTGTTCGCATAGCAACCTCCTAGAACCCAAGTCGTGGGTCAAAACCGTCGTCTGATAATTTCAAGGCATTTCCTTGATAAGCACTTGACCGCTTCGGTTTCTGCCTATTCTCTACTAACTCAGCAGTTACTAGACCCTTCTGTTTCCAATCCCTCAAAATGCTACTGAGATATTTGAAGTACGGCTTACCATTGCCCACACATTCCTTGATGGCTAATTTGATAACCTCTTTACTATGGTCTTGTAAGAAGTAATTCAAATCTTCAATCTCGAACGGTGTCGGTTGTCGACCGAACTCTGAATAAATCCAATCATAGACAATTCCCAAGTCGTTTTGTGGTGTGGCGTCCTCTATACTATATAGATTATTAGCACCAGCACCCTCTGGTTCGCTCAGTTTTGATAAATTAGTATTGATATTATCAGTCTTGATTGCGTCTAATTTTTGGACTTCTTGACGTCTATTTTTTAGACTCCCAGAGTCTAATTTTTGGACTTCTTGACGTCTATTTTTTAGACTTCCAGAGTCTAATTTTTGGACTTCTTGACGTCTATTTTTTAGACTTCCATTGATGTATATACGATTAGGCTTATTAACTCCCTGCTGATCTTCTTTAATCAATAGACAATCACTAAGTTCTTTCTTTGCATTCACAACTGATTGACGACTACAAGATAGCTTGCTCATAAACTCTTCAATCGTGAAATACACAAATACTTCTCCGTTTTTATCATGCCATTTGTTTTGAATAGATAGCGTCCGTCTATCAAAAATCAGCATATACATAACCTTTGCTCTAAGACTCAAACACTTGTATTCTTCATCCAGTAACCATTGCGGAAACTGATAGAAAGCGTTGTTCTTTACCTCGCTTATTTTCAATCATTCTTTCTCCTTTACTCCTCAAATCTTTCCCACGACTCGTTGATTCGCAACTTCTTGTTAATGCGAAGCTTCAAGTCATCACTGCCTTTGCCATCTTTGAAAAGTTGCGTGATAGCTGATGGACTAACACCTACAACGATAGCCAAATCAGTCTGCGACCACCCTCGTTTTTCAATTCGCTCTTTTACAAGCTCAATCCATTTACGATGTTGTTGGCTCATGCGACCTCCTCCTTTTTAATTAATTAAGTTAAAGAGTTAGTAAATTATTTTATAAAATGCTTGACAACTTTTATACCATAGTGTAAAATGAAAGCATAATTAAAAACATTGATAAAACATTATATCTATCAACTTATTCGCTCGCCAAAGCTATTTATTTTTAGATAAGTTTTAACTTCGTTTTTTACTAACTCATTAACTTACAAAAACTATTTTACACTTTAGTATTATTTTTGTCAACACAAAATAACACTTTTTTATAAAATATTTTTTGTCATGTCTTAGAAAAAGGTAATATGACAATGTTTTCCACACTTGAAAAGATTAAGGAACTTGCTCAAAAGCGAGGAATAAGTCTTCAAAAAGTCGCCGAAGATTTAGGTTATAGTATAAATTACCTCTATACTTTAAAAGAAAAGACTCCTAAATCTGACCGCCTACAAGAAATCGCCGATTACTTCAATGTCTCCACTGACTACCTGCTCGGACGAACAGATAACCCTGCTATCGCTGGTGATTCAAAAGAATACACATGGCATGGTAAAGTTCTCAATGTTGAAGAAATGGCGTCTAACGTCATGATGTTCGGTGGTCGTGAATTAACAGATGAAAAGAAGAAAATCATCCAGTCTATTATTGAGGGGTACCTTAAAGAAGCTGGTGATTAGAGGTACTGCTTAGTGACCGAAAAAGAAATTATAAGTCATTTTCAGGTTCGCATTGTCGATTTTGACGGCGAGCTAATACCTGATGAACTTGGGTTTTACGAAAAAGAAACCAACACAGCTTTCCTGTCTAATAAACTCAGCAAAAAAGAGAGAGTTAAAGTACTGCTGCATGAACTCGGACACAAAGACCATACACGCTCAGAGTATCAGAACGCTCGCTTACGCTGTGAAAACGAAGCTGATAGGAATATGATCCATCATCTCGTAAAAGACGCGCTAGAAAGCTTAGATGACCCCACAGAGTTTGATTACCTCAAATTCATGTCCTACTACAATCTAAAAACCATGACAAATGAAATCATGGTCAAGGAAGAATATTTATCATTAGTAAATTAAAAAAGGAGAAAACATGAGTAGCTTTAACCAAAAGAGCAATCCGTTTAAGGAAAAAATGACCTCGATTCGAATTGTTCAACCTGAAAGTGGTCAACTCTTAGGTACAGTAACTAATTTCGACTCATTTCCTGGCTCGACAAATCTGATCGCTTTTTT
The DNA here is from genome assembly GCA_905221235.1 of bacterium. Lineage (GTDB taxonomy): Bacteria > Bacillota > Bacilli > Lactobacillales > Streptococcaceae > Streptococcus. The sequence goes on from CAJNCJ010000004.1 coordinate 45,295, forward strand.
AGATTTTTTTAATTTAATCCCCGGTAAAACTTATATATTATCCGTGAATGCTTATTTTCAAGATGGCATAAATTACCCAGTCCATGCTACAAGGATTAACATACCTCAAAGTGAGTTCATAGATTTGAAAGATAATTACGGGAAAACGACAGGTCATTTTGATTTTAGTTTTACAATTCGGTTCCCGAATGATTTTTACTTTTATTTCAATCTGTCTGACGAGGATGGAAATCAGTTAGACGAAGCATATAGTTACCATTCTTTTATAAATCAGGGGTAAGCTATGTCAGAACTACAAAACAATTTCAAACCTACTACCTCTAACGTTTCCTCTCTTCATGCTTCTAAACCGTCGTTGAAAACTGTACCCATACAAAATAATGATATAATAGGGGAAACAAGAGAATTGGAGGAACGATATATGGCAAACGATACATATACCAAGACAGAAATCGATGGTAAATTCAATAAACTTGAAACCAAAATTGAAAACTTGTATACCAAAAACGAAATAGATTTAAAATTCGAGAATTTGGAACAAAAAATAAGCTCTGGTTTTGAAAACATGGGACTTCGAATGGAAAAAATGTTCTCTGATTTCAAACTAGAACAACAAAAAGAGAAAGAAGAAAACAAAAAATGGTTAATCGCATTAACCATTGGATCACTTCTTTCAATTATCGGGATTGTGGTTTCGATTATCGCTATCCTAGCTCAAAAATAAAAAAATCCCCACACTCGCAAAGTTTGGCGACTCTGAGTGTGAGGCATGTGACAGGAAAAGATTTTCATGGAGATAACCTCTCATGATGTCTTTTCTTGTACCCATTTTATCATTTTTTAGGAAATTTTGAAAGAGGTACTACTATGATAACAACAAATAAAGTAGCAATCTATGTCAGGGTATCTACTTCGTCTCAGGCTGAGGAAGGCTACTCGATCGATGAACAGAAAGATAAGCTTGAAGCTTACTGCAAAATCAAAGACTGGAAAATCTACGATGTCTACGTTGATGGTGGTTTCTCTGGCGCTAACACTCAAAGACCTGAATTGGAGCGTTTAATCTCAGATGCCAAACGTAAGAAAATTGATATCGTACTTGTCTACAAGCTAGACCGTCTCAGTCGTAGCCAGAAAGATACTCTATTTCTGATTGAAGATGTATTTACTAAGAACGATGTATCATTTATCAGCTTGCAAGAAAACTTCGATACTTCTACACCTTTCGGAAAGGCTTCAATCGGTATGTTATCAGTATTCGCCCAGCTTGAGCGTGAGCAGATCAAAGAAAGAATGATGTTGGGAAAAGAAGGACGGGCAAAGAATGGAAAATCCATGTCTTGGACTACGATTCCGTTTGGCTACGACTACTCGAAAGAAACTGGTATCCTAACAGTCAATCCTACCCAAGCGCTCATTGTCAACCGTATCTTCACGGAATACTTGAACGGTAAGTCAGTAGCCAAGATCATCAGAGACTTAAATGCTGAAGGTCACGTTGGAAGAAAAAAACCTTGGGGCGAAACAATCACGAAATACTTGCTGAAAAATGAAACATACCTTGGTAAATCTAAATATAAAGGGAATGTGTACGAAGGACAACATGAAGCTATAATTAGTCAAGAGTTGTTTGATTTAGTCCAGCTTGAAGTCGAAAAAAGGCAGATTTCAGCCTTAGAAAAATATAACAATCCAAGACCATTCAGAGCAAAGTATATGCTCTCAGGCTTAATGAAATGTGGGTATTGTGGTACATCTTTAGGGATTTATGTCACTGCTAAGAACAGAGGTGGATTATCTAAGTACAAGTATCAATGCAGACATCGATTTAGCAAAGATAAGAAAATAAGGTGTAATTCCGGTTGGTATTCAAAAGATGAACTTGAAAGTAGAGTGATTAAAGAATTAGAGAGATTAAAATTCGATCCAAAATACAAAAAAGAAACTCTTGCGAAGAAAGATGAAACAATTAAAGTCGAGGATATTAAAAAACAACTAGAACGGATAAATAAGCAAGTATCAAAACTAACAGAATTGTATCTAGACGAAGTAATCACTCGAAAAGAGTTAGATGAGAAAAACTCTAAAATAAAAACAGAAAGGCAGTATCTGGAAGAACAACTCGAGAATCAAAAATCAAATGTGATGAGCATCAGAAAGAGGAAGTTATCTCGCTTGTTAAAAGATTTTGATATTGAAAAATTAAGTTACGAAGAGGCTTCAAAAATAGTGAAATCTGTGATAAAAGAGATAGTTGTCACGAAAGATGATATGACGATAACGCTAGACTTCTAAAGGGTTTAGCGCCTTTTTGTATTTTAGTCAAAGTGATTAAGATAACTTTATTATACATATTTTTTCCTCCTACTTATCTATTCGTAGGAAATCAAAAAAGTTACAGAAATTTGTAACTTTTCGAGGAAATTTTTTACTTTTTATGAACCATGAAACCTGTTGCCTGTTGATTGGCCATAATGGTCATATCTGTAATCTGAACACGACGAGGTTGACTGGTCACATAGACTACTGTGTCTGCAATATCCTGAGCTTGCAAGGCTTCGATTCCCTGATAGACGGACGAAGCTCGCTCTTTGTCACCATGAAAACGAACTGTAGAGAAATCTGTTTCGACAATTCCAGGCTGAATGGTCGTAACCTTGATATCCGTTGCGATTGTATCAATTCGCAGACCATCTGAAAAGGTCTTAACTGCTGCCTTGGTCGCTGAGTAAACAGCGGCACCAGCATAAGCATAAATTCCTGCGGTTGAGCCCATATTGATGATATGCCCTTGATTGGCTTTTACCATTGCTGGCAAGAAACAGCGAGTGACTGCCATCAAACCCTTGACATTGGTATCCAACATTGTCAACATATCCAGCTCCTCATAGTCTTGATAGGGAGCCAAGCCAAGAGCTAGTCCAGCATTATTGACCAAGATATCAATTTGAGCTATCGTTTCTAGAATATCGGAGCAGACAGTCTTCACCATGATCATATCCGTGACATCTAGTGGAAAAGTCCAAACTGTTTGATTTGGAAAAGTTTCTGCAAACTCCGACTTGAGGGCTTTCAATCTGTCTGTCCGTCGACCTGTTAGAACAACATTCTCCCCCTGCTCCAGATAAGCACGCGCAATCGCTTCACCAATGCCTGATGTCGCCCCTGTAATCACTACATTTTTTGCCATTTTATTTCTTTCTATCCCGTATGATAGTTACTTGAAACTTCTTAAGCAGTCCAGTGCTTCGCTGGGTCGAATGGTGTTCCAACAACTTGGTCTTCTGATAATTCAAGCACCCCTCGTTTTTGCGGAGCATTTGGCAAATGCAATTCACGAGGACTACACATCATGCCAAAACTCTTTTCGCCACGAAGTTCGCCTGGAAAAATGAGATTGCCTTTGGGCATCATAGCTCCAGGAAGAGCCACAATGGTTTTCAACCCGACACGTGCATTAGGAGCCCCTGCAACGATTTGCACTGTCTTGTCACTTGCGACTGCCACTTGGCAGATGTTGAGGTGGTCACTATCCGGATGAGCTACCATCTCGACAATTTCACCAACAACAAACTTAGGTTCCTTGTCATTGACAATTTCTTCTGCAAAACCTTCCGCCTGCAATTCTTGGTTCAAACGAGCGACTTGCTCATCTGTCAAAAAGACTTGACCGCGCTCTGCAATTTCAAACAAACTTGAAACCTCGAAAATATTCCACGCCACTGTTTCCCCATTCTCTCTGAGAAAAACACGGGCTACCTTGCCTTTGCGCTCCACATCCAGTTTGGCATCTCCGCTATTTTTCACGATGACCATAAGGACATCACCGACATGTTCTTTGTTATATGTAAAAATCATTGTTTCCTTTTCTCCTATTTCAGTCCTGCTAAAAAGTCATTAATTTGTTGCTTGCTTTTACGATCGCGATTAACAAAACGACCAATTTCCTTGTCCTTTTCTAGAACAACAAGGCTAGGAATTCCATAAACATCCCATAGTTTGGCCAAATCCATATACTGGTCTCGGTCCACCCGAATAAAGGTGAACTCTGGATTAGTCTCCTCAATTTCTGGTAAGACAGGATAGATATAACGACAATCGCCACACCAATCTGCCACAAAAAGAAAGACCTTCTTGCCCTCTTTTTCCACCAAAGATGCCAATTCTTCTAAACTTGCTGGTTGTATCATAAGACTTCCTCCTCATAGACTAGGTCTTCATTTTCATAGACAAAGGTATAATGACGGCCATCCTCAAAGATTACGCCACCAACCAAGCTCTCCAGACTACTTTCATAAACTTGAACATAGAGGGTCGCAATTTCTCCCATGTCTGAAAAGTGGTCTCGCACAATCGCTGTCAACTCTTCCTGAGTCTTCATGAGCTTGCGGTCATCTGCAACTTTTTTCGTAGCAAGGGCAAGGCTTCCAATACCAAGCAGAGCCAAGCCTGCCATCCACATTTTTTTAGCTTTCATACCATTCATTTTAACACAAAAAACGCCTCAGGACAAATGAGGAAGCAGCAGAAAAGCAAGTAAAAAGCCTCTTCCTTGCAGGAAAAGGACTTCTTATTCTTATTGCCAGGCACCTGAATTGCCAACGTAGTAGCCATCTGGTGTGTAGGTATTGCGAAGCATCTTACCTGATGAAGCTAGATAATACCACTTACCATTGTCTTTGACCCAATCATTCGCAATCATGGCACCAGAAGAACTTACATAATACCATTCTCCCTTGTCATAAACCCAAGTGCTTGCTTTCATGGATCCTGAAGTTGATAAATAGTACCACTTGCCTTGGTCATATAGCCAATCGCTAGCAATCATAGCTCCTGATGATTTAAAGGCATACCAGTTGCCACCTTGATAGAGCCAAGTTTGATTGAACATGACTCCTTTATCATTCATAAAGTACCAGTTTCCATTGTCCTTAACCCAAGCATTCTGAACTAGTTGACCTTGTTTTTGATAGTACCACTTTTCACTATAATTCTTTTTTAGCCAGCTTTCTGCTTTTACAATCGGATAAAGTATTTTGAAGGCTCCTGCCCCCCTGTAGGAATGACTGATAACTCCTGGTTTTTGAAGTTTCAATTCTTCATAGTCGTCTGCCCAAGCAAAGACTTTTTGACCATTGACAGTTTCGGGTAAGGTAGCAGTGTAGGTCTTGGTTTGATAGTCCCATTTTGCATCAAGGTAGGTGTGTTGATCATTTGATTCGTCAATACGGAAGTAACCACTCTTTCCACCGTCATGATATACATCATCTACTACTTTAGTGGACCAGGCCTTTACTTCATTTCCACTCTTAGCTTCTACCTTGATATCTCCTCTATAGCCATAAGGAACGTAGAAATTTAGATAACGCCCCTCTGTGCCGACCATAGACTTGTCCTTTTCTTGACCTAGGAAATTGACTGTTTGATCTTGACCATTGAGACTAACCGTCCACTCGATTTTCTCAGTTTTTGGCAAATCCAATACTTTGATATCTACTTCATGGCCATTGTTAAATCGAAGAATTTTGCCATCTTGATACTTAATACCACCCTTGACAACCCATTCTTCTTCCAATTCGAAGGCCTTTCCTGAATGAGGGAAAGCTAGTAAAGCTAAACCTGCTAGAGATAAACCAAATAGTGTGATTTTTTTCATTGTAAATCCTCCTTAACTTTTGTTATGTTAATTATATCACTATGTTTTTGATTTGCAAATATTATCCTAAATATGCAATCAAAAAACCTCTGAGATTCTTCTCAAAGGTTCTGATTATGCTAATTACTGTTCTCAACTGCTGCAGTGACAAAAGCAGTGTAGAGTTCTTCTGGGCGGTTTGGACGGCTGGAAAGTTCAGGGTGATACTGACACGCTACAAAGAATTTATTTTCAGGAATTTCCACAATTTCGACCAAACGATTGTCTGGAGAAACACCTGAGAAGACAAAGCCTGCTTCCTCAAACTGCTCACGGAAGGCATTGTTAAACTCATAACGATGACGGTGACGACGTTGCACCACTTCTTGATTGTGATAAGCAGCTGCTGCCTTAGAGCCACGTTTCAACTTAGATGGGTAAAGTCCCAAACGAAGGGTTCCCCCCATATCCTCAACATCAATCTGATCACGCATGATATCAATGATAGGATATTTTGTTTCCGGTGCAAGTTCTGCTGAATTGGCACCTTCGAGTCCTAAAACGTGACGAGCAAACTCGATACATGTCAACTGCATTCCCAAGCAGACTCCCAACATTGGAACATCATTCTCACGCGCATAGCGGATGGCTTGGATTTTCCCTTCCGTACCACGTTGACCAAAACCACCTGGTACGATGATTCCGTCCGCATCAGACAAGAGTTCTGCCACATTCTCTGCTGTCACATCATTGGCATTGATCCAATTGATTTTAACTTCTGCGTCGTTGACATAACCAGAGTGTTTCAAGGCTTCAACCACTGAGATGTAGGCATCTTGCAACTCCACATACTTACCGACAAGGGAAATCTTAACTTGTTTCTTAAGGTTCATAACCTTGTACACCATAGCTGACCACTCTGTCATATCCGCTACTGGTGCGTCTAATTTCAAATGGTCACAGACAATTTGGTCCATACCTTGCGCCTGCAAGTTCAATGGAATTTGGTAAAGATGTTCAACATCCAATGATTCGATAACAGCTTCTGGTGCTACATCACAGAACTGGGCCAGTTTGTTTTTAATTCCTTGACCAGCTGGTTGCTCTGTACGAATAACCAACATATTTGGTTGAATTCCCAAGCCACGCAATTCTTTGACAGAGTGTTGAGTTGGTTTGGTCTTCATTTCACCAGCAGCCTTGAGGTATGGAAGCAGAGTTGTGTGGATGTACATGACATTATCCGCACCAACATCTGCTTTCATCTGACGAAGGGCCTCTAGGAATGGCAAGGACTCGATATCCCCAACAGTTCCACCAACCTCTGTGATAATGACATCAGAATCGGTCGTTAGAGCGGCACGCTTGATTTTTTCTTTCAAAGCATCTGTGATATGAGGAATGACTTGAACAGTTGCCCCAAGGTATTCTCCACGACGTTCCTTACGAAGAACTTCACTGTAGATTTTACCAGTTGTAACGTTGGAATATTTGTTAAGATTGATATCGATGAAACGTTCATAGTGGCCCAAGTCCAAATCAGTCTCAGCCCCATCATCTGTCACAAATACTTCTCCGTGCTGGTAAGGGCTCATAGTTCCCGGATCAATATTGATATAAGGGTCAAATTTTTGAATCGTTACTTTGAGACCACGATTTTTCAAGAGACGGCCCAGACTTGCTGCCACAATCCCTTTCCCAATAGACGATACCACACCACCAGTTACAAAAATATATTTCGTTGACATAGATTCCTCTTTCTAAAATGCTCAAGGCCTTGTTGACTACGAGGGGACATAGAAAACAAGACCCTACTAATAAGATAATCTGGGACGACTGCGCCAGATCCACAACTAAAATACAAGAAGATAACTTCTTGAAAAAACAAAAATAGCTCCCTAAGAACTAGGGAGCTCCGACCTCTAAAAGAGGTGCCCGAACAATATGATACCTAAAAATAGGATAATTGTCAATAGCTAACTTTTATTCCTCGATATTTTCAGTATCATCATCTGAAAACTCGTCGTCTTCTTCGTTGAGATCCACGTCTTCACCCAAGTCATCTGGGGCGATTTCGTTGATTTCTGCATCGTAAGCTTCCACTTCATTTTTCTCATCATCTGGATTTTCGTCATCGTATGAAAGAGCTGGATCTGCTTCGTATGCATCTTCGTCTTCTGGATCATCCGCATTGTAGTCAATGGCATCTGAATCACCATCCATGAAGGCATTGACACGTTTTTTCTTAGCTTTTGGTGCCACTTCATCGTCGTCATTTTCTTCAAGAGCGATGATTTCTTCGTCGATTTCGTCCACACCATACCATGAACGAAGACCCCATTTATTGTCTCCAAGTGAGATGAAGCTACCGTCAAAGTTCAACTCTGTGTAGAACAAAGGCAAAGCTTCGCGGATATCGCTGTTTGATGTTCCAAGGTAGTTTTGAATTTCGTTTACAAGATCGCTAAAATGCATCTCGTGATCGCGACCACGAAGTTCCAAGATAGCACGCGCTACCTCAATCATAGATAGTTCACTTTTTTCTTGCCCAGCAAATACTTCTAATTCCAAAGCGTTTCTCCTCATTTATACTACTATCGCCAGAGCGAACAGACTCTGACCTCATTTTATCATTTACTCTTTATTTTACGATAATTTTGCGGAATAGTCAAAGGTTAAGGGGAACTAATACAAATCTTCTAAGCTTCTGTATTCAATAATTTCATTTTTGATAATATTCTTTTTAAACTCAAAATGTTTTAATGGATTATCGACTAACACTAACTTTGGAATATCGTCTAGATTGGTAACTAAGGATAAAATAAAATCCGATTGAAACTCTTTGGCCTTTTCAAATTCTTTTGAAGTTAAACGCACACGCCCCTTAGATTTTCGGATACCTTTTACTTCAGCAAGGTATGAATGTTCTTGAACATCTACTTGGAAATCATATCCATCACCATAAAGACGAGCATCGGTTAACTGTCCACCTTGGAATTTTTCTTCTTTATCAAAATGAAGGATAAAATAATTTTCTGCCTCCATCCCAGTTTCCTGTAGACGTTTGAATTTAGTTCGAATGATTGGCTTTTCAATGGTAGTAATGCCTGTTTCCTTTCCTTCACTGGAAAGTAACATTTTTACTATTTCAGCATAACTATGAACATCTTCATTCCCAAACATCATATCAATTAAATCTTTACGAAAACGGTAAACTTCAGCTTTCTGCCACCAACCTTTTCGATTATTGTCAAAATAAGGATCAAATAAATCCATTCTATTCTTTACAACTCCAGTTGTTTCAGCAATTCCCAAAGAAACCACATAGCGATAAAACTCCGACTTACTAGAACATTGAAATTCTTTTATAAAAAGCTTGTCAAACTTAGCAAGACCATAGCCAATTAAATTTAACAATTCATAATGAGGGTGTTTAGACATCACTTTCTCCATCAATAGATATTGATTTCATTATACCAAAAAACACGGCTCATCACCGTGTTTCTATGTTTATTTAACGAGTTTCTTCATCTCATCAATACGTGCGACGGTCGCGTCGTACTTAGCTTGGTAGTCGGCTTGTTTGTCGCGTTCTTTTTGGACGACTTCTGGTTTAGCGTTGGCTACGAAGCGTTCGTTAGAGAGCTTCTTACCGACCATGTCCAGTTCTTTTTGCCATTTGGCCAGTTCCTTGTCGAGACGAGCGAGTTCTTCTTCGACATTGAGGAGGTCTGCCAGTGGCAAGTAGATTTCTGCTCCTGTGATGACGCATGACATAGCGAGTTCAGGTGCAGGAATAGTTGATGCGATTTCCAAGTGTTCTGGATTTGTGAAGCGTTTGATGTAGTTGACATTGCTGTTAAAGAAGGCTTCCAAGTCGCTATCGCTTGTCTTAACAAGGATGGTGATAGGTTTGCTTGGTGCTACGTTTACTTCCGCACGCGCATTACGTACTGCACGAATCAAGTCTTTGAGGCTTTCTACACCAGTGTGAGCAATAAGGTCTTCAAAGGCTGGATTGACAGTTGGGTATTCTGCTGTAACGATAGAACCTTCTGAGATTTGTCCAAAGATTTCCTCTGTCACGAATGGCATGATTGGGTGAAGGAGACGAAGGATCTTGTCCAAAGTATAAAGGAGAACAGAACGTGTGATAACTTTCTCTTCTTCATTATCACTATAAAGGACTTCCTTAGTCAACTCAACATACCAGTCCGCAAACTCATCCCAGATGAAGTTGTAGAGGATATGTCCAGCGACACCAAACTCAAACTTGTCAAAGTTGGCAGTAGCTTTTCCGATAGTTTCATTGAGGTTGTGGAGAATCCAGCGGTCTGTGACATTTCCAGCTTCCTTGTTGGCAACTTTTTCCACATTAGCAGTTGCTTGCTCAAGGGTCAAGCCTTCATTGTTCATGAGGATGTAGCGAGAGATGTTCCAGATTTTATTAATGAAGTTCCATGAAGCATCCATTTTCTCGTAAGAGAAGCGGACGTCTTGCCCTGGTGCAGAACCGTTTGAAAGAAACCAACGAAGAGCATCAGCGCCGTATTTTTCGATGACATCCATCGGGTCAATCCCGTTACCGAGAGATTTAGACATCTTACGTCCTTGCTCGTCACGAATAAGACCGTGGATCAGAACGTTTTGGAATGGCTGACGACCTGTGAATTCCAAAGATTGGAAGATCATACGAGACACCCAGAAGAAGATAATATCGTAACCTGTTACCAAGGTTGAAGTTGGGAAGTAACGTTTGAAGTCTTCTGAGTCGACATCTGGCCAGCCCATGGTTGAGAATGGCCAAAGGGCAGAACTGAACCAAGTATCCAAGACGTCTTCGTCCTGAGTCCAACCGTCGCCTTCTGGAGCTTCTTCGCCGACATATATTTCACCCTCAGCATTGTACCAAGCAGGGATTTGGTGACCCCACCAGAGCTGACGAGAGATTACCCAGTCGTGAACATTTTCCATCCATTGGAGGAAGGTATCGTTGAAACGAGGTGGGTAGAATTCTACCTTGTCCTCTGTGTCTTGGTTGGCAATAGCATTCTTAGCCAATTGGTCCATCTTAACGAACCATTGAGTAGACAAGCGTGGTTCAACCACAACACCTGTACGCTCTGAGTGACCAACACTGTGGACACGTTTTTCGATTTTAACGAGGGCGCCGATTTCTTCCAGCTTAGCAACGACTGCCTTACGAGCTTCAAAACGGTCCATGCCTGCAAATTCGAAAGCCAAGTCATTCATGGTTCCGTCATCGTTCATGACATTGACTTGTGGCAAGTTATGGCGTTGACCAACCAAGAAGTCGTTTGGATCGTGGGCAGGTGTGATTTTCACGACACCAGTACCAAACTCAGGATCTGCGTGCTCATCTCCAACGATTGGGATGAGTTTATTAGCGATTGGAAGGATGACATTTTTACCAATCAAGTCCTTGTAGCGTGGGTCTTCTGGATTAACCGCAACCGCAACGTCCCCAAACATGGTCTCAGGACGAGTTGTCGCAACTTCAAGGGCGCGGGAACCGTCTTCTAGCATGTAGTTCATGTGATAGAAGGCACCTTCGACATCCTTGTGAATCACCTCGATATCAGAAAGGGCTGTACGAGCTGCTGGGTCCCAGTTGATGATAAACTCACCACGGTAGATCCAGCCTTTCTTGTAAAGGTCCACAAAAACCTTGCGAACAGCTTTTGACAAACCTTCATCAAGGGTGAAACGCTCGCGAGAGTAGTCTACAGAGAGCCCCATCTTTCCCCATTGTTCCTTGATGGTAGTGGCATACTCGTCTTTCCATTCCCAAACTTTATCAAGGAATTTTTCACGACCCAGGTCGTAACGCGTAATACCTTCTCCACGCAAGCGCTCCTCAACCTTAGCTTGAGTGGCAATCCCCGCATGGTCCATTCCTGGAAGCCAAAGCGTGTCAAAACCTTGCATACGTTTCTGACGGATGATGATATCCTGTAAAGTCGTATCCCATGCGTGACCAAGGTGGAGTTTACCAGTTACGTTTGGTGGTGGAATGACGATAGAATAAGGCTTAGCCTTTTTATCGCCTGAAGTCTTGAAAACATCAGCATCAAGCCATTTTTGGTAACGACCAGCCTCAACCTCGGCTGGATTGTATTTAGGTGAAAGTTCTTTAGACATGTGTGTGTCCTTTCTAGTTAATATCTTTAAATAAAATTAGTATGTAGAAGATAGGCTTTGATTCAACTCATCTTGTTTTTCTCATTATCTTCTATAAGCAAAGAAACGATGAAAATTTTACATTAACTTTCTCTCATTATCTTCATAATATGTTTATCAAAGTCCGATAGAATTTTTTGAGTTCGGTTAAATTTTTCATACTCCTGAATGGCTTTTGAGTCTGCTTGTTTCTTGGAAATACTTCCTTTTCCTTCTAAAATTTCGTACTCATTAAAAGATAGAAAACGATCAATACTATCTGCCAATCCTCGCATTGTAAACGTATTACGGCGCTCAACCAAACCCTCGATATAATCAAAATAGGCTGTAACAGTTCGCTCTAGTTGTCGAATTTCTTTTTCTTGCAGATAGTTTTTAGCAACCGTTACATCTGATTTGAGCACTCGTCCATCAGGTGCATTCTTCCAAGTAGTTAATCCCATTTTTTCTTTACTTGCATCGGCTTGCTGATAGATAATTTCTGCAGCCGTACTTCCAGTAATTGCATAATGAAATTTATTTTGCACCATGGCATAGAAATTTTTAGTAATATCTGAGTTTCGATCATAATCTATGGCACATTCAGCAAAGATATCCGTGATTTGTTGATAGATTCGGCGCTCGCTAGAACGAATAGAGCGAATTCGTTCTAAAAGTTCACGGAAATAATCTTGTCCGAAAACTGTCTGTCCTTGTTTCAAGCGTTCATCATCCAAAACAAAACCTTTGATGATAAATTCTTTCAAAGTCTTGGTTGCCCAAATTCTAAATTGAGTAGCCTTGCTGGAATTTACGCGATAGCCAACTGAAATGATAGCATCCAGATTGTAATATTCAAGTTCACGCCGAACAGTTCTATTTCCCTCTTGTTGAACCTGTGCAAATTTTGCACAAGTTGATACCTTATCCAACTCACCACTATCATAAATGTTTTTTAAGTGCTTTGTAATGACACTTCGTTCAACTCCAAAGAGCTCTGCAAGACTTTTTTGAGTCAACCAAAGATTTTCATCTTGTAAAAGGATATCTAGCTGAACGTCGCCATTTGGTGTAGTATACAGGATGAAATTAGAAATTTCATTCAAGACAATTTCACCTCCTCCCTTCAGTAAACAATTACTTCTCGTTTTTAAATTTTATACCGTTTTCTTTCAGCTTTTTAACGGTTACGGGACCAATTCCCTTCAAAGCGAGAACTTCTTTTTCAGTCCATTTTTTGAAATCTGAAGATGTACGAATCCCATTTTCAACAAAGATGCGAACAAGATCCATCCGGATTCCCTTCATTTTTTCCTCGCTCATAAAGGAGTACCAGTCTGTAACCTGGGATAGATTTCTTAACACACTGGAATGATTCGAAAATACTGGTTTACGACGGAATTTCTTGGCTTCTTTTGTTAAAAATTCTGTTAAGATAATATTTTCTTGTAAATAGTCAAGCAGAGGATACAAACTAGCTTGTAGCGATTCAACTGAATTTGGACAATAACATTCTTGTTCTTCAATGTCTATAACTTTGAATTGCCAATCTTCCTCTATAAAGAATTCAACAGCTTCATCATTGATTTCCACTAATTTTGCAAATAGCTGACTGGCTTCCTCAATTTTTCCTTGAGAAAAAGCAGAGATGATGGCATGAATAAGAATGGTATCGTCCCGTTTCCCTTTATTTAATTCTTCACGGTAGAAGCGCTCAACCTTTAGTTCCTGACCGGTAATATGATACAAGGAAAGCATACAGAAGACAAAATTAGGAGGAAAACGTTCTGGTCGCTTACTTAAGTATAAGTTAACCAATTCCAAAGCCTTAAAATAAATTTTTTCTGTCATATAATATTCAATCAGAAACATCAGAGCAGACAGGATAGGGCGTGCTTCAAAATAATTCCAACTATTGTATCCATTTATTTTCCATTTTTCTAAAACTAGAATTTCAAAATCCAATACTTTTTTAAAAGTTGACAAATCAAAACTTTCAACCTCGGATAAGAACAAGTGAAAATCAGCCGCAAAATAATCTGGATTGATCTTTAAAACTTGCTTTAACAGTTTATTTCGCTTCTGTGTATTTGGAGTGTGCATAGCTTCTCTAAATAAAGCATGATCCTGATTCCAATCAAAAATCCTATTTTTCAGTTGGTAATTGATTAGCTGAACATCTGGATACTCTCCGTGTTCATCAGCATATTGCATCACTGCTGTATGCAGTTCATCGAAATTTTGAATAGTCCGACGTTCTACAAAAGTTGGATTTTTGGCCATGATTTCTGTCCAAGCAGCCTCTTCTTCAGAAATAACTTTGATATCCAACTTTTGCTGGCGTTTTAATTCTTTTTTTCTATTTTTCTTTTTAGCCATCTATTTTCTCCTCTAACTCATTCTTCAATAGATCAAACTCTACCTCTATTGGATATTCTTACGACCTCGGATACAGGCTTGAACGGGAATCTAAGCTTCTTTGTGATTCGTTTACTTTGAAGGTTGTACCCCAAGCGTGACCAAGGTGAAGTGTACCATTAACATTTGGTGAAAGGAGTCATGATTGAATAAGGCGGAAGCTATTGAACCGTCTTCTTAAAGTTGTTTTGTTAACGACCAGCCTAAACATAGGATGGATTGGATTTAGGTGGAAGTTATTTAGACATGTGTGTGTCCTTTCTCTATTGTATTCATTTTATCTTGAATCTGCTTAGCAACTTCTTCTGCAGACAGATTCGTATTATTTATTTTAAGGTAGTGGTGTAGCTCATTCGGTTGGATTTGAGAATTTAATTGAAGTGTTTCAGCTGTCTCTAAAATTTCTCTTTCAGATACCTCAATATGTCGTTTTAAGGGTTTGTGCTTTAATCGATTCTCCGTTCGATTTCGATGTAAGCGCTCCTCAAGACTTGTTTCCAACTCCACAAACAGAATCTCTTGATGATAGTCATCCAACAAATCCTGAATTTGCTTCAAATACAGTAGCTGGTACTGATTTGAAAAATCAATTACGTCTGTTAAAATCACATATCTCTGATTTCTAGCGCTAGCTCCAAGGAAAGAAAAGGTAATTCCACGAACAAATTCCCACATTTCCTCTGTATAGTCCTGATAGATTTCTAGTGCAAAATCGATGGCTTGATGGTTATAAAAGAGGGTAGAATCCGTCAGTCGAGATAGTTCTTGACCAATCGTCATTTTTCCTGAAGCCGGAGCCCCAATGATGAAAAGATGCATCAAATTACCTCCCACTCACTCCTCAGCAAACCATATATCAGACTGTCACAGCGGTTCCCTTGAGCATCTTTGCGGTCTCTTATGCGAGCTTCAAGGGTAAATCCAAGTTTCTCTGCGACTCGTTGGCTTTGAAGGTTATATCCAAAGCAAGTTAGTTCAATCTTGTGAAGACCAAGTTCTTTAAAAGCTAGATCAATCAAGGCACGCGCTGCTTCTGGTACATAGCCTCTGCCCCAATAGTCTGGGTGCAAGGTATAGCCGAGCTCAAGAACATCATCTTCGTGACGGTGATTGAAGTCAACAGAACCAATGACTTTATCAGTTCCTTTGACGACAATCCCATAGCCAGCTGGAAGATTTCCCTTTTGATTGCGTTCTGGAAGAATATGCTCCAGATAATAAATCTCATCTTCCAAGGTCTTGACAGGCGGAAAGCCTGCTAGATAGGCGACCTCTGGGAGACTAGCGTAGGTATGGATATCCTCAGCATCTGCCACTGTACGAACTCGTAGTACGAGTCGTTCGGTTTCTAATTGTTCTGGTAATTCAACTCTTGACATCCTTCTTCCTCGCTTTCTTTATGAAGCTCCCCATAGGGTCAACACGGTTATCTAAATAGCGATAAACGCGCTGGTGACCGTCCCCCATAAAGTAAGTCGGTGAAAAACGGTCATTTTTAAAATGCCCTTTCTCATCCAAGAGATCTGGATCAGCAAGTCGCTCGATAATCTTGGCAAAGATATGACAGATTCCATCTTCCTCGATAATTCTATCAACTTGACATTCTAACACGACTGGACAGGCCTCTAAAATCGGAGATTGAGTCTGGTCAGAAATCTCGTAGTCTAGTCCCAGGTGTTTCAATTTTTCTCGATGACTGATAAAACCAGCCTGCTCCATCTCGAGCATGAGATTTTCATCAGGAATATTCACAGTAAACTTCTGGTAATGCTTGATTTGCTCAGCCGCATTTTCCTCAGCTCCGACACCGATGACTAGCCAATCTCTCAAGCTATAAGAGGAACTGCAGGTCGTAATATTGTGTTCAAAATTCTGATCCTGATACCCCAAAATGAAGATAGGAAAGCCATAGTAGAGTTTACTTGTTTTAAAAGATTGCTTCATAACAACCTCCTTTTACTAAGACGCAAAAGAAAAGCCCTGCCATCTACATGACAGGGACGAATGTATTTATCCGCGGTACCACCCAATTTCGGGCAGTTGCCCGCAACTCTCGTCTTTAAAATAAAAAGACACTTTTATTTCAATTTTTCATCCATTAGCAACTAGTTTTGACACATTTGTGGACTTCTCAGCACCGCCACTTTCTGTAAAATGCGGGATTCAAAACACCTCTAATGGCTCTATTGTAGCAAGATTTTTTCGGAAATGCAAGGCACAAGACAGATTACTTGAACTTGATGCCATTTTCTTTCAATTTCTTAATAGTAGCTGGGCCGATTCCTTTTAAGGCAAGGAGTTCTTTTTCAGTCCAGTTTTTGAAATCTGACGCAGACTTAATTCCTTCATCATAGAAAGTTTTGGCACGATCAAGTGGAAGTCCACCCAAGTTTGCTGCAAAATCTTCTACAGAATTGGATACTTTTTGAGCTTGCTCTTTGGTAGCTTCTACTGCTTGTTCAACTTTTTTAGAAACAGCCTTACCAGCTTCGCTCGCTGACTGCTCTGCACGTTTCACGACCTTCTTTGTCTCTTCTACAACCTTAGTCACAGTACTTGAAAAGGCACCTGCGCGACGGAGGCTATTTCGTAATTGTTTTTTACGATTGAGTTTCTTTGACATGATAAAATCCTTTCAATAAAAAACCCCTGCTCTGACAAGGATTTAATATAAATATTCTATCAAGATTTTAGTAAAAAATCAAGAAATGAAATATAATTAGAATAAAAATCAGTTTTTCCAGACTCCTAGAAAAAATTGACAATGGTTTAACAAATTGATAAAATTTACCTCAATGTGCAAAGCTGATTCACACTAAAAGCTGACGGAGATGAATTTATGAATACTGAAAGTTACTTTGATGGTGGACTCTTGAGTTATATTGGTTACTCCATTTTATCATTCATCATTATTGTCCTTACCTTAGGAATAGCAACCCCATGGGCTGTTTGTCTCATGCAAAATTGGAAAATCAAACATACCGTCATTGACGGACATCGCCTCTACTTTGACGGTACAGGTGCCCAGTTATTTGGAAACTGGATTAAATGGTTCTTACTCTGTATCATCACGCTTGGAATTTATTCATTTTGGTTGAACATCAAAATGGAACAATGGATTACCAAACATACACACCACGTATAAAATAAAAAGTGCGGTTCTTACAACTGCACTTTTTTATCTAATCAATTAATAATTCCGCTCACCAAACAAGCCTTCTGGCAAATCATGGAATCCCTTGCCTGCTTTGAAGTTTTCAAATTTTCCAAGCAAGAACTGATAAGCATCCAAGCGACTTTCGTAGCGAATCATAGCATCTTTGGCACGCTCGTCTTGGTCCTCTTCGTAGACTTTTTGGCTTTCCTTGTGCGCCATGTCGTTAATCATAATCTGGGTATTGACCCAAGCTTCAAATTCCTTCATAAATTCTTGTTCGTAACTCATTTTTTCTCCTTATTCTAGTCCACGGAAATAGTCCGTATCAATCTCTCGGTAGGGCTGGATATCCTGAACGTATTCCAGCACACCTTGGAATTCCCCGTTTTCATCGTGTACTGCGGCATAGGTGATGTGGACAAACTTGTCTCGCGACTCAGACTTGAACCACATCTCATACTTGTCCTTGACACCTTCACGAAGACCCTTCATGATAGTTTTGACCTTGTCCAAGTACTTAGGCGGATGGCAAAGTTCGATATTGCGTCCGACTTGGGACGGGGTCCGTTTGAAAATCATCTCATCAGCTGGCGCATTGTCATTGTAATACTGGAAAATGTCGTCTTTATTGACAAAGGTGATCTCCATAGGGAGGTGATTGAGGATTAGGTTAGCCTGCTCGACTGAAAGATAGCCATTGCCAAAGGCCTGTTGACTATGGCGGTCCAGCACTGCTTCCTTTTCCTTAGGGGTAAAGGTAATGGTAAACTGACCTTCTGGCGTATCGATAACTTGCTGAACTTGCCCCTCTGCCGTTTCTAGCTGAATAGGCTCCTCTGCGCTCTTTTCCTCAACAAAGCTTTGACGTTCTGGTACCCATTTCTCAGACGGACGGATGATAGCATAGCCGTAGGAATCGCTCTCCTCCGCAATCTGAAGCCAATCATCCTGGGTAAAGGACTCAAGGAGAATCATGAGGAGGATGGACTCTTCCTTGAAAATCATACTTTCAAACTCTGTCGCAAAAGCTTCAAAATCTTCTTTTACACTGCCAATAGACACTTCTGGTAGTGACTTGGCTGTCGCTAAAGCTGTTTGAAAGAGTTCCCTAATCTGGTCATCCACTCCCCACATAACTTTAGGAGGTGAATCGTGTCCATAGCGCTCCATGATAGGAAAGAAGAGTTCTTCCTTGCGCTGGTAGTGGATGTCAAATTGACCCAAAAGGCCCATCTGACGAACCAAGCCTTTGCGCATTTCCGCAAGCATTTCCTCGTCTTCCATCGACTCATAGGTATCTAACAATCTCCGAATGCGAATCAAGGCAGCGCGGAGAGCCAGATTTTCATCCTTGAAGACGCGAACTGGGTGACCTGGGTGCTCGGTATCCGCTACTTCGACACCCTTAACAGCATTTTTAAAAAGATTGGCATGAACATCACAGAGCTCCATGACATCTTCAAAGGTGACACCTGAGTCTGAGTTCATCAGCTCGTGTTCCATAAGGGAAATCTCAATGGCCGATACACCTGTAAAGGTTGCATCAAAGCGCTCTTGAACTGACTCAGGAGAGGCGCCATTGTGCAATTCTAACAAAATATCCCGTAGGACATGAATCCGTTCATCTGCCATTAGTCTAATCCAATCACTTCGTAGCCATTTGCTTCCAACGTGCGGACAATCTTGTCCATAGGAGTTCCTTCTAGCTTAGAACCCTGTTTGAGCGATACTTTGCGACCGACAGTATTACGCATCAAGGGATTGGCTAGAGGTTTAAAACCCAACTCCACAAGGATTTCCAAGACTTCTGGATGCTTATCCACCACTTCTGCAACAGGAATTGACACATCGATGATATTGTCCATGACGACCTCCACTGAATCTTCTAAAATGATTTTACTGCTTATATTATACCATATAGAAAGAGATTAAAAAACTAGCAGTACAAGACTTGCTAGTTCTCTGAAATATGAATTACGGCCTAAAAAAGTTTAAAGAGCCAATCCAATAGCTTAAATAATAGCTTGTAAAATAATAATTGGAATGCAAAAGAGATGATCATCCACAGGAATTTCACAATTCCAATAATCGGTTTGATAAAAATAATGGCAAGAAGACCCCAAAAAAATTTCATTCTCTCTCCTCTGGCTTGATGAGCCACCGAGCCGTATCCATCAGCTTGTCTGCAATAAAGAGTTTCCCCAGACCGACAACAACATTATCATCTTTCTTTATCGTTTTCATTACTTTTACACCTTGCACGGTCAAAAAGTAATTCCCATAAATTTTAGCAAAAGCTTTGATAGGCCCCATATTATCTTTCCTCGTTTAACTACACTTTAAAATATTGACGATACCAGTCTTGCTGGCCATTTCTGTGAAATTTACTCTTTCTAATTCCTATACTATTATACAAGCTAAATTTTATAAAGCTTTTTAATAATGTTTAAGTCTAGAAAGATTTCCCAGCATGTTTTATTGCCTTTTTCCCCACCAAAAAAGAGGGTTGCCCCTCTTCTTTAGTTCTTATCCAGATTGCGTAGCATTTCGTCAATCTTGTTTCCATATTCGATGGATTCGTCTTTGACGAAGGTCAAATCTGGGATTTTGTACAATTTCAAATTGCGACCAAGTTCACGTTTGATTGTACCAGTTGCTTTTTCAAGCCCAATTTGAGCTTTTTGATTATCTGAAGCAAGGTTACTCAAAATGGTGTAGTAAACCTTGGCAACAGACAAGTCACCCAGCATCTGAACATCTGTGATGGTCACACCTTGGACACGCGGATCACGGACTTTCTTTTGCAAAATCTCATTGACTTCACGCTTGATTTCCATGCCCACACGATCCGTACGGAAATGATTTGCCATGTTATTCCTTTCTCTACTTTGAACCAAAAGCTAGGCCAGCAGACCTAGCTATTTTTATTAGATAGAGGAACTAGAGCCATTTGAATCTAGGAAACAAGCCTTAGATAGAACTGAGGTTCATCAAGGCGCTGTTGACGACGAGTCAAATTGGCTATCGTTTCTCTATTATCGTTTGATTTCTTCCATGACATATGCCTCAATCACATCATCAGTCTTGATATCATTGTAGCCATCAATCATCAATCCACCTTCACGACCGTTTGTCACTTCTTTAACGTCGTCTTTGTAGTGTTTCAAGCTTGCGAGTTCGCCATCATAGATAACAACACCGTCACGGATAACACGGACCTTAGAGTCACGGGTAACCTTACCATTGATAACCATGAATCCACCGATAGTTCCCACTTTAGACACTTTGAAGGTTTCACGGATAACTGCTTCACCAATAACTTTTTCTTCAAATTCTGGGTCAAGCATCCCTTTCATAGCTTCTTCCATCTCTTCGATAACTTTATAGATAATGCTGTGGAGACGGATTTCCACATCGTCAGCTTCTGCTTGTTGACGAGCTTGTGGTGTAGGGCGTACGTTGAAACCAACGATAAAGGCATTTGAAGCTTCGGCAAGGGTCACGTCAGATTCGTTGATAGCACCGACTGCTGAGTGAACAATGGTCACTTTCACACCTTCCACATCGATCTTTTGAAGTGAGGCAGAAAGGGCTTCAACAGAACCTTGTACGTCGGCCTTGATGATAACGTTAACTGATTTGAGTTCACCAGCTTTAAGCGTATCAAAGAGGTTTTCAAGGCTGACACGTTGAGTAGCTTGGCGTTGTTTCATGAGGGCACGTTTGGCACGCTCTTCACCTGCTGCACGCGCAGATTTTTCATCTTCATAAACGGCAAAGTGGTCACCCGCCATTGGTGCTTCGTTCAAACCTGTGATAGAAACTGGTGTTGATGGTCCAGCAACTTTAACACGACGACCAAGGTCATTGGTCATAGCACGGACACGACCGAAGGTATTTCCGACAACGATTGGGTCTTGGACATTCAAGGTACCTTGTTGAACAAGAAGGGTTGCGACCGCACCTTTTCCTTTATCCAAGCGAGCTTCGATAACTGTACCAATCGCACGAACTGTTGGGTCTGCCTTAAGTTCTTGGATTTCAGCTACAAGAAGGACTGTTTCCAACAATTCTTCGATGTTTTGGTTGAATTTAGCTGAGATTTCAACAAATTCAGAATCTCCACCCCAAGCTGTTGACATAACACCATGCTCTGCCAATTCACCAATAACACGTTCTGGGTTGGCACCTGGTTTATCAATCTTGTTGATAGCTACGATAATTGGAACGTTGGCCGCTTTTGAGTGGTTGATGGCTTCAATTGTCTGAGGCATAACCCCGTCGTCGGCCGCTACAACCAAGATGGTAATATCAGTAACAGACGCACCACGCGCACGCATAGACGTAAAGGCCGCGTGTCCTGGTGTATCAAGGAAGGTAATCTTCTTGCCGTTTTCCACGATTTGGTAGGCACCGATATGCTGAGTGATACCACCTGCTTCACCTGTCGCAACACGAGAGTTACGAAGAGTATCCAAGAGGGTTGTTTTACCATGGTCAACGTGTCCCATGATGGTTACAACTGGTGGACGCTCAACCAATTCATCTTCATTGAGATAACCATCTTCGACAAAGAAACGTTCGATGTCGGCATTATCCACTTCAACCTTTTGTTTGGCTTCGATACCATAATCCACCATGAGGAGTTCAATTGTTTCCCCATCCAAGGATTGGTTTTGTGTGGCCATGACACCCATCATGAAAAGTTTCTTAACGATTTCAGCTGGTTCACGTTTGATACGTTTTGCGATTTCCGCAACAGTCATACCATCTGTATATTCAAATTCTGTTGGCAATTCATGGAATTTGCGCTCTGTAACAGGTTTTGGAGCCTGATTACGATTGTTCTTGTTATTGCCTTTTTTGTTCTTCTTGTTGTTATTCCAGTTACTATTCTTTTGATTTCTCACTTGATTTTGACTACTTCGATTCTTTTGTTGTTTTCTAGGACCATCTTCTTCGTGATCATAATCGTCACGATTTTTGTCTGGTCGAGCTTGTTTTTTACGACGTGTATCCACTGCAGGTTCTTTTTTCTCAGGGACGACTTCAACCACTGCTTGAACTTGCTGTGCTTGTTGCGCTTGTTCAGCTAACTTAGCCGCTTCTTCAAAGATTTCCTCTGGCTCCTTGCGTTTGTTTGCTTGGGCCAAGGCTTCTTTAGCAGCCTGATACTGCTTGAAGCGTTCCTCGCTTGAACGGGCATACTCTGCATTTTGCTCTGCTTTCAATGCTGCTGCACGAGCTTTAAAGTCAATGCGTGGAGCCGCTTGATTTGGACGTTTGTCCTCTTGTTGACGGCGATCGTTTCCACGATTTTGCTGACCTTGCTGTTTCTTAGCTTGGTCATTAAAGCGACGATTGTCGCGGTTACCTTGACCTTGTTTTCCGCCATTACGACCGTCGTTTTTCTGACGGTTTCCGTTTTGTTGTTGGTCACGGTTATTGCCCTTATTTTGCTTGCGTCGCTCTGCCTGCTCTTTAGCACGGGCCTCACGCTCAGCCTTGAAATTACGGCTTTGCGGTTTAGCTGCTGCTTTTTCTGTTTTAGGAGCAACTGGCTCAGCAGCTTTTGCCTCTTCCTTGGCTACAGCTGGTTTATCTGGCTCTTTTTCGGCTTTCTTTTCTGCACTTGCTTTTGGTGCTGCAGGTTTTGCTTCTGCTTTCGGAGCAGCAGGCTTAAAGCTGGCAGCGATTTTTGCAGCGACAGCTTCTTCCACACTTGATGAGTGGCTTTTCACATCCAAGCCCAACTCTTTTGCACGCGCTACAACTTCTTTGCTTTCTTTTCCAAGTTCTTTTGCGATTTCGTACAATCTTTTCTTAGACAAATCATGTCCTCCTCTTCTATTCCATAAGAGACCTCATTTTCTTTGTAAATCCAGCATCTGTCACAGCCAAAACCTTTCTCGATTTTCCGACTGCTATGCTTAATTCCAGTGTTGAAAACACGGTTACAATTTCTACTTGATAATAGTGACTTTTATCTTGAATCTTCTTGGTCAGATTGGGTCCAGCATCATGGGCTAGAAAGATCAACTTGGCCTTGCCGTCTTGAATGGCCTTGACCACCAATTCTTCACCCGATATGATCCGCCCTGCTCGCTGAGCAAGTCCCAAGAGATTGCTTATCTTTTGCTTATTCAAGTCCTAACTCTCTTCTTTTCACTTTGTGATCCACATAAGCGATCAACTCGTCATAAAAGCTTTCTTCCACTTCCATACTAAAGCTGCGGTTAAAGACCTTCTTCTTTTTCGCCTCTAGGGCTTCTGCATTGTCTAGCTTGATATAAGCGCCGCGGCCATTGGCCTTGCCTGTCGGATCGATAAAGACTTGTCCTTCCTTGTTTTTGACAATACGGAGCAAATCACGCTTATCAATCACTTCATTAGAGACAACCGACTTGCGCAAAGGGATTTTTCTTGTTTTCATCTTTCCCTCCTCTAGCAGCTTTTATTCTTCTACAGTATCGTTTTCTGCTTCCAACTCTACTGGAGCCGCTTCTTCCATGGCTTCAAATTCACTAGCAGACTTGATATCGATACGGTAACCAGTCAAATGAGCTGCCAAGCGAACGTTTTGCCCACGACGACCGATGGCAAGAGAAAGCTTGTTATCAGGAACAACCACCAAGGCACGTTTGCTGTCGTTTTCGTCAAAGATAACTTGGTCAACTTCAGCAGGAGCGATGGCATTGTAGATAAATTCAGCTGGATCTGCTACCCACTCGATAACGTCGATATTTTCTTCGATTGGTACCATGCGGTCATTCTTAGCATCGTAGCGAGCTGGGTGGAACTTGCTAGTAATCTTCTTGATATTAGCACCACCACGTCCAACGATTGTACCGATAGCATCCACGTTTGGATTGTGGCTACGAACGGCAACCTTAGTACGGTCACCAGCTTCACGAGCCACGCTCATGATTTCAACCGTTCCGTCATAAACTTCTGGAATCTCTTGCTCCATCAAGCGTTTAATCATTTCTGGGTGGCTACGGCTAACAAAGACATTCACACCACGAGGGTTGTCTTCAACCTTGTAAACATAGACTTCGATACGATCATGGGAAGCAAAGACTTCTCCAGGGATTTGGTCTTGTTTTGACAATTGAGCTTCGATGCTGCCAAGGTTGACATAAATAAAGCGGTTGTCAAAGCGTTCTACAGTACCAGACATGATTTCTTGTTCATGTTCTTTGTAAGTATTGTATGTAATGGCACGTGTTTGCTTGCGCATTTTTTCCATGATGGTTTGCTTGGCAGATTGGGCTGCTACACGACCAAACTCAGCAGGTGCTTCTTCAAACTTGATCTTGTCACCAAGTTCATAGGCTGAATTAATGGCAAGAGCATCTTTCAAGCTGATTTCCAAACGGCTATCAAATACTTCATCAACAACTTCACGGACAGTATAGACTGTAAAGTCACCTGTTTTTTCGTTGAAGTCAATAGCTACGCTGTCTGATTGACCATAGCGTCTGCGATAAGCGGAACGAAGCGACTCTACTACTGCGTCGATGATATCTTCTTTTTTGATTCCCTTGTCTTCTTCCAAAATGCGGAAGGCCTCTAGCATTTCTTTACTCATGTTTTCTTCACTTTTGAATCCTCAAAAGCTATCCTTTCTTTTTCTATAATTTAACTGCTAAACGTGCTTTTGATACTAAACTGTATGGAATTTGGACAGTTTTCTTACGTGTCTTGTCCATATACTCCATAGTCAACTCGTCCTCTTCGAAGGCCAACAAGGTTCCTTCAAAGACCTTTTGCTTATCGATGGCTTGGTAGAGCCCGACATGGATGTATTTCCCAACTGCTCCAGCGACGGCATCCTTGGTTTTCAAAGGACGTTCCAAGCCTGGACTGGTGATTTCTAGGAAATATTGTTCTGGGAAGGGATCTGGCTTGATGGTGTCAAGGACAGGACTGATAATTTCTGTCAAGTCCGCCGTGTCGTTCAAGGTAATTCCTTCAGGTTTATCTACAAAAATACTGAGAATCATGTCACTGCCAATCTTTCCATACTCGATATCCACGAGTTCGAAAGGTGCTTGGATGACAGGTTCTACAACTTCTCTGACTAATTCTACGATTGTTGCGATTGCGTCCACCTCCTCATAAGCAAGAGGCGAAGATATTTCCCCGCCTCACTTTCTCATATTCTTACTCTTAGTATAGCACGTTTGCCAACTTATGTAAAGCAAAAGCACTTATACAGCCTGATTTCAGGCTATTTCTTAAAATTCTGCCTCAACTCGGTAGATAACTTGACCCTTGTTTGAGAATTTTTGCTCGTATTCTGTCATGACATTGCCTTCAAAATCACTGGCATGTAAGTCTAGCCAGACACCATTGAGTTTCATGCCATACTGAGAAAAGCTCACTAGGCTGTACTCAAACAAGCCACGGTTATCTGTCTTGAAATGAATTTCTCCATTTTCAGGCAAGATACGTTTGAAGGTATCCAAGAAGGTCTTGTAGGTCAAACGACGCTTTTCATGACGTTTTTTAGGCCAAGGATCTGAAAAGTTCAGATACAAACGATCAATCTCACCGTCTTCAAAGTAATCAGTCAAGTCAGAACCATCTACCCACAAAAGCTTGATATTAGGCACTCCAACTTCAAGCACCTTGTCCAAAGCGTAACTCAAAACAGACTTTTGAATATCAATCCCGATATAGTTGATGTCAGGGTTTTGCTTGGCCATACCTGAAACAAAGGCACCCTTTCCACTTCCTACTTCCACATGAATGGGATTATCATTTCCAAACAAATCCCGCCATTTCCCCTTGGCTTCCAAAGGATTAAGGACCACATACTGGGGATTTGCCTCTAGTAATTCTGTCGCCCCTTTACGATTTCTAACTCTCATCTTCTCTTTCCATACTTGTCTCGGAAGTGACGCAAGCCATGAATCTCCCGATTGACATTTTCTAAATCTTGGTTCATATAATACTTGGAAATCTGGCTCAAATAAGACAATTGACCGTACCAATACAATTTATTCAATACCGTTTGATTGTACTTGTAACCGTAGTAGGTCAACCATTCCTTCCACTGATGCTCTGGAATATAATGGCAGAGCATGTGAGCCACGTCAAACATGCGGTCAGTCAAGCGAACCGAATCCCAATCTACCAAATAAATCAAGCCACTGTCTGTCTCAATCCAATTACTATGTCGTACATCTCCATGGACAATGGTCGCATAGTCCTCTCTAAATCCTGGAATAGTCTGACGTAAATCAGCCATCACTTCACTGATAAAATGATTTTTACGCAAAGCATCTGGAGCCGTTTCTTGCCAAGACTGTAGTAAGTCTACAGGTGTTTCCATAGCATAGCCCAACCGACTCAACTGTGTCATCAAAGGACGTGAGCGATGTAGGCGGGTTAAAATATTGACGATTTGCTTACGATTCATATCATAGGGGGTCAATATCTTGCCTGTCAACCATTCTTGAGCACACATATCACGCCCATCTGCCAAACGGCGACTCCATAATAATTGTGGAGCAATTTGTTCTCTAGCTAGACCAGGTAGGATTGGAGAGGTGTTCATTTTTACAAAGATGCGCTTCCCATCAGGATAGCTACCCATATAAGCCTTGCCACTTTTCCCAGGTATGGGGGTCAGTGTTAGCTCATTATCACCCAAATCCATTTCTTTCCTCCGTATAAAGTTTCCTTACTATTCTACTAGTTTTTGGCCTATTCGTCAACCGGTCCACACCCGATTCTCAAAGAAAAGCATCTCAATTGGCTCGGTCTATCATTATAACTTGAAAAAGGCAAGCACCATCTCCTACTTACCTTTTCATAATTTTTATAAATAATATAAGAGTGGCCAAGCATTGTAAAACATATGGACTAGAGTAGAAACCCATAAGTTTTGGCTCTTTTTATAAGCAAAACCCAGCAACAAGCCCCCAAGTAGATAAAAAATAAACGAAGGAACATTAGAAGGTCCATGCATGAAAGAAAAGAGAGAAGAAGTTAGCACAAGCCCTAACCAAGAATTGTCAAAAACCGCACCTTGAAGAAGTCCTCTGAAAATGAGTTCCTCCTGGATGGGGCCAAAAACTGAGGAAGTCAAAATCAAAGACAGAGAAATTCCTCTGCTAACTTCCGACAAGTGTTGAACTCCTGCGCCAGAAGAAACAGCAAAGAAATGAATATAAACCAGCGTCTCAAGTACACTTAGAAGAAAGATAGCAATGAAAAGCAAAATTTGTTTCTTACTTAACATCCCAAAAGAAATCATTTCAAACTTTCTAGCATAAGCAACGCTTAGCGAGGTTACTAGAAGACTTACAATAATCAATTCAGATTCATTTTGAAAAAAATCCCCATGGTTAATCGTATAAGGAACTGTAATGACGATTAGTAGTACTAAAAATCCCAAAAACAAGGCATGACATTTATTGAAAATGGCCATAAAACTATCCTCCTCAACAAACTCCCCTACAACTCATCCTTTAACTCTAACCTTTCCAAAACAAACCATTTGAGTATCCAAAATACGATCACATAACCACCCCCTAAGAAGATAGCCATTAAAGATAGCATGGGATTTAGGAAATAAAAGACCACCACAGATACAAAGGTTAGCACAAAAACATTGAAGGCAATGGCGTCAGAAGCCAAGACTAGAATATAAGGTGTCAACCAGTCTAAGGTTTTGGAATCTAGGAAAAATAAGTGTTTATACATGATGACCTCCTCTATGACTGAAAAGCAAGTCTTTTGGTTTTTTACCCCAAGACCCTATGTAGAAAAGTGAGCAAAAATGGTAAGTTTGCAATGATATTATTAACAATATGAATCGCGTAAGAAGGATAGATACTCTTCGTATAACGTGTCAGCCAGGCAAATAGACAGCCCACTGCCGTATAGACAAAAATATCTGCGAGACTTGGCAAGCTAGAAAAGTGGGGCAAGGCAAATAAGAATGACGGAAAGAGAAGATCCAGCCCCCACCTCGAATTCTTAAAGAAGGCATGTTGAAGCAATCCCCTACATACCAATTCTTCCATCAGAGGTCCTAGTACGATTAAGGTCAGATAAACACCAAACTCCGCAAAATTTGTCTCACTATAGGCAATAAACAAATTCCACCCTTCATTAGTTCCCTGAACGTGTTTAGCTGTCAGATAGTTAAAGCAGATAAGCACAACAGCTGCTAACACCGTCAGAACAGAATAACTCAACCACTTTTTCCTAGGGATGCGAAAGAGATAAGAATGGCCCGACCTGAGCAAAATCCAAACCATCAAGCCGATAAAGAGAAGGCTGATGATGTTTCGAATCCAGATAAGATTTCCTACCCAAGACGAGAACTCCCAATAATTTCTCCAAAATTGTGTTGTCCAAAACAATCCGAAAAACAGAAACAAATAAGAAAGAATGGCACTCGTTTTGAAAAGAATAGGGTGTTTTTTCATAGAACTCCTCCCTACTATGATCTACCCTTGTCAGGCTCTACTACTGCAAGATTAAAAAGACAGTTTATTCTTTTTAAGGCTAACCTGACTACTAGATAATAGATACATTAAGGCATTAAAGACAATAAAAATATGTCCATAGAATAAAATCAACCTCGCATCCAAACCAAGATAAAGTTTGACCATCAAAAAGATGAGCAAAAGAATTTGAAACCATAAGGTTTTTCCAAAAATAAATTTAAAGCGGTTTTGGATGTCTACTTCCTTGATTTTTACCGCCACCCCTTTATTAGCAAGAAGGAAAATTCCTGCTTCAAACAAGCCACTGTAGAGAACAATCCACCCAATCGATACATTAGAGATTTGTAAAAATGTCCCTAAAAGAATATTCAACATACTACTCACGAAAATAACAAGAAATAATCTGTATTTCATATTAAATACCTCCATTCATTTATTTCACGAACGTTTTAATAGAAGCTTCTAATCCAGAAGAGGAAGGCAAACTACTTTTTATAATACTTCAAACCCCAAATGAGCAAAAGCATGATAAGCAAGCAGAGAACCGCACCAATATAAGCGATTAGTTGTTGATAGGATTCTCCTGCTGTGATCCCTCTATACAAACAGATAATAGACATAAAGCCTGTCAAGCCAATATACATGAGTTGATTGGTTCTAGGACTAACCAAATCATCATCTTCAAACTCTCTAACCCTCATTTCCCTAGTGAGGTAAACAGTAACCAAAATAGAAGCCAAGTTAATAACCACTAAAAGAAATTGGAAAACTAAGGAAAAATTTAAAAACTGACGAGATAGAAATAGATAAGTAGAGACAAGTAAGGGCAACTGACCTAGGAACAATCTCGCAAGGAAGATGTTCCGTTTTTTAGCAAGAAAAGTTTTCATTTCTTTTCTCCTTTCTTTTTCATGATAGCCAAATAAATCATCACTGCAATCACATAGGCTATGGTATAAAACAGATGATACCAAGCACTCTCCCTAAGCGGATATAGAAAGATAGACATGATCAGATACAAGATGAAAATGACAAGTATTTTTTTCTTCATAAGATTTCCTCCTGAATCTTTGTTGAGCTAGAACCTTTACACTGTTAGTATAGCACTCGTTTTGACCTTGGATCACTCAAATCATAAATGGTCATCAAAACATCTTGAATTGTAAAAAATTTAAAAAAGCAAGCATGAAAAACATACTTGCCCTGGGGGAACTTGACAATGTGAAAATACAAAATAGAAAACTACTCACCCTCACTTCCGTATGTTCTCATATATTCTCATAATCGCAACAAGGATAGCAGCTGTCCCACTTGCCAAAGCGATAAGGGTAATGATAATGTTGAGGATTTCAGGCGTACTCCCTATTCTGTTGATAAGACGGAGTAGGGATATAACTGTCAACTGAATCAGGAGTATTGATTCTACTCTTACCAATGAAGTCAGTTGATTTTCAACCGCATATAAAAAGGCTGGTAGCAAAACACAGGCTATAGCAATCACAAACAGATTGCTCCCTGTTTCTTCTCCCTTGTTCACCACGGAAATCATGAGAAGATTTGATGCTATAATCAACGTAGAACAGATGATAAAAAAGGATTTCTTATTCATTTAATATACCTCACATACTCTGGTAAAAATCAAACCAGATAAAGACAAAACTTATCTGTCAACTTCTGCCAATTCTTTTTTCACAAATTTTCTAATGACCAACCGGCAACAAGTGAACCGTTAAAACCTGACGAAAGACTTGATTTTGGCAGGTGGTATTTAGACTGGTATTAGGATGGCTTTCCACAATCTTCATGACGGTATAGAGACCAACTCCTCTTTCCTCCCCTTTAGAGCTTGCTCCAAAAGAGAAGATTTCAGAAATATCTATGCCCTCTTCTTTGATGGAGTTTTCAATGATAAAGGTCTCTTGTTCTCCATTTTTTAAAAAGGCAATTGAAACATGAGGTTGACTAGCTTCTACACTGGCTTCAATAGCATTGTCACAAAGGATAGACACAATGGTTAGAAAATCAAGCAAGCTCATCCCCTCGACCTGAATTTCCTCAGGAACTTCGACATTAAAGACAATGTTCTTATCTCTGGCTTTTAAAAACTTTCCTGCTAGGAGACTTTTGAGGGCTTTATCACGAATATTCACCAATCGGCCCAGGTCATATTTATTGTCCTGCAATTTTTCACTAGAATCCTTTAAGACCGAGTCGTAGACCTCTTTGATCTGCTCCATATCCTCTTCCTCAATGCCCAGACGTAAGCTGGTCAAGAGGTTGGTATAATCATAGCGAAAACTCCGTACTTCCTTGTAAAGCTCCTCTATATGCCGACTATAGCGTTCCATATCTCTGTAGCGCAAGGCCTGCTCTTGGTCCAGTCTCTCATGGAGTTTGTCCTTCAAATAGGTATCCAGTTTCTTGATAATCCCCATAAAAAAGAGCAAGTAAAAGACTAGGATGAGATGGCGAACAGTCTTTGATTGAATACCTTGCTCATATTCAAAGTAAGACAGAGTTTGTATCACCAAATAGTAGGCTCCCATTATCCAGTTAATCTGAGTCAGGGACTTTTGAAAAGCTTTATCTAGAATCTCCCTTCTCAAGTTAGTGAAATCATAGTCCAACCATTTCAAAAATGCTAGAGAAATGAAGAAATTGAAAATTATTATACACAACCAAATCAAAGAGTAATCATCATGTACTTGCCCTTGTCCCAAAAATGGAAGCACAAAATAAGAAATACCTCTATAAAAGAGATTCACCAATATCATTGGAAAGAGACCATAAAAGAAAAGGAGTTTTTTAGGAAGCCCTCTTAACAATAAGAAAGCCAAGCCTATACCGTACAAGGGGTCCATAAAATAAGATAGGTAATTATTTCCTACTATATAGCTAATCGTTACAAAAGCAACTGCCAAAAGTATCTTAAAAAGAAAGGACTTAAAAACTCTCTCCAAAGTGAGACCAATTCCATCTACCTTAAAAAATATAAACAACTCCAATCCAACTATCAAAAATGTATAAACTATTTTCCAAGCCATTCCCATTACATCACCTCACTTAGTGCAAGTTATTGATAGCTTCAGACACTTCTCTGACCTTATAACGCGCAATCATACAGCTTCCACCATTGGGAAAGTAAAGAAGTTTTTCTTTCTTATCCAAACGAACTACATTGGCAGGATTGATGAGAAAAGAGCGGTGGCACTGCAAGAGACGGGGCTCCTGCTTGAAAACCTCCTCTAAACTCGCTGTAAATTCCAGCCTGTCTGTCTTGGTATAGAGAATAACACGATGGGCTCTGGGCGACGTTTCAAGATAATAAACCTCTTTAAAAGGATACTGGAATTGGGCAAATTTTGATTTAAAGTAAAAGCAATCTTCCGCCAAACTTTTACTATCTTGACTATTGGCATAGAGAAGGGCTGTCTCGATCCGAGATTCAAACTCCTCTGCTGACAAGGCCTTATCAATGTAGTCTAGAGCAGACACTTGGTAGCGAAAGGACAGGGGCATAAACTCCGAGTGAGTCGTCACAAAGACAATCAGGGCATAAGGATCCCGATCCCGAATCTTTCTAGCCACCTCTAGGCCTTTCATCTCCTCATTTCGAATCTCAATATCCAAAAAGAATAGCTGATGCGCCCCCTTCTCATGCACCTCTGCCAGCAGTTGATCTGGCTTACCAAAAACTTCAAAAGAACTCGGAGTGATATGATGTTCCTTCAAAAGTTTTTCAATCGTCGTTTCAATTCTTGCTTGTTGGGAAAAATCATCTTCTAAAACAAATATTCTCATCTTCTTACTCTCCTTGTTTCGATTTCTTCCTAAAAAGAGAATAGCAAAAATACTCTGACACAAGCCCACCAAATCTTAAACAGGCCTTCAAAGCTCCTGAAAGGTAGCTTGTTCCTCAAATAAGCATGATAACCTTACCACTATTTTATCATAAAATCTTAACAGGAGCATTCAGGAAATTTCAAGAACAATTAAAGATTTGATGGTGAAAAAGGAGATAAAAGTGATAGACTGGCAGTATCAAAACACAGTTGCTAGAACCAAGGCTAGCACCTAGATTAAAGGAGGAATTCTCATGACAGATACAGACCCTATCAAAAGAGCTCAGACTTTGATTACTGACTTAAACCAAGCCTATCAAGCATGCAAACAGGCAAGCGCTGACGACGTCCGATTCCAGGAGCAATTAAACTCTATTCTTAGCTTTCTCTCTAAGGCTGAGACAGTGGATAATCGAGTCTTGATTGAACTGGAAAAATTTTATCAGACTTCCAGTCTTCTCATGGGACTCAGCGCTCTCAATCCTGATGCTCCTACTCGCGCCGCTTGGCGGGCCTATGACCGCTTCCACTTTGACCAGGTCAAGACCAAGTTGAGTCTCTACGGACCAACCATTATCCTGTAGAAAATAAAAGAAGTTGAGCTAGATTGAACTCAACTTCTTTTTTAGTATCATATAAGCAAGTTTTAGTCCTGCATCTGACGTTTCACCTGATAAGGCAAGTACAAGACTTGTAAAACCAAACCAGCACCCAGCAAGGCTAGAAGGGCCAGTTTTTCTTGGAAGGTCACAAGGCCGACGATTAATTCCACAAGTAAAACAAGACTGGCCAATCCTCGGACTACCGCCTGCAAGCCTTTTTCCTTCTGCCCCTTGTCCAGCGGGAAGAGTTGGGTCAAATACTGGTAGTCAAAGGCATGATAGAGGGCCAACAACTGGAAGAGCAAGAGGTAGTTAAAGAGAACTACCACTGCTGTCGCAATCCAAGATTGCTCGATAAATACCTGCGCCAGCAAGGAAAGTAAGAGCAGACGGAGACTGAGGGCAAAGAGATCTCCATTTCGCAAATAAGAGCGCAGATAGAGATTTTGCCAAATCTTCCCAGGCACCTTCTGAACAGCCTTTAGGGCAAAGTCCAGATAGGCACGACGCTTGACGCTGTTTGAAATTCCCTTGACCTGCGTAAAGAGAGCAAAGAAACGAAGCAAGACCTGCTTGCGCTTGCTTTCTTGGGAAATGACATAGTCCCAGTTGAGACCAGTTTCAGTGAAAAATTTGCTGGATTTTTGACGAAAGAGGAAATATTTACCTACTCCCAATAAAAGCACATAGACTAGAAAAACTGGCAAGCCATAACCCATGGCTAAAAATAAGGGCGCAAATAAAAACAAGAAAAGGGTCTGGACAAAGAGCCAAAAGACTAGGGAAATGCTAGTTTGACGCTTGAGATGGAGCTTGATTTCCTCTTCTCCGACCAAGAGAAAGAGCTTGTCAGGTGCCTCCATGTAAGTAGCAATCCCACCCCAAAGCAAAAGCAAAACAGAGGTAATTCCTACAAATAAAAGGATAGGCCAATGATTTTCAGGAAAATCTTGCAAGAGTTGACTGTACTGGTAGGCTAAAAACCCCAGCAAGACAAGCAGGAACAAGACAAAGTGGTCATTGAGAACATAGCGCAGATAACCGACACACTCCTTACGAAAAGCCTGCTTTCTCTTTAAAAACAAGTCTTTCATAGCTCCTCCTCTTTGGTCAGAGCCAAGTAAATATCATTCAAACTAGCCTCAGGCATGTCAAAGGCTTCGCGCAGTTGCAGGAGATTTCCCTTAGCACGCACTTCCCCTTTGTGAAGAATGACAAAAGCATCACACATCTTCTCAGCCGAATCCAGCACGTGGGTACTCATGAGAATGGACTTGCCCTTTTGCTTTTCCACTTCCAAAAGCTGAATCAAGTCCGCAATCGCCAGCGGATCAAGACCAAGGAAAGGCTCATCCACGATAAAAAGACTCGGATCCACCACAAAAGCACAGATAATCATGACCTTCTGCTTCATCCCTTTGGAAAAATGAACAGGGAACCAGTCCAATTTCTTGTCCAGACGGAACATTTTTAACAAAGGTTCTACTCGCTCAAAAGCAACTCTCTGCTCAATACCATAAGCCATAGCAACCGTTTCGATATGCTCTCTGAGGGTCAATTCCTCATACAAACTAGGCGTCTCAGGAATGTAGCCAATTTGCTTGCGGTAGTTAGTCGCATCTTTTTGCAAAGTCAAGCCATTGATATTGATAGAACCGCTATAAGGTGTCAACAAACCGATAATTTCATTGATGGTAGTCGATTTCCCAGCACCATTGAGACCGATCAAACCGACCAACTGCCCACTTTCAACTGTAAAGGACACATCTTTCAAGACAGGGACATGGACATAGCCACCTGTCAGGTTTTTAATTTCTAACATATTTTCTCCAAATCTGGTATAATGTAGCTATATTATATCAAAATTCAATACAGTAGAGGTAGATTTTATGTCAGATTGCATTTTTTGTAAAATCATCGCAGGGGAAATTCCTGCTTCAAAAGTATATGAAGATGAGCAGGTTCTTGCCTTTCTTGATATATCTCAAGTAACACCAGGACACACCTTGGTCGTACCAAAAGAGCACTATCGCAATCTTTTGGAAATGGACGCCACTAGCGCCAGCCAACTCTTTGCCCAAGTGCCAACAATTGCTCAAAAAGTCATGAAGGCTACCAAGGCTGCTGGCATGAATATCATTGCCAACTGTGAAGAAATCGCAGGTCAAACAGTTTTTCACACCCACGTTCACCTTGTCCCTCGCTACAGTGCCGATGATGACCTCAAGATTGATTTCATCGCCCACGAACCTGACTTTGACAAACTCGCTCAAGTCGCAGAAACTATCAAAAACGCCTAAGGAGTTGCCATGAAATTATCTAATCTACTGCTATTTGCAGGAGCTGCAGCCGGAAGTTATCTGGTCACAAAAAATCGCCAAGCCATCACAGATGAAGTCTTGAATACCACCGACCGCGTTCAAGCTATCAAGGACGATGTGGATATTATCCAAAACAGCCTGCAAATCATCGACCAGCAAAAAGAACTCATCAAGGAATACCAAGAAGACCTGACTTACAAGTTTAAGGTCTTAGAAAAAGATATCCAGACTAGATTAGCTGTCATCAAAGAAACACAGGAAATCGAAGATAAGTAAAAAGAGCCACTCGGCTCTTTTTAGTTTATAGATTTTTTAAGACATTCCTTAAGTAATGACGGACGGTAGCGACCTTCTTCGAAGTTCCATACCTAAACTTTGATCCTAGGTCTCAAAGTTCCCGAACACCTGAAACCAAGCTGTTTCAGGTGTTTTCATTACGGCGGAAAGTCTGGGAAAGTATTTGATTTATACTCAATGAAAATCAAAAAGCAAACTAGGAAACTAGTCGCAGGTTGCTCAAAACACTGTTTTGAGGTTGTAGATAAGACTGACGAAGTCAGTCACATATATACGGCAAGGCGACGTTGACGCGGTTTGAAGAGATTTTCGAAGAGTATTAGTTATGAAATGGTGAATACGTTGTCTAAATTGTGGTGTATAGTTGACGGGATATGGCTTGTTTACACTTTAAAAAGAGCCGAGTGGCTCTTTTTAGTTTATTCTCCTTCAAAGGCATCTTTAATATGGTCAAAGAAGCCTTTTTTCTTTGGATTGACTTTTAAATCACCAGCAGCTGCGAATTCTTTAAGCGCTGCTTTTTGGCGGTCATTCAATCCTGTCGGTGTTACGACATTGACGGTAACGTATTGATCTCCAACTGCACCACCACGAAGACTCGGAGCTCCTTTGCCACGTAGACGGAATTTCTTACCAGTCTGAGTTCCCTCTGGGATAACCAATTCAACATCACCATGAACAGTTGGGATATCAACGGTATCACCAAGAGCTGCTTGGACAAAGTTGAGATTTAGATTGTAGAAGATAGTGGTTCCTTCACGTTCAAACTTATCGCTAGCTTCCACAGAAACTACTACGTATAAGTCACCATAAGGTCCACCGTTAAAGCCTGCTTCACCTTGACCAGCTAGACGAATTTGTTGACCTGTTTCCACACCAGCAGGGATTTTCACATGTACGCTATGGGCTTGTTTTTCATGACCTGTTCCATGACAGGTTGTACATGGATCTTTGATTTCTTTTCCGCGACCATGACAGACATCACAGGTTACTTGGCGACGCATCATACCAAGCGGAGTCTGCGTATCAACGTTAATAACACCAGCGCCATGACAGCGTCCACAAGTGACTGGACTTGTTCCTGGCTTAGCACCAGAACCGTTACATGTACTACAGCTTGCTTCACGATTGTACTTAACTTCTTTTTCAGCTCCAAAAATAGCTTCTTCAAAGGTTAAGTTCACACGATACTGGAGGTCATCCCCTTGGCGAGGAGCGTTTGGATTGCGCGAAGCACCGCCTCCGCCGAAGAAACTTGAGAAGATGTCCTCAAAACCACCGAAGCCACCAGCACCGTTGAAACCGCCAGCTCCACTACCGAAGCCTCCAAAGCCACCGTTGGTACCTGCAGCACCATATTGGTCATAGGCAGCCCGTTTTTGGTCGTCACTCAAAGTCTCATAGGCTTCTTGAACTTCCTTGTATTTTTCCTCAGCACCAGGCTCCTTGTTGATATCTGGGTGGTATTTTTTCGAAAGCTTGCGATAAGCTTTTTTGATCTCGTCTGCCGAAGCATTTTTTGACACCCCTAGACGATCATAAAATTCAGTATTGTTCATACAAGATACCAAGACCGTAAAATTCGACTGAAAAATAGGAAATCTGACGCTGGAGCGATACTCCTAGGCAGATTTATCTTTTTTCCGAGAATTTAGGTCGGGTTCAATTCCTTTCTTTTATATTGAGTAAGAAATTTGGGAACCCGTGTTCAATTTTCTGAACACCCTTGTTCCTTTCTATAATTTTCATGTAAATCTTTAGAGGCTGTTTTCTATACTCTGCTTCACTTGATTAAACTCTTCATCTGATAGAGTAAATATCAAATCCTCTTCAGCATACTCGCTCTGTTCTTTAAAATAGTTGTCCGTATTCTCTGCCAACCCTAAACCGAAAATCACTTTTCTTGCAAACTCTTGATGTGCAAAACCGATAGCCGTAATGATTTGTTTATCTTGGACAAGAACTTTGGGTTGGAAATTCTCACGTGGAAGAAATTCAAAATAGTCAAAGAAGTTTTGCCAAATTCCACCTGTA
This sequence comes from bacterium, assembly GCA_905221235.1. Taxonomy (GTDB): domain Bacteria; phylum Bacillota; class Bacilli; order Lactobacillales; family Streptococcaceae; genus Streptococcus. The sequence goes on from CAJNCJ010000004.1 coordinate 83,249, forward strand.
AATTTCGTGTCGTTCAACAAGCCTGCTTTCGCCAATAAAAGGGGCGCTGAAGAAATGGCTGCAATTAGGATATCTTGCTCATTAAGACTTCTCAAAAACGAGATCAATTTCTCATCTTGTAGAGCAGGACCTATATTTACCACTCCTGGCAAAATCACACAAGAATAATCTTCTATACGGATCTGATCCAATGTTTTCGTCGGTTGACAGGACAAACCATCCTCAGAGACCACCATCGAATTCTCAGAAGCGACATAATCAATCGTGATATCAAAAGACAGAGCTAAAGTACTCGTTAAAGTGGTTATCTCATAAAGAGAAAAATTAGGATAAATGATACAAAGTACTTTTTTCATACGCAACATCCTCTATTTTATCGAAAAACAGAGGCTGGGTTGCAACCTCTGGATTTCTTCTTATACTCGCCTGATTTTCAAGCTCGGGATAAAATAGTCCACTGGACTATTTTATTTTTCCGTAAACTCTCCGTCTACGACGTCATCGCCTGCGTTTCCTGTTGCTTGTGCGCCTTCTGCTCCTGCTTGAGCTTGTTGAGCTGCTGCGGCTTGTTCATAGAGTTTAACAGCAAGGCCTTGAGCTTTTTCGTTCAATGCTTCAAGTTTTGCTTTCATGTCGTCCAAATTATTGTCTTCTTGAGCTTTTTTAAGGTCATCAAGGGCAGCTTGGGCAGCGTCACGTTCTGCGTCGAAGCCTTTGCCTTCAGTTTCCTTGATTGTCTTTTCAGTCGCAAAGATTGCTTGGTCTACTTCGTTACGAAGGTCAACTTCTTCTTTACGTTTCTTATCTGCTTCAGCGTTAGCTTCTGCATCTTTCATCATGCGGTCGATTTCTTCGTCAGTCAAACCTGAGTTAGATTGGATGACAATAGTTTGTTCTTTTTGAGTTCCAAGGTCTTTGGCCTTAACAGACACGATACCGTTCTTGTCGATGTCAAATGTTACCTCGATTTGAGGAATTCCACGAGGTGCAGCTGGGATATCTGTCAATTGGAAACGTCCAAGAGTCTTGTTATCTGCTGCCATTGGGCGTTCACCTTGAAGAACGTGGATATCAACGGCTGGTTGGTTGTCTGCTGCTGTTGAGAAGACTTGTGATTTAGATGTTGGAATAGTAGTGTTGCGGTCGATGAGTTTTGTGAAGACACCACCCATTGTTTCGATACCAAGTGACAATGGTGTTACGTCAAGAAGGACAACGTCTTTGACATCACCAGTGATGACACCACCTTGGATGGCAGCACCCATAGCAACTACTTCATCAGGGTTTACTGATTTGTTTGGTTCTTTACCAGTTTCAGCCTTAACAGCTTCTACAACGGCAGGGATACGAGTTGAACCACCAACAAGGATAACTTCATCGATTTCTGACAAGCTCAAACCTGCATCTGAAAGGGCTTGACGAACTGGAACTTTTGTACGTTCTACAAGGTCACGAGTCAAATCGTCAAATTTCGCACGAGTTAAAGTCATTTCCAAGTGAAGAGGTCCAGCCTCACCAGCAGTGATAAACGGCAAGCTGATTTGAGTTGAAGTCACACCAGAAAGGTCTTTCTTCGCTTTTTCAGCTGCATCTTTCAAACGTTGCATTGCCATCTTGTCAGTAGACAAGTCAATACCGTTTTCTTTCTTGAATTCTGCTACCAAGTGGTTGATGATTTTTTGGTCAAAGTCGTCACCACCGAGTTTGTTGTCCCCTGCAGTTGACAATACGTCGAAGACACCGTCACCCAATTCAAGGATAGATACGTCGAATGTACCACCACCAAGGTCGAATACTAAGATTTTTTCTTCTTTGTCAGTCTTGTCCAAACCGTAAGCAAGGGCTGCTGCAGTTGGTTCGTTGACGATACGTTCTACTTCAAGACCAGCGATTTTACCAGCGTCTTTTGTTGCTTGACGTTGAGCGTCGTTGAAGTAAGCTGGAACTGTGATAACTGCTTTAGTAACTTTTTCACCAAGGTAGTCTTCAGCGTAGCCTTTCAAGTATTGAAGAATCATAGCTGAGATTTCTTGTGGAGTGTATTCTTTTCCGTTAGCAGAAACTTTTTCAGAAGTTCCCATTTTAGATTTGATAGAGATGACTGTATCTGGATTTGTAACTGCTTGACGTTTTGCAGCATCACCAACGATGATTTCGCCGTTTTTGAATGATACTACAGATGGAGTTGTGCGGTTTCCTTCTGGATTTGCGATGATTTTGCTTTCAGTTCCTTCAAGAACTGCAACTGCTGAGTTTGTTGTACCTAAGTCAATACCGATAATTTTAGACATGTGTTTTTCTCCTTAAATTTTATATTCTTTCTTTTTGATACTCTTCTTAGGTGGCGGCGCCGTCAGAGCTTGACTTCGTCAATCTCTTTGACTAAACTTTGAGCCTAAGGTCTCAAAGTTTGCGCAAATAGCGCCACGGCGAAGAGTATCGTCTTTGGTTCGCTTCGCTCACTATTGCAAAGTTGAACTACTTTTTTATCTTTCTTTCATAGTTTAGTGTCGTTTCGGACAAGTTTTATATTATGTATGTTGCAACCGTCAGAATTGCCTAGTTATAGACCACTACCATTGCTGGTCTTAGGATGCGGTCATGGAGCTTGTAGCCTTTTTGGAAGACTTGGGCGATGGTATCTGCTGGGTGTTCATCGTCTGCTGGGAGAGTTTGGATGGCCATATGATAGTTATGGTCAAATTCGCCGTCAGCTGCGATTTCTTCGATTCCTTCTTCTTTCAAAGCGTGAATCAAGCTTTCTTGCACCATCTCCAATCCTTTTTTGACATCGTCTGTCAAACCTTCAACTGCAAGGGCACGTTCTAGGTTATCCAAAGAAGGGAGAATCGCTTTTGCCAAGTCCTGGCTACGGTAACGTTGCAAGTTTTGGCGTTCTTCATTGGCACGGCGTTGGATATTTTGCATTTCTGCATGAGCGCGAAGGTATTTATTTTCGAACTCATCTGCACGTTCATTTGCCAAGTCCAACTCAGACTTCTCAGGAGTTGTTTCTTCAGCTGTTTCCACAACTTCCTCTTCTTGGACTTCTTCTAATTCTTCATTTTTTATATCTTGGGCCATTTTCGCCTCCTTTAATGATTTCAATCTTAATGTACTTCGTAATGATTACTGCTGAGGTAGCGATAAAAATCTGTCAACTTCATTGTCAAAACACGATTGACCACATTGACTTGGTTGATTAGTTGTTGGTAATCCAGATTGACCGGACCGATAATCGCTAGAATTCCAACTCCCCGATAAGGGATAAGGAATTTACTACTAATCACCGCTAGGTCTGCTAGACAGGACTCTTGGCTGTCCGCAACACGGACATTTTGCATCTGATCTTCATGCAGCCCTTCACGAATCTCCAAGGCCACCTTTTGCGGTTGGTCAAAGAACTGATAAGCTGCTAGATTGGCAAAATTCAAGAGATTGACCTTGCCTGCCACCACGATATTTTCGTTGAACATTTCCCTAAAGATGTGTTCAAAGAGATCGATAACATTATCCGTCGTTGTGAAATAACGCTGGATAATCTGCGGAATCTCCGTCCGAATCTTGTAGTGGATATCTAGAACAGTGTGACCGAGGAAACGTTCCTGAATGATTGCCTTCAATTTCAGCAAATCCTCCTGCAAGAAATTCCTTGGAATCAGAAACTGACTAGTAACCGTTCGAGACTCGTCTAGGGTAAATACTGCCAAGGCTGTATGTTGCCCCAAAACAACGATATCAAAGGCTGTCAAACGTTGCCTGCTCGGCTCAACATCCAGTGCTACTACCGTACAGCCACTCAAGTCTGTTAGTAGATTAGCAGCCTCTTGCAGAATATCCTCCAATTTGAAGAATTCCTGATCAAAGGCTTTGACAATCTCATAAACCTCATTTTCAGCCAGTCGGTCAAAATCCAGTGAGTGTTTCACATAGTACTGAAAACCAGCAACACTTGGCATCCGACCACTTGAAGTATGAGCCTTTTCAAGCAAACCTTGCTTTTCTAGAGCCGCCATGTCATTACGAATGGTTGCACTGCTAGAGTTAATAGACTCTTGCAAGGCTTTGGATCCGACAGGTTCGTGCGTTTTGGTAAAGATGTCAATAATCAGATTTAAAATATCCTGCTGACGCTCTGTAACCACCTCATCACCCCTCTCTGTCTGATCGATTAGCACTCGATACACTCAAGTGCTAACTTATGATTCTATTATACACCCTTAAAAGAGAATGTCAAGACAAAAACTCAAAAAATTAGCACTCTTTTATTAAGAGTGCTAAAAATCAGTCTGAAGACCTAGAACCTTACTGTTCATCTACTTGATATTTCCTTTTAAGTCTAAAAAAACCATAGATTAGATAAGAAATCATAAAGGCATAGAGAGCAAAAATGACAAAGAAAGATTGCGATAGTTCTTCTCGAAACAAACTCATACAAACAACAAAACCACCTAAGAAAGTAGCTGTACAGGAACGAAGTCTAGATCGCATAACTTCCCATCTGAGCCCCTTACTCATATAGACTTGATCCTCTGGAAGTAAATTAGAAGACGATTTACGAAGAATCGAACAAGAACCTGCTCCTATCAATTCCCAACCTCTATTGCTAAAATCTTGCAGTTCATGCTTATATTTTTTAAGAAATCTAGAATCATAGATACAGTAGATGACATCGTCTGGTTGACATTGGTCAAAATAGAAAAAACCAAAACGACTAGTTCTATACTTCCAACCTTTCAAATGCATCTCATGTAAATATTCTTCTTCTTTGTCCAAATCAACAATGGTGAAAAACCGAAATTGTACTTTGCTATTCATTACCTTACCTCCAAATCAGAAAACATACATAGTTTTATTTGTCAGATAATTCTTTCCATTTTTGAAACAAGCTCCAAAAAATATAAGAAATCTGAATCGCAAAAACTATCAATAAAACCCAATCTATTATGAAAATCAAAAACACTACCCAACTGAAAGAACTACTTACACTGACAAACTTTGAGAAAACCGGTAGTAGAGATAAAAAGAGAAGCAAAATAGGAAGCATCCGACTCGTTAAAATCCGTTTGACCATAGCTAACTTCCCGGCCGCGTCATTATAAATTTCAAACTCGGCATCCGACTCAATTCCAGAATGAAGCTTTCTAAAGTAGGAAAAACTATTAAAGTCTGTAATATGCTCCCAGCCACAGTCTTTAAATAATTGTAAATAGGAGGCTCTATCGGATTTTTTCATGGGATAAAAGTCCAACTGATAAGACATCTGCTCCGGTTGGCACTTTTCAAAAGTATACTTAACTGCAAACAATAAGATAGAATAGCTTACTTTCCTAAGTTTCCAGCCCTTAGTATGCATTTCTCTAAGATATAAAGCCTCTCTATCATAATCCGCAATTGTAAAAATTCGATAAACAATTTTCTTTTCCATCATCCTTCCTCCCGACTGTTTCTGTAGAGTCGTTCAATACGCTTCAATTCAATCTCTAAAACTTTGCGTCCCAGGTCTGTGATCTGATAAATTTTACGCTTCTCCTCTTCTCGGACAAAGGAAATCAAACCATCCTTTTCCATCTTTGACAAGGTTCCATACATAGTCCCAGGACTAATCGAAACTTGCGAATCTGTCATCTCCTTGACCTTTTGCGTAATACTATAACCATGACCTTCCTTTTGCAGACAGAACAAGATATAAAAGCCCGTTTCCGTCATGGGAAGATAAACTCGACGAATCTTATCCGTCAATTCCATTTGCATTCACCTCCTATTCAGTTCGATATATCGTACTTCGTTATATAAAATATATCACACCTCGATATAAAACGCAAGAAAAAAAGACCACCCTCAGGTAATCTTTCTTCTATATTAGTAAAGATCTAAATAGTTATCAATTTCCCATTGTGAAACGAAAGTTGCATAACTTGCCCATTCAATTCGTTTTGCTTCAAGGAAACTAGTATAGATATGTTCTCCAAGAGCTGCTCTGACAACCTCATCTTCTGTCAAAGCTTTCAAGGCGTTGTGAAGAGTTGATGGAAGGTCTGTGATACCAGCTTCCTTACGCTCTTCTGCTGTCATGATGTAGATATTTTCTTCGATAGGAGCTGGTGCTTCGATTTTATTTTCAATACCATGCAAACCAACCTCCAAAAGAACAGCCATAGCGATGTAAGGGTTCGCCATTGGATCCACTGAACGCAACTCAAGACGAGTCCCCATACCACGTGAAGCAGGCACGCGCACAAGTGGCGAACGGTTACGACCAGCCCAAGCAATGTAAACCGGCGCTTCATAACCTGGAACCAAACGTTTGTATGAGTTAACCGTTGGGTTCATGATGGCAGTATAGTTGTAAGCATGTTTGATCAAACCACCAAGGAAATGGTAGGCTGTCTCTGACAACTGCATTCCTTTTGGATCATTTGGATCAAAGAAGGCATTATTTCCTTCTGCATCAAACAAGGACATATTACAGTGCATACCTGATCCAGCAATACCAAATTTTGGTTTCGCCATAAAGGTTGCGTAAAGGCCATGTTTGCGAGCAATGGTTTTAACAACGAGTTTAAATATTTGAATCTTATCACAAGCACGGAGAACTTCATCGTACTTGAAGTCAATCTCATGCTGTCCAACCGCAACCTCGTGGTGACTCGCTTCTACTTCAAATCCCATTTTGGTCAAGACATTGACAATCTCACGACGTGTATTGTCCGCAAGGTCAGTAGGCGCCAAATCAAAGTAGCCACCCTTGTCATTTACTTCAAGTGTTGGGTCACCATTTTCATCCAACTTAAATAGGAAGAATTCTGGTTCTGGACCAAGGTTGAAAGATTTGAATCCCACTTCTTCCATGTGACGAAGAGCACGTTTCAAATTGCCACGAGGGTCACCTGCAAACGGCTCACCTTCTGTTGTATAGACATCACAGATCAAACCTGCAACACTTCCATTTTCATCTCCCCACGGGAAGACTGTCCATGTATCCAAGTCAGGGTACAAGTACATATCCGACTCATTGATACGTACAAAACCTTCGATAGAAGATCCATCAAACATAGCCTTGTTTGACAAGACTTTATCTAACTGTTCATCTGTAGCAGGAATTTCGACGTTTTTCATGGTTCCCAAAATATCTGAGAACATGAGACGAATAAAGGTAACATTTTTTTCCTTGACTTCACGACGAATATCTGCAGCTGTGATTGGCATGAGTTTTCTCCTTAATGTATGACTACTTGCGGTTGCCTAACCGCGACCAAAAGGTGACCGTACTGAAGCAAAGCGACCCTGTTGGAGGAGTTCATTATGAAGTGCACGACGCACCTCAGTCTGACTCACCGCTTTCTTGGATTTCGCTTCACGTTCAGCATATTTTTTCTTAATGGCAGCGATATTATAACCTTCAGAAATATAATCTTTGATTTCAAGCAGACGATCCATGTCATTCAAGGAATACATGCGACGGTTCCCTTCGTTTCGATCAGGCTTAATCAACTCTTGATCTTCATAATAACGAATCTGACGCGCCGATAGATCGGTCAACTTCATAACACTGCCGATAGGAAAAACAGCCATATTTCGGCGAAATTCTTTTTCCTTCATTTACAATTTCCTTCTTTCTGTCTATTATAGTCTAAAAAAAGACAAACGTCAATTGATAATGTTATAAAATGTAACATTATTTTTCTTTTTTCTCTAAAAAGAGCCGAATACGATCAATATCGTAATTTACGAGAATTGCGACAAAAACTCCCATGAAAGTTTCTGATACACGCGCAAATACGTACAAAATTGTCTCTCCACTCGGGATCGATAGGGTAATGATTAACATAGCTGCTACACCACCAATAACCCCTGCTTTGTTATTCATGGCTACATTTGTCATAATGGTTAACATGGTGCAGATTGGAACAACTACCAAGGTCACCCAAAAGGCTTCGTGGAAAAAGGTATTTAATAAGAAGAAAACCAGCGCATAGAGGCCACCGATACTATTTCCTAGAATACGCGAAGTCCCAAAATGGACACTCTTATCAAAACTCTCCCTCAGGCTAAACACGGCTGTCAAAGCACCGATTTGAAGACCTTTCCAACCAAAAAAGCCAAAAATCAAGAGAACTAGAAAAACAGCAATACCTGTTTTAAAGGTTCGCATACCAAGTTTGAACTGGGATTTATCGAATTTATATTTTTTAAAATAACTCATAATCTCAACTTTCTATTTCCATTTTATCATAAATCGGTGATTTTTATGAGGAATAGTTGAGAGGAAGCGTTTTTATTTTAAGCAAAAGAAAAGAGGAACTTTCATCCCTCTCTTCTTTGATTTAGTTATAAAATCTTATTTTTCTGTCAAGGCTGCAAGTCCTGGAAGAACTTTACCTTCAAGAAGTTCCATTGATGCTCCACCACCAGTAGAGATCCATGAGAACTTGTCTGCACGTCCAAGGTTGATTGCTGCGGCAGCTGAGTCACCACCACCGATGATTGATTTAACGCCTGGTTGTTTCACGATAGCGTCCATCACACCGATTGTACCAGCTTGGAAGTCTGGGTTTTCAAATACACCCATAGGTCCATTCCATACAACTGTTTTCGCACCAGTCAAAGCTTCATCAAATTTAGCGATAGATTTTGGACCAATGTCAAGACCAAGGAATCCTTCAGAAACTGCTTCACCTTCAGTGTCACGCACTTCAGTGTAGCCAGCAAATGCGTTAGCTTCTTTAGAATCAACTGGCAAGATCAATTTACCGTTTGCTTTTTCAAGAAGAGCTTTCGCAACATCCAATTTGTCTTCTTCTACAAGTGAATTACCGATTTCGATACCTTGCGCTTTGTAGAATGTGTAAGTCATACCACCACCGATAAGGACTTTATCAGCTTTTTCAAGCAAGTTTTCGATAACACCGATCTTGTCTGAAACTTTTGAGCCACCAAGGATAGCCACGAATGGACGTTCTGGAGTTTCAACTGCTTCTTGGATGTAGGCAATTTCGTTTTCAAGAAGGAAACCAGCAACTGCTTTTTCAACGTTTGCTGAGATACCAACGTTAGATGCGTGTGCACGGTGAGCTGTACCGAATGCATCGTTTACGAAGATACCATCTCCAAGTGATGCCCAGTATTTACCAAGCTCAGGATCGTTTTTAGATTCTTTTTTGCCATCAACATCTTCGTAACGAGTGTTTTCAACCAAAAGAACTTGTCCATCTTCAAGAGCGTTGATAGCTGCTTCCAATTCAGCACCACGAGTTACACCTGGGAACACAACATCTTGACCAAGTTTTGCTGCCAAGTCTGCCGCTACAGGAGCAAGTGATTTACCAGCTTTATCAGCTTCTTCTTTCACACGTCCAAGGTGAGAGAAAAGAATTGCACGTCCACCTTGTTCGATGATGTACTTAATAGTTGGAAGAGCTGCTGTGATACGGTTGTCGTTAGTGATTACGCCATCTTTCAATGGTACGTTGAAGTCAACACGAACGAGGACTTTTTTACCTTTCAAGTCAACGTCTTTAACAGTAAGTTTTGCCATGTTACAAAAACCCCTTTATTTATTTTATTCGAAACTATTATATCACACTTTGGAAATATAAGGAAAGATTTCACAAGATTTTTCGATATTTAATCTTCATGACATGCTAGAGTGTATTATTTTTTATTTCCCTAACGAATTTTCTTTCAAAAATCTTAGCTTAACACTTGTTAGATTTACTTTTATCCTTTAAAATAGAATAGGAGAAATTCCGTTATTATTTTTCGGAGGAAAAAGAAATGTCCATTAATTGGCAGGAAATTTTATTTCACTTTTTAGGTGGTCTGGGACTATTCTTATATAGTATCAAGACCATGGGAGACGGTTTGCAACAAGCTGCTGGAGATCGCCTTCGTTTTTACATTGACAAGTACACCAGCAATCCCTTTTTAGGTGTTCTAGTCGGGATTGTCGTAACTGCCCTGATTCAATCAAGTACAGGGGTTACAGTTATCACGGTTGGACTGGTCAGCGCCAGTCTCCTCACTCTTAGACAGGCTATCGGAATTATCATGGGAGCCAACATCGGAACCACCGTTACTTCCTTTATCATCGGTTTCAAGCTTGGTGAGTATGCTTTACCCCTGATTTTCCTTGGAACCATGTTCCTCTTCTTTACCAAAAACAGAACAGCAAACAATATCGGACGCATCCTGTTTGGCGTAGGGGGAATCTTCTATGCTCTAAACCTCATCAGTGCCGGTATGAGCCCTCTTAAAGATTTACCACAATTCAAGGAATACATGGTAACCTTAGGACAAAATCCTGTGTTGGGAGTTTTTGCCGGTGCAGTGATTACCGTCCTCATCCAAGCTTCTTCTGCGACAATCGGGATTTTGCAAGGTCTCTATGCAGGTGGATTCCTTGACCTTAAAGGTTCTCTACCGGTTCTCTTCGGGGATAATATCGGAACAACCCTAACAGTTATCCTAGCAGCTGCTGGAGCAAACATCTCTGCCAAACGGGTTGCAGCAACCCACGTTACCTTTAACGTTTTAGGAACTATTCTTTGCCTAATCTTATTAGGTCCATTTACGTCTATGATTGAGTACTTCCAGGCACTCCTTCACCTCTCACCTGAGATGACCATCGCCTTCTCTCACGGTGCCTTTAACGTAAGTAACACCATTGTACAATTTCCATTCATCGGAGCCTTGGCCTACTTTGTAACCAAGCTCATCCCTGGTGAAGATGAAATTGTTAAGTACGAGCCACTTTATCTTGATGAGCACTTGATTAAACAAGCTCCATCAATCGCTCTCGGAAATGCGAAAAAAGAACTCCTTCACTTAGGAAATTATGCTTCTAAAGCCTTTGACCTTTCATACAACTACATCATTGACCTCAATGAAAAGGTTGCTGAAAAAGGACACAAGACAGAAGAAGCCATCAATACCATTGATGAAAAATTGACTCGTTACCTGATTACTCTTTCAAGTGAAGCCCTTAGCCAGAAAGAAAGTGAAGTGCTCACCAACATTCTTGATTCATCCCGCGATTTGGAACGGATTGGGGATCACGCAGAAGCCCTAATCAATCTGACCGACTATCTTCAACGTAAAAATGTTGAGTTCTCTGAAGCTGCTTTGCAAGAACTAGCTGATATCTATCAAAAAACCACTGCCTTTATCAAGGATGCCCTTGATAGTGTAGAAAACAATGATATCGAAAAAGCTCAAAGTCTGATTGAACGTCATAAAGAAATCAACAATATGGAACGTGTTCTCAGAAAGACCCACATCAAACGCCTCAACAAGGGTGAGTGTTCAACACAAGCTGGGGTCAACTTTATCGATATTGTTTCCCACTACACTCGTGTATCAGACCATGCTATGAATCTGGCTGAAAAAGTCATCGCTGAACAAATCTAATGCTCTTCGAAAATCAAATTCAAACCACGTCAACGTCGCCTTGCCGTACTCAAGTACAGCCTGCGGCTAGTTTCCTAGTTTGCTCTTTGATTTTCATTGAGTATAAGAACCAAGAAGCTATCCTAATTGGATGGCTTTTTTCTTTTCCTAACCAAGAATTGCTTTTCTACCATATAGAAAAATGCTTTGATTCACAATGGAATCAAAGCATTTTAAAGAGTTGCCCATACATAAGGGCAGAAGCTGCGGTTCCTCTGTACTTGGCTTCTTCTCTTTTGATAAAGCGAGCCAAGTTGAGCAACTCAGGTGCCGGATGTCTAGGATTCTTGAGCAATTCACGATTGACCAGGCCTGAGAGACGGACTGCCAGCAATTGCTCATTTGTAGTAGGCAGTTTTTTTGCAGTCTCTAGGAGAGCAGCAACCAAATCTTCACTCAAATCATGGCGAGCATGATTGTAAAGATCTTTTACAAGGCTTTCTAGGTTTGGTTCTACCATCCCTACCACCTCCCTTATGGCTTAATAATTTTTAATCAAATCAACTGTTGAACGATCCAATTTTTTCACCAAGGCTTGCAAGAAAGCTTGCGCTTCTAAGAAGTCATCCATAGCGTAGAGGGTTTGGTGAGAATGGATATAACGAGCGCAGACACCGATAGTTGTAGATGGAACACCACCATTTTTCAGATGAGCTGCGCCAGCATCTGTTCCGCCTTTACCACAGTAGTATTGGTACTTGATACCAGCTTCTTCAGCCGTTGTCAAAAGGAAATCCTTCATACCTGGGAGAAGCAAGTGACCTGGATCGTAGAAACGAATCAAGGTTCCATCTCCAATCTTGCCTTGACCACCGTAGACATCACCTGCTGGTGAGCAATCAACTGCTAGGAAAACTTCTGGGTCAAACTTAGTTGTGGAAGTATGAGCACCACGAAGACCAACTTCTTCTTGGACGTTAGAGCCAAGATAGAGTTCATTTCCGAGTTTTTGACCTGACATAGCTTCCGCCAACTCGCTCACCATGAGAACCCCGTAGCGGTTGTCCCAAGCTTTTGAGATGATATTTTTCTCATTGGCTGTCAAGATTGCAGAACTATCTGGTACGATGGTGTCGCCAGGACGGATGCCAAAGCTTTCTGCCTCAGCCTTATCCGCAAAACCGCCATCAAAGACGATATCTGCAATAGCTGGCATGGTTGGTCCACCCTTTCCACGAGTCAAATGTGGCGGAACAGAACCTGAAATCACTGGAATTTCACGACCATCACGAGTCAGGAGTTTGAAACGTTGGCTGCTGACTACCATAGGGTTCCAGCCACCGATTTCTACGACACGGAAGGTACCATCTGGCTTAATCTCACTAACCATAAAACCAACTTCATCCATATGAGAAGCGACCAATACGCGCGGTGCATCCGCAGCTTCTGAATGTTTGATACCAAAAATACCACCCAAGCCATCTGTCACCACTTCATCCACGTGCGGTGTCAACTTTTCACGAAGATAAGCACGGACAGGTGCTTCATGACCTGAGATCGCAGCAAGTTCTGTTACTTCTTTGATTTTTGAAAATAATGTTGTCATTTCAGTTCCTTCTTTCTTTCATCCATTTTACCACTTTTTATAGGAGAAGGATAGCGGGAAGGTGGATTTCTAAATTAGTATCTTAGTCTTACTGTATCTTAGAAAAGCTTGTATTTTCTTGCATGTGAGGTGAAATCTAAGAACTATTCCAAGACCAACCAAACTATTAATTCCCAAACACAAAACAATTCAATGCTATATTTGTTCAGTTTTTTCATGAAATTTGCAGAAAATAGTTTACTTCACCTTCTTATTTCTTTAAAATAGTACAAAACTAGGAAAAGGAAAAAATCATGACCAAAACAATTCTTGTTACAGGTGGAGCTGGCTACATTGGCTCCCATACCGTTAAAGCTCTTTTAAATGCTGGCTATCAGGTACATGTTCTAGATAATCTCTCTACAGGAAATCGAGCGGCTGTGGATAGTCGTGCTAGCTTTAAACAACTGGATGTTTATGATGCTAGCGCCTTAAAGGCTTACTTAGAAGAAAATCAGATTGATGCTGTTCTTCATTGTGCAGGTGAGATTGTTGTGAGCGAAAGTATTGAAAATCCAAGTAAATACTTCACTGCCAATGTTGCTGGTATGAACCAAGTTCTCAAAGTCTTGTCTGAAGTTGGTATTCAAAAAATCATGTTCTCTTCGACTGCTTCCCTCTATGGTAATAACTGTATTGACAAGCCTGCAACTGAAGATACCCTGCTCGACCCTGTCAACCCTTATGCAGAAACAAAACTGATGGGTGAACGAATGATTTACTGGATGGCCAATCGCTACGATTGGAAATATGTCATTTTCCGTTACTTTAATGTAGCTGGGGCTGAAATGGATGCTTCAAACGGTCTGCGCGTGAAAACTCCAACACATATCATTCCAAATATCAACAAGACCGCACTGGGACAAAATGATAGCTTGAAAATATTTGGAGATGACTACGATACACGTGATGGTTCATGTATTCGGGATTACATTCATGTCTTGGATCTTGCACAGGCTCATGTTAAAGGAATGAACTACCTATTTCAAGAAAACAGTTCTTCTCAAATCTTTAACTTAGGAACTGAAAAAGGCTATACCGTCAAAGAAATCTTTAAAACTGCTGAAGAATTACTGAATCAAAAAATACCACACGAAATTGTTGCTCGCCGTGCTGGTGACCCAGCTAGCGTCCTAGCAGGTGCATCAAAAGCTAAACAATATCTTGACTGGCAGGCTAGCTACTCCCTTGAAGATATTATTTTATCGGATTATCATTGGCGTGTTAAAGAAGGCAAAAACATTTTAGAATAGGAAAACAGAGGAGAAGGTCCTGGTACTCTCTCCTTGTTTTATTCATTAAATTGTCAGAAAATTTATTGACAGATTAAATAAATCGTGTTACAGTAATATCCGCGGGTATCTTTCGATACCAAATCTATTTGAAAGGATGGGGTATGAAACTTTCTCATTATTTAATTGGCTTACTTCTACTCCTAGTCTTTCTCTCTATTAGCATTGGAACCAGTGATTTTTCATGGGGAAAACTCTTTGCTCTGGATCATGAAACTTGGCTTCTCTTTCAAGAGTCCCGTCTTCCAAGAACCATCAGTATTCTCCTGACGGCCTCTAGTATGAGTATGGCAGGACTTCTCATGCAGACTATCACTCAAAATCAGTTTGCTGCTCCAAGCACAGTTGGAACCACTGAAGCCGCCAAACTAGGAATGGTATTGAGCCTCTTTGTCTTTCCGTCGGCTAGTCTGACCCAAAAGATGCTCTTTGCTTTTGTTTCATCCATCGTATTTACCCTCTTCTTCCTAGCCTTTATGACCATTTTTACTGTAAAGGAAAGGTGGATGTTGCCTCTGATTGGGATCATCTATAGCGGGATTATCGGTTCTGTGACAGAAGTTATCGCCTACCGTTTCAATCTGGTTCAGAGTATGACTGCTTGGACCCAGGGGTCCTTCTCCATGATTCAGACCCATCAGTATGAATGGCTCTTTTTAGGCCTCATTATCCTGATTGCCGTTTGGAAATTGTCCCAAACCTTTACCATCATGAATCTGGGCAAGGAAACCAGTGAGAGTCTGGGGATTTCCTACTCCCTACTTGAAAAACTGGCCCTCTTTCTGGTGGCGCTAACGACTAGTGTCACCATGATTACCGTGGGTGGCTTACCTTTCCTCGGAGTTATTGTTCCCAATCTTGTTCGCAAGCGCTATGGAGATAATCTAAGCCAGACCAAACTCATCGTCGCACTAGTCGGTGCCAATCTAGTTCTGGCCTGCGACATCCTATCCCGAGTTCTGATTCGGCCCTATGAGCTGTCTGTCAGTCTTCTACTAGGAATCATTGGTAGCCTCGTCTTTATCCTACTTCTATGGAGAGGGGGACGAAAAGATGCAGTTTAAAAGCAAACATACCAAACTCTTCTGTCTTCTCATTATTCTCGCCATCGGAGCTTGTCTTCTCTACTTTTGGCCCATCACTCACTTGTCAGCCTTTGCTTGGAAATTGCGTTCCCAAAAAATTGTCGTTTATCTCTTGGTAGCTATCGCGACTGGGATTTCGACCATTAGTTTTCAAACCCTGACGGAAAATCGTTTCCTGACGCCAAGTATTTTAGGAATCGAATCCTTCTACGTCCTACTACAAACCCTACTACTGGTTTTTGAAAGCAAGTTTCTTCAACTTGGGAAGTCTCCTATCTTAGAATTCCTAATCTTGCTTCTGCTTCAATCCCTCTTCTTTCTCGCCTTAGAAGGCTACTTGAAGACACTGATGAAGCAAGACCTGGTCTTCATCCTGCTAATCTGTCTAGCTCTCGGAAGTCTCTTTCGAAATATCAGTACCTTCCTTCAGGTCCTGATGGATCCAAATGAATACGATAAACTGCAGAACAGTCTCTTTGCCTCCTTTCAGCATCTCAACACTTCCATCCTAGCCATTGGTTCTCTGATTATCCTTGCTTTGACCATCTTTTTCTTTCGGAAAGCAGTCATTCTGGATGTCTTGCATCTGCAAAGAGAAACGTCTCAGATATTGGGGCTCAATGTTGAAAAAGAACAGAGAGAACTCCTCTGGGGTATCGTGCTTTTGACCTCAACGGCCACTGCCTTGGTAGGGCCTATGGCCTTCTTCGGCTTTATGCTGGCCAACCTCACCTACCTAATCGTCAAAGACTATCGACACAAGTTGCTCTTTATCGTAGCTATTCTGATTGGATTTATCAGTTTGACCTTGGGGCAGGCCCTGATTGAACGAGTCTTTGCTTTGGAAATTCGCATCAGTATGATCATTGAGAGTGTGGGTGGCTTCTTATTCTTTATCTTACTTTATAGGAGGGCGCGTCGGTGAAACTGAAAAACATTGACAAATCCATTCAAAAACAGGATATTTTGCAAGGCATTTCGCTTGAAGTCAGTCCTCAGAAACTGACAGCCTTCATTGGTCCAAATGGTGCTGGAAAATCGACTCTCCTCTCCATCATGAGCAGACTGACCAAGAAAGATCAGGGAATTCTCAGTATCAAAGGCCGTGAAATCGAGAGTTGGAATTCGCAAGAACTAGCCCAAGAACTGACTATCCTAAAGCAGAAGATCAATTACCAAGCCAAATTGACTGTTGAAGAACTGGTCAGTTTTGGACGTTTTCCCTACAGCCGAGGTCGACTGAGACCAGAAGATTGGGAAAAAATCCGAGAAACTCTGGACTATCTGGAACTGACCAACTTAAAAGACCGCTACATCGATAGCCTGTCTGGAGGCCAGCTCCAACGGGTCTTTATAGCTATGGTACTGGCCCAGGATACAGACTTTATCTTGCTAGACGAACCACTCAACAATCTCGATATCAAGCAAAGTGTCAGTATGATGCAGATTCTCAAGCGACTGGTGGAGGAACTCGGCAAGACCATTATCATCGTCCTCCACGATATCAACATGGCCAGCCAGTATGCAGATGAAATTGTCGCCTTCAAGGACGGCCAAGTCTTTAGCAAGGGAACAACCAATCAAATCATGCAGTCTGATCTGCTCAGTCAACTCTATGAGATTCCCATCACGCTAGCTGATATCAATGGCAAAAAGATCTGCATCTATAGCTAGTAACATAGAAGCTCAAGTTAGAGAACCTTCAGTCTCTTAGTCAATAATACCTAGAGACTCCCTAAATCGTTATCACATTTTAAAAAGGAGAAATTATGAAAACATCCCTTAAACTTTACCTCACTGCCCTAATGGCTAGTTTCTTGCTCCTACTTGGTGCATGTAGTACAAACTCAAGTACCGGCCAGTCGGAGTCAAGTAGCTCTGCTCCAACAGAGGTGACCATTAAAAGTTCACTAGATGAGGTCAAACTTTCAAAGGTTCCTGAAAAAATTGTGACCTTTGACCTCGGTGCCGCGGATACTATTCGCGCTTTAGGTTTTGAAAAGAATATCGTCGGAATGCCTACAAAAACTGTTCCGACTTATCTTAAAGACCTAGCTGGAAAAGTTAAAAATGTTGGTTCCATGGTTGAGCCAGACCTAGAAGCCCTTGCTGCTCTTGAACCAGACCTAATTATCGCTTCACCACGTACCCAAAAATTCGTAGATAAGTTCAACGAAATCGCTCCGACTGTTCTCTTCCAAGCAAGCAAGGACGACTACTGGACTTCAACTAAGGCTAATATCGAATCCTTAGCAAGTGCCTTCGGCGAAACTGGTACACAGAAAGCCAAGGAAGAATTGGCCAAGCTAGACAAGAGCATCCAAGAAGTCGCTACTAAAAATGAAAGCTCTGACAAAAAAGCCCTTGCTATCCTCCTCAACGAAGGAAAAATGGCTGCCTTTGGTGCCCAATCTCGTTTCTCTTTCTTGTACCAAACCTTGAAATTCAAGCCAACTGATACTCAATTTGAAGACTCTCGCCACGGACAAGAAGTCAGCTTTGAAAGTGTCAAAGAAATCAATCCTGATATCCTCTTCGTTATCAACCGTACCCTTGCCATCGGTGGAGACAACTCTAGTAACGACGGTGTCCTAGAAAATGCCCTCATCGCTGAAACACCTGCCGCTAAAAATGGTAAGATTATCCAACTAACACCAGACCTCTGGTATCTAAGTGGTGGCGGGCTTGAATCAACTAAACTCATGATTGAAGACGCTCAAAAAGCTTTGAAATAAGCTGTTTCAAACTCAATTTAAGTAAAATTTTGACATTCTAAAACGCATCCTATCAAGCTCACTCAAACCTGATAGGATGCGTTTTTATCATTTTGAAATCTGTTTACCCAGCCTCATTTCCCTTCTTGATTGCGTTTGAGAGAAAAGTGCTCTGGGACGGGGTCCTTACCTGTTTTCGACCAGGGATGGCAACGTAAAATCCGAGACAAGCCCATCAAGACACCCTTAAAGCCATGTTTTTCAATGGCCTGAATCATGTAGTTGGAACAAGTCGGCTCAAAGCGACAAGAGGGTGGAAAGGCTGGCGAGATAAAACGTTGGTAAAAGCGTACTGGCGCTATTAAAATTCGCTTCATTATTTCTTAGTTACAGCCAAGGTATGTAGTTGGCTGATTTCTTTTTTATTCAGACGGCGGGATTCACCTGGACGAAGACCTGTCAAGTCTAGATGTCCAAAACGTGTCCGCGATAACTTGTCCACTTGGAGGCCGACAGCTTCAAACATTTTTTTAACCTGATGGTTACGCCCTTCATGGATAGTCAACTGCACTACTGAGCGATTTTTGACTGGATCCACTTTGAGAATTTCATAAACAGCTGGCTTGGTTTTCTTGCCATCAATCTCAAGACCACGGGTCAAGGGGCGGAGATTGTCCTTATTGGCCACACCTTTAACACGCGCGACATAGACCTTATCAATTTCATTGCGGGGGTGAATCATCTCGTCTGTAAAGTCCCCATCATTGGTCAAAATCAAAACACCTGATGTATCCCAGTCCAAACGTCCAACTGGATAGATACGCTCTTTTACATTTGGCAAGAGGTCGACAACCGTCTTACGACCCTTATCATCTGTCACACTGGAAATCACACCGCGTGGTTTATTAAGCAGATAGTAGACCTTTTCTTCGTTGTAGATTGGTTGACCTTCTACTTCGACCTTGTCACCAGACTTGATGATCGTTGCGAGTTCACGCACCACTTGGCCATTGACCGTCACCAAGCCTTGCTTGATCAACTCTTCTGCTTTTCTCCTACTGGCCACACCTGCGTGGGCAATATACTTATTGATTCTCATCTTCTTCTATCCTTTCACCAAATAATTGGCTTTCTTGGGCTTGAATCTCAAGCTCATCAATCACTGGTAATTCTTCCAAATGGTTAATTCCCATGTAATCTAGGAAATAATCCGTAGTCACATAGAGGTTGGGGCGACCCAACACTTCTTTTTTCCCGTCTTCTTTAATCAAGTCAAAAGCCTGCAACTTTGCCAAGGCCCCACTCGAGTTGACCCCACGGATGGCATCAATTTCGATCCGCGTAATAGGCTGCTTATAGGCAATGATGGACAAGGTTTCAAGGGCAGCCCGAGATAAACTCTGATTGATAGGTGCCTTAGAGTATTCCTTCAAAACCTCTGAAAACTGAGGCTTGGTCACCAATCTATAAGCGCCCCCTGTCTCAATCAGAGCCAAACTGGAATCTGGGTCCTTTTCATACTTCTGGACTAATTTTTCTAAACTCTGCTGGATGCCTGTCGGTGGCAGAGAGAGGAGTTCAGCTAACTGGCGGACCCTAATCCCATCTTCACCCGCTACAAACAAGAGCGCTTCTATTTTTGCTAAAGTACTCATCTTTCCTCTCTATCAAGTCTAGCTTTGGGCTACTTGACTTTCTTCCTTCTTTTCCATGAGATAGATATCTCCGAAACTCTCCTCTTGCACTAGGACCAGCTCCTGGGTTTTGATTAACTCTAGGGTTGCCAAAAAGAGGGTAATGACCTCTTGGACATTCTGGGCTTCCTTGAACAAATCCTGCAAACGCAACTGTTCTCGTCCAGTCAAGGACTCTTTTACGATGACCATCATGTCCTCAATCTTATACTCATCCCGCAAGATAGTTGTATGATTCTGAGCAAACTCCTCTTTTTTCTTGGCTAAGATATTTGAAAAAGCCAAAAAGAGGTCAATGGTCGTCTTGTCATGCACAAGCTCCGCATCTTCGTAAATCAACTCTGTCGGCGCTTTGGAATAGTACTGGGCCCGTTCTTGGTGCTTGGCTTCCAAGTGCTCCCCCAAGAGCTTGAACTTGCGGTATTCTTCGATTTGGGAGAGAAGATCCTGCTCTAGGTCATCTTCCAAATCTGTCACTTCCGCTACCTTTGGCAAGAGCTTGCGGCTCTTAATCAACATGAGCTGACTGGCCATTACCATATACTCACCCGTCACTTCCAGACGCATGGCCTGCAGGGTTGAGACATAGGCTAAGTACTGTTCGATGACTTCCGTAATGGGCACATCGTAGATATCCATCTGGTACTTGGAAACCAGGTGTAAAAGCAAGTCCAGAGGCCCTTCAAAATCTTTTAATTTAATATCCATTATCTATATTTTTCTAAGGTCAGGACTGTTTTTAATCCTAATTTTTTTGCAATTTCGTACAAATCGACCTTGTTTTCTATTTGTCTTAGAATGAACTGTTCCCGTAGGGCTTGGGCTGATAGTGCTGGAAAACCTTTCTCCTTGACAAAAGTTTCTAACTGACGAAAGGCCCATTGACGAGAATAGGCTTTCCCTGCCCTTTCAAAGAGATAGTTCTGGCCCATCAAGGGTTCCAATTCTGAAAGCAAGGTTGTGGGAATGGTGACAATCCTCTGTTGGGAAGCCTTGCTGATTCTCAGTACCTGAAAATCCAGATTGATATCTGCAACCCTAAGGGATAAAATCTCACTTGGCAAGAGCCCTATTTCCAAGATAAGAAGCGCCAGTAACCGTCCCTCTGGATAGTCGCTTTCCTGCCAAAAAGAGTCTAGGTCTAACAGTTCTGGTTTTTCGGTCTTCTTTTCAGCTTGTTTGGCTAATTCCAAACGGTAAAAGCTGTCCACCTCTTCTTTTTGGTAGAGAAAATAGAGAAATTGATTACAGGCCGAAATCTTCCGCCTCTGGGCACTGATTTTTAGATTGGCTAGCTGGGCTTGGTAAATCTTGAGACTGGTCTCAGAAATCCTCTCGCCCACAATATCTAGAAATTGCTCCAAATCATACTTATAGGACTGCTTGGAATTGGCAGATAAGCCTTGCTTTTCCTCTAAAAAGGCTGAAATCCTATCTCTCATCTGCATCGAATCTCATAGTCCTTACTAAAGTCATGCAAGAGTGCATTCACTGCCTTGAGGATAGATTTGCGCGTAATAATCCCTTGGAAAATACCCTCTGCATCCACAACCGGTAAGAAGGACTCATCTACCAGCTTGTGCAAGACCTCCGTAATGGTAAAATCTGGCGAAACAATCGCTACGTCTGTTTTCGTCATGTGAACAATGTCCGTATCCGCCATGATTTCTGAGCTCAGGTCATGCTCCATCTGATAAGCCATAATATCTCTGAGCCCAATCGTCCCAACAAACTGTTTTTCATCTGTTACAACAGGAACACGGGTATAGGTCATCTGACTGAGCAAGAGGGTCGCATGATCCGCATTATGGGTATCAATCAACACAGCTAGATTTTCAGCAGGGGTCAAAAAAGTTTCCTCTTGACCCAACAAGAAAGTCTCAAACTCCTTGGCAATCATCGGCTAAACTCCTTGGACAAGCCTGGATACACCTCGTGGTCTCGTGTCAAAAAGTCCACTTTGAAGTAACTGTCATCAATCTCCACACGAGCATAGAGACATTCTCTGATAGTCCCACGTGGTTGGCTGATAGAACCTGGATTTAGAAAGAGGGTCTTGCCTTCCATCCAAGCGCTTGGCACATGCAAGTGACCATAAAGGCAGATATCGGCCTCTTCTTCCTGAGCCCAGTAGTCCAACTTTTGAAAGTTGAAATTGATATCAAACAAGTGTCCATGGGTTTGGATAATCTTGGTTGAACCAAGCTCAGTCACCAAACGTTCTGGGTAGCCTGCATAGAAGTCCATATTCCCTTTAACAACACGGATGCCTTCCCAAAGCGGTGAGTCTGGGCGCAATTCAGAATCTCCGTTATGAAAAACGGCGTCAACTTTGCCCACATAGCGATCACGGATTTCTTCCACGATCAAGCTATCTCCATGGGAATCACTCATTACAATGATGGTTTGCTTTGCCATGATGGAAATACCTCCAAAAGTTTCTTAACGGCTAAGGCACGGTGAGATTGACTATTTTTTTCTTCAAGGGTTAATTCAGCTGATGATTTGCCTGTCTCTCCCACTAGGAAGAGAGGATCATAGCCAAAGCCATTTTCACCCTTGGGTTCAAAATTAATGTAGCCAGGCCAATCAGATTCGACAACCAAGCTTTCCTTGTTTGGGCTGGCTACGACTAGGGTTGTATGGAACTGAGCCGAGCGGTCCTTGAGTTCAAAGACCATGGCCAATTCGTGCAAGAGTTTAGCATTGTTTTCACGGTCAGTTGCTCCCACACCTGCAAAACGAGCTGACCAGACACCTGGCAAGCCACCTAGAACATCGACTTTGAGCCCAGAATCATCTGCCAGAACCATCTTGCCCGTTAATTGAGAAATAGTTTCTGCCTTGAGACGGGCATTTTCTTCGAAGGTCATGCCTGTTTCTGCTACTTCAGGCAGGTCAGGATAGTCATTGAGATTTTCCACATCGTAGCCTAGCTTGTCAAAGATTGCTCGAAATTCCTTGGTCTTGCCTTCGTTACGAGTCGCAATCAGCAAGGTTTCTCTGACGTTATTAGTCTCAAAGAAATCATGAACATTGACCCCTTCTTTGGGCAATTCCACATACAAGAGTTGGCCATTTTCAACCAAGAGCAGAGCCCCTTGACGTTGAATGACTTCCAAATTTCGGCCCATTTCTTGGTTGAGGATATCTACCACAAAAGACAATAAACGGTAGCGAGAACTGTAGCGTAAAACAGTAACTGAAATCGGGAAACCTCGTTCCTCGTCTCGAAAGATTTTGGCCAATCCAACTAGAGGGAAATCCAAGTCTTCATCAGTCAACGTCCGGATGCCACCAAAAATAGCATAGGACCCAACATACCAGTCCTGGTCATCCTTGTATTCATAAATTTTATTTGTCATAATTCTACATGCTCCACATGAATCTCTTTTTCCAGCCATTCTTCACCAATTTGTGCAAAACTTTGGCTGCTGGCTGTTGTGTAAAAACGGTGATGAAGTGGTCCAGCATCGCGACCACGATTGATTTCAAAATAATTAAGTAAGACTGAGATATCCCGTACGCACTCTGCCCCACTATCAATGAGCTGAACCTTGGGCCCCATGACATTTTGAATAATGGGTCTAAGAAGCGGGTAATGGGTACAGCCCAAAATCAGGCTATCTACCTTTCCAACCAAGGGACGCAGGGTTTCATAAACCACTTTCTTGGTGACACTGGTTGACAGGGCACCTGACTCCACCAAGGGAGCAAACTTGGGACAGGCCAAACTCTCCACCTGTAAGTCCGGATCCAGATCATGGATTTTCTGACGGTAAATGTCTGATTGGACCGTCATGGGCGTTCCAATAACCCCGATTTTCCCACCTTGGCTGGACTTAATGGCTGCCGAAGCTCCTGGCAAAATCACACCCAAGACAGGAATATCTAGTTGAGCCTTGATTTCTTCCCAGACGACCGCAGTTGCAGTGTTACAAGCAATGACAATCATCTTGACATCCTTGGTCAAGAGAAAGTTGACCAACTGCCAAGTATATTCACGAATTTGCTCAGCAGGACGGGGACCATAAGGCGCCCGCGCCGAATCTCCAATATAGACGATTTCTTCATGGGGAAGTTGGCGCATAAGCTCGCGCACAACGGTCAAGCCCCCGACACCCGAATCCAAAAAACCAATTGGTCGATTATCCATACAGTCTTCTTTCTAGTCTTTTTTCTGATTGATAGTTCATTATGATTACCGTTCCTTATGAACTAAATAATGACAGCCTAATCAACAACTATCTCTCTTAATCATAATCAAATATCAATAGAATGCAAGGAAAAAGTCTCATCCCTAAACCCTTAGCCAACATAGTGAGAAGTCTGGAACTTTCATCCCAGACTTTTCCTTATTTATTTTTTCTTTTTATTGTTAGCAAGGGCTGCCTTTTGTTGGCGGATGATTTGGTGGTAAACTTGTTGTACCTTAGCTTCGCTTGGTTTTTGACCATTTGCACTCAAAAGAGTACGAACTGCTTCAGCATTCAAACGTGGGTTGTCAGCAAATTCTTTTTCGATTTGCTTACGAACCAAGTACATCCCTCCAAGAGCTCCTCCTAGAAAAGCTAGCACAATCAATACAATTGCTAAAAGTAAATCCATCATTTTTCTCCTGTTTCTTTTTGAGTCCCTTTCATTATACCATAAACTAGCCACCCTGACCAGTTTGTTTTACGCTTTCAAGGATGGAATAGACAGCAAAAAGAACCCTGCTTTTCTGCAAAAGAGGGCTCCTTACTGAGTTTATACTCAATGAAAATCAAAGAGCAAACTAGGAAGCTAGCCGCAGGTTGCTCAAAGCACCGCTTTGAGGTTGCAGATAAAGCTGACACGGTTTGAAGAGATTTTCGAAGAGTATTAATTTACATATTTCTGCCTATCCATTTGTACTAATAAAAGACTGAGACACCACATCTCAGCCTTTTTCTTTATCCCAAAACTAATTCATCACTAACTAGACTTTGACCACTATTTTTCTGGAAGAGATGCATGAGATCTTCAACTGTCAGATGCTTTTTCTCCTCTCCCTTGACATCCACCACTATCTTACCCTGATAGAGCATAATGAGACGATTGCCGTACTCAATCGCATGATTCATATCGTGGGTAATCATCAAAGTCGTCAACTGATGGTGTTCCACAATTTTTTGCGTCAAATCCATCACCATTTGACTAGTTTTCGGGTCAAGTGCCGCAGTATGTTCATCCAAAAGCAAAAGTTTGGGTTTCACCAGAGCTGCCATGACTAGGGTCAAGGCCTGTCTTTGTCCTCCTGAGAGATATTGAGTATCTACTTTCAAGCGGTTTTCAAGACCAATATTCAACTCTTTCAAGGCTTCTTGAAACTGGATTCTATCCTTCTCCTTCACGCCCCAACCAAGCCCTCTATTCTGCCCACGTCTCAAGGCAATAGCCATATTCTCCTCAATCGTCAAACGAGAAGCTGTCCCCATCTTAGGATCTTGAAAAACACGTGCAATATCCTTGGCTCTCTTTCGTACACTCAGATTTTTAATGGATTTCCCTTCCAACAAAAGATCCCCTTCGTCTACAGATAGATTCCCAGCCAAGATATTCATCAAAGTGGATTTCCCTGCGCCATTTCCACCAATCACAGAGATAAAATCTCCCTCTTCAACCTCTAAATCTAATCCTTTGAGGACATGGTTTTCATTGACCGTCCCTGCTTCAAATGTTTTGTGAATATTTTCAAGTGTTAACAAACTTGCCATAACTTTCTCCTCCTATTCATTTCTCAGTTTCAAACCACGAATCTTTAATCTCTTTTGCAATTCTGGTGCAAATAAAACCAAGGCTAGCAAGATTGCATTAAAGAGACGGACAAGATTTTGATCTAGATTTGGAATTTCATAGATATTTAAAATAATCAAACGATAAACAATTGCTCCGATTCCGATGGATAACAAGCGACCTCCAATGGTCAAGTCGTGGATCAAGACTTCTGCAATAATGACTGCACTCAAACCAACAACGATAGTCCCTGTCCCAGAAGTCACATCTGAAAATCCATCATTTTGAGCGAACAAGGAACCACACAGAGCAATCAAACCGTTTGAAATCATGTAACCAACAATCTTCATGGTGTCTACATTGACCCCATTGGCCTCACTCATCGGAATATTGTCCCCAGTCGAACGCAAGACCAAGCCAATCTCCGTTTTCATCAAAAGAGTCAAGACCAAACAAACAAGTAAGAGACAAACCAAGCTAAGCGTGAAAACAGCTTCTTCAGTTGTCAGCCCCAAGCTCGCCAATTGTTTAAAGACAGTTGAAGAATCTCCCAAGGAAAGATTAGGCACACTTCCCATGATTTTAATATTGATTGAATAAAGACCTGTCAAGGTCACAATCCCTGTCAAGAGAGCTGGGATTTTCATCTTGGTGTGAAGCATACCTGACACAAGACCAGCAATCATACCTGCCAGCAAAGCAAGTAAGGTCGCAATCCAAGGATTTGTCCCTGCCTGTATCTGTGATACGACGACAGCTGCGCCCAGAGGAAAGGCTCCTTCAGCAGTCATATCCGCAATATCCAAAATACGGAAAGTCAAGTAGACTCCAATGGCCATAATCGACCATAACAAACCTTCTGATAAACTAGATAATACAAAACTCATCTTAAACCTCCTATTCCTTGCTTTCTAACTTACTAATATCAATTCCTAGTGCATCTGCCATTTCTTTATTGGTATACAATTCCAATTTTTCAGGCAACTCAACTGCTATATTTTCTGGCTTCTCACCTTTTAAGACACGAATCAACATGCGGGCTGTCTGCCGTCCCAATTCTTCATAATTGGTACCGTAGTTATACAAGCCACCAACAGCAATCATTTCTGTTGAACCACCAAATACTGGAACCTTGTGTTTAATAGAAACCTGCTTGACTGTTTCCATGGTTGATGAAATTATATTATCCGTTGGTACAAAAACCATATCCACTTCTGCCATCAAGCTCTCTGCTGCCGCCTTGACGTTGTTACTGTCCAAGATTGTTTTTTCAACAACGGTAAAGCCTTTTTCTTCCAGAAGGCGCTTAGCTTCATCCTTTTGGACAACTGAATTTGGCTCGCTCTGAGTATAGAGGATTCCAATTGTTTTAGCCTTTGGCAACACTTTCCTTATCAAATTGATTTGGGTTGAAATGGCATCTGATGACTGGTCGCTTGTCCCCGTCACATTTCCTCCAGGATGTTCTCTTGACTCAACCAGCTTGGCACTGACAGGGTCTGTTACAGCTGAAAAGATAACCGGTATCGTTTGTGTTGTATTAGCCAAGCTCTGAGCAGAAGGCGTTGCGATGGCTAGAACGACATCACTAGATTCTGCAAGTTGCTGGGAAATCGTTTTAAGATTTCTTTGTTCTCCCTGTGCATTTTGCAAATCAATCTCAATATTTTTCCCTTCCACATAGCCTTGTTTGGCCAGCTCATCCACAAAACCTTCTCTAGTAGCGTCTAAGGACTGGTGGGTAATAAACTGCGAAATACCGATACGAAAAACATCTTTTTTCTTATCTGCCTTCAACTGATGCAAACTAATCAGAGAGGTCAAGAGGATCCCCACTACCAAGAGGGGGGCTAGTAATTTTCGCACAACTTTCATAATGAAACTCCTTCTCAGAAAAGATAAAACAAAAAACCGCCTAGATAATATCTAAACGGATGCTTGAAATAATCTAACAAGTTATAACTTGGCTAGTCCATTTAGATATTCATCTATATGGACCACAATCAAAAATCTTAGCCACATAGATACAAACAAATTGCTTGAACTGTTTGCATCCACGGTGACATGTCTACAAACACTATCTAAAGTAGCTAAAGTAAAAGTTTTGATTCATTGTTACAGCTTGTCTTTTATTCATTTCTTTTTCTGCTTTCTTTTTTGATGTTTCCTATCTTACCACCTTTTTCATCAGCTGTCAAGAATATTTCAGAATTTTTTAAAATTTTTCGAAAATTCTTTCAAAGTTTTTTCAAATCAGTCCAACAAAAAAAGGTTTATAATTTCCATAAAAATTGACATGGAAATTATAAAACCATTATTAGTTTAGTCCTTGTTGGTAACGTGCCAATTCTGCTTGATTAGCCCAAACATAGTGACCTGGACGGATTTCTACCATGGATGGCTTATCAGCCTCATAGTCGTGTTGACTTGGGTCGTAAACCTTCAAGACCTTCTTACGTTCCAAGATTGGATCTGGAATTGGTACCGCTGAAAGCAAGGCTTGAGTATATGGGTGAATTGGATTGTTAAACAATTCTTCTGTTTCGGCAACCTCTACAATGACACCCTTATAAATAACTGCGATACGATCTGAAATAAAGCGAACGACCGACAAGTCATGGGCGATAAAGAGATAGGTCAAACCAAGTTCTTTTTGGAATTTTTTGAGCAAGTTCAAGACTTGGGCACGCACAGAAACGTCCAAGGCTGAAATTGGCTCATCCGCAATAACAAAGTCTGGTTGCATGACCAAGGCACGGGCAATACCGATACGTTGACGTTGACCGCCTGAAAACTCATGAGGGTAACGAGTCAAGTGCTCAGCAAGAAGCCCCACTTCACGGATAATATTTTTAACTTTCTCTTTACGTTCTTCCTCATCCTTAAACAGATGGTGATTGTAAAGACCTTCAGAAATAATATAATCAACAGTCGCACGTTCATTCAAACTTGCGGCAGGGTCTTGGAAAATCATCTGGATACGACGAATCAATTCTGCAGCTTGTTCACGCGATTTCTTTCCATTAATCTTTTGACCTTCAAAAATGATATCTCCATTACTTGTATCATTAAGACCGATTATCGCACGACCAATAGTTGTTTTCCCACTACCCGACTCACCTACAAGCGAGAAAGTTTCTCCCTTGTTGATAAAGAAGTTAGCATTTTTAACCGCGACAAACTTCTTACTTCCTTCACCGAAGGAAATTTCTAAATCTTTGATTTCTACTAATTTTTCAGACATTTCCTTCCTCCTAGTCTTCCAGATGGGCAAATCCCATTTTTTCACGGATCTTATCGTGGAGATTTGCAATCACAGCTGGTTTTTCTACTTTTGGAGCATCCTCATGAAGAAGCCAAGTTTTAGCCCAATGCGTCTCTGATACTGAGAATTGAGGGGCTTTTTGTTCGAAGTCAATCTGCATTGCATAGTCTGAACGCAAGGCAAAAGCATCCCCTTTCAGGTCAGTATAAAGTGACGGAGGTGTTCCTGGGATTGAGTAAAGATCCCCTTTATCATCAGCAAGCTGAGGCAAGCTAGACAAGAGACTCCATGTATATGGATGGCGAGGGTCATAGAAGACTTCCTCAACAGTTCCATACTCAACAATTTCTCCTGCATACATAACCGCTACCTTATCCGCAATACTTGCTACCACACCAAGGTCGTGAGTGATAAAGATTGTTGTGAAATGGTACTCGTTTTGTAATGATTTGAGCAAATCAATAATCTGTGCTTGAATGGTTACATCCAAGGCAGTCGTTGGCTCATCACAGATCAAGACATCAGGTCGGCAGGCAAGGGCAATCGCAATAACGATACGTTGACGCATTCCTCCAGAATATTGGAATGGGTATTCATCAAAACGCCTATCTGCATCTGGAATCCCAACCTTATTCATGTAGTCAATCGCCAATTCTTTTGCTTCTTTAGCTGTTTTTCCTTGATGTTTTACAATAACTTCTGTAATCTGACTACCAATTGTTTTAATCGGGTCCAAACTAGTCATTGGGTCTTGGAAGATTGTCGCAATCTTAGCACCACGAATTTGTTCCCAATCTTTGTGAGAAGATAGAGATGTCAAATCCTGACCACGGTAGTCAATACTTCCTTGGGCAATGCGACCATTTTCTTCAAGCATACCTGTGAAGGTCTTTGTCAAAACAGATTTCCCTGATCCTGACTCACCTACCAAGGCTAATACTTCTCCTTCAACTAGTTCAAGGGAAACGCCGCGAATGGCTGTCAATACTTTGTCACGAACGTCAAATTCCACGACAATATCGCGAGCAGTCAAAATTACATTTTTTTCTTTTGTCATTTCTACTCCTATCTATGTGTACGTGGATCACTAGCATCCGCTAAGTTTTGACCAACTACGAAAAGGGACAAGGATACCAAGACAAGAGTTGTCAATGGAATCCAGAACAAGTAAGCATTGGTTGTTACGTTTTGTGAATAATCTGAAATCAAACGACCCAAACTTGGCACTGTAATCGGTAATCCAAGACCGAAGAATGACAAGAAGGCTTCATATGAGATAAAGCTTGGAAGCATTTGAGTCATGGTTGTCACAATAACAGATACCAATTGTGGCATGATGTTTTTGGCAACAATCTTCAAGGTTGGTGTTCCCAAAGTGCGTGATGCCAAGTTGTATTCCAAATCACGGTAACGCAAGATTTGCACACGAATCATGAAGGCAATTCCAATCCATGTTGTCACACTCATGGCAAAAATCAGATTCCAGAATCCAGCTCCGATTGAGTAAGTCAAGACAATGACAATCAAAAGAGATGGGATGTTTGAGATGACGTTATAAACTTCCATCATCACGCGGTCAACTGATTTTGAAATTCCCCAAATACCACCGACAAAGACACCGATAACCAAGTTAATCACTGTCGCAATCACAGAAATGAGGATAGAGTTACGAGCTCCGAACCAAACACCGTCAAAGAGCGATTTACCGTTACTATCTGTACCGAACCAATGCTCAGCATTTGGCTTGATATAACGAGCACTAAAGTCGTTTACCTTGCTGACATCATTGAAATCAAACTTAGAAAACATTGGGTAGATGAAACTCATCAAAATGATAGCTACCAAGATTCCCAACATAACTACAGTTGATTTTTTCTTCATAAATTGTCTAAACACTGAGCCCCAGTAAGAATATGCTGGCGCATCAATGGCTTCAGAGGCAAAATCGTCACGTTTTACAAACTGAAATTTTTCTTTATCGATTGTAGACATTATTTGCCTCCTTTCTCAGTCAATTTAATACGTGGGTCAATAATAGTCATCCAAATATCTCCCAAAAGAAGT
Organism: bacterium; assembly: GCA_905221235.1. GTDB lineage: Bacteria > Bacillota > Bacilli > Lactobacillales > Streptococcaceae > Streptococcus. The sequence continues at coordinate 114,153 of CAJNCJ010000004.1, forward strand.
GAGAAGATAGAAATACATGTAAAGATGAAGACAAGACCAACGACCATAGAGTTATTAGATGCTTTTACAGAGTCAATCAACATTTTACCCATACCTGGGAAAGCGAAGACTGTTTCAGTAAGGGTTGCACCACCGATAACCCCGATAACAGCACCAGGAATTCCTGAAACCAGCGGAACCATGGCATTTTTAAAGATGTGTTTGTTTGAAATTTCTTTTTCAGACAAACCTTTTGCACGAGCAAAACGAACAAAGTCCTGTGACTGCAAGTCAATCATGTAACGACGAATCCAAATAGCTGTACCAGGAGCACCCAACAAACCAAGGATAACTGCTGGTAAAACATATGAACGCCAATCTCCAGCACCCAAGATAGGGAATGAATCTGGCAAGCCGATTGAAGAACCAGCCAAACGAACGATATAAACCAAGGCAATTGTTGGAAGAGCCATCAAGAAGGTCAAAGCCCCTGTTGAGAAGCTATCAATCCAAGTATTCTTGAAGCGAGCCATAGCTGAACCAAGTGGCACGGCAATCGCATAAGAAATCACCAAACCGATCAATCCTACAACAGCAGAGCTAGCAATCATTGAAGGATATTGGTAGTTGCTTTCAGTTGCAGTATATGGGTCATCTTTCCCATAGTTAGCTACTTCACGAGAATCAGCCTGACTAGGTGATTTATAAGTTCTTGAGTAAATATTTACAGAAGAAGTTTTCTTACCTGTTGGGAACTGAACTTGAGATGTTTTTGTTTGCCCTTGTCCTTGAGTAATAACCTGTAAAACAGGGCTATTAGCATAGGTTGGATAAGAGTCACCTAAATTAATGTTCACAAAGTTTTGATGCACAAATGGGAACTGACTGTTGAAGTACAAGAGATATTTGTGTTTAGTTCCTGAACCGACCAAGGACCATCCGATAGCTGGATCGTTTTCGAAACGAAGGTAACGTTTCAAGTCTGGATTTTCAGGGTCTTGGATTTTATTAGTATGGTCAATATCAATCAAGTTAGCATAGAAGTGAAAAACACGTTCAAAAATTGGGATTTCACGAGTAGCGTAGAATTGGCCACTTTCAGTAAATTCTCCCAGGGTCCAACCATGACCGATTTGTTTGATGTATTTTTCATAGATAGCCTTGTTGGTGTCATTGGCTTCAACTGTTACAGAAGCATCCATCTGGCTAGCTTTTTCTTGCAACTCTTTGGTATCGTAGTACTCGATATAGCCCATACGCTCATAAACAGTATTCTCATAGTTATCACGTTTATCAGCCGTTGTCGCAATCTTGTTGTAGTTGGTATCCTGTTTGAAAATCAATTTTCGAGGAACCATTGTATAGATAATCGTGTAAGTCAAGGTTGTTACTAAGAAGATAGAAACCAATGACCGCAAAACACGCATAAAAATATATTTTTTCATATCATTTCCTTTAAAAATCCCAAAAGAACCTTCTCCTCATGGAGAGAAAGTTCTATTGAAAATTATTTACTTCACATGACTTGCCAATTCTTTTTGAGCTTTCTCGTTTGACTCAGTCTTTTCTTTCAACCATTTTTCACGAGCTTTTTCATACTCTTCTTTGGTGATTGCTTTTTCACCAACTTCAGTGTACTTCAAGTAGCCTGAATTTTCACCTTTAAGGCCGGCTACAGAATATGAAGAGCTAAATGGTAGAACTTTTGAAACATATGAAACGGCTGTTTCTTTAGGAGAAGCCATTACTGGAATTGTCAAAGCATTGTCAGTCAACCAAGCTTGTGCTACTGCGTATTTTTCATAACGTTTTTGAACATCTTGGTTTTCGCTGTTTGCGTCATCAAGTAATTTTCCATAGTCAGCTAAACCAAGTTTGCTTACTACTGATGCATCTGTGTTTTGGTCAATACCAAGGTAAAGGCGAGTGCTTCCTCCCTTAAGGACGAATTGATCCAAGAAAGTAGAAGGATCTTGATAGTCAGGGTTCCATCCTAGCAAGGTATGGATATCCCAGTCTTGTTCTTTAGCTGTTGGAGCACTAAATGAAATTGGTAAAGCTTCTGCTTGAGTCATTTGTTGTAAGTCTACAACAACATTATCTGAACCCAATACTTTTTCAATTGATTGTTTCAATGATTGAACACGGTTTACAACTGCTGTTGATTCTTGGATAACCAAAGCATCCAAGTGGATTGGGAATTCAACACCTTCAGCTTGTAGGCTTGATTTGGCTTTAGCAAAGACTTCTTTAGCCTTTTCTTCATTGTAAAGGCCATTTTGAGAATCTGCTAGAGACACGTTTGACCAAGTAGAAGAATTTGTCTTAGCCAAGCTATCTTGTACCAATTCACCAAATGTTTTCTTACCGACCTGAAGATTATAAGGTGCAAACGTATTACGGATGGCTACTGCAGCTCCATCAGTACCATTTGTTTGAGCTGAGTAAGAATTGCGATCGACAGCAAAGTTCAAGGCTTGACGGAATTCCTTGTTTAGCAATGCTTTCTGAGTAGATGTCTTTTGGGCATCACTTGTTTTGGCAGTGTGGTTATAGGTTGTACGGCCATAGTTCAAGCTGACAGTTGCAACACCAGCTCCTGGTTCATTAAAGTAAATGTTATCTTTGAAGTCAGCTGCATATTTTTCATATGTAGAACTTGTAGGGAAGATACGAGCTTTGCTATATTGACCATCAGAAAAGCCTTTGGCAATTACATCTTGATCCTTACCATCCCAGAAAGTGAACTTAACGTTCTCAATTTTTACATTTTCTTTATCCCAGTAAGCGTCATTTTTAGCCATCTCGATAGATGATTTAGGAGTTACAGCCTTCAAGACAAATGGACCGTTATAAAGAATAGAGTTGGCATCTGTTGGGGCACCAAAACCTTCCCCTTTTGAAGTTAAGAATTCTTCATTAACCGGCATCAAAACACCACTAGTTGTCTTGTCATTCCAGAAAGTTTCTGGCTGGTTCAAAGTATATTCTAGTGTTTGATCATCAAGTGCTTTTACTCCAACGGTTGAAAAGTCGCTTGTTTCACCCTTGATATAGGCTTCTAATCCCTTAATAGAAGAGCTAACGATTGAAAGTCCTTTTGATTTTCCATCTACGGCGTGTTTCAAACCAGTAACGAAGTCTTTAGCAGTTACAGGAGCGTATTCTTCTCCCTCTGCGGTTACCCATTTAGCATCCTTACGGATTTTATAGGTATAAGTCAAACCATCTTTTGAAACTGTCCATGATTCAGCGATAGAAGGAACTAGATTACCATATTTATCGTTAGCCAACAAACCATCTACAGCATTTGTTGTGACGAATGATGTTGAATCGATATTGCTGACGATATAATCCAAAGTTTCTGGATCTGTTTGATAAACATATTGGTAATCTTTTGCTAGTTTAGCATTATTTGAACTAGTGTTTGAACACGCAGCTAGAACTCCTGACGCTAATAAGGTAGCTCCCGCTACAGCAAGCACTTGACTTTTTTTCATTTATTTACTCCTCTTATAAAGTATAGGTTATTATTGATTATACCATATATTTTAAGATATTTCAATAAAAGTAAACGAATTTTCAGAATATTTAGGCTTATTAACACAAAAAATCTGAAAAAGCTATTGACTGAAAATCATTTTCAAGGTATAATAATAAACGTTAAGGCGGTATAGCCAAGTGGTAAGGCACGGCTCTGCAAAAGCTTGATCGTCGGTTCAAATCCGTCTACCGCCTTCTATAACTTGATTTTTCAAGTTTCATTTAAACAGAAAGCCCAGTTTAAAGGGCTTTTTTTATTTTCTTCGGATAAATACATATAACTTACAAAAACTTTTGGGGTGAATTTGGGGCAAACTTCTTTTTAGGAGACAATCTTTTGATACTCAATGAAAATCAAAGAGCAAACTAGGAAACTAGCCGCAGGCTGTACTTGCGTACGGCAAGGCGACGTTGACGCGGTTTGAATTTGATTTTCGAAGAGTATGAAATCAACTGAAAAAGCTTCGTCACACCTGGTGACAAAAGCCTCTAGTTTACTCTGTTTCTTCTTCTATTTCAACTTCGGTAATTTGGACTTTTACCTTGGTAACACGTCCATTTTTCACTTTATCATTGGTTAGGATAAGCTGCTTGTTTTGACTGACTAATTCATAACTGAGTTTCTCAGTCGTTGGAATGGTCCCAACTCCTGTCAAATAGTAACCAGCGATGGTATCAACGTCATCACTTTCCAGTTCAACATCAAAGTAGTCATTAAAATCATTGAGATTCATGGTACCTTGAACAATGTAAGTATCATCGCCAATCTGATGAACATCTATTGCTGCTTTGTCCGTTTCATCATCGATTTCCCCAACGATTTCCTCTAAGAGGTCTTCCAGAGTCACCAAACCAGCCATCCCACCGTATTCATCTAGCAAGATTGCCATTTGTCTTTGGGTATTACGCAATTCTTTTAACAAGTCATCCACAAAAATAGTTTCAGGAACAAAGAGTGGATCTTGTAAGATTTTCTTCCAAACAATATTGTCAAAACCGTCCACAAAACCCGCCTTAAGGAGACTCTTGGTGTGAATGATCCCAATCACATTGTCCTTATCCCCATCATAGACAGGGATACGAGAATAATTTTGTTTTAAAATACTTTGGATGATGGTTTGACTATCATCCTGAATATCGACCATAAAGGCATCCGTTCGAGGAACCATGACTTCTCTGGCCATTAATTCGTCCAGTGAAAAAATTCCTTGTAACATTTCAATTTCGTCAGCATCTAGTGTTTCTTCACTATTTGTCAGCATGTATTCAATTTCATCACGGGTCATTTTTTCATCAGCATCGTCAAAGGTCATAGGAGTCAAGCGACTCAAGAGATTGGTAGATGCAGACAAGAGCCAAACAAAGGGACTAACTAGTTTCCCCAGCCCAATGATAACTGGCGCTGTACGAATCGCCAAGGCATCCTTTAGATTAAGAGCGATTCTCTTAGGATACAATTCCCCAAAAACGATGGAAATATAAGTCAAAAATGCTAAAGATAGAAAACTTGCAACGGCATAAGCTGTTTCCCCATTTCCAAGCCAGGATGCAATTTCTCGTCCCAGAGTTTCTGCCAAACTCGCCCCTGATAAGATCGTAATCAGGGTAATCCCTACTTGAATGGTTGATAAAAAGTGGTTAGGATTTTCTAGTACCTTCAGCAGACGGATATAGCGTCTATCTCCTTCTTCTGCCTTTTGTTCAACCCGCGCACGGTTAAGTGAAACCATGGCCATTTCTGTGGCTGAGAAAAAGGCATTTAACACCGTCAAGATAAACAATAAAACAAATTGTAGCAACAAATTCTGACTACTTGGGTCTTCCATAGTTCTTCTCCTAAAATAGTATCTTATCCTTTATTATATCACAAAATATAGTCCAGTACATATTATTTTTTTCTTAGTACCTATTCTAGCCCTGCTGAAACTAGTAAAAGAAGAACTCCTACATCTACAAGTGACATAGGAGTTTATGTAATCTTTTACTGAGTTACCGTTACTTCTCCAGTTCGGTAATCCAGTTGAAGCCCTTTTTGAACATTGGGAACTAGGACATTAAATTCCAATTCTCCGTCTGAAGACTTGGCTTCAATCTGTGAAGCTGAAGGAACTAAGTCCTCGTTTGAAGCGTAATAAAGGGTTACACGGTAACGGACACGCTTGTTTTGGTCCAAGGCTTTACGTACCATACTTTCATAGTAGTTTTGACCAGTCGAATCTTCGGCCTGTGCCTGATTTGCCCAGGCTGTTTGAACAGCAATGTTTTTAGGATTGCTTGTTGAGGCATCAAAACCATCCAAGCCACCGATTAAGGCATAGCCTAACAAGTGACCTCTATCGACTGCATGAGTATAAGATCCCTTTAGATTCTTGACCTGATGCCAGCCTGGTGGAGTCCAAGAAGTCGAACCGTTTCCAGTTTCTTCACGATTCTTGTACTGACGAGTAGCCTTAGACAAGAGGGCATTTGCTACGGTTGGCACTGTTTCCTTGCCCACTGTCTTTGTTTTATTATCAGCGTAGGGCTTACTTGAAACCTTGGCATCTAGATTTGTTTTATTACCATTGACGATAAAAGCACCTGAGCCATTCCACTCCAGACTCCCTTTTATTTGGCTTTTGACTGCATCTGTTAAGACACTTTCTGCCAATACTTGACTAGGAGCTTCAGACGCTTGTTTTTTCTGACTAACCTTTGTTTTAGGACTATTAGCTGTCGACTGTATCTGCTTGATATAATAGCTTCCCGCAGATAAGAGTAATAACACTAGCAGCCCGATCAGTGTCTGTCTTGTTTTTTTATCCATTTTTCTCCTTATCTCTAGAAAAAGACTGGTTCTCCAGCCTAATTTCCTGTAAATTTATGAATCAATTCCTGCCATTTTGCTGGGGACAGGATAGCCCATGGGTCTTGACCCTTGCCCAAGATTCCATAACCTACCATTAAGCCGATACCTAAGGCTAGAACTCCTAAAAACAGTACCAAAATGACTAGAAGTAAACGCTTGATTACGTAGCTTGATTTCTTATTCATCTTCATCACTTGCCTCAATCCGCTGAATCTTAGCACCTAGCTGCGCCAACTTCTCATGGAAACGGTAGTAACCTCTATCCAAGTGAACCAATTTACCAACTACAGTTTCTCCTTGTGCTACCAAACCTGTCAAAATTAAGGCAGCACTGGCACGAAGGTCAGTTGAAAGAACTTCTGCCCCCTGCAAAGGTTGACCACCAACAATACGAGCTGTATCACGGATAATCTCAGAGTGCAATCCCATGCGACGCATTTCTTCTAGATGTTGGAAACGATTTTCGAAAACTGTCTCCACCATAGTTGACTCCCCTTTTGCGACGGTCATCAAGGCTGTAAATTGAGCCTGCATATCTGTTGGAAATCCTGGGTGGGGCAAGGTTTTCACATGAACAGCTTTTAAATTTTCTAGTTGAGAGCGAACTCGAATTCCTTCAGTCTCCTCTGTCACTTCCACTCCCATTTCAAGCAATTTGGCAATCAAGGGACGGTTGTGCTCCCAGACAGCGTCTTTAATCAATATATCACCACCAGTCATGGCAGCAGCTACCATAAAGGTTCCGGCTTCGATACGGTCTTGGACTACATTGTGAGTCGTACCATGAAGTTTCTCAACACCGGTAATGGTAATGGTCTCTGTACCAGCACCCTTAACCTTAGCTCCCATTTCATTGAGGAGAATAGCTAGGTCCACAATCTCAGGCTCACGCGCAGCATTTTCAATCACTGTCACCCCATCAGCTAGAGTCGCTGCCATCATCAAGTTCTGCGTAGCACCAACACTTGGGAAATCCATATAGATATGAGCTCCATGTATGCGATCAGCCTTGGCTTCGATATAACCAGCTGTCTGACTAATCTTAGCCCCCATAGCTTCTAGACCTTTCAAATGAAGATCAATAGGGCGGCTGCCAATCGTACAACCACCTGGCATGGATACTTTAGCATGACCTACACGAGCAAGAATTGGTCCCAAGACAACGATAGATGCACGCATCTTGCTAACATACTTGTAGGGAGCCTCCTCTGTGATATCGCCAGTCGCATCCACCTCGACAAGATGGGCTTCTTCATCAAAATCTACCTTGGCATTCAAACCACGAACTACCTGATTCATAGTGAAAACATCTGACAAGATAGGAACGTTCTGCAAAACAGTCTTTCCTTCACTTGCTAGAATAGTCGCTGCCAACAAGGGTAAGACTGCATTCTTTGCTCCTTCGATCGTAACACTTCCTACCAGACGATTATCGCCACCTTGAACCACAATTTTTTCCATACTTATTTCCTTTACTCTTGATTTTATAATAATCCTCTAAGCGCTTCTTGCCACAACTGATATAGGTTTATAAAGAAAGAACTCAAGATATAGCCCATTACAATGCTGAAAAAGGCTACTAATAAACGAACTTTTCCTGTATTCTCAGCTGTCACTTTTAAAACCTTTTCCCATCTAACAAGATTCTTTAAAAGGTAAAAACTCACATAAATAAAGAGCATGTGACTGCTTAGAGTGAATAATAATTGAACCATTTGACTATTATACCATCTTCTCTGTTTGTGCGCTAGTTTGGAAACTTCACTTAAAAACTAGGAATTGTTTTTCAAGTAATCAATTGCATCTTGTAGGGTTTTAACTGGCACAATTTTCATATCTGTCTTAATTGTTTTTGCTGCTTCCAGAGCTGTTTGGTAGTTATTTTTCGCATCTGGATGCGCTTTTTGTTCTTCTTCGCTAACAGGGTTATCTGGAGCAAAGAAAATAGCAGCACCTTCTCTAGCCGAAGCTACAACTTTCTTATCAATACCTCCGATGTCCCCCACATTACCATCGCGGTCAATGGTTCCTGTGCCGGCAACGATACGGCCATTACGAAGGCCTGGGTCAGCTATTTGAGTATAGATAGCCAGACTAAACATGAGACCAGCACTTGGACCGCCGATACCGGCTGTTGAAAAGCGAATTGGGACATCACTGGTCACTTCTGTACGGTCAATCAAACCGATTCCAATCCCATTTTTTCCATTTTCCAAGGTGATAATCTTACCTTCTGCAGACTTGGTTTGCCCATCTTCTTCATAGGTCACCTTGACGGAGTCCCCCAGTTTTTGAGAATTGACGTAATCAATCAAGTCCTTGGAACTATCAAAGGTCTGATCATTGACTGCAGTGACCGTATCAGAGATGTTGAGAATCCCTTTAAAGGTCGAATTATCCGTTACAGTCAAGACATAAACCCCAAGATATTTGAGTTCAATATCCTTACCAGCTGTTTTTAGCCCTTGATACTTGGCCATATTTTGCGATGTTTGCATGTAGAATTGATTAATTCGCATAAATTCAACATCAGAAGAACCACCTGTAGTCTCCTGAGCACTACGAATATCTGTAAAAGGCGTCAACCAAGCATAAATCATATGAGCTAAAGTAGCATGTTGGACACCAACCGTAACGAAGTGATAGGCACCAGCTTCCTTATCTTCTGTATCATTGACTTTGAGGACTTGGCGAATATCTTCCGAACCACCTGGAACTTCTATATAGTAGGGCAAGGGCACTACAAATGCCAAGAAAGTTGCTATCAAGGCCGCAATGACGTATAAGGGCCATCTAATCTTTTTTTTCATTTCTTATTTCCTCCAAAATACTCTCAGGAACATAGCAGGCAATATCCTGACCAAACTTCAGCAGCTCTCGAACACCGGATGAACTGATATAAAGATGCTCCGGTCGGCTATGTAAATAAATGGTCTCTATATCAGGAGACAGCTGATGGTTGTAGTAATCAAAACTGGCTTCATATTGCAAATCCGCTGCATTCCTCAACCCCCGCACTAGACAAGTAGCCCCCAGTCTTTTTGCAACATCAACTACCAATTCATCATGAGAAGACACGACTGCAACATTTTCCAAATGTTTCACAGCCTTTTCCAGCCCCCGTTTACGATTTTCGATTGGGAGGAATCCTTGTTTGTGAGGATTAAAAAAAATACCTACATAGAGCTTATCAAAGAGTTTGCTCGCCCGTTCAATCATATCCAGATGCCCATTTGTCATCGGATCAAATGAGCCTGTGAATAAGCCAATCTTATCTGACATAGACTGTCACCTTACTAATTCCATAAATTTTTTCCTTCCAGATGCCCAGGCAGGCAATTTCTTCTGGAAGTTCCACGGCTTTATCCGTCTCACACACGACCATGACATCTTCAGAAAAAAGCGCTCTCTCAGCCATTTTTTCAATATCTGCTACGATTTGTTCCTTGGCATAAGGAGGGTCTAAGAAAATAAGGTCGAAAGGCCCAGACACCTGCTCCAGAGCTCGTTCCGCCTCCATCTTGAGGAGCTGAAATTTTCCAACTTCCTTGCTCATCTGGATATTTTCGGCCACGATAGCCTGAGCCTTACGGTCTCGCTCTACCAAAACAGCGCTAGCCATGCCACGCGATACTGCCTCAATAGATAAGCCACCACTGCCTGCATAAAGGTCCAAGACCCGTCCCCCTTCAAAGTAGGGACCAATCATGTTAAAAATAGCTCCCCTAACCTTATCCGAAGTGGGTCTCGTCGTCTTGCCTTCTAGCGTCTTGAGGGGACGTCCCCCATAGATTCCTGATACGATTTTCATACCGTTTATTATACCAAATTATGGGCGAAAAGAGAAAGAAAACCGAACCTTGCGGTTCGATTCTCTACAAAATATTTTCGTAAGTATCGCGGACTTCTTGAGGCCAAACACTTGTTTGTACTTCTCCGATATGTTTCTTGCGAAGTAAGAACATGGCCATACGAGATTGTCCAATTCCTCCACCGATTGTCAATGGGAATAGGCCATTCAACAAAGCCTTGTGCCATTCCAATTCCAAGCGGTCTTCATCACCGGTGATTTCTACCTGACGGCGAAGGGTTTCTTCATCTACACGAATCCCCATAGAAGACAACTCAAAGGCTCCACCTAGAGACTCATTCCAAACAAGAATATCGCCATTAAGACCCTTGTAGCCATTCTCAGATTCACTTGTCCAGTCATCGTAGTCTGGTGCACGTCCATCGTGTGGCTTGCCGTCTGGCAATTCGCCACCGATACCGATCAAGAAGACAGCTCCAAATTCTTTACAGATCGCATTTTCACGTTCTTTCGGTGTCAAGTCTGGGTAGCGTTCTACCAACTCTTCTGTGTGGATAAAAGTGATTTGTTTTGGCAAGATAGACTCGATGTCATAGCGAGCTTCAACAGCTAGTTCTGTCAAACGAATGGCCTTATAAATCTTCTCAACTGTTTCTTTTAGGTAGGCAATGTTACGTTGGCCATTTGGGATAACCTTCTCCCAGTCCCACTGGTCGACATAAACAGAGTGGGTTGCATCCAGCGAGTCTTCGTCTGGACGAAGGGCCTTCATGTGAACAAAAAGACCTTCTCCCTCACCGAAACCAAAACGAGCCAAAGTATGGCGTTTCCATTTAGCAAGTGAGTGCACCACTTCATAGGTTTCATCAGGAATCTGTAAAACCTTGACAGATACTGGATTTTCCACACCAGACAGGTTATCCTGCATCCCGTCACCGACCTTGCTCAAGATAGGACCTTGAACTTCGACAACTTCTAACTTATCTTTCAAATACTGGGTAAAAGTGTTTTTGACAAAGGAAATTTCTTCTTGTTGATGGATAAAACTTTTCTTCATAGGCTACTCCTCAAAAATTAATTAAAAGCATTATACACCTATTTTCAAGAAAAGAAAAGAGAAAATTTAAAAAAATCAGTGCTCCTTGGAACACTGATGTTAGGGACCTTCTAGTCATTTCGCCCGAAGATACGTAGAATACTTAGGAAAAGATTGATAAAATCAAGATAAATACTGAGAGCCATTGACACAACCCACCCTGTCGCTACACGACCTTGCGATTGTTCATAAGCATAGCGAATTCTTTGGTTGTCCCAAGCAATCAGCCCAGAGAAAACCAAGACCATGGCTACGCTAATCATATAATCAAAGAAACCGCTAGCCAAGAAAATATTGACTACCATAGCAATAATCAAACCGATAAGAGCCGCCATCATTGCCCGACCAAGTCCACTCAAGTCTTTCTTGGTGAACATACCAACTGCCGCCATGACAAAGAAGAGAAGGGCGCTCGACACAAAGGCGGATAAAACTGTACCGGGAGTATAGAAGGCCACCACAAAACTGAGGGTAAAGCCGTTTAAAACGGAGTAAAGTAAAAATACTGGAAGAGCAGCTGGACTATTCTTTAAGGCCATGTTACTAGCAACGAAGACTAGTGCTAGCTCTGCAAAGGTTGCAATGGTCAACCAGAGACGCCCCTGCATCAAAAAGTAAACCAACTGAGACTGAAAGACCGTCAACATAAGGCCTGATACCAAAGCAGATAGTCCGATCCCCAGACCAACAAAGGCATAAACCTTAGCGTAAAATTGATTGAGACCTGCGCGGTCATGAATAATAGTGTGATTCATCTTTTCTCCTTTTCTATGAACATCTTTCCTTGATTATAACAAAGAAAGTTAAAATTAGCTTAAATGGAAAATTAAAATACCTGCTGCAACGGCAACATTGAGACTCTCTGCCTGACCCTTCATGCTAATGTGAACCAACTGGTCTGCACTTTCAACCATGAGGGGACTAATTCCTTGACCTTCATTTCCCATAACCAAGACAAACTGATCTAAATGTGGCAAGTCACGATAATCTTTAGAATACTTGGAAAGAGTGGTTGCCAGCACAGGGATACCAGCCTTTTTAGCTTTCTCGAGAAGCGCTTGGCTCGACATCCGGTAAATGGGCAGATGAAAATGACTGCCTTGCATAGAACGTAAAGTTTTGAGACTGTAGATATCTGCCGACTTATCTGAAACAATCACTCCTGTAAAACCTGCTGCATCCGCAGTCCGAATGATGGTTCCCACATTACCAGGATCTTGCACATCTTCCAAAAACAAGAACTTGCCCTGACTAAAATCAGCTTGCCCTACTTCTTCTTTTTGAACCACCGCAACAATTCCTTGTGGAGTCTGAGAATCTGCCAAATCTAGCAAAATATCCTCTGACACCCAGACAGTTTGCGGAAACAAGGCTAACTGATCTCGGTAACTTTCTAGGGCAAAAATCTTCTCAATCGTCACCCCAGCTTGAACAGCTTCTTCAAACAAGTGCCAACCTTCAATCAAATAGGCAGACTTGCGGTATTTTTTTTGGTGTAATTTCTTGGCATTTTTTACCACAGAATTGGCTTTTGAGGTTATAATAGTCATAGAAGTATTATAACACAATCAAAGGGGTTTGGTATGCAAAAGGTTAGAATGATTGCCCAAGGTAGAGTTCAGGGAGTCGGCTTTCGTTGGGGTGTTTACAGCCTAGCGCTTGAAATTGGTGGCATCACAGGCCGAGTATGGAATAACGACGATGGCACAGTCGAAATCTTAGCTCAAGCAGACTCATCTGCCATCATGGCGAAATTTATCCAAGAAATCCGAAAAGGACCCACACCTTTTTCAAAAGTCAGCTACTTAGATGTCCAATTGAGTAACTTTCCTCCCTACCCTGACTTTAAAATCGCAAATTAGGTCTCTAGAACTATTGTATATTTTGTAAAAAAACAGTAGAATAGAAAGGTATAATTTTTAAAGAAGGAATAAAAACAGTGAAATCTATTAAACGTTTTGCACTCTCGACTATGGGAGTGGCTATGTTGCTTGTCTTGACTGGCTGTGTTAGCGTCGATAAAGCCACAGGAAAGCCAATAGGATTTATTTGGAATACGATCGGAGCGCCTATGGCTGAAGCTATCAAGTACTTCGCTACTGATAAAGGTCTAGGCTTCGGTGTCGCTATCATTATCGTAACCATTATCGTGCGCTTGATTATCTTGCCACTTGGTATCTACCAATCATGGAAAGCAACGCTTCACTCTGAAAAGATGAACGCCCTCAAGCACGTCCTTGAGCCACACCAGACACGTCTCAAGGAAGCGACTACTCAAGAAGAAAAACTAGAAGCTCAACAAGCCCTCTTTGCCGCTCAAAAAGAGCACGGCATCAGCATGTTTGGTGGTGTAGGATGTTTCCCTATCCTCCTTCAAATGCCTTTCTTCTCTGCTATCTACTTTGCTGCCCAACATACTGAAGGGGTTGCTCAAGCAAGCTACCTAGGCATTCCTCTAGGTTCTCCAAGTATGATTTTAGCTGCCTGCGCTGGTGTCCTTTACTATCTTCAATCACTCCTTTCACTTCACGGAGTAGAAGATGAAACGCAAAGAGATCAAATCAAGAAAATGGCTTACGTGAGCCCAGTCATGATTGCCGGCTTCTCCCTCATTTCACCAGCCAGTGTCACACTTTACTGGGTTGTCGGTGGTTTCATGATGATTCTCCAACAGTTTATCGTCAACTATATCGTTCGTCCAAAACTTCGCAAAAAAGTCCGTGAAGAACTAGCCAAGAACCCACCAAAAGCACGTGCTTTCTCTACACCAAGTGGACGAAAAGACGTTACCCCTGAACAACCAACTGCTATCACAAGCAAGAAAAAACACAAAAATCGCAACGCTGGAAAACAACGTTCGAGATAATCAGAAAAAGGCTTAGCTGGATGGCTAAGTCTTTTTGCAAGTCAAAAGCCCGATGTTTCCATCAGGCTTCTTTTTTATCCATGTACACGTTTCATGTAGTCTTGATAACTTTCGGTATCCATGAGTTTTTTAGCGTTTTTCACGCGTTCTGCTGTTGGTGGCTTGACTCCTTCGAGTGAATAAGGAATCCCAAGTTCACGCCACTTGAACTCACCCATGGTGTGATAAGGAAGGATTTCAAACTTATCAACATTTTTGAGGGTCTTGACGAACTTACCAAGTTCAATCAGGTCATCATCTCTGTCTGTTAAACCTGGAACTAGTACGTGGCGAATCCAAACAGGTTTCCCAATATCTGATAGATACTGGGCACAGGCCAAGATGTTTTTATTGGTTTGGCTAGTAACAATCTTGTGCTGTTCTTCATTGATTTCCTTGATATCCAAGAGAACCAAGTCAGTGACAGCCATGAGTTTGTCAAATTTTTCAAGGTAACGTGGTTTATTACGGAAAGGAAGGGCACAGGTATCCAAGGTACAGTGGATTCCTTGTTCCTTGGCCTTGGTAAAGAGGGCAATCAAGAAATCAATCTGCAAGAGGGCTTCTCCCCCACTGACTGTAATACCACCCTTATTTCCCCAGAAACCGCGGTAGCGCAAGGCCTCTGCCAAGACATCATCTACTGTCCGTTCACGTGATTTATTGGACTCCATAGCCCATGTGTCTGGATTGTGGCAATACTGGCAACGCATGTGACAGCCCTGCAAAAAGACAATAAAGCGAATACCAGGCCCATCTACCGAACCAAAGCTTTCTGTCGAATGCACCATTCCTGTCACTTGTCCATAATCAATTGTTTCTTCAGACATATCGTTACCTTCCTTGAAAACGTTTTATAGTTTTATTATATCACGACTTGAAGGAAAAACAAGATTTTTGCCTATTTTTTAGAAAGCAATCTGTTTTTCAATTTCATTTTCAATTAATTATCATTTTATTCTTCAAAATCAAAGCCATACAAGGTTGCAAAGTAGTCCTCAGGGCGCTCTGCACGGCGGATTTGACGCGCTTTGCCTTCTTCAGTATAGAGGATTTCCGCAGAACGAAGTTTGGCATTGTACTGGTAGCCCATCGAAAATCCGTGGGCACCTGTATCATGAATCACCAGTAAATCACCGATTTCTGTATGAGGCAGTTCCCGATTTACTGCAAATTTATCATTGTTTTCGCAGAGTGAACCGACCACATCTACTACTTCAGCTGGTCCTTCTGGATGAGTCAGATTGGTGATATGGTGATAGGCTCCATACATGGCTGGACGCATGAGGTTGACTGCTGATGCATCCACACCCAGATAGGTACGGTAAGTTTTTTTCTTATGAGTGACTCTTGTGACGAGAGCTCCATGAGGGGCTAACATAAAGCGACCCAATTCTGTGAAAATCTTGACATCACCAAGACCTGCTGGTGTAAGGACTTCTTCATAAACCTTACGAACTCCCTCGCCAATCAAGGCGATGTCATTTGGTTCCTGATCTGGACGATAGTTAACACCAATACCACCAGAAAGATTGATAAAGTCTAGCGAAATACCCAACTTTTCCTTGATTTCAACAGCCAATTCAAAGAGCTGGCGGGCCAACTCTGGATAGTAGAGATGGGTCACTGTATTGGATGCTAGGAAGGAGTGAATTCCAAAGGTCTTGGCTCCTTTTTCCTTCAAAATTGCAAAGGCTTCAAAGAGCTGCGCCTTAGTCATGCCAAACTTGGCTTCTCCAGGATTGTCCATAATGTCTGTCCCCAGTTCAAAAACACCACCAGGATTGTAACGACAAGAGATGATTTCTGGAATGCCTGCTGCTCGCTCCAAATGTTCAATATCTTCAAAGGCATCCAAGTTAATGGTCGCACCTAATTCACGCGCATAGGCATATTCCTTGTCTGGCGTGTTGTTAGAAGAGAACATAATCTCAGAACCTGGAAAGTCCAGTTTATGGCTCATCAAAAGCTCTACATAACTAGAACAGTCCACACCGCAACCTTCCTCTTGTAGGATTTTCAAGATAGCTGGTGTTGGAGTTGCCTTAACTGCAAAATATTCCTTAAAACCTTTGTTCCAAGAAAAGGCTTGGTTGACGGCTCTTGCCTTCTCACGAATTCCCTTCTCATCATACAAGTGAAAGGGAGTTGGGAACTCAGCAACAATCGCTTCTAAGTCTTCTTTATTGATAAATGGTGTTTTCATAAGCTTCCTTCTATTCTATTTGCAAAGAAAGGCTGGGACAATCGTTCCAACCTTTAGTTCTATCTCTTATTTGTCTTCGTCAAAGATATTGCCAACCTCAACATCGATGGCTTGGTTCTTGACATCAATATTGGTTACCTTCAAGAGTGACTTGTAGTCAAATTGCTTTTCACGCTCTTCTTGGGCATTGTCTGCAAAGACGGCTACACCTGCCAATTCTGAATCGAACTCACGCAATAGGCTGATCATCCCGTTGACCGTTCCTCCGCCTTTCAAGAAGTCATCTACAATCAAGACACGGCTGCCTGCCTTTAGACTGCGTTTTGAAAGGAACATTTTCTCAATGCGGTCTCCACTTGAACCTGATACATAGTTGACGCTGACAGTTGAACCTTCGGTAATTTTCAAGTCACGGCGCACAATGACAAAAGGAACATTGAGGACATTGGCAACTGCATTTGCAAGTGGCACACCCTTTGTCGCTACTGTCATAACCGCGTCAATTTTTTGGTCCATAAAGTTCTTGGCAATAATGCGTCCAATATTTTTCAAGATAGCTGGTGTGCTAAGCAAATCTGACAAGTAGATATAGCCACCTGGCAAGATACGGTCACTTTCTGACAACTTGGCACGCAAGTCCTCAACCATTTCCTTGGCATCGTGGCTTGAGATTGATGGTGTGAAGATGACACCACCACCAGCCCCAGTTACAGTCTGGATGTGACCGATTTCGATTTCCTCAAAGGCACGTTTGATAATCACGATATCTTCTGAGATGGATGATTTAGCAGATTCATACTTTTCAGCAAAAGTATTGAGACTAGTTAGTTTATAAGGATTATTAATCAAATAGTTGGAAATGACAACCATCCGATCACTTCTTCTTAATTTCATTTCTATTTCCCATTTCATTTAATTTTGATATTTTATCCATTATACCATATTCACATAAAAAAACGAACATTCTTGCCCTAAAAATGCTCGTTTTTCTTAAATTATTAATCTAAATCTGGTTTATAGAAGGAACGATTGTCCATAGCGAAGATTTTATTGGTCATCTCTCCCTTATCCACCAAAGCCAAAGCTGTTGACATCATCATCATGCTAGCATCCAGATTATCAATCATATGGATAATCTCTGCCTCCATGATACGTGGACGAACCGGACTTCCATACTCTAGTAAGCCGTGGTGACTGAGAATGACATGGCGAAGCAGAACGACTTCTTCCTTGGTGTCATCAATACCGAGCTCCATAACCGTCTTGGTAATTTCACTATCAATCAGAGCAATATGACCAAGAAGATTGCCTCTGACTGTATACTCAGTCTGGTCTGGTCCCGTCAACTCAATGACCTTGGCCAAGTCATGTAGCATAATTCCTGCATAGAGCAGGCTCTTATTGAGCTGAGGATAGACCTCGCTAATGGCATCTGCCAAACGCACCATGGTCGCCGTATGATAGGCCAAGCCCGTTTCAAAGGCATGGTGGTTGGTCTTGGCTGCTGGATAAGAGTAAAATTCCTTATCATACTTGGTGTAAAGTTTTCGGACAATCCGTTGCCAAACAGGATTTTCAATTTTGAAAATCATTTGCGACATGTAGTCACGGATTTCCTTGACATCAACTGGTGACTTGACCTTGAAATCAGCTGGGTCATTGGGTTCGCCAGGTTGAGGCAAGCGTAGGGTGATTTGATTGACCTGAGGGGTATTGTTATAAACTTCTCGGCGCCCTTTCATGTGAACAACCTTACCTGCGGTAAAGGCCTCAACATTATGAGGTTGGGCATCCCAGAGCTTCCCTTCAATCTCGCCACTATCATCTTGGAAGGTAAAGGCCAGGTAGTTTTTCCCAGCTCGTGTCTGTCTCAGGTCAGCTGATTTGATTAGGTAAAATCCTTCAAACAGCTCATCTTTTTTCATGTGACTAATCTTCATATTCTTCCTCATCTTCTTGGAAATGGAGTAGATCAAGCGCAGGCTCACCTTCTGATAACTCAATGTGACGGAGCGTCCGCTCGATAGCTGTAGTGCGACGGTTTAATAGTTCATCAATATTGCCAGTGGCATGTTGGAGATGTTTTTGTGCCTTGACCAGAATACCACCAAACTTGCCAAACTCAGTCTTGACACTGGCAAGAGTCTTGCTAATATGGTCAGCACTCTTTTGGATATTGAGAGTCTTGAAGCCAACCGATAGGGAGTTGAGCAGAGCTGACAGGGTACTAGGTCCAGCGACAATAATCTGCTCCTCCCGTCTCAAATCATCAAAGAAGACCGGATTGCGGACGATTTCTGAGTAGAGACCTTCTGTCGGAACAAACAAGACTCCAAAATTGGTCGTTCGAGGTGGCGCTATGTACTTGCTCTTGATATCCTTGGCAAAGCGCTTAACGCTGGCTAGGAGTGACTTACGACAACGTTCGATTTCATCCTTATCGCCTGCTTCATAAGATTCTTCTAAGCGGTAATAATCCGCCAGTGGAAACTTGGAGTCAATCGGTAGGTAAACATATTCCTGGTCGCCTTGCCCAGGTAACTTGATAGCGTACTCCACTCGTTCACTGGAGTTTTCAACCGTTGCATATTCTCGTTCATACTGGGCTGGTGTCATGATGTCTTCAATGATTTGCCCCAATTGCAATTCGCCCAGAATCCCTCGCGTCTTGGTTCCAGAGAGAACCTTGTTGAGGGCCCCGACATCACGCGCAACTGTCTGCATTTCTCCCAGACCACGATTTACCGACTCCAGTTGCTTAGAAACTGTCTCAAAAGAAGCCTGCAAGCGTGTCTGCAAGGTCTTTTCTAACTTTTCCTCGACCGTCTGACGCATTTGCTCCAAGCGTTGCTCATTTGATTCCTGCAAGGCTTGAAGACGTTGGTCGGTCTTGTCTCTAGTTTGCAAGAGATTATCTGTCATTTCTTGACGAACCTGAGTCAGGCCCTGGTGCAATTCCATTCGCACTTCTTGCAAACGGTCACTGACAGCCACTTCCAAATCTTTTTGATCCAACTGACTAGCTTGTCTGGCTTGTTCAAAACGATAATCCAACTGGTCTGATAAATGATCTGCTTGATCTTCCAAACTCTTGCTTAATTGTTTTTCCTGCTTATCCTGCCTTTGCCAAATCAGAAAGAGACCAGCCAGGTTGGCAATTAATAATAGAACAAGTAAACTTCCCATCTTACCTCCTGTCCTTGCTATGCAAGACAACCACATAGCCATCTGGGCAAGTCACCGAAACTTCCCTATCTATATATTCGTTAGAAGCGTACACTTTTTTAAAGAAAAAATTTTCCTCTGTCAACTCATACTTGGCTCCGAGAATAGTCAGCTGGCTATCCCGAACTGGCATAAAGGCTAGATAGTCATAGTCTGAACGAGGTTCTAGCTGACTGGTCCCTTCTGGACAATAGGCAATCAAATTTTGCCCATCCTCAATCGCTATCTGGCGCATATAAGGTGCCAACTTGGGATTGCTAGGCAGAAAGACATTGGCCAGCATATGGTCAATACGACCACCAAGAGCACCGAAAATAGTGACCTGGGCCTGAGGATTTTGTTCAAAAATGGTCAAGAGAGCCAATTCCAAATCCGTGTCATCTTTTTCCGGTCGGGCTTGGACAAACTGCTGGGCACATTTTTGAATCAACTGTCGCTCTTCTTCCGTTACAGAATCAAAATCTCCAACCGCTAGAGCAAGAGGTAGGTTTTCCTCCAAGACCCAGAGCGAGCCTCGATCTATACCGACAAAGCAATCAAAATCCGTCCGGTAGTGACCGCGATCGCCGCCTGCAAAAACGGCAACCCTAGTCCAGTTGTTTTCTGAGAGTTTGTACTCGCTCATTGACATCTCCCTTAAAGACATAGGAACCTGCTACAAAAACGGTCGCACCAGCTTCTTTAGCCTGGGCAATAGTTTGATCATCAATCCCGCCATCCACTTCGATTTCAAAGTTCAAGCCTTTTTCCTCACGAAGGGCAACCAACTCACGAACCTTATCCATAGTTTCAGGCAGAAAAGCTTGTCCGCCAAATCCAGGGTTCACTGTCATCACCAATACTTGATCAACTAGGTGAAGGACATGCTTAATCGCCTCAACAGGCGTACCAGGATTGATAACGACCGAAGGTTTAACGCCGAGCGAACGAATTTTTTGGAGGGCGCCATGGATATGAGGCGTTGCTTCCACATGGATGCTGATGATATCTGCCCCTGCACGCGCAAAGTCTTCCAGATGGTGTTCAGGATTGGCTACCATCAAGTGGCAGTCAAAGACCATCTTACTATGAGGACGAAGAGCTTCGACCACACCTGCACCAAAACTGATTTGCGGCACAAAGTGACCGTCCATAATATCAATATGGGCATACTCTGCCCCAGTTGCTTCTAGGCGTTTGATTTCACGTTCAAAATTGGCATAATCTGCTGCCAAAATTGACGGAGCAATCTTGTATTGAGACATAGGTTTCTCCTTATTTTGGAATTTTTTTGCTGACTTTTTTATAGGTTTCTCTGCGATTTTCAATTTCACTGAGGAATTGCAGGTAGTTGTCAAAACGGAAGGTGGCAATGGCACCCTCTTCTACAGCCGGCTTAACTGCGCAAGATGGTTCATGGGTATGAGTACAAGTGCGGAATTTACAGTCTCGGCTGACACTAGCAAGCTCTGGGAAATCCTGATTGAGGTCTTCAGCCGTTGACACTTCATAATCCAGTGATGAGAATCCTGGCGTGTCTGCAATTTTACCCCCATTGAGGTTGTAGAAACTGACCGCACGAGTGGTATGACGGCCACGACCCAGACTGTCTGAGATTTCTCCTGTTTCAAGATTAAGGTCTGGTGCGATTTTATTGAGGAGGGTTGATTTCCCAACACCTGTCTGGCCCATAAAGACCGTTACTTTGCCTGTTAACAAAGGCAGGAGTTCCTCCTTACTGGTCACAAAGTCATAACCAATGTCACCATAGGTTTGTTGGTAAAAATCCAGTTCTCCTCTATCTTCCAGTAGGTCCATTTTAGAAATATAAACAATAGGATGGATGCCCTTGTGCTCCAAAAGAACCAAGAACCGATCCAGCAAATTGCTGTTAAAATCCGGTTCTTTGACAGACATGATTACCACAGCTTGGTCAATATTGACAATGGGCGGACGGACCAGACTGTTTTTCCGTTCGTGAATCTTGAGAATATAACCTTCTGAATTTTCCTCGGCAGAGAAATCTACCCAGTCACCAACGTAAGGGGTATGGCCTTTTTTACGGAAATTCCCACGCGCGCGTGTTTGATAAACCTGGCCATCACTCTCCACATAGTAGAAGCCTGCCAAGGCTTTAATGATTTGTCCCTGCATCTTAGAGTCCTTGCCCTTTAAGTGCGTCTGCTAGGCTGGCAAATTCTGCCAAGCTGAGAGCTTCCCCACGCACACTTGGTGACAAGCCCGCTTGATCCAAGGCCTTGGTCAATTTCTCCTTGACTTCTTCAGTTTTGCCAAAGTAACCTGTCAAGTTGTTCCACAAGGTCTTACGGCGATGGGTGAAACTTGCCTTGGAAACCTTAAAGAAGAAGTTCTCGTCTTCCACTGCTACGGCTGGCTCTGGACGACGGACCATTTTCAAAATGGCTGAGTCCACATTTGGCGCTGGCACAAAGACCGTACGAGGCACGATAAAGGCAACCTTGGCAGTCATGTAGTACTGAACCGCAATCGACAAGCTACCGTAAGCCTTGGTGTTAGGTTGGGCTGAGATACGATCCGCCACTTCTTTTTGCATCATGACCACAAACTCACTAAAAGGAATGCCACTCTCTATCAAGTGCATGAGAATAGGCGTCGTGATATAGTAAGGCAAGTTAGCTACTACCTTGATTGGCAGGTCAGGATTTTTGAAATTCTGGATATGTTGCGCTAAATCCACTTTGAGAATGTCCTCGTTGACTACGGTCACATTATCAAAATCACGCAGGGTATCTGCCAAAATTGGCACCAAACGGTGGTCAATCTCAAAGGCCATAACTTGAGCTGCACGCTCAGCCAAAAATTCTGTCAAGGCGCCAATACCTGGCCCGATTTCTATAACATTGACTTGGTCATCAATTTCAGCCGTATCCACGATTTTTTGAAGGATATTGGTATCCGTCAAGAAATTTTGCCCAAAGGACTTTTTAAAGGTAAAACCGTGACGCTCCAGCACTGCCTTGGTCACGCTATAATCTGCAATTCTCATCTATTCTCTTTTCTATTATCTGTTACTACTATTGTAACACATTCCCCTTACATTTGGGGTCTGCTTAGCTGTTCTCATAAGATTTCATAGCTTCTTCCACTTCTGCCAAGGTGACCCCAAACAACTCTAGGCGTTTGAGGAGTTGCTTGCCGTTGGAATAGCCAATTCGGAGAGCCTCTCCTAAATATTCTCTTCGCTTACGGCTATCTGCTCCTGCTAGAAAACCAAGGCGAATCAAGTCGCTACGGCTGATGTCAAACTGACTCTCATGTTCAAATTGTTCCGTCACCTGAGCTAGAGCCGTTTTCAGGTCTTCATAGCTGGCATGCTCAATTCCCAGAGACCGTCCCTTGGTTTTGGACTTGGGAACAGCTTCATCTCGCTTGAGAAAGGCATGCTGAACTGTCGGAATGGCCGTCATAATCATACGCCGAATCCGTTCCCCATTAAAATCCGGGTCTGTAAAGACAATGACTCCATGACGTTGGTGCAGGCGCTGAATTCGCTCTATATCCTGGTCATTGATGGCAGAACCTCGAGTCTCATAGGTCTCTACATCGAAATAACGTTTGAGATTGGCCGTATCATCGCGACCTTCAACTACGATGACTTGGGAAATTTTCTCTTTCATTACTTGTTGTCCAATCCAAAAATGCGCTCTGCATTTGCAGTCGTTGCCACCGCTAGCTCTTCTGTCGTCATGCCACGCAAATTCGCGATAAAATCTACTACATAGCGAGTATAGGCTGTTTTGTTTTCACGACCACGTTTAGGAACAGGAGCCAAGTAGGGAGCATCCGTCTCCACCAAAATCTTGTCCAAAGGAAGTTCTCTAGCCGCCTCTTGGATATCGGTTGCCTTCTTAAAAGTCACCACTCCTGAGAAGGAAATAGTCATACCAAGCGCGACAAATTTCTCTGCCCATTCAAAAGTTCCTGAGAAAGAATGCATGATGCCACCTCGAGGACCAACGCCCTCGCTCTTGATAATCTCATAGGTATCTTCCAACGCATCACGTGTATGGACAACAAAAGGCAAATCCAAGTCCTTAGACAGCTGAATCTGACGGCGAAAAACCTGCTCCTGCACCTCTTTTGACGCTGTCATCCAATGGTAGTCCAAACCAATCTCACCCAAGGCAACTACCTTGGGATGCTTGAGCTTGTCAAGCAAGTAGGCTTCAATCTCCTCTGTATAAGTGCCAGCTTCTGTAGGATGCCAACCAATAGTCGCATAAAGTTGGTCATACTTATCCACCAACTCCAAAGCACGCTCAATCGTCGGTTGATCAAAACCAACAATATTCATCTGTGTCACACCCATCTCCGCAGCCAAGGCAATTTCTTCTGCCTCACGACCTGCAAATTCTTCTACATTCAAGTGTGTATGTGTATCAAAAATCATCTCTTCTAACCTCGTTTTCTATCTTCTATTATACCAAAAAACTGCCCTCTCTCCTCATCTGTAAAAAATATTCTAAAATCCATCGTCGTCTCTTGACGCTATTTTTCCAAAGCAGTATAATAGCACTTATTGAAATTTTCAGAAAAGGAAATGACCATGTTTACAAAATTAAAACAGACCTTTATCGGTCGTCCTCTTAAGTCCTTAACAGAAGGCGAGGGAGGTCTGCTAGGAAAAATGCAGGCCTTAGCCATGTTGTCAAGCGACGCTCTATCTTCCATTGCCTATGGGCCTGAGCAAGTAGTCCTCGTCTTGGCTAGTCTATCTCCACTTGCAATATGGTGGAGCCTTCCTATCGGCCTTTTTGTCCTCCTACTTCTAGCTAGTTTAACCGTTTCCTACCGTCAAATCATCCACGCCTATCCTCAAGGAGGAGGGGCCTATATGGTTACTCGAGAAAATCTATCGCCCGAGCTAGGCTTGATTGCTGGAGGCAGTCTGCTGGTTGACTATATGCTAACTGTGGCGGTATCGGTATCATCTGGAGCTGACGCTATCACAGCAGCTCTCCCTGCCCTCCACCCTTACAACCTCCACATCTCCATTTTTCTAGTTTGCTTGCTCATGCTCTTGAACTTACGGGGGTTGAAAGAATCTGCCAGTTCACTGATGATTCCTGTCTATCTCTTTATCATCAGTACTGTCTTTCTATTACTCTATGGAATCTTTCAACTAATGACAGGATCTCTCAGCTATCAGGCGACTTCTCCTATTGGACATGTCGTCCCGAGCCTGTCTATCGTTCTCATTCTAAGAGCCTTTACCAGTGGTTCTGCCTCTCTGACAGGGGTTGAAGCTATTTCAAATGCCGTTCCCTTTTTCAAGGCTCCGAAAGAAAAGAATGCTGCTCAAACCTTGACCATCATGTCACTGATTCTAGGATTTCTTTTTGCTGGCATTACCTTCCTAAACTACTGGATGGGAATTATGCCGCAACACGGAGAAACCATCCTTTCACAGATGGCTCAAGGAATCCTTGGCGATTCTTTCTTAGGTCACCTTGGCTATTATACCTTCCAATTCTCCACAGCCTTGATTTTGGCCGTAGCTGCAAATACCGGCTTTTCAGCCTTCCCTATGCTAGCCTACAATATGGCTAAAAACAAATATATGCCTCATCTCTTTATGGAAAAAGGAGACCGCCTAGGCTATTCCAACGGAATCTTAACTCTGGCATTTGGGGCTATGATTCTTCTTCTCATTTTTAATGGCAATACCGAACGCTTGATTCCTCTTTATACTATCGGGGTCTTCGTTCCCTTTGCCCTTTCTCAGACTGGGATGATTCGTCATTGGAAAAAAGAAAAGGGGGCAAATTTCTTAAAACCTGCCCTTGCCAATATCCTCGGAGCTATCATTTGCTACGCGATTGTACTAATCTTGCTCTTTTTCCGTCTCAGTGATATCTGGCCTTTCTTCCCGATTATTCTAGTACTCACCCTACTTTTCTTGGCCATTCACAGTCACTACCAAAAAGTGGCCCAACAATTGCGTCTCTATGAAGGAATCGAAAAACGTACCTACGATGGCAATCTTGTCCTCGTCCTAGTAGGGAATGTCACACGCGTCAGCGTTGGAGCCATTAACTACGCCCAAAGTATCGGTGACGAAGTCTTAGCTATGCACATTTCTACTAAGGAAACAGCAGAGAAAGACCAAGAAATTCTCCAAGAATTTGCCGATTACTTCCCAACCATTACTCTGAAAAATATCAAGACCAGCTACCGCGACATCATCACCCCTACTGTCAAGTATGTCAAACGGATCTCTGAGGATGCCCAGAAAAAGAACTATACAGTCACTGTCCTGGTACCCCAGTTTATCCCTAATAAACCTTGGCAGAATATCCTGCACAATCAAATGAGTCTCAAACTCAAATACGCCCTTCGTTGGCACCAAGATGTCGTTGTCGCTAGCTACTCTTATCACTTAAAAGAATAAAGAAAAGGCCCTACCAGAACCAATAATCGTCTGGCAAGGCCTTTTTCTGAAACTAGTCACTATGCTTAACTGAAAAGCGTGACTAGGAATATCATTGAATGTGGTTAGCTAAATCTTCCTGAGCTTTTTTATTTGACTCAGCTTTTTCTTTCAGCCATTTTTCATAGAGTTCTTGGTACTGTTTAGCAGTTACTGCCTCTTTTTGCAATTCAACATATTTGTAGTTGTCAGCATTTCCTTTATTCCCAACGAATGAGAATGGGCCTGTAAACGGTACAGTCTTACGGAAGATTGGGTTAGCTCCACCACTTTGAACTGGTAGGAAGAGGGCGCTATCTGTCAACCAAGCTTGGGCTTCAGCATATTTTTCATAGCGAGCTTGAGTATCTGTTATTTCCGCATCAGCCTGATCCAAGAGTTTCTTGTAGTCAGCAAGACCAATCTTATCCTTGACTTCCTTGTCTTTTCCTTCAGACAAGCCCATATTTTTCAACTGAGAACCTGTCTCTGGATCAAGGATGGCTAGGTAAGTCTTAGGGTCTGAGTAGTCTCCACCCCATCCTGAGATGTCGATGTCGTAGTCTTTTTGTTCTGCTGTATCTGCAAAGTAGGTTGCCTGGTCTTTTTCATCTGGAGAAAGTTGGATAACATCGATAACCACATTCTCCTTACCAAGGGTTTCTTCCACTGTTTGTTTGAACGATCCAGTCTGTTGCACATCCAACTTAGCAGTCTGGTCAACTGGCATATCCAAATGAATTGGGAATGTTACTCCCTGAGCTTGCAGACTTTCTTTGGCCTTCGCAAACTTCTCTTTGGCCTTGTCAGGGTTCAAGAAGGCTTGCTTACCATCGTTTAGGTTAATATTTGCCCAATCTTTACCGTAGTTGACAATTTTTTCATTGACAATATCACCAAAGTTCTTATCGCCAACTTGGACAAAGTTACTTGGTGTAACTGTGTTACGCAAGATACGGTCTGCTCCTTCTTCACCATTTGTCTGTGCTGCATAAGCATGACGGTCAAAGGCAAAGTTGATAGCCTGACGGAAATCTTTATTCTGCATAGCTGCGCGTGAATCTGTCTTTTCCTTATCAGACTGTTTCATAGTTTGCTTGTAGCTTTGACGATTCACGTTGAAAAGATAATAGAAAGTAACTGAGTTTTGCGGTGTATAGGTAATCTTGTCCTCATTTCCCTTTTTGAGTTCAGCAAAGACTGAACTTGTTGGGAAGATACGGCCATCTGTATAGTTACCATCCAAGAAACCTCTAGCAATGCTGTCTTGGTCAGAACCGTCAAAGAAAGAGAGTTTCACTTTCTCAATTTTGACATTGTCCTTATCCCAGTAATTAGGGTTTTTATCAAACTCAATCAAAGATTTTGATGAGAAAGATTTAAACAAGTAAGGACCATTTGACAAGATACTTGATGGTGTTACACTTCCAAAGTCATCTCCCTTAGACTTCAAGAAGGCTTCATTTACAGGATTAAGGATACTTGCTGTTGTTTTAGAGTTCCAATAAGTCTCAGGTTGGTTGAGAGTGTATTGTAGAGTGTAATCATCCACTGCCTTAACACCAACAGTTCCAAAATCGGATGATTGTCCTTCAACATAGTCTGCTAGACCTTTGATAGAGTCTTGTACCAAGTACAAGTTTTCAGCCTTTTTATCAGCCGCATACTTGAGACCAGTCACAAAGTCATGAGCTGTTACGTCCGCATATTCTTCTCCTTCAGAAGTGTACCATTTAGCTCCCTGACGGATTTTATAAGTGTAGGTCAAACCATCTTTTGACACAGTCCATGACTCAGCCATAGAGGGAATGAGATTGCCATACTGGTCATTTTCCAACAAACCATCAATCAAGTTAGTTGTGATACTAGATGTAGAGTCTCGTGTAGAGGTAATGTAATCCAAGGTATCAGGGTTGCTGACAAAGATATAAGAGTATGTCTTGTCTGCATTACTTGATTGGGAAGACCCACATGCCGCTAGAGCTAGACCTGCTGTCAAAGCCATAGCTCCAAAAAGCATAACTTTTGATTTCTTCATGATTATTCTCCATTTTTTACAGTATGTGAAATATTATACACCATTCCAGCAAAAATATAAAGCCTTTTGTACTTTTTTACAAAAATAAAAATCAGTAGACTCGAGTTCCTACTGATTTTTGATATAGTTCGTTTGGATTATGCAGCCAAAACTTTGCGTCCTTTACGACGACGAGCTGCCAATACGCGACGACCGTTTTTAGTTGACATACGGTTACGGAATCCGTGTTTGCGCGCACGACGAAGTTTACTTGGTTGATAAGTACGTTTCACGATGAATACCTCCTCATAGATTTTGTATTCGTTTAGCCGGCTATAAAGTGATCAGTTACTAAACATACTTTACTATTCTATCTGATTCTTTCACTTTTGTCAATAGCTCTAGGCAAATGTTTCCAGCTTTTTAGCGCTTTTTCTGATGTAAGCCCTATCTACGATACTGTTTCAAGAAACGAGTCATCTTTTCTTGGATTTGGGCTAGTTCATCAACACGCGGAAGGTAAACGATACGGAAGTGGTCTGGTTCCTGCCAGTTGAAACCTCGACCATGAACCAAGAGAACCTTTTCCTGCTTCAAGAAATCAAGGACAAACTGCTCATCATCATCGATACGGTACATAGTGCGGTCGATTTTAGGGAAGATATAGAGTCCAGCCTTGGGTTTAACCGCAGACAAACCTGGAATATCTTGAATAGCATTGTAGATGAAATTTCTTTGTTCATAAATTCGTCCACCAGGAAGGAGTAATTCATCGACTGATTGGTGGCCACCCAAGGAAGTTTGTACGACTTGTTGAGCCAAAACGTTAGAACAAAGGCGCATATTGGACAACATATTTAGCCCTTCGATATAGCCTTTAACATGTGTCTTAGGACCAGACAAGACCATCCACCCCACACGGAAACCAGCGATACGGTGGGATTTTGATAGACCATTCATGCTAACACAGAAAACATCTGGTGCCAGGCTCGCCACAGGCGTATGTACATGCCCATCCATTACCATACGGTCATAGATTTCATCCGCAAAGATAATCAAATCGTTTTGACGGGCAATCTCAATAATCTCCAGCAAGAGTTCCTTAGGATAAAGGGCTCCGGTTGGGTTGTTTGGATTGATAAGGACGATTGCCTTGGTATTGGAAGTGATTTTTGACTTGATATCGTCAATATCTGGATACCATTCTGCAGCTTCATCACAGATGTAGTGAACAGCATTTCCCCCAGCTAGGCTGACAGCAGCTGTCCAAAGAGGATAGTCTGGCATAGGCACCAAGACCTCGTCTCCATTGTCCAAAAGCCCCTGCATGGACATAACAATTAGTTCACTGACACCATTTCCAAGGTAAATATCATCAATATCGACATTGGGGAATTTCTTCAATTGACAATACTGCATGATGGCCTTACGGGCTGAGAAAATCCCTTTGGAGTCAGAATATCCTTCACTATCACGCGCATTCATAATCAAGTCATGAATGACCTCGTCTGGCGCTGTAAAGCCAAATTCTGCTGGATTTCCTGTATTCAGACGTAAAATCTTTTCTCCGTTTGCTCGCATCCGCATAGCTTCTTCCAAAACAGGACCACGGATATCATAAGCAACATGCTCTAACTTACTAGACTTGTTATATTCTTTCATCTTGTTTCCTCAATTCATCAGGATAGTAACATTATACCACTAGAAAGAGAATGCGACAAGTTTGCTGAAATGTGTTACTAGATTCGGATCGAAGAAAAACCTCGCTAAAAGCGAGGCCGAGACAGTGGTGATAGCAGGTATTTTGCCAAAGAAACATCACATACCAAAAGATAAACCTAGAAAAAGCAAGCCTAAAAAGGAGTCATAGAGAAGATTGAACATGAGGAAAAGCCCCCATATCATCAAGTAATCCCAACGCCCACTTCTTTTTGCAACTAGGAATAATAGCAGATGGTAGAGTAGGTGAAAGACTAAAAAGCCGATAAAACCTGGATAGAGAAGCGGGATTAGTTTCTCTAATTGCCAGATCATGATCACTTCTACCAAGACAGAGGCTAGGATGATTCCATAATAAAGGAAATTTGATTTTTTTGATTCTTGAAATGAGTTTTTCATCATTCTTCCTCCCTTCACTTCTTTCCTACTATCCTTTCTTTTATTTTATCATATATTTATATAGATTTTAAGCGCTAACATTCTTTTGAAAAATACTTTTTTTACTTTACTTCTATAGTGAAAAGGTTTACAATTATAGTAAGAAAATTTCAGGAGGTTTCATTATGGCACAACGTTACCAAAATATTATGGTCGCAATCGATGGTTCTAAGGAAGCGGACTTGGCTTTTGTCAAGGGAGTTCATTCTGCTCTACGAAACGACGCTAAACTCACCATCGCTCATGTCATTGACACACGCGCTCTCCAAAGCGTATCCACCTTTGATGCTGAAGTTTACGAAGAACTTCAAGTCGACGCTGAAAGTCTGATGAAAGAGTACGAAAAACGTGCCAAAGATGCTGGTGTGACAGATGTTCATATCGTCATTGAAATGGGAAATCCAAAGACCCTACTGGCGCGTACTATTCCAGATGCTGAGGAAGTGGATCTCATCCTCGTTGGCGCAACTGGTCTCAACGCCTTTGAACGCCTCTTGGTCGGTTCTTCATCTGAATACATTCTCCGCCATGCTAAGGTCGATTTGCTAGTTGTGAGAGAACAAGAAAAAACCTTATAAATACGAAGAAAAGGAGCTCAACGCTCCTTTTTGTGGCTCATTGTCAACTGTAGTGGGTTGAAGAAAAGCTAAGATCGAGAAAGGACTAAATTTGTCCTTTCTTTTTTGATATTCAGAGCGATAAAAATCCGTTTTTTGAAGTTTTCAAAGTTCCGAAAACCAAA
>CAJNCJ010000005.1 GCA_905221235.1 bacterium
TAACCTTCAACTCCATTCAAACGTCTCACACTAACTTCCACCATAGCGGAACTTAATCTGAAACGCTTTCAGATGAGGGGATTTTGTGCGCTCTTTTTTTCGATTTATTTTGGCTACAAAAGCGATGAAATCAAGCATGATTAAAACCAGTGGAACTTACCCTGACACGGATTTCCACTGGTTTTTAGGATTTTTATCAGACTAACTTCCACTTGGATTAGCAGTGGAACTTAGTTTGGGAATTTACCATACTAGAGGTACTTGCTCGCTTCTTTGATACTAAGATCAGACATTCTTTCCTTGTTTTTCTCAATGAAAGTTTCTACCCAAGCTGGATTCGTTTTGGAGTAGTCTCTCAGAGCCCAGCCAATGGCTTTATTAATAAAAAATTCTGTCTGGTCCAGATTATTTTGCAGAATCTTTTCCATCAGTTGGACATTGGTCTTCGCTTTTCTTAACAACTGGTGGTCAATAGCGACGCGTCTCAGCCAGATATTGTCTGACAGGCTCCATTGGAGGATTATTTTTTCCAGTTCCGGCTTATTGTATACCAAACTCCCTACTACGCGATCTAGGATATCCACCGTATCCCACCAAGACTTGGTAACAACCAACTGCTCTAGCTTAGGCAAATCGCTGTCCTTTAGATAAGACTGCATTGCTTTCAAATAATTGGCAGCCACATACTGGTATTCTCTAGACTCTTTTTCCCAGCAAGTATCTACAAAATCCCAATCGATAATCTTTGTTTTTTTCGCTGCTGGAAAGTATTTTTTATAGAGTTCATTTCTTTCAGGAGCCACAACACATAAAAAGGAAAATTGATGGCGCATATAGGCCTCCATAGGCCCTGCTTTTTTAGGATCTTTTGCTGCTTCTAACTCCTCAAGTAAATCTGTTAGACTCATCTAAAAGTCCTCATGCCCTACCAAGTGGTGCTGAAAGGCATAGACAGCCGCCTGGGTACGATCGCTGACTTCAAGTTTGGCTAGGATATTGGACACATGGGTCTTGACCGTCTTGAGAGAGATAAAAAGTTCGTCTGCGATACGCTGATTTTCGTAGCCCTTGGCGATGAGTTGGAGAACATCTCGCTCACGCGCAGTCAGGTCCTCATGTAGTTCTATGTGATTGCGGTGGTATTCGACTTTTTTGCTGACCTCTTGCTCAATGGCCAGCTCGCCAGCAACCACCTTACGGACTGCATGGAGTAGTTCGTCGGCACTAGAAGTCTTGAGCATATAGCCTCTAGCACCAGCATTCAAGACCGGCATGATTTTTTCATTGTCCAAGTACGAAGTCACAATCAAAATCTTGGCTTCAGGCCATTCTTTAAGGATGGCTAAGGTCGCGTCAATCCCATTCATCTCAGGCATGACAATATCCATGACAATGACATCTGGACGCAATTCCAAGGCCAAGTCAATACCTTGAGACCCGTTTGCCGCCTCGCCCACAACTTCTACATCGTCTTGGAGGTCAAAGTAGCTTTTCAAGCCCAATCGGACCATTTCATGGTCATCTACTAGTAAAATTTTCATCTTTACTCCTTTATCATTCCTTATCGAGCAGGGGAATACGGATATCAACTGCCAGTCCTTGCTTTGGAACTGTCAAAAGCTGAACCCTTCCTGCCATATCTTCGACCCGCTCTTTGATATTTCGCAGTCCATAACTCAAGTCGTCTAAGTTCCCTAACTGGAAACCAATCCCATTATCCACAACTTTCAGCTGCAATTCAAGATCCGTCTGATAGAGATAGACATCCAAGCAAGAGGCCTGGGCATGGCGGAGGGTATTGCTGATCAACTCTTGCAAGATTCGGAAAATATGTTCTTCAATCTTCTTAGGCAATTTCGTTACATTATGCTTGAAACTAACCTTGAGATCACTCTTGTCCTCAAGCTCTTTTAAGAGGATTTGGATTCCCTCAACCAGACTCTTCTGCTCCAGTTCAACTGGTCGCAAATGCAAGAGCAAGACCCGTAAATCCTTCTGGGCTGTTTCTAAAATAGCTGTGACACTCTGCAACTGGGTCTGCATCTTTTCTCTATCCAATTTCAAAGCTTGCTGACTGATACCCGATAAAATCATGTGGGCCGCAAACAACTCCTGACTGACTGTATCGTGCAAATCCCTAGCAATGCGCTTTCGTTCTTTCTCGATGATTTCCTCTTCCTGAGTAAGACTGTGATTTTCAGCTTTTTGAAGAGCCTCTGTCAAGAGGTTAAGTTTCCCTGACAAGGACTTGAAACTGGCATCCAAATCTGGATCTGAAACCTGAACCACTTCTTGCCCTGCCAACAAACGCTTGATATTAGCCTGCATTTTTCTTAGAGAAAGTTCTTCCACACCTCGCCAAAACAGGGCTAAAAAACAGGTCATGGACAAGCTGAATACCAACAGCAAAAAGACAAATTT
This sequence comes from bacterium, assembly GCA_905221235.1. Classification (GTDB taxonomy): domain Bacteria; phylum Bacillota; class Bacilli; order Lactobacillales; family Streptococcaceae; genus Streptococcus. Next base: position 2,422 of record CAJNCJ010000005.1, read on the forward strand.
TTCTGTTTTTTCGACATCGTGCAAGAAAATTGACCAGTCAAAGTCAAGGATTTCCAACAAACTGTGGGAGAAAAATAAGACAAACAGGAAGGAGGTAATGGCAATGATTACATAAGCTTGTTTTTTCATCCTCTGACCACCTCCACATCGCCAATCATAGTGGTCAAGAGAATCTTGACGCTCTTGTTACTCTTGAGATAGTCTCTTGTTTCTTGATGATAGTGTTCATTGCGGAGAGCACGCTTGGGCTGATTGAAAAAAGTCAAATCCCCATAGAGACAGTTAACACTGAGACTAACTTCTACATCAACAGGCACAATGATTTTGGTCGTACCTACCATCTTTCTGAGGATAATGACATTATCATGATTGGTTAGAATCACCCTCTCCAGATGAATGGTATCCTTGCCCATGAGACGAAAGAGATTGATATCATCAAACTGACAAGTCTGGTAGCTTGAAAAATGATGAAGATTTCCAAACCAACGATTTTTCTCCTTCTTAACCGTCACCACCTCTTCAAAAACCAAATTGGTCTGCTCTTTTTCCTGGTTCATCATCGGATAAATAAGAAAGAGGCTATAGATGACCGCAACAAAAATAGCTAGAATCACAAAAGGATTGAGCATGACGATGAAAAAGAAGAGAATGGTTGCCACCACTAAAAGAAGATTATTGCCCTCTTTACCAGTGTAATAGCGAATCAAAAGCAAAAAGAGGAATAAAATCAGCAGAAAACGCGAAAAATGCTCTGATACCATCAACATCAGAGCTCCCGTCAACAGACAGGCTTCGATAAATAAAAAGATTTTAAATTTTCTCATAGGTTCATCCTCTCCCTTTTATTTTATCACAATTCAAAAAAGTCACCTCGGTCTGAAGATGGAAAAAAGGCGATGGTTACGCCTTTTTCATCTGATCTTTTGCTTCTTTTAATTTTCCATAAAGAATGTAATCTACGCTTTGCAAATCTGCTATGGTAGCACAATTAAGAGCACACATAATTAAGCGTAGATCTTCTTTCCAACCTTGGACAATGCCAATCACTTCTTCAACTGAATAGGTTTCAACCAATTCCAGAACGGTTCGTGACAATCCTACAGCCTTAGCACCAAAGACCAAGCACTTAATCATATCCAGCGGATTCCGAACGCCACCACTGACCAAGAGTTCAACCTTGTCTTTCCAGTCTTGGGCATTGAGAAGGGCTTGCATGGTAGACTGGCCCCATTGATTGAGGTAATCACGCTGACCACTGCGACGGTTTTCGATATAAGCAAAGCTTGTACCGCCACGACCTGATAAGTCCACTGTACGAACACCCAGTTCATAGGCTCTTCCAATAGTCTTCACATCCATCCCAAAGCCCACTTCCTTAAGGACAATCGGAACGGGGATTTGCTTACTATAGTCTGCCAGATGCGATTGCCAGCTTCTGAACTTCCTTTCTCCCTCGGGCATGAGCAATTCCTGCATGACATTGACATGCACTTGTAGGAGAAGAGGATTCATTTCTTCTACAGTCTGAAGTCCTAACTCGACAGGCTTGTCCAATCCAATATTGGTTCCAAGAAAGAGATTTGGATGACTAGACTTAACAGAAAAAGAGTCATCTGTTGGATCTTTGAGGGCTGCGCTATAAGAGCCCGTTACAAACAAAATACCACAGGCTTCTGCCACCTGAGCTAGTTTTTGATTGATTTCTTTACCTTTTTCACTCCCACCTGTCATGGCATTGATATAAAAAGGAAAGTCCCACTTTCGACCAGCAAACTCTGTCGACAGATCGATTTCATCCAGGTCGTAAAGAGGCAAGGAAGAATGAATCAACTCCACCTCATCAAAGCTATTATAGGAACTTTTCTGCTCAAGGGCATAGCGGATGTGCTCATCCTTACGATTTGTCGTCATGTCCTATCCTTTCTTGGTATAAGAGCTCAATCCCCAGATCGGCCCAACGGTTTTTGAGGGTTTCAGTTGATTGCTCATCAAAACTCAAGGCAATACCACAATCACCACCACCAGCTCCACTACTCTTGGCAACAGCCTGCAAATCTTGACTGGCTTCTTTCAACTGTCTCAGCGAAGGCGTGTAAATATCTGTGCTCAAGCCTTCTAAGAGCTTACTGGCTACTTCTACTTGCTCGATAATTTTTTCTGATTCCCCCTGCTCCAAGGCTTCTACTAAAGCAGCTACCGTTTCTTTTGAGAAATTTAAAAAATTCTGATTGATATTTTTCTTGATTTGCTGGACCATTTGGCTCGATACAGCCACTTCCTTGGTCCATCCCACTAGAAAATCACATTCTAGGGCTGGTTTCACTTGTGAGATAGAAAAGCCCCAATCACGCTCTAAAACAGTCGCCAAGTTTTCTTCTTCCAACCAAGCAGCCACCCTCCGGCGATCAAATGACTGGTAGAGAACCAAATCCTCTGCCACAATACAGGCAAGGTCCCCCATAGAACCATTGTCTCCGCGCTTGAGCAAGACCGCGCTAGCCAGCTTGAACAAGAGCTCCTGATCCACTGAAAGATTATACAGAGCCAGTAAAGCCTTGACAACCAAGACAACGACGCTGCCACTAGAACCTAAACCAAACTTTTTCCCTTCTCGTTCCATTTTTCCACGAATTTCTAGAGAAAAAGGTTTTAAAGTTTGACCTCGATAAATCAGGAAATCTTCCACTAAAGCAATCGTTTCTTGAATCAAGCTGTAGGCAGGATTTGGCGTCAAATCCACTGCGAAATCAAACAGATCTGAGTAGATACGGTAACTATCAGAAAAAGCAATCTCGCCCTTCATATAGATGGGAATGGCCTTTATCAAGGCCAACTGCCCTGGCTCTAAAATAGCATATTCGCCTGCCCAATAGAGTTTTCCGCAAGTTTTAACAGCAATCATCTTGACTCAAATCCTTTGTTTTTGACACAATCAAGCGATAACGTTGACCGAAGATTTCTGATAAATGCTCCAAGTCTTTCTCTTGACAGAGGACTTTGACATTGGGACCAGCATCCATGGTAAAGTAGCAGGCTTCCCCTTGCTCACGTAGCTGGCGAACAAAGTCCATGGCTTCATAGCTTGCATCCGTCAGATAAGAAAAAGCTGGTGATGCTGTTTTGGTCGTAGCGTGCATAGCAAGAGCGTTTTTCTCCGTTAATTCCCCAACCTTGGCAAAATCATTTTCCTTGAGATAAGCCAGCATATCCTGATAGTCCTTCTCAGACTGACGGGCCCAGTCATCAAAGGTCGTCGAGGTTTCCACACAGAGTTTCATCCCGTCACGACTAGAGATTGGTTTTTTCTTGTCCTCCAAGACCAACATAATCATGGCTAGTTTCAAGTCTGTCTCTACAGGGTAAATTTCCCCACTATCCTTATCCCAAGCACCTAGTGGTCCATAAAAACTCCTAGAGGAAGAGCCTGATGCAAACTTAGCCTCCTGTGCCAACTGGCTCCGAGTCAATCCAAGCTGAAAATAAGCATTACAAGCCTTGACCAAGGCAGACAAACCACTAGAACTTGAGGACAGACCCGCTGCCGTAGGCATATTGTTTTGAGTATCGATACGGACAAATCCTTCTCCAACTGGACGGTAGCGGTCAATAATCTTACTCATCTTGGCATGCTCAGCCTCATTTTGTAGCTGACCATTGATATAAAAGGCATCAGAAGTCGCATCCGTTGGTAAAGACGATAAGGTCGTCTCTGTATACATATTTTCCAAAGTCAGAGAAATACTGCTAGTAGCAGGTACCATCTCTTTTTCTTTTTTCTTTCCCCAATATTTGATAATAGCAATATTTGCGTAGGAACGTACTGTTACAGGCTCTCGATCCATGTCTGAACAGCTCCTTTCTCTTCTAATATTTCTGCTAGTTCTTGTGCTTGTGTCAAATTATCTGCCAAGGCTATGATACAGCCTCCTAGCCCACCACCGCTCATCTTGGCACCCAGAGCACCATGGCTAAGAGCCGTTTCAACTAGAGAATCCGCCTCAGGGCTACTAACACCAATTTCTTTTAGATGTAAATGCGCTTGACTAAGGATTTGTCCTAGTCCTTCAGCATCTTTTCGTGAAATCTCTTCTTCTGCCTGCCGGGTCAATTCTCCCAAGGCATGCAAAAACGGGAGGGCATCTTTCCCCTTACTTTGAACCACTTGGATGGCTTCACGAGTGTGACCATAAACGCCCGTATCGGCAATCACCAAATAGGCGGATAAGTTCATCTCAAGCTCTGTAAATCCTACATTCTTAATAAAACGAATAGGCTGGTCACTGAGACAGGTCTTAGCATCCAAACCACTCGGATTCATATGGGCAATCATCTCCGCCCGATTGACCAAGATTTCTAGTACATCATGAGGCAGATTTGCCTGATAGTAGTCAAAAACCGCACGAATGGCCGCTATGCTGATAGCCGCTGACGAACCCATCCCCCGTTTCTCAGGGATAGCCGAGTCAATCTCACAACGAATGCAGGCTTCTTTGATATCCAAATACTCCAGTGAGGCATAAACCGCCATAGACAAGGTATCTTCCTCATAAAGACGCCATGAACTTTCAGCAGGAACTACCTTACAAGTCACCTCCACCTCTAAGAGAGGCAGGGAAATGGCAGGATAACCGTAAACGACCGCATGCTCCCCTATTAAAATAATCTTACTATGTGCCTGACCGACACCAACTTTTTTTGTCATGTTTTCCTTTTACTAGACGAAAAAGCCGTCTCATTTTTTCATACAAGTATTTATTCTTTCTTATCTATTTTATTATATTTTCACAAAAAAAGCGATTGTTTCCTTCACAATCGCCTCTTTCATTATTGAATCCATTCGCCATTATAGTTGACAGAATAGCCATCTACGGTCGTATTCACTGCCAAGGCACCTGAACCATAGGCGTAGTACCATTTGCCATTGACCTGGAACCAGCCTGTCTTCATATCTCCATTACCTGCATTTAGGTAGTACCAAGTTGAGCCTTCTTGATACCAACCAGTTGCCATAGCTCCTGATGAACGGAGATAGTACCACTTGTTACCAAGGTATTGCCAGCCCGTTTTCATATCACCATTTTTATTATCTAAATAATACCAAGTTGAACCATCTTGATACCAACCAGTTGCCATAGCTCCTGATGAACGGAGATAGTACCATTTATTGCCAAGTTGTTTCCAACCAGTTTGCATGATACCAGTTTCTGGATCTAGGTAGTACCACGGAGCAGGTTTGCTTCTATCAATACCAAAAGTAACATGGAAATCTTGAGTCCAACCCTTAGCAACTTCACCAATTGGTAGTGGATTGTAAGAATCATCGCCAAAATTTCCTATCTTATTTAAATAATACCAATTGCCGTCTTCATAAATCCAGCCTGTCTTTACAGCATAATGATTATCAAAATAATAAGTTCTCTTTTCAGCAGATGGAGCATATTGTTCACCGTATACTTTTCCTGTATTTTCAGACGTTTTTGCCTCTAGTACTTGTTTATCTGTTTGTTCTAGCAAAGCACCATCTTGTCCAAAATAGTACCACTTCTCCTCAAGGCCAATTTCTAAGACTGGATGATTATTAAATAAATCATCACGATAACCTGTTCCAGGAATTTCTACGTATTGCCAACCGACAACCATCTCTCCTCTATCACCAAAATAGTAGGTTTTACCGTCTATTTTATGCCAATAGATTGCTTTATGGTCATCTTTTATATAATATTTTCTATTATCCTTATCAACAAACTGTCCACCTGTGGTATCCGCAAATACTACATTTGTAGCTAGAAAACCAAAGAATATTGCTGCTAATCCAACTTGCATCAATTTTTTTATTATTTTCATTAGACCTATCCTCCATAACTGATTATAGCAAAGACCAAACTGCATGTCAATATATAGAAAACCCCTCAAAAAAGCAGTTACAAAAACTGCAACTGCTTTTCTATTCTTGCATGGTGTAACCAACACCACGTACTGTTTTAATGTAGCTTTTTTGACCTTTTACATCAAGCTTGCTACGTAGATAACGGATATAGACATCCACGATATTGGTTTCGGTTGCACTTTCATACTTCCAGACACTTTCCAACAACTGCTCACGAGTCAGAACTTTCTTGCTTCCCATAAGAGTAGCCAAAAGGTCATACTCACGACGGGTCAGAGCAATCATCTCCTCGCCACGATAAACGATATGATGTTCTACATCCATACGCAGATTGCGGTAAGATGTTGGAACCTTCATCTGACTACAGTGTTGGTCGATGAAGTCCCGACCTCGGAAAATCGCTGAAATACGAGCTACCATATTCTCAATAATAACTGGCTTATAAATGTAAGAAACAGCAAAACGCTGGATGGACTCAATCTGATCTTGCAATTCTTCACGATGGTCCAAGACCATGATCACTGAGGCTGGCTTAGTTCGACTCAGCTTATCTGCAAAATCCTGGGCTGTCATATCCCCTAGATGAGCATTCAATAAAATCAAGTCATAGTCTGTCTGAAGAGCTATGGAGAGGGCTTTTTGCCCCTCCTCAACCTGATCAACTCGGTATTGCTCTTTTTGGAGTTCCAAACTTAAAAAATGAGCTAGATTTCGTTCTTTCTCAAGTAATAAAATCCGTTTCCCCATGGCAGACCTACTTATTTTTCGTCATACCAAGAGTAGTGGAATGTTCCTTCTTTGTCTTTACGTTGGTAAGTGTGGGCACCAAAGTAGTCACGTTGCGCTTGGATCAAGTTAGCTGGAAGGTCAGCTGAACGGTAACTATCAAAGTAAGTAATAGCTGCTGAGAAAGTTGGTACTGGCACACCAGCTTGAACAGCAAGAGCTACGATATCACGCACTGCTTGTTGATACTTAGCAGTAACATCCAAGAAGTACTCATCCAAAAGAAGGTTAGCAAGGTCTGCATCACGGTTGTAAGCATCTGTAATCTTTTGCAAGAAACGAGAACGGATGATACAGCCATCACGCCAGATAGATGCGATGTCTGCAAATGGCAAGTTCCAGTTGTTTTCTTTAGAAGCTACACGCAATTGAGCAAAACCTTGTGCGTATGAAATGATTTTTGAGAAGTAAAGGGCTTGACGAATTTTTTCAATCAACTCAGCCTTGTCTCCTTCAAATTTGAAGGCAGCTGGTTTTGGAAGAACCTTGCTAGCATGTACACGTTCTTCTTTATAAGTAGAGATGTAACGTGCAAATACTGACTCAGTAATTAGTGACAATGGCACACCAAGGTCAAGTGATGATTGACTAGTCCATTTACCAGTTCCCTTGTTACCTGCAGCATCAAGGATGTAGTCTACGATTGGTCCATCTTGACCTTCGTCGTCTTTACGGCTCAAGATATCAGCTGTGATTTCAATCAAGTAGCTGTCCAATTCACCCTTGTTCCACTCAGTAAAGATTTCAGCCATATCTTCTGCTGAAAGACCTAACAAGTGTTGCATCAAGTCATAGCTTTCTGCGATCAATTGCATATCCCCATACTCGATACCGTTGTGAACCATTTTCACATAGTGACCAGCTCCATCAGGACCGATGTAAGTCACACATGGTTTGCCATCTTCTGGTGCTTTAGCTGAGATTTCTTCAAGAACATCCGCAACCAATTCGTAGGCCTCTTTTTGTCCACCAGGCATGATAGAAGGACCTTCAAGGGCACCTTTTTCACCACCAGAAACCCCAGTACCGATAAAGTTGATACCTGAGTTTGCCAATTCTTCATTACGACGGATTGTATCTTTGTAGAAAGTGTTTCCGCCGTCAATCAAGATATCACCTTTGTCAAGGTGTGGAAGAAGTGCTTGGATAGTAGCATCTGTACCAGGTCCAGCTTGAACCATGAGCATAATACGACGAGGTTTTTCGATTGAGTTTACAAAACTTTCAACGTCATAGCTTGGTACAAAGTTCTTTTCAGGATGGCAAGCAATTACATCTTCCGTTTTTTCTTTACTACGGTTGTAGATAGCAACTGTGTAACCACGAGATTCAATATTAAGGGCAAGGTTACGACCCATTACGGCCATACCTACGACACCAAAGTTAGCTTTTGTCATTTGACACTCCTCTTATTTAATTTGTTTTATTTTATCATTTTTACTTTTGAAAAGAAAGAATTTTGTAACGGCTACTTAGAAGTCCAAGGCATCCGCATGTCCAGAACCATTTCCAACAAAATATCCTGTCTTACAGTTAAGGGTAAAGAGATAGGTTCCATCTGGCTTGTAGAGGTTGTAATAACCATTGCCATTAACGATATTGACACGTTCAAGGATGTATTGGTTACCAGTGATATAGCCACGCGAACGTGAAGTCGCTAAAATTTGTTCCAAGACACCATCCGCAAAATCCCAGGCAGAATTATTACTATCATCAATAGCAGACTGATTATAGGCAACACGACTAGCACTTCTTTGAACAGCAACCCCTGCACTCGAGAGACCCATATTGACTTCACTGCGACTACTTCTAGTCTCATTTGATGCCGTATTTGAACTACTTGGTTTTGTCTCACTAGAAGCATTTGAACTTGCTTGACTAGAACTGCTAGTTTGACTTGAACTTGAGCTAGAAGCGCTTGTTTGCTGACTCTTACCAAGGCTGATAGCCTTATCTAGCACTTTATCAATCTCAGTATTGCCAGTTTTAACATCCGTAAATTTAGCATCCGATTTGACTTTGGCATTGGTATCCAAAACACCATCAACAATAGCTGGCTTTTCAAATTGTGCATTAACATCTTGAATGGCCTTGATTTGCGTTGCTAGACTATCATATTTCGATTTGGCAAGGGTATGTTCACGACTGCCTTCCAGCTTATCAAGCAAGGTCTTGAGTTGACTCAGTTTATCAAACTGACTATTTTTCAAAGCCGTTTTATTGCTATCGGTGTAGAAGGCATCGTATTGGCTATTAAAATCTTCTAAAATCGGCTGAATATTCTGCTCACTAGACGATGATTGAGAAGTTTGGATTTCCTGTGTTGAGCGATTCACTTGACGGTAAACATAATAAGCAGTCCCAAGGATAAGAACTGCTAAGGTTACTAGAATCCCATAAATCACCCATTTCTTCTTACTTTCTCCATCTTCACTATCCGTAACTCGAGAAAGCATTGGAACCTCTTCTCCTTCAAACAATTGTACTTCTTCAGTCTCAAATTCTTCGACAGGGGGAACTTCTGAATCGCGTATGAATTCTAAATCATCGAACTGATTCAAGTCATCTTCTTGTACTGAGGACTCAACTTCTGTCTCCTCACGAATCTCTTGAAGCAAATCATCAAGAGTCGAGGTAACAGCTACCTCTTCTTTTTCGACTAACTCCTCTTTTTTGTATTGACGAGTCGCAAACTTATCTGCTTCGATTTCATCTTTGTGTTGCTTGACATACTTATCCAAAATGGAATCTTCAGGCAAGACTCCTGCTTCCACTTCTTCATTTTTACGAATAGCTTGACCAACTGTTAACTCTTTTGCTTCATCAAAATCAAATCGCGGTTCTTGGTTTTCTTTTTTATGACGATTCCGTCTTTTCTTACTCATGAGTATCCCTTTCTATTTTACCTCTTGGCGTTTAACACGCTGACCAAAATATTGATACAGATCCACTTTCAAGGTTCCGTTGTATAACTTACGTTTCTTATCCGCCTGACTACCGTACTTGGTCTCAAAGGCTTCATCACTAGTTAGGATAAACTTACTCCACGTTTTCAGCGGTGCAAATACTTGCCCCATCTCAGCATAGAGCTTGGTAACTCCTGCATCATCTGATAAACGTTCTCCATAAGGCGGATTGGAGATAATCACGCCATTGATTTTATCAGAACGTAAATCCTGCACGCGCATCTGCTTAAATGTAATATCCCCTGCAACACCAGCTGCCTGAGCATTGGCTTTAGCAATTTCCACCATACGTGCATCGATATCACAGCCCATAATATCCAGTTCCAGCTCACGGTCTACTTTTTTAGCCGCTTCTGTACGCACTTCCTGAATCAAGCGATCGCTGACCCAGTTCCATTCTTCAAAAGCAAAAGAGCGACGAAGTCCTGGAGCCATCTTTCTAGCAATCATAACTGCCTCAATACAGAAAGTCCCCGAACCACAGGTCGGATCAATCAAAGGCTTGTCTGAATACCAGTTAGAGAGTTGTAAAATGGCTGCCGCCATGTTTTCCTTGATAGGAGCGCCACCCTTTTCCGTACGATAACCACGTTTAAAGAGGCTAGACCCGGTCGTATCTATCATGATAGTTGCCACATCTTTGAGAATAGAGACCTCAATCTTAAACTCTGGGCCATTCTCCATCAGAGGAACACCTTCTGGGCGGGCATAGTGTTTCTGCAATTTCTTGACAACAGCTTTCTTAGAAATAGCCTGAACACTCGGCTCATTGTGAAGTTTAGATTTTACACATTTGGCCTTGGAAATCGGGAACCGAGCTCCAAGTGGTAAATAATTTTCCCAATCTAGAGCGAAAACTCCCTGAAACAGCTCTTCAAAAGTCTTAGCTGGGAAAGTTCCTACGATAATTTTGATACGATCTGCTGCCCGAAGCCAGAGGTTGGTTTCGATAATCGCTCTCACGTCTCCTTGAAAACGAACACGACCATTTTCAACCTGACAATCGTAGCCCAACTCTCGCACTTCTCGTCCCACAACAGCTTCAAGACCTGCTGCCACAGTTGCAATTAAATTAAATTCTTTTTTCATGTTACAGTCTTGCAAGACCTTTCTATATGTACACTTTAAAAAATGAGGTTGAGAAAATTTCTCAGCCCCAACCTATATGCAATTTTCTATAAGCCATGTTTTGTTCCAGAAGTGACTAGGACCACTTCCTTCGATAATCATCTGTCTACCACTAACAGCTCTAGCTGATAGCAGTCAGAATACTACGTTCGTTTCCGCGTACTCCATGCCCCGACCAAAATTTGGGTTGCTAGCTTGAGGGGTTTACCGCGTTCCACTCTCTCCGTTTCCAGAAAGACTCCGTCACTGTGGCACTTTCAAGCCTACTCTGACCTATCCAAGGACTTAGCCATTTCAACTGCCGTAACGATTTCTCGTCCCTAGGCTTATGGTTTCGCCTAGCACAAACACTACAGGCATCACAGCCTGTGCTAGCATGGACTTTCCTCATGAGAAATAACTCTCCTCACGCGATTATCCAAAAATTGCACATCTCAAATAACTACTTAGAAATCTGAGTTATCTAAAATTTGTTTACCAAACACTTCTTTTTCAAGACGATTCAAGCGTTTCAAAATATCAAAATTCGTCATAGAACTTGTAGTTGCCGCTTCAAGGGGCTCTGCTTGAACTGGTGAAGGTTTCGGTTTACGAGCCAGTTCTTCCTTCAAATCCGCAATTTCCTGACGAAGTGACTTGACCAAGGCAGCATAGGTTTCATAATCCTTAATGACATCGTCTAAAAACTCATCAACTTCTACTTTACTATACCCTCGGACTTCACGCCCAAACTCTTGTTCAAAAATATCTTTCGCTGAAAAAATAATACTTGCCATGTCTCTCTCCATTCTCGCTTGCTAGTATTATTATATAAAAAAAGCCAAACAAAAATCAAGGTCAAAGCTTCAATTTTCGGAAAAATTTTCAGCAAGTTCATTTAACTGATCAAATGTTAATCTCTTTATAAAATAGTCCTCTTGATTTTTCATCTTTTGGTAAAAATAAGCTAGTTTCGTTTCATTTTCTTCATCATAAAAAAGATAGGAACTATTCGTGTTTTCCAGTAAAAACTGCTGGTAGTCTCTTAACTGCCCCTTGTGTTCATAGCGAGGATAGGCATATTTGATAAAGTCTACCTGTTTAAAGCGGCTCAGTTTCATCTGATTGCCTTCATTCCAATTTTCCCCATGGGTTTCAAAAGCAAAAATGGTGGCCAACTGGAAACCGTATTCGGTCTTCATTTCCTGAGCAATCTCTAAAACCCAATATTCAAAACCCAAACTCCCTGTAAATACAAGCCAAGTCACCCCATCTGCTGCCATAGCTTCTAAATCTTTACGTATCGCTTTTTTAATCAATTTAAGACGAGGATCCTTGTCCGAAAACAAACCCAAATCAAAAGCAGAATAGCCCAAAACCAAAGCTGTAGTCATTTTTAACCCTTTCTGTGCAAATTTATGATATAATAGAGTGATGTTATTGTACCAATAAGGAGAATTATGGTCAACTATCCTCATAAAATTTCATCACAAAAAAGACAAACTTCTCTTTCTCAACCCAAAAATTTCGCAAATCGAGGAATGTCTTTTGAAAAGATGATCAATGCTACCAACGACTACTATTTGTCTCAGGGCTTGGCTGTTATACACAAGAAACCAACTCCTATTCAAATCGTACGAGTGGACTATCCACAACGAAGTCGTGCCAAGATTGTTGAAGCCTATTTTCGACAAGCTTCAACGACAGACTATTCTGGCGTTTATAAGGGATATTACATCGACTTTGAAGCCAAGGAAACAAAACAAAAACGTGCGATTCCGATGAAAAATTTCCATCCACATCAGATTCAGCATATGGAACAAGTCCTTGCCCAACAAGGAATCTGCTTTGTCCTTCTTCACTTTTCTTCCCAGCAAGAAACCTACTTATTGCCGGCATTCGATTTGATTCGCTTCTATCATCAAGATAAGGGACAAAAATCAATGCCACTTGGATATATTCGAGAATACGGTTACCAGATAAAACTAGGGGCATTCCCACAAATTCCCTATCTCGATGTTATCAAAGAACATTTACTAGGTGGTAAACAAGATGAATAAATACATTCTTATGCGAATATTAAAGTATATTGGAATCTTTTTCCTAACTCTCTTTATCGCATTATTTCTATTGGGCGGGGGTGTTTTCCTCTATTTTGTGAGCAAAGCTCCAGCCCTATCAGATAGTAAATTAGTTGCAACGACTTCTAGCAAGATTTATGACAATAATAACGAACTCATTGCCGATCTGGGCTCTGAACGCCGAGTAAACGCTCAGGCCAACGAAATTCCTACTGATTTAGTCAAAGCTATCGTGTCTATCGAAGATCATCGTTTCTTTGACCACAGAGGGATCGATACGATTCGGATTATGGGAGCCTTCTTACGTAACTTACAAAGTAATTCTTTACAGGGGGGATCAACCCTAACCCAACAGTTGATTAAGTTGACCTATTTCTCAACATCAACTTCGGATCAAAACATCTCCCGAAAAGCACAAGAGGCTTGGCTAGCTATCCAATTGGAACAAAAAGCTACCAAACAAGAAATCCTTACCTACTACATCAATAAGGTCTATATGTCAAATGGTAATTATGGAATGCAGACAGCAGCCCAAAATTACTATGGAAAAGATCTAAAGGATCTATCTTTACCTCAATTAGCTTTGCTAGCAGGTATGCCTCAGGCCCCCAACCAATACGATCCTTACTCTCATCCGGAAGCAGCACTAGACCGTCGTAATTTAGTTCTTTCAGAAATGAGAGGGCAAGATTACATTAGTGCTGAGCAATATGAAAAAGCCGTCAACACACCTATCACTGATGGTTTACAAAGTCTTAAGTCGGCTGCTACTTATCCAGCATATATGGATAACTATCTAAAAGAGGTTATTGAACAAGTAGAGCACGAAACTGGATATAATCTTCTTACTACTGGGATGGAAGTCTACACAAATGTAGACAAGGGAATTCAACAACGACTTTGGGATATTTACAATACAGATGAATATGTCTCTTATCCAGATGATGACCTTCAAGTAGCCTCAACTATCGTAGATACTTCCAATGGTAAAGTCATCGCCCAACTTGGAGCTCGTCACCAAGCAAGTAACGTTTCATTTGGTACCAACCAAGCTGTGGAAACCAACCGTGACTGGGGATCAACCATGAAACCAATCACTGATTATGCCCCAGCCTTAGAATACGGTGTATATGATTCAACTGCAACTACTGTCCACGATATTCCTTATAACTATCCTGGTACAAGTACCCCTGTTTACAACTGGGATCGAGCATATTTTGGTAATATTACTCTGCAATATGCCCTTCAACAATCTCGTAACGTACCTGCCGTTGAAACACTAAACAAGGTTGGTTTAGATAGAGCTAAAAACTTCCTAAATGGTTTAGGAATCGACTATCCTGTAATACACTATTCAAATGCTATTTCAAGTAATACAACTGAATCTGGTAAACAGTACGGTGCAAGCAGTGAGAAAATGGCTGCGGCTTACGCTGCATTCGCAAATGGCGGTACTTATCACAAACCAATGTACATCAATAAAATCGTCTTTAGTGATGGTAGTGAAAAAGAATTTTCTGACGCTGGTATAAGAGCTATGAAAGAGTCTACTGCCTACATGATGACAGAAATGATGAAAACAGTCTTGACATCTGGAACAGGTTACAACGCCTATCTGCCTGGAATTCCTCAAGCAGGGAAAACAGGGACTTCTAACTATACCGATGAAGAAATTGAAAATCATATCAAGTCGAATCAACTTGTAGCTCCGGATGAACTGTTTGTCGGTTATACTCGTAAGTATTCAATGGCCGTTTGGACGGGTTATAGCAACCGTCTCACTCCTATTCTAGGCGACGGTCTCACAGTTGCTGCTAGAGTCTATCGCGCTATGATGAGCTACCTTGCTCAAAATAACCATCCTGGAGATTGGACAATGCCTGAAGGACTATACCGAAGTGGCCAGTTCGTATTCCAAAATGGAGCCAGAAATACATTAAATACTCCTGACACACAGCAAACACAATCAGAAGTAGAGAATCCCTCTACCACAAATGAAAATACAAGTACACAAGTAACACCTACTCCTGGTCAACAATCAAATAATCCTGCTCCAACGAATCCAAATCAGGGACTGCCTGGCCAACAAATCCAACAACAACCACAGGCCCCTCGATTTCAACAACCACAACAGTAAACACGAAAAATCCTGAGAGTTAGAAATTCTCAGGATTTTTTACTACAAGATAGCTAATACTCAATGAAAATCAAAGAGCAAACTAGGAATCTAGCCGCAGGTTGCTCAAAACAGTGTTTTGAGGTTGTGGAGAGAACTGACGAAGTCAGCTCAAAATACTGTTTTGAGGTTGCAGATGGAAGCTGACGGGGTTTGAAGAGATTTTAGAAGAATATAAAGGAGTCGGCTGCAAACCAACTCCTTTACCTTTATTTCACATGTTTTGCAAGGTCTTCTTGCGCTTTTTTATTGGATTCTTCTTTTTCTTTCATCCATTTATCTTGAGCTTTTTGGTATTCATCCACAGTAACTGCCTTGTCTTGGAGTTCCAAGTATTTGTACAAGAGTGGATCACTTGTCCCCTTGTTACCAGAGAAGGCAAACGGCATCGTAAATGGTACCATCTTAGACAAGATTGGGCGACCAGTGAGTGATGTTGTTGGGATAATCAAGGCACTATCTGTCAACCAAGCTTGGGCCGCAGCGTATTTATCATATCGTTTAGAAACATCTGTAGCCTCATCACCAGCTTCTGTAACCAATTTTTCGTAGTCATATAGACCTACTTTTTTAGCAGCTACATTATCTTTCCCTGAGTCAAACCCTAAATATGTTTTAGTACTTTCTCCTACAGAAGGCTTGATAATATCAAGGTAGGTTGATGGATCGGCAAAGTCAGGACCCCAACCGACATTATCTGATAAATCCCAGTCTTCGCCAGCAGCATTTTCAGCAAAATATGTAATATTGTTTACTTCATCTTTTTGTAGTTGTTGAATATCAATAATGACATTATCAGTTCCTAAAGTCGCTTCCAAGGATTGTTTCATAGATTGCACGCGCTGAACTTTTGTAGTTGCTGTTTGGTCAACAGGCATATCTAGGTGAATTGGGAATTGGACTCCTTCAGCTTGTAAGGCTGATTTAGCTTTAGCAAATTCAGCCTTGGCTTTCTCTGGATTGTAAAGGCCATCCTGAGAATCTGCAAGATTAACATCCTTCCATTCATCCCCATAAGTGACCAATTTCTCTTTGACCATATCGCCAAAGTTTTTACCATCTGCTTGAACAAATGTTGGTGGAACAAAGAGATTACGTAAGATTTTGCTTGCTCCAGTTTGTCCATTCAGCTGAGAGGCATAGGCTGTACGGTCAAATCCAAAAGCAATAGCCTGACGGAAATCCTTGTTTAAGAGAGCTTTTTTAGTAGATGTCTTTTGTTCTTCGCTGGTTTTAGATGTGTATTTATAAGATTGGCGGTCAATATTTGTACCAACTAGATACGTAACAGAGTCTTGTTGAGTATAGACAATATTGTCTTTCAGCTCTTTTTCAAGTTCTGCAAAACTTGCACTTGTTGGATAGAGACGAGCTGCTGTAAGGCTACCATCTTTAAAGTTTTCTGCAGGTTTACTAGTATCTTGACCATCCCAGAATGACAATTTAACTTTGTCAACATGCACATTATCCTTATCCCAGTAGTTCGGATTTTTCGCAAATTCAACAGAGGATTTGGTCACAATAGATTTCAACAAATAAGGACCATTGTACAAGATACTACTTGGATCCGTAGCTTTGGCAAAATCATCCCCTTTTGAGTTCAAAAACTCTTCATTGACTGGCGCAAGCACACCCATGGTTGTTTTTGAATTCCAAAAGCTTTCAGGTTTGTTCAAAGTGTATTGGACTGTTTGATCGTCAAGGGCTTTAATCCCAACTTGAGAGAAATCTTTAATTTCCCCTTTAGCATAAGCATCCAGACCTTTGATTGAATCTTGTACCAAGTAAAGGGCTTCTGCTTTCTTATCTGTTGCATATTTAAGACCTGTCACAAAGTCCTGAGCCTTAACAGGAGCATACTCTTCGCCCTCAGATGTGTACCACTTGGCATCCTGACGAATCTTATAAGTGTAGGTCAATCCATCCTTAGAAACTGACCAGTCCTCTGCCATTGAGGGAATAAGGTTCCCGTATTTATCATTTTCAAGCAATCCATCAATCACATTACTAGTAATGTCAGCAGTTGCTGCCTTACCAGTTGTTAAGTAGTTGAGATTATCTGGGTGGGTCTCATAGGTAAAGGCAAAGGTCTGCTCACCTTTAGCGCCTGAGCCCCCAGAACAAGCAGCTAAAACACCCGCTGCTAATAAAGTCACTCCCGCAAGAGCCAATACTTTTCTTGTTTTCATAATCTTCTCCTTCGTTTTTTTATTCATTATAGACCCTTTTTCAAGTCCTGTCAATACAATTTTCAGAATTTTTGAAACTTATTTTTTAAACAATAAGGTTGTAAAAATATGAATAATATCAAAAAATCCCTCAACTACATTACATAGTCAAGGAATTTTTAATACTATTATAAATAAGAACTGGTGGTCAATTTTACTTATTTAATCTAACTCATTTCTCACACACTGCAAGGCTGCTCCAATTACTTGGTGCATATCGTAATAACGATAGTGTCCTAAACGACCACCAAAGATAACATTCCCTTGCTCATCAGCGAGTTTTTTATATGATTTATACAAATGATTATTACGATCATTATTAACTGGATAATAAGGATCATCACCTTTTTCCCAAGTTTTAGAATATTCTTTAGTAATAATAGTCTTGGCTTCATTTCCAAACTCAAAATGTTTGTGTTCAATAATACGTGTATATGGAGTTTCTGCATCCGTATAGTTCACAACTGCATTTCCTTGGTAATTTTCCATATCCAAGGTCTCGTTTTCAAAACGAAGACTACGGTACTCTAGTTCTCCCAACTCATAGTCGAAGAATTCATCAATCATACCAGTAAAGACAATCTTAGGGAAGTCCTTCATATATTGCTCTTTATTGGCAAAGAAATCAACATTTGTTTCTACATCAATATTTTCATGATCTAACATTTTTTCAACTATTTGAGTGTAGCCACCAATTGGAATCCCTTGATAAGTATCATTAAAATAGTTGTTATCGTAGGTCAGGCGTACTGGCAAACGGCGAATGATGAAGGCTGGAAGTTCCGTAGTTGGCTTGCCCCACTGTTTCTCAGTATAATCTTTGATTAATTTTTCGTAGATATCTGTACCTACAAGAGAGATTGCCTGTTCTTCCAAATTTTCTGGAGTTTTGCCATTTAAAACAGTACGTTGCTCATCAATCTTAGCTTGTGCTTCTGCTGGCGTTACAACTCCCCAAAGTTTATTGAAGGTATTCATATTAAAAGGAAGGTTATAAATCTCACCCTTATAATTTGCAACAGGAGAGTTGGTATAGCGGTTAAACTCTGCAAACTGATTTACATAATCCCAAATCTCCTTGTCAGAAGTATGGAAAATATGAGCACCATACTGATGAACTTGAATTCCTTCCTCTTCACGGATATAAATATTTTCCGCGATATGATTTCGTTTTTCAATGACTTTTACTTTTTTCTTTTAAGGCTGCTTCATAGGCAAAGACTGCACCAAAAAGACCAGCACCAACGATAAGATAATCATACATACGATACTCCTTTGGAGTTCATTATCTGTCTCTTTTATTAGACTTGAAAATCATTCTATTGCTTATCTTACTTCTTGTTTATAAAATTCTTTCAAAGCATCTTGCCAAGTTGGAATAACAAATCCAGTAGCTTTAGCTTTAGCCAGGCTCATCGTGGAGTTTAGAGGACGTTTAGCTTTTGCTGGAAATTGACTTGAATCTACTGGCTTGATTTCCACATCTGTATCTTTCAAAATTTCAACTGCAAAATCATACCAAGTTGTGTCTTCTGTCGCATCATTCGATAAATGATAGTAACCAAATTCCTTGCGGTTTTCAGCTAGGTAGGTCATGAATTCAGCCAAGGTACGAGTCCAAGTCGGACGACCGTGCTGGTCATTTACAACTGTCAATATCTTATGAGTTTTCGCAAGATTTTGCATGGTAAAAACAAAGTTTTTACCATAATTTCCAAATACCCAGGCAGTACGGATAATATAGAAATTAGCCACATGCTTCTCGACTAACTCTTCTCCTATGCGCTTTGTACGTCCATACTCTGTCTGTGGATCTGGTCGGTCATCAACTTCCCACTCTTGTCCAACTGGTTTCTTACCATCAAAGACATAGTCGGTAGAAATATAAACTAGAGTTGCACCATGCTTTTCAGATGCTTTTGCGACATTTTCTGTCCCCGTAACATTGATAGCAAAGTCTAATTCTTTTCCTTCATCCTCTGCTGCATCAACAGCGGTGTAGGCTGCACAGTGGTAGACTAAAGTTGGTTTCACCTCTTCAAAAACCTTCTCAACCATTTCTGCATTGGTAATGTCCATCTCAGCCACATCTACTGCCACATATTCTTCATTACGTTCATCCAATAAATAACGAAGTTCAGTTCCTAATTGGCCTTTTGCTCCTGTAATTAAAATCATCTATATCCCTTTCTAATATGTAACTCTTTCCAATATAGCAATAAAAAGTAGCGATTCCCTGCTTTTTATACTGTAATAATCTCCTGAGTCTTAGCATAATTGGCTTCAACAGCTTCTTTCTCTGCTTTCCACCATTCTTGATTATCTGCATACCA
This sequence comes from bacterium, assembly GCA_905221235.1. Taxonomy (GTDB): domain Bacteria; phylum Bacillota; class Bacilli; order Lactobacillales; family Streptococcaceae; genus Streptococcus. The sequence continues at coordinate 21,986 of CAJNCJ010000005.1, forward strand.
CTTGATTGTTTCCTTGAGTCCAGCTTCAAAGTTAGTAAATTCTGGTCTCCAACCTAATTCATCACGGAGTTTACTTGCATCAATCGCATAACGAAGGTCATGTCCTGCACAATCTGTCACATGGTCATAAGCAGGTTCTCATAATTCCTTTATAATAAGTTATAAAATTTACTAAACTTATTCTAATTCTTCTTTTAATAAATTTAACGTCAAAATTCTCAAATTATCTGAATTATTAGGATACTGTCTAATCATTGTAACATTTTTATCTAATAAAATAACAGGCCTAATAGAATAATCTTTATACTTACTTTTCACAAAATCTACTTTTTTCTGAAGTTGTTTTTTAAACTTTTTATGTAGATCACTTATTCTATTTCTATACGACGAAAAATCCGATGGAAACTGTAATACTTTACACTCAATAACATAGATAATTCGTTTAGCTTCATTTATTGCTAAACAATCAATTTCTCCTGTATTTTGATTTCGAAAATCATCATTCGCAATTTCTTCAGTCACTATTCCTGTTTCTGTATATATTTGCCAAGCTCCACAATCAGTAACACCACCAGATTGATATCCAAAATTAGATAATAACTTAATAACTTCTATTTCAAAAGGTTTTGAATATATATTTTGAAATAACTTTTCATCTTTTTCAGATATTGTTCCTGTTGTATTCATTTTAAAAATAAATGATTCAATGTAATTATTAAGAGAATCAAACAGATTATAACATGATGTAAAACAATATTTCTCATTAAATAATGGAATTAAAGGTCTTGAGACAATTTTATTTGGATTTCCTAAATAGTCAATATCTAGAAAATCTCTAGTTAACATTAAATTATTTTTAAAGTTTGAATCAGAAGTGCACTGAGAAGTAATTCTCTCAAATTCAATCATACTTAAGTAAAATATCCCACTATTATTTTGTAGCTGAACAAAGGAATTAGTAAACAAATCCAATCTCAATTTTAAGCCCTTCCAAAAATTTGTATACCTAGTATCATCAACTCCTTTGAAATGTTCAAAAAAAGTTCCTTTAAAATAATCAATACTATTTGGTGCTTCTCCATCGAATATTTTTTTTATAGAATTGATGTATTTTCCAGGATCATCAAAAAATAAATTATTATTTATTTCTGTAGACCTTTGTCCATCGCCATATATAACTTCTGGAAAGATATAGTTATTCTGTAAAAATGTTCTAGAAGCTTCATCCAATCCTACCTCCATTTCAGATAAATAAAGATTTATTTGCAAATTATTTTTCTCATCTGAAAATAACCACTGATAATGAACGAGGTTTGAATACTTAATCATCTTTTTTAATAAAATAAAAAAAGATTGCTCTAGTCGACAAGTATTGCTTAAAAGAGTTTTATCTCCCTCCAACCACATAATAGCAATTAAATTTTTTAATGCTATACCTTTATCTTTCAAATGTTTCCAATTATCATCAAAATAAATTTTATCTAGAGCTTTCATAAGTATAGGTATAATGAAATTTATATTGACTCCTTTAGAAAGAAAAATAATATCTTTTTTGAGTTTGTCCATCTCTTCGAAAATATCATCTTTGCTTTTTAAAATGACATACTCAGATGAGGCCCCGTTTTTTTGCTCTAACTCCTGTAGAAGATAACTCACATTACTGTACAAATTATCCATACCAATCTTCATCGCTTTTTCTATTGATTTCATCTTTTCTTTTTCCAAACTTCGTATACGTTTTTTCTTCACTTTCATATACTTTTTCCTTTCACCTGATTAATAATTCTTCAATATAGCAATAAAAAGCAGCGATTTCCTGCTTTTTATACTGTAATAATCTCCTGAGTCTTAGCATAATTGGCTTCAACAGCTTCTTTCTCTGCTTTCCACCATTCTTGGTTATCTGTATACCACTTGATTGTTTCCTTGAGTCCTGCTTCAAAGTTGGTAAATTCAGGTTTCCACCCCAACTCATCACGGAGCTTGCTTGCATCAATCGCATAGCGAAGATCATGCCCTGCACGGTCAGTTACATGATCATAAGCATCAACAGGTTGTCCCATTTCCTTAAGGATGAGTTCCAAAACTTCCTTGTTGTTCTTCTCGCCATCAGCTCCAATCAAGTAGGTTTCTCCGATTTGGCCTTTTGTCAAGATTGTCCAAACTCCTGAAGAATGGTCATTGGTATGAATCCAGTCACGAACGTTCTTACCTTCACCGTAAAGTTTTGGCTTGATTCCACTTAGAATGTTGGTAATCTGACGTGGGATAAATTTTTCAATGTGTTGATAAGGACCGTAGTTATTTGAACAGTTGGAAATCGTTGCCTTGACTCCAAAAGAACGCACCCAGGCTTTGACAATCAAGTCTGAAGCAGCCTTGGTTGATGAATACGGAGAGCTTGGGTTGTATTTTGTTTCAGCAGTAAATTTCTCACCTGGGCCTTCACCATGACCTGGCAAATCCTCGCGTAGAGGGAGATCACCATAAACCTCGTCTGTAGATACATGGTGGAAACGAAGATCGTATTTACGTGCTGCTTCCAAAAGAGTATAGGTTCCTATGAAATTTGTATGGATAAATGGTGATGGATCATTCAGCGAATTGTCATTGTGGCTTTCCGCTGCATAATGAACGATAGCATCTGCTTGAGCTGCCAACTTGTCTACCAACTCCGCATCAGCAATGTCACCAACAACTAACTCAACACGATTACCTAAAATTTCCTCAATATTAGCACGGTTCCCAGCATAAGTCAACTTGTCTAATACTGTCACGTGAACATCTGGAAAGTTCTCATAAACATAATGGACAAAGTTAGAACCGATAAAACCAGCTCCACCTGTCACGATAATTTTTTTGTATTCAGTCATATTCTTTCCTTTTTACAAATCCTCTTTTTTCAAAGGTTTTACATCCTTAAGTAGTGGATGATTTTTATCAGCTTCTGAAACCTCTGCTTCTGCAAGATTTTCCCATTCAATGCCAAGGCTTGGATCAGCGTAATTCACAAAGGCATACTTGGGTTTGAGTTCAAGAGCCCAATAATCATTAACCAGATAGCTATAAGAGACTGTATCTGATAGAACCTGAAATCCATTAGCCACTCCACGAGGAACAAAAATACCCTTACTCGCATCAATTACTGTTTGATAGGTATTTCCGAAAGTTTCTCCCTCGCGGAGATCAACCCAAGAACCCAGAACTTTCCCACCATCTGCTACAGAGATGTACTTATCCCAAGGTTCTGCGTGGAGGCCACGGAGAACATTTTTACGTGAAAAGGATACATTGTTTTGTAATTTGCCTTCTGCAAAGAAAGACTCTGGGAAACCAAGGGGAAGCATTTTTTCCTTTTGGAAATTTTCTTTAAACCAACCACGATTATCTCCATGAACAGGGATATCAAATTCTAACATACCTGGAATAGCTTCAACCTTTCGAACCGCAAGCGTCTTACCGAAAAAATTATCTGTCATCTATGCTTCTCCAATCAAACGGAGCAAATATTGTCCGTATTCATTTTTCTTAAGAGGTTGTGCTAACTTTAATACATCCTCACGGCTGATATACCCCATACGATAAGCAATTTCTTCTAGATTTGCAACTTGAAGATTCTGCATACGTTGCACTGTTTCAATATACTGTGACGCTTCTAATAAACTTTCATGAGTTCCTGTATCCAACCAAGCAAAACCACGCCCCATCAGCTCAACTGATAAGTCTCCACGTTCTAAATATGCTTTATTTACGTCTGTAATTTCCAATTCACCACGAGGACTTGGTTTAATACTTTTGGAAATTTCTACAACATCATTATCGTAGAAATAAAGGCCTGTCACTGCATAATTGGAACGAGGTTGTTCGGGTTTTTCTTCAATAGAAATGGCATTCATTTCTTCATTAAACTCTACAACACCAAATCGTTCAGGATCCTTAACTTGATATCCAAAAACAGTTGCACCTTTCTCCTTACTAGCCGCCTTCTGAAGCATTTTAGATAGACCTGGACCATAGTAAATATTATCTCCTAAAATTAGAGCAACACTGTCTTTCCCAATAAATTTTTCACCAATAATAAAGGCCTGAGCCAATCCATCTGGACTAGGTTGTGCCGCATAAGAGAGATTAATTCCCAACTCCGAACCATCTTGAAGTAGTTCCTTAAAACGAGGTAAATCATGAGGAGTAGAGATAATTAAAATATCTTTGATACCAGCTAACATGAGTGTCGATAGAGGATAATAAATCATAGGTTTATCATAAACCGGCATCAGTTGTTTGGATGTGGCACGAGTCAAAGGATATAAGCGAGTTCCTGAACCTCCTGCAAGAATAATACCTTTCATAATCGAACTACCTTTCTATGTTAGATTAGAATTTTTCTCATTAGTAATCAGAGACAAATGATACACTACTTATTAAATTTAAACTAATTATTTAGTTAATTTCTCTAAAGCTGTTTTTAAATAATAGCCTGATCTAATATTATTTCCTACCTTTTGTGCATTTTCAACTAACTCTTGATATTCTTCTTCCGAAATAGTATTGATTTTTTCTTTTATATCAAACAAAGAATCAACTGTAATACCACAATTATTTTTTAAGACGAAATGTGACAAAGCAGATTCCTTCCAGACAACAATAGGAAGACCAGAGGCCAAATAAAGTGACGCTTTATGAGAATTGTTATAGCGTAGATATTCTCCAAAAAATCCACTACAAGTTTCAGAACTGTCACCATCCCAAACTAAACCGAAACTTCCTTCCAATGCTGACGGAAGTTCATCTGGAAGAAATGAACCAAAATAGGTTTCATTGGATAGCTTTCTAGCCTCATCAAAACCAACACCATATAAATTAAAATGAGGCTCGATAGGCAATGAGTATAGATATGCTGCTTTATCTTGTGATAAATTTCCCGCAATAATTATTGGTTGTTCTTTTCTTAAACTAGTTTTTTCTTTAAAATCTGGAATTAGATAATCAAAGATTTCTAAATTAGTAATCTTTTCTCCCAGAACTCCTTTATTAACCAATACGCCTTTCATTACTTCATTATGAGCAATAATACCATTTACATTATGTAGAGAAGATCCCTCCGTAATTTTCATACGTAATTTCATTCTAAAAGGTAATGTTTCATCATTTACAAAACGTAAAGTTTCTAAATCATGAATCAGAAAATAGGTTTTAATACCTTTTTTTCTAAGGGATTTTAGTAAATTACTAAACAGTAAGGAATGGTGTAATAATGGAAATTGGATAACAATCTCATCGCCTCTTTTTAAAAGTTTGAATGCTTTTGATAGTGCTTGATATTTATGTATCTGTGCCTCGAGAACATTCATTTTATACCAGTTCTTAACCAATACTTTTAAAGGACTATACTCCAACTCATTTAACACAGTTTCAACATCATTACGTGCCTTATTGCCAGCATTTTTTTGGTTAACATCATTTAAAAATTCTTCTTTTAAGTAGTATTTCATATTTTACCTTTCATTTTTCAAAAGATGACTTTTCTGGATAGCGTTCTTCTAATAATTTTTTGAAAAGTATAATACTTCTTTCATCAATATTAATATTATCATTCACACACAGTAGTTTTCGCTTTTTATTTCCAAAAATTTTAATAATTTGATCGATTTGATTTAACTCAACTGATTCGCCCATATTCTTTGAAATCGGATAAAACTCATTACTTTCAATCTGCCAATGCTGACAAATATACTGATTCACATCCATCCCATAATTTCTAAATTGATTCCGTGATGTTCTATCCAATACCTCCTCCTCAATCTCCCAAAGATGAGCTAAAGTGCTCTTTTTCATTGGAACTGGAAGATGCTGATTTACATATCCTGTAGGCCCCCAGGGAAGTAATAAGATATTCTTCATTATTAAAGTACCATATCTATAATTAAAAAATTTCCAAGGAGAAGACTTTAAGGCTTGCTTTTTGGGGAAATGACGATAAATTAACTCAACATTATTATGATAAGTGTTTGTATACGACAACCATGGAACTAAAGCATCGTAAACTGCTAAAAGCTTCGGTTGATTATTTTTGAAGAAATCTGAAGGTTTTACATCTTTTATCAAATACATGTCATCGTTAAAATAAATAAAATTTTCAGACAACCCTTCAATTCTATGAAGATTTAACTCAATAGCCGCTGAATTAAAAGTTGGAAGATATGATTCTGGAATAAATTCCTTATGTGATATAAATCTCAACTTTGGATGACTAAGATTCAGCCAGCTCGGCTTTTGACCATTCGTAATTAAATAAATATTATTTACCCATGGTGCATGCCTCTCAATCATACGAAACCAATACTGAAAAATTCCATATTCACGATAACGCTGTTCACCATCTGTTTCTGCATTTAACGATTCCTTTTGACTAGTTACTCTTTGTTTTTCCTTAATAAAGTTAGGATCATTCCCATCTACCCATAAAACAACAATATCAATTTTATCCTTCATTATCTTATTTAAACTCTTCTTCTACAACGTTCAGTGTACGTTCAATGACCACATGCATGTCGTAGTATTTGTAGTCTGCTAAACGTCCGCAGAAAATGACCTTATCGTTCTGTGCTGCTTCTTCTTGATATTTAGCAAACATAGCATTGTTTCTTTCATCATTGATTGGATAATAAGGCTCATCTCCACGTTTCCAATCAGCTGGGTATTCACGAGTAATAACCGTTTTATCCTGAGTACCATACTCAAAGTGTTTATGCTCAATAATACGAGTATAAGGAATTTCTCGTTCCGTATAGTTAACAACTGCATTTCCTTGATAGTTTTCTTCATCAAGAACTTCATGCTCAAAACGAAGACTACGGTATTCTAACTCACCATGTTTATAATCGAAGTATTGGTCAATCATCCCTGTAAAGACAACTTTTTCAGCAGAAGCCTCTAATTCTTGACGATTGGAAAAAAAGTCAATACCAAGTTCTACTTCTACATCCTTCAGCATATTTTCGATGATAACGTTGTAACCCCCAATTGGAATACCTTGGTAACGATCATTAAAATAATTATTATCAAAGGTTAAACGAACTGGCAAGCGTTTGATGATGAACGGTGGGAGATCTGTCGCAGAACGTCCCCATTGCTTTTCAGTATATCCTTTAATCAATTTTTCATAAATATCTGGACCAATCAACTTGATAGCCTGTTCTTCCAAGTTTTTAGGTTCAACGTCCTGCATATGTGCTGTTTGTTCAGCAATCTTATCTTTGACTTCTTGAGGAGTTTTTGTCCCCCACATAGCATAAAAGGTATTCATATTGAAAGGTAGATTATAAAGACTGCCCTTGTAATTAGCGACAGGTGAGTTGATATAGTTGTTAAATTCAGCAAATTGATTCACATAATCCCAGACTTTCTTGTTAGAAGTATGGAAGATATGGGCACCATATTTATGAACATTAACACCTTCTACATTCTCGCAGTATATATTCCCACCAATATGGTCACGTTTATCAATAACTTTTACTTTTTTTCCACGCTTGGTTGCTTCATAAGCAAAAATTGCTCCAGACAGACCAGCACCAACGATTAGATAGTCGTACATAATACACCCCTTTATTTTTTTAATAATTGTTGTTTTAACTCATTTGGATTTATTACCTTTAAGATTAAGATCAAGCTGGCATAAATTATTGCTCCTAGAACAGCATACAGTCCCACATTAATCATCGGTGATACATTTAGGAATTTTTTTATAAACAACAAAATACCATACATAACTCCAGATGAGATTATAATTTTGATCAATGAACCTAGAATGGGCACCTCTCTCAAATAAGAACGAGTATAGAATAACTGTATCCCCCAAACTAATGCCTCTGTCAAGACAGACACAATTGCAGCACCTATATAGCCCAATTTTGGAAGCAAGAGAAGATTTAATCCCACACTAACAATAGCAGGAATTGTTGTTGACAGCATAAACTCTTTATTCTTATTATGAGGTATTAAGATTTGAATACCCATGATATTGGTCCAACCAATAAAGAACATTCTAAAAATCATAATTGCTATCGCATAACGTGCCTCTTGAAAATCTTGCCCCAGGAAAAAATTTACAAAATCATCATTTACGATTAACATCCCTGCCATAATAGGGAAAATTACCAAATTATAAATCAGAAATGACATCTCATGCATCTTGTTAACTGCTTTATGATCTCCTGAGGACAAAAGATTTGAAACTCGTGGTAACATAACACTACCCAATGAAGTTACTAGAGTTAATAAAATATTAATAAGTTTCAAAGCTTGGTCATAAATACCTACATCTCTTGTTGAAGCAAGAGCTCCAAGCATAGTGCTATCTAATGTTACATAAAGCGATATAGCAATCTGAGGTAAGAACAATAAGATGACTGGCTTCAAATGTCTTTTAGCATACATTAAATCAAAGTATGGTTTACCAATAAACTCTCTTGCTGGTATCCACATACTTAATTGTCCCAACAATTCAAAAGTCGTCAGAAAAAAAACATATAAATATAGGTCGTTTGCTGATCTTATGAATAGAAAGATAGAAATAACACCAGCTAATTTCACAGTAATATTTCTTACTGTAATCTTTCGAAAATCCTCTAAACCTTGAAATAACCAAGAAATATCTAGAGCTTTAGAAAGCAAACTAAAACCTAGAATATAGGCCACAGGATTTTTCATAGCAGGTAAAGTCAGGCATAACAAAACATACAGTACAAAAGAACAAATAGCTGCCCCTAGCTGTAAAGTATAAATTCCCCAAAAATTCTTACGAATTATTGTTCGATTACCAGAAATCTCCTTTGTCCCATAGTTGGCTACTCCTAAAGCAGCTAACAAAACAAAATAGGCAACAATGGAGTTGAAGAAGCTATAGGTTCCTAAATCATCTGAAGAAAATACTCTCGTAACGTATGGGGTTGTGATGATAGGCAGTATTATGAGTAATAGCTGATAAGAAAGATTATAAGCATAATTTTTTAGAACTTTCATAGTTTTACAATTCTCTTATTTCCTTATTTTGAACATCATACAAATTAGCAAAAATAGTAAACATAAAAATATTGTATCCTGGTCTTATCCAGAAAGCTTCAATCATACAGTTAATTGTAATAAGAGATAACAAGGCTAGAAATAAAAACTTTTTTTGTTTATAAACTTTTTTTGAAGCAAACACATAAATCAATACTAGTAATACAACAGGAATTAATCCGTAATAAAATAACATTTGTATATAAGATGAATCAACATAATTATAACTATAAACAGACTCTGTGGTCCCACCGTAGCCAATGAACTTCACCCCAGTTGTACCAAACAAATGCAAACCATATGTATCCAGTGCATTTTTACCTAAAAACAATCTCATACTAAACAGATTATTTAAATTCACATAGAACGAAGAAGACCATGTGAAAAAGTAGGAAACATAAAACATGAAAGCAGAAAAAACAAGAGCAAAATATGGCATTATACTGTATACTTTGAATTCTCTTTCTTTAGTGTAATACATGATTATGAAAATCAAAGTTGCAGCAAGAACTGATAATGCATTTAGTCGTGCATCACAAAATTTTAGTATAAAGAATGCTAAAGATAGTCCTACAATCGTTCTTATAAATATGTATTTTTCTCTAAGCAAATAACCCCAAGCAATAAATAAATAAAAACAGTGAGAAGCAAAATCAGTTGGATAGATGAAGCCAAATGAATTTCTAACAACTAAACTAGATGAGCGAATTTGAGCAAATTGTAAATTAGGAACTACTCCTAAAATTGAAAGTAGAAAGATTAACAAAACGATTATACCTGATACACCCACATATGTTTTCAAAACTACATCAACATCCGCTTGATATAATAGTATAATCAACAATGAATACAGAAGGAAATTGGTACCACCTGTACGTAAAAATACTATAATACTTGTCAATATCAATAAAATACTCGATATAATATAAAATGCACTAAATTGTTTTATAAATAAAAATCTAAAAATCAATAATAAAACTACACATATTAATAAAACCACAGGAATATTAGGTAGTGTCCTATTTAACATTGTAGTCATAATAGTATCATATCCCGTAATTATAGTTAATACAAAAATAACCAAAAGGTTCTCAAATTTAATTTTTAACATAACACCCTTTTACTGTAATAGGAATAACTAAATTTATTTAAAAGCAATTTTACGTAAAAATGGATTCATTTTCATTTTTTCAATAAATATAACGATCTGAAATTTTTTTCTGGTGAGAAGATCAATGCTCAATCTCCGAAGAAATAAAGAAAAGTTTCTTTGTCTCAACAACTCCTTATAAGATCCAATAATTTGCTCTCCATTATTCAAAAAAATACTTTCAAATGCCTCATTATCAACTAAAGATTGTAACAATTCTATTTTTTTTTGTCTTCTCAACTTTAAATTTGAAATTTGAAAAGCTGCACTGACAACTATTTTAGTCTTAATTTCTTGAATTAGTGTTTCATCTTCAATTTGGAATTGTTTTAGTAATTTTTGCAATTCTTGAAGTTCATCTAATTGAATTTCAATTCTCCTAGGATGAAAACTGGTTAATGCTGAACCACTTCTACCAGCAATATAATTATAGAGTGTCGAATCAATAAATAGAATAGTATTTAAATGTCGATAAACTTGAAAATTGAATAAAGTATCTTCTCCTATTTGTTTATTAGGAAACCTAATATCATGCTTTAAAATAAATGTCTTGTTATAGATTCTTGACCAAACATTATACATCATATCAGTTTTGAATAATTCTATAAATTCATTTCTAAATTCATTCTTTCCAAGAAGACCACAATGTGTATAAAAATGAGGGCGACAAGACAATACAGTATTCCTATTTTCTTTAATTTCATTGTAGCCAAAACAAAGAACATCCCATTTTTGTTTTAAATTAGAAGAAATCTTATCAAAGAAATTATCTGACAAAAAATCATCCGGATCCATAAAATATAAATAATTTCCCTTCGATAAAGAAATACCTAAATTCCTAGCTTCTGCCACTCCGTTATTTTCGATGTGACTAACAAAAACATTTGGAAAATTACTTTGGTACTCGTCACAAATCGCACCACTTTTATCACTTGAACCATCATCAATTAGCAGAATTTCATATGTGATTGATGATGGTTGCAAAAGTATTGAATCTAGACACCTTCTTAAATAATTTTCAACATTATATACTGGAACAATAATGCTCAAATCTATATTATTCATTTACTCTTCATCCTTAACTTATGTCGAATAAAACCTAATGTCCATTTTTCTCTCTTAAACTTCTTTAAAAATGTTGACTTAACATATTCCCAATAAAATCTATTATTTGTTACTTTTTCAATCTCTTGTATAGAAATTTTATCTCCAACGACTAGTCGGTTAGGTATAACATAAAATGAATCGACAACCTCAAACTCTGGACATTCAATCGTCCTTTTTTGGAAATGTGCATATAATAGATGTTTAACGACTAGCTTATTGTCTTTAATTTCAATACTTTCAAGTCCATTCTTTTCTGACCAAAAATAATAGCGTTTAGGTTCATTTTCACCATATTCTCGAAATGAGAAATGACTAATATCGATATCATGAAAGAATTTATCTTGCAGTTGTTTGAAATTACTTTTTTCAAAAATCTTTTGGATACCATCTGCCTCATCAAAAATAAAAGTTTGCTCATTAGTGAAGACATTATGATAATCTAATCGATAGTTTAAACCTCTACCAGACATGAATACATGATTAATTTCTTGTGAATTTTTAAATATTTGGAGGTGACCAAAAAGACCATATCGAGCATAATCATTCTCAAAAAAGCTATGCTTTTCCAGAAATTGATAAATATCACCAAGTAAGACATCTGTATCACAAAATCCCCAGTAATCATACTCTTTTAATTCTTTTTCAAAAATAAACCCGTAAGCAACCCTATAGTCACATAATTTGTAAGGTGTTTTGAGAGAAATTTTAAAATCAAACTTAGACTGGACTTTTTCTCTTAACTCATCAAAAGAAAGAGTTACAAATTCTATATTTTTAGCATTTAAAATTTCAAATTGGTCAACCTTTTGATCCGTATAAATTAAGAAATCAATCTTTTGATTACGTTTGGCAGTCAACAAAAAATAAGGGAAAAACTTTGGAAGTTTTCCGAAATATGGAATAATTAGTCTTATCTTTTTCATTTAGTTAAATCCTCCCCACCCTTATTTAACCAAGTAACAACGTCAAAATAGCGATGATAAGTTTTTAAATCAATTCCAACATAACCTTGTTTTTCGGCTGATTTAAAATGAACTAAAGATGGTAACTCACTATAATTCTTTGATGAGAAGATAACCTTGCTCTTGTATGAAAGCCCTTCGAACTCTTTCATCAATTCATAAGTACAAGCATCATTATCATTGAACTTGAAATACAAATTATCCCAATGAATTCTTTCTAAACGACGGTTCCATTTTTGAGTTGCTTCTTTCTCATCTGCATAATGTAAGAAATGTAATTCGACATCGTCTAAAAGGGCAAGTGGATAAACATTATCAAAATCTTTAATGTATTTCGATTCCTTAACAAATTTCAAGGGGATATTTCCATTCAAATAGTGTTTTAAATTCTTGAGCATCTTGATGTAATCAGGAGAGAAAACAAACATCCCTACAAATGGCGTTTGATAAGGTAAGCCCAATTCCTGATAGACTTTTCCAGCCCAACAATTATCACAAATGATAGTAAAATTTTTATTCCTAAGTCTTCTTCTAGGAATAAAGTTAGTAATTGGGTATACAATTGGTTTTAATTTATTCTTAATTTTTTCAATATTCATCTTAGTATTTCTTATATAGCTCTGAGAAATTACGAATATAACTTTGTAATGAGAAAAGTTTTTTTTGACGTTTGACCGATGCCTTGCCAAATTGCTCTCTCTTCTCAGTCTTCTCAACTAATTCTTGAATGACCTTCGACAATTCTGCAGGCTGATTTGGAGTAGCTAGGAGACCATTTTCCCCCTCCTTAACCATTTCACAGACACCACCATGACGATAACCAACTACAGGTTTGCCACAAGCCATAGATTCTAGGACTACTGTTGGTAGAGGATCTGGATTAGTACTTGGCAAGACAAAGATATCAAACATATTATAGAGCTCTGGCGTCTTACTATAATAGTCGATACGCTTGATTTGTCTAGCTACTGGTAAGGCTGATATAGCTTTTTCCAACTCATCAACACGCCACTCTTCACCCTCAAATGCACTACCAGCCAAAAAGGCAACTGCTTTTGGATTAGCCTTCAAAATTGGAGTCACAGCTTCTAAAAAGTCGCCTTGCCCTTTCCAGGCATTAACTCGACCAATCATACCGATGACAAGAGAATCTTTTGCGATACCAAACTGTTCACGGGCGGTGTTGGCATCCATTTCATGATAGACGGCATTGTCAACACCATTATAGATAACTTGAACTTGGTCATTTTTTACAAAGCGAGACTGCTTAACGTGGTTAGCTACAGCATTTGAAACCGTCACAATCGTATCAGCATAACGTCCCATCAAAAAGTTGATGAAATCTGAGATTGCTTTTGGTTTCACAATAATTTCATGCACATGCCAAATTAAAGGAAGTTTCAATTTACGTTTGAGATAAATCCCCTCAAGTACTGCAGTAGTATTGTTGTGAAGGAGAGTAATTCCATTTTCCTTAGCGTATTTGGAGATTTTCTTTGAATAACGATTATATGAGCCAAAATACTCAAGAATCCCCTTAGGATTAAAATATTTACGACGCAAGATTGGATAATCGATAACTCTAACTTTAGCACCAACACTCTCCAATGCACCAACTAAGACACCATCATTTGGTAAAATAACGTGTACTTCAAATTCGTCTTTATTCAAACCTTTAATAAGCTCCAACAAAACCTTGTCAGCGCCATACATTTCGGCACCAGCGTGGAGATATAAAATTTTCTGCATTTCTAACCTTTAAATAATTTCTCGTAGTCTGTAACAATCTTTTCCCAAGTGAAAGCATCCGCAATTCTCTGATTTGATTGTCTATCTAACTCATCAATCATTTTTGCATCGAATTGTTCAACTTTCTCGATTACTTGTGAAAGCTCATCTTTTTTCCAATAAATCGCACTTTGCTCCCCAACTTCTCGGTTAAAACCAACATCTAGCAACAAATTCAGTTTTGTGGATGCTAGAGCTTCTAGTAGAGAAGGGTTTGTCCCCCCAACCTCATGCCCATGAAAATAGGCGAAAGCATTTTCACGAATGTACTTGAGCAACTCTTGGTCATAGACTGTACCGACAAATTTGACTCTAGGATCTTTGTCAAAACCAGTATCCTGTAACAATTGATCGTAAAATTTATTCTGCTCCACATTTGTGATGAGGACAAAGTCCTTCTTGGACTTGGACTTGATAAATTCACGAATCATGGTTTCGTAGTTGTTTTCAGGGACGAATCGTCCCACCACTAGATAATAGCCATTTTCGCTAACTCCTTTTTCCTGATACCAGTTCCGAACCTTAGCATCTTCTGCTTTCAGGTTTGAAGGAGCAGTATCAGTCCCATAGGCAATATAGGTGGTCTTTGGTTGATACTGTTTATAGTCCTCTTGAATATATTGTTCGATATTTTTGCTATCGCATACCAGTAAATCAGCATGCTTGACCATGAGTTGCTCTGAAAATTTCCAGTACTTACGAACCGGTAGGCTCCACTTTGCTCGCAACCACTCATGGCCATCTGGATTCACAAGTAAAGTGCCTCCAATATCCTGAATTTTTTTCTTAATTTTTGAAATGAAAGGACCAATACGACAAGCTAAAATGTAAAAAATTGGAGCTTCATCCTTGTTTTCTTTGGCTAGTTCTATAGCCTTGTTAACTGCAGCAATATCATAGGCAATCGCTCGGGCTGGGCCGATATTCGGAACATCTATATTAAAACAGACTGCTCCGTTATATTCAAACTGATCATCTGTAATACCAGATTTAGCTGAATTTTCACGCATACAAGCAACATAATATTTTATGTTGCTATCTTTTTGATATTCTGTTAATTTTTCAACAAAAGTTTCAAAACCTCCATATTTGGCAGGAATCCCTTTTGAACCAATGATATAAACTGATTTTCTCATATCACTCCTACTTCATTTTATGATAAAACAAAAATTACTTTGCTCCATCTTTCATTACTACAACTTTTATAGTCTTCAATAAAATTTCAATATCTTTCCAAATTGTCCAGCCATCTAAATAAGTAACATCTAGTTTCACTACATCATCAAAGTTTTTAATATTACTTCTACCACTAATCTGCCAAAGTCCTGTAATACCAGGTTTAAAACTTAAACGACGTTTTTGTTCGGGTGTATACTTCATATACTCATCTATAGTCGGTGGTCTAGTACCAACTAAACTCATATCCCCTTTTAGAACATTCCAAAATTGTGGCAATTCATCTAGACTTGTTTTTCTAATAAAGTGTCCAATCTTTGTCACGCGTGGATCATTTTCAATCTTAAACATTCCACCTTGCATCTGATTCTGAGTCATCAGATCTTTTTTGATTTCCTCCGCATCTACTCTCATAGAACGGAATTTGTAAAATTTAAATATACGTCCATTCCTACCAACTCTATCCTGAGCAAAAATAGCAGGCCCTCCGTCTCTTTTTATCAGAGGAATAAGAAAAATAGACGCTATACCACAAATCACTAAACCAAATAAGGATCCGATTATATCCATCATCCGTTTTAAAGCAACATCACTCGAACGATAAAAGGTTGTCGAAAAATTAACAACACTAGAATCCCCAAAACGTTGAATCGCTTTTTCACTATTGGTCACAAAATCTAAAGCTGCTATATTGACAGCTACTGGTAAGCCCATCGTTTCAAATTGAGAAACAAAGTCTGCAATTAAAAAGCTTTCGCTTGGGAGATTAATTACCACTTGATCTACGACTGATCTCGTAGCATAGGTTACTAAGTTATTCAACGTAACGATTGTAAAATTCGAAGATTCAAAATGCTCATCATCTACAATACAAACAGCTGAAACATAGCCATACTCATAAGTAGACAGTTGCTGTAGGACTCTCTCAACTCGTGCACGTGTGGTCACTAGCAAGATACACTGAGTGTATTTTTTTTGACGTGATAGATATTTCCAAATCTTACGAATCCAAATATTAACAACCATTAGCATAATTGAATTTACAGCCACTATGCATAATAGATTAGCTAATGATAAATATGGTATATTTGGTTCTAAAATAGGAAAAACTATACAGGATAAGAAAATATAAACCAGTATATATTTTAACGTTTGTATACATTCCTCTGCAAGGGTCCGGTATTTGAAATTTTTACTATATGCACTAATGTAGTAAGAAATAGTGTGAACCACCATCAGAAATACCAGAAGTTCATGACTAGCTAATACAAACGATAACAGATAAATTGGAAACAGTTGTATTATGAGAATCTCTAATTTTCGAATATTTGATACTTCTCTCAAAACTACCTCCTAGCTAACTCTACCTACTTCTTTTTTCCATAATTTCCATAGGCACCATAGGCACCATAACCACCATAAGCTCCATATTTTTCAACTTCTGTATTAAATTTATTTAGAACAACACCTAAGAAAGGTACCCCTGTCTGTTCCAATTGTTCTTTAGCCTTTAAAACATCACGTCGTTTTGTCTCTCCAGCTGCCGTAACCAAGATAGAAGCATCACATTTTTGTGTAATGATAGTGGCGTCAATAACCATCCCAATCGGTGCAGTATCCACAATGACATAGTCAAAATACTTACGCAAGGTATCAATCATGGTATGGAAATTTTCACTCTGCAGGAGGGCCGTTGGGTTAGGTGATATCGGTCCTGCCTGAATAACAAATAGGTTATCAATATTGGTATCACAGAGACCATTTGAAAGATCAGTAGTTCCAGCTAAGAAGTCAGTTAACCCAGTAATTTTTTCCCTCGACTTGAAGACACCAGACATAACTGAATTACGGATATCCGCATCAACTAGCAATGTTTTATAGCCTGCACGCGCGAAAGCCCAGGCGATATTAGTTGACGTTGTAGATTTCCCTTCACCAGGTTTGACAGATGAAATAGCAAGAACTTTCAAATTATCACCACTCAATTGAATATTGGTACGCAAAGCATTATAGTGTTCTTCAGCTTTTTTAGCAAAATCTAAACGCTTTTTTGAGATTTCTAATGTTGGCATGTTTTCTCCCTTACTTTAACTTATCCAAATCTGGAACAATTCCTAAAAGTGCAACCTGCATGACTTCTTCGACATCTTCTGGTCGTTTGACACGATCGTCCAATAATTCAAGCAATACGACTGCAACAACCATTACTGCACCACCTACTAGGAAAGCAAGCGCAGTGTTTCGACGAATATTAGGTGAGGATGGAGTTAGTGCCGGTCTCGCTTCCTCTAGTGTTGTCACATCAGATACACGAGTTACCTTAATGATTTTTTCAGCAGCCACTTCACGAAGAGCATTTGCGATACGGCTAGCTTCTTCTGGTTCGGGATCTTTCACCACGATTGACACGATACGAGTATCTACAGGTACTGTCACCTGGACTTTCTTAGTCAGTTCTTTAACTGTTTTCTCTAATTTAAGATTTGAAATGACTTTCTCCAGTACATCTTGTGATAGAATAATTTCCTTATAGTCTTTTACAAGATAGGTACCTGCCTGCAAATCCTGGTTAGTTAATCCTGCATTTTCAGATTGATTGCGACTAACAACATAAATACGTGTTGTACTAGCATATTCCGGTTTCAACACAAAACTACTCAAACCAAATGCAAGTACAGCTGCTACAATCGCAGTTAGGATAATAGCGATTTTCTTCTTCCAAAGGATTTTAAATAATTGAACAACATCAATTCCGATTTCTTTATTTTCTTTCATGTCAACTCCTAAATAATTTGATTAGCTAAGATGATGCGAGGATTTTCGATAAATAATTCTCTCGCCTTTCTTTCACCGTATTGTTTTGAGACGATCTCATAAGCTTCTTTCATGTATGGGGGCCTTGGGTCTAAATTGTGCATATCACTAGCAACAAAATGTACCAAGTCACGCTCTAGGAAATAGCGAGCTCGTTTCTTCATAAATTTATACTTATCCCCAAATAACTTTGGTTTTAAAATACTTGAACTATTGATTTGAGTGTAGCAGCCCATATCAATCAACTCTTTTACCCGTTTTTCGTTATTCTCTAATTCATGATAACGTTCAATATGGGCAACTACAGGCGTTATCCCAAGCATAAGAACATTGCTTAAAGCAGTATGGATTTCTCTGTAAGGGGTAGCCATACTAAACTCAATAAGAGCATAGCGTGTCCCATTAAGACTTGGAATCACCTGTTTCTCTAACTTCTCAAGCACATCATGGGTATAATAAATCTCTGCTCCATAGAGAATGGTCAAGTCTGGAGCCACTTCCTTGGCTAGCTCCTTAACTTCTTGGAAATTTGTTGCTATTGTCTCCTCAGGAGTTTCAAACATTCCTTTTCGTCTATGCGATGTCGATACAATAGTCCTTACACCTTGCCGATAGGCTTCTGTCAAAAGCGCCTTGCTTTCTTGCTTAGTTTTCGGACCATCATCCACACCAAATACGATATGCGAATGAATATCAATCATTTTGCTTTATTTTCCTTCCATCACATCATTAATTGCAGCCTTGACTGACTCTAAACTGCTATCACTTATTTCCATCATGTAGAGGTTGCTCTCAGGCATAGCATAGGATGGTAAATCCATCCGCCCTGTTCCTTTAAGATCTTGCGAATTGATCTTATACGTTCCACCACTCTCAAGTTGGGCATTGACCAAGTTCATCATGGTTTCAAGTGGCATATTGGTTTGAATCGAATCTTGTAGCCCTTTTATAATACTGTCATAATTTTTCAAAGCTTCTGTCGAAGTTAACTTTTGCAAAATAGCGACAATGACCTTTTGCTGGTTACGGCCACGATCCCGATCTCCATCTGCCAAAGAATAGCGCTCACGCACAAAGCCAAGAGCTTGCTCCGAATCAAGATGAACATTCCCTACAGGAAAGTGAAACTTACCGTGCAATGATGTAAAATCCTGATCATTATGAACATCAACCCCACCGAGGAGATCAATCAACTTCAAGAAAGAAGTGAAATTCAAGCGAGCATAATAGTTCAAGTCAATACCGTAGAGATTTTCCAGTGTATGAATCGAAGCATCTACTCCATAAATCCCTGCATGGGTCAACTTATCTTTTTGGTTGTTGCCTCCATCTGCAATTGGAACATAGGAATCACGAGGGGTCGTTGTCAAGAGAATCTTTTTAGTTTCGCGATTAACTGTCATAATGATATTGACATCCGAACGAGAAACTGAACTGATTGGACCGTAAGTATCAATTCCACTGATATAAACGTTGAAACTGTCACCTTTGATATCTTTTGGAGTTTCAACCGTCTTCGTTAATTCTTTGGTATAGATTTTCTTAATTTTTGAAGCATAGTCTGGATATTCTGATTCGATAATATTTTCAAAGACACTGTTTAGAATGATTGCCTTTGTATCACCTGCTAGCAAGCTCTTATAGGCTGCAAGATAGGAGCTGCTTTCTTCGACTGTCAGTTCTTTATTTTGAGTAGCTTTCAGATCATTCATCAACTGTTGAATATTATCCTTATCCGTCCCAGTCGGTCCCGTTACACTGGTTACCTGACTGATATTATCAATTGAACTATCTGCTAACACCGCAATACTCATCGAATAATTTGAGTAGTTCGATGTCGCATTCAAGCGACTGGTAAATCCAATGAACTGCCCTACAGCAAAGAGAGAAGTACCATTAATCACAATACCCAGTAATAATAAAATCAGTGTCAGATTTTTAACTTTCTTGGACCGAATTAAAAAGAAGCACACGATGGCTAAGGCCACAATTAAGACGGTAACTACTATGTTCAGATATCGGAAGGCTAGCATATTGTACTTGAAAATCAAAAACAATAAAAAGACTGCTAGTACTGCATAGATAGCCAGCAACCCCCAACTAATCATAATCTTTGTTTTACCCTGACGAGCTCGCTTCGAATATCTACTCACGATATACCTCTATTATCAATTTTTATTTCATTTTATTATATCATAAAAAATACACTTATGGGGTAAATCCACTTGGGTAAGGCGTTTTCATCTTCTTTCCGAAACATTCTTTTTGACTTGCAAACAATTACATCAATAAATTTACTATATAAATATCAAAACAAGGTCCCTTACGGAACCTCGCTCATCATTATTTCACATGATTTTCTGCTTCTTTTTGAGCTTTTTCGATTGCTTTTTTGCTTTCTTGCTCCCATTTAGTCTTCGCTTCTTCATACTGTTTAGTTGTCACAGTATCTTTTTGCAGTTTCATGTACTTGTAGTTATTGCCATCACCCTTGATACCGACCAATGAATAACCTCTTGTAAATGGTGTTACTCTAGTTACAGACGCTGTTCCACCACTTGACATAGCTGACATGATTAGAGAATTATCAATCATCCAAGCCTGTGCTTCAGCATATTTTTCATAGCGTTTGGCTACATCTTTATTTTCGCTATCCGCATCTTTGAGCATCTTGGTATAGGTATCAAGACCCAGACTAGCAATTTTAGCTTTATCTTCCTGAGCATCTAGACCAAAAATCTTGAGGTAGAAGCCATCCTCTGCATTGAAAGGATTGAGATAAGTTGATGGATCTTGGTAGTCACCTACCCAACCATCAAAGTTCAAATCATAGTCACGATCAGCTGGAGTCGGCGCCAAGAAGGCTACGTTATTAAAATCATCTGTTGAAAGCTGCTGAACATCAATGATAATGTTATCAGCGCCTAAAACTGACTCAAGGGTCTGCTTAACTGAGTTCATGCCTGTCACAGCATTTTTACTTGTCTGATCAACCGCCACATCCAAGTGAACTGGGAAGGTCACACCTTGATTTGCCAATTCTTTTTTAGCTTCCGCAAATTTTGCTTGGGCTTTTTCTTTGTTGAAATAGGCATCCTGAGCATCTGCCAAGTTAATACCTGACCATTCTGTGCCATAGTTGACCAATTTAGAAGCAACTACTTCTCCAAAAGTCTTGTCTCCAACTTGGACAAATGTTGGAGGTACTAGGGTGTTACGAAGGGTCTTGCTTGCTGCTTCTTCCCCATTTGACTGAGCAGAATAGGCTGTGCGGTCCAAGGCAAAGTTCACTGCTTGGCGGAAGTTTTTGTTCAAGACAGCTGTCTCAGTTGACTTCTTCTGCTCATCTGTCGTTTTAGCAGTGTGATTGTAGGCCTTACGGTTGACGTTGAAATTGAAATACCAAGAAGTCTTGTCCTGCAAGCTATAAACGATATTATCCTTATATTTTTCCTTGGTCTTGGCGAAGTTAGAACTATTTGGATAAACCCCAGCGATTGAATAAGCTCCACTTTCAAAGTTACGGATGGTCAATTCTTGGTCTGAACCATCAAAGTAAGCCAATTTCACGTGTTCAATTGATACTTTGTCATGATCGTAGTAATGCGGATTTTTCACATATTCGATCGATGATTTTGATGTGAAATCTTTTAACAAATAAGGTCCGCTGTAGAGAATACTATCTGGAGATAGGGTACCAAAATCTTTCCCTTTTGAGTTTAAAAACTCTTCGTTGACTGGGAAAAGAATACTGTTGGTTGTTTTTGAATTCCAATATGGTTCTGGGCGTGCCAAAGTATACTCAACAGTCTGGTCGTCGATTGCCTTCACCCCAACCTTAGAAAAATCAGAATCCACTCCTGTAATATAATCATTCAAGCCCTTGATTGAATTTTGAATCAGGTCAACGGCCTGTGATTTATTGTCCACTGCGTACTTGATCCCTGTCACAAAATCTTGTGCCTTGACTGGTGCGTACTCTTCACCATCAGCCGTGAACCATTTGGCATCTTTTCTCAATTTATAGGTATAAGTCAGACCGTCGCTTGAAACAGACCAGTCTTCCGCCAAAGATGGAACTAGGTTTCCGTGGTTGTCATTTTCAAGCAAGCCATCAACTAGGTTGGTTATAATCGACGTATTATCAGCGTAGTAGTCTAATAAATAGTTAAATGTAGTTGGATTTCCACTAAAGGTTGATGAGTAAGTTTTTGTATCTGAACCTGATTGTCCGCAAGCAGCTAAAAGCAAAGCAACCGCAAAGGTCAGGCCTGCACTAAGGACACGCTTTTTTGTATTCATCTTCTTTCTCCTTTATGTTAGTTTTTATAACATAAGTTTATTTTACCAAAATAGCAAGCATTTGTAAAGTTAATTGAATTTTGAGAATGAAAGTTTATAAACTTTCGTCATAAAAAAACAAAGGATTTCTGTCTTTCATACAGTCCTCCCTTGTTTTTATACGGTTTATTGACTAAGAAACATCTACAAAATAAGCCTAGACTCATTTTATGTGTTTTTCTAAATCCTTTTGATACTGAGCATTAGATTCTAGTTTTTCCTTTTGCCACTTTTTAAGAGCCGCCTCATACTCTTTAGTTGTCACGATATCATTTTGAAGTTGCATACCTTTAAAAATAAATGGATCTCCCTTAATACCGACCTGTGAATAAGCTTTGGTAAATGGAACAGTACGACTAACCATAGGAGAGCCACCTGAAGAAGCAACTGGAATAAGAAGTGAACTATCAGTAACCCAAGCCTGTGCTTTGGCATACTTTTCGTATCGTTTATCAAGATTACTTGTCTCAGATGCAGCATCATCCAAGAGCTTCTTGTATTCATCCAAGCCAACTTTCGCCATGACTTCAGGATCCTTGCCCTTTGTTATACCTAGATGTTTCAAGGCAGAACCCTTCTTAGCATCTAAAATATTGAGATAGGTTGCTGGATCTTGATAATCTGGTCCCCAACCAGTTCCGTTCAAATCATAATCTTTTTGGGTTGGAACTTTAGCTTGAGAAGTAATACTTTCCTTCTCATTATCCGTCATTTGAAGAACATCTATAATTACATTCTCAGTTCCCAATGTTTCTTCAATCGATTGTTTTAATGAATTTGTCTGTTGAACTGCAACTACATCTGTCTGTTCTACTGGTACATCCAAATGAATCGGGAAACTTACTCCCTTAGATTGCAATTCTGTTTTCGCTTTTTCAAATGTAGACTTGGCCTTTGTTGGATTGTAAATTGTATCTTTGCCATCTGTGAGAGTCACATCTTTCCATTGCTCTCCATATTTCAGCAGTTCATCCTGAGCCAGCTGTCCGAAGGTCTTCCCAGCTACTTGAACATAGTTATCTGGCACTAGACTATTACGAATAATCTTATCCGCACCTTCTTCACCATTTAATTGAGCTGTATAGGCGTGGCGATTAAATGCAAAATTAAGAGCCTGACGGAAGTTCTTATTGAGAAGAGCTTCTTTTGTTGATGTTTTTTGTGACTCATCTGTTTTAGCTGTTTTATTATAGGATTGACGATTTACGTTAACGGTAAGATAATAACTTGTTGCCTCTTGTGGACTATAGACAATCTTATCACCGTATTCCTTTTTAGTTGATTCAAAGTTTGAGCTTGCTGGAAAGAGACGAGCAGTTGTATAGGCACCTTGTGTAAAGCTACGAATTAAGGATTCTTGGTCTGATCCATCATAGAATGTTAATTTTACATTATCAATTTTGACATTTTCCTTATCCCAATAGTTAGGATTTTTTTCATATTCAATCACAGATTTAGAAATCAAGGACTTCAAAAAATATGGACCATTGTAAAGAATACTTGATGGAGTTGGCGCTCCGTAATCCTTACCTGTTGCATTCAAAAATTCTTCATTAACTGGAAGCATCGTTGCAGTGGTTATTTTTGAATTCCAAAAACTTTCCGGTTTATTAAGCGTATATTCTACTGTATAATCATCAAGAGCTTTCACACCTACAGTTGAGAAATCGTTTGTCTCACCACTGACATAAGCCTCCAATCCTTTGATAGATTTCTCAACCAAAGAAAGACCATCGGACTTTCCATCTGCTGCATGTTTCAGACCTGTGACAAAATCCTGAGCCTTAACTTCCGCATACTCTTCTCCTTCTGAAGTATACCACTTCACACCTTTACGAAGTTTGTAAGTATAAGTCAAGCCATCTTTAGAAACTGACCAATCCTCTGCTAGAGAAGGAATGAGATTCCCATATTTATCATTCTCTAAAAGACCGTCGACAACATTACCTATTACGTCAGAAGTTGAACTTTTACTTGTAACGCTATAATCCAAGGATGATGGATCAACGGCATAAACATAAGAAAATGTTTTGGGAGCATTTGCATTCTTTTCGCTTTTCCCACAAGCTGTTAAAAGAATGGCAGTACTCAAGGTCACTCCTGCTCCTAAAATCCACTTTTTAGATTGCATAGATAATCTCCTTCAAAATAGTATTTTCACTATTATACCCTATTTTTTTACAAATGCAAGAGCTTTTGACAGATTTTTTAGAAAATTCTAACAAATGTTTTTAAAAGAGTTTTTTACACAACTTTTAGCAAAAAACCTCAAGCTCTAAGGCTCAAGGTTCTCACTTTTTAGTTAGTCATTTCCACACAGAAAGCATCCCATGGAGATAAGATTTGTTTTTCAAAAACTTCTTTAGCCACAGTGTTTTCAATCAAGACTGATTTAACTTTTCCTTCTACTACCAAGTCTTGCTCTTCATTGGACAAGTTGGCCACAACTAGGAAACGACGGTCGCCATCTTTACGGATATAAGCAAAGACCTTATCAGCCGTATCGAGTAATTCAAAATTAGCTCGAATAAGCCAGCTGTTCTCCTTACGGATTTGAACGAGTTTTTGATAAGTATAGAAAATAGAATCTGGATTTTCCAGCGCTTCTTGAACGTTGATTGCTTGATAGTTTGGATTGACTGCCAACCAAGGTTGACCTGTCGAGAAACCAGCATTTTTGCTCTCATCCCATTGCATTGGAGTACGGGCATTATCACGTCCAATGACACGGATACTGTCCATGATTTCTTCCATCGGAACGCCTTTTTCAAGAGCTTCACGCGCATAGTTTAGGGATTCAATATCTTCTACTTGATCAAGCGTCTCAAACGGATAGTTGGTCATCCCAATCTCCTCACCTTGGTAGATATAAGGTGTCCCTCTCATCAAATGAAGCAAGATTGCAAAGGCTTTGGCAGATTTTTCACGATATTCTTGGTCATTTCCCCAGATAGAGACGATACGAGGGAGGTCATGATTATTCCAGAAGAGGGAATTCCAACCATCCTCAACTCCTAACTCTGTCTGCCATTTGTTGAAAATCTCTTTTAACTTAGCGATATTCAGCTCTTTTTGGTAATGCCACTTAGGTTGCCCTTCCTGATACTGAAGACAAATATGTTCAAACTGGAAGACCATAGACAATTCTTGTCCCTTTGGATCAGAGTAGAGTTTGGCAATCTCTGGCGTAGCTCCCCATGTCTCTCCCACTGTCAAGAGATTCTTATCTCCAAAGGTCGCCTGATTCATCTCCTTAAGATAGGGGTGGAGCATAGGACCATTATTGACTACTTTCTCATCAGGAATTTTCCCAATCATGTCAATGACATCCATACGGAAACCGCCAATGCCTTTATCAATCCAGAAATTCATCATCTCGTAAATTTTCTGGCGCAGTTTTTCATTTTCCCAGTTGAGATCAGGCTGTTTCTTGCTGAAAAAGTGGAGATAGTATTGACCTGACTTTTCATCGTATTCCCAAGCAGATCCGCTAAAAATAGAATCTAAGTCGTTTGGTTCATCTCGCCAGATGTAGTAGTCTCGCTCAGGACTGTCAGGATTTTCACAGGCTTCAACAAACCAAGCATGCTCATCTGAGGTATGATTGACCACCAAGTCCATGATGATACGAATATCACGCTTCTTAGCTTCCGCAATCAGTTGGTCCATATCCTCCATAGTCCCAAAAATAGCTGCAATCGCTTGATAATCAGCAATATCGTAGCCATTATCATCCATAGGACTGTCATAAACAGGAGAAAGCCAAATCGCTGTGATTCCTAGCTTGGCTAGATAGTCCAACTTACTGGTAATACCTGGCAAATCACCAATTCCATCTCCGTTGCTATCCATAAAACTCTTGGGATAGACTTGATAGACTACGGCATTGTGCCACCATTTTTCTTGCATCTTCTTACCTCATTATTTTAATAATCTATAGTCTATGATAGCGCTTTTGGGAATTTTGTGCAAGCGTTTGCCTAATCTTTTTGATTCCTTTTTTAACTCCATAGTTTCCTAACTTACAATTTTTTATTATAATAGAGGTCAGAGGTAAAAAAATGAAAAAACAAGCTTTTAGTTCTGAACAATATTTGAATCTACAACGCGACCACATTTTGGAGCGCATTAATCAATTTGACGGCAAGCTCTACTTGGAGTTTGGTGGTAAAATGTTAGAAGATTTCCACGCTGCTCGTGTCCTTCCTGGTTATGAGCCTGACAACAAAATCAAGCTCTTGCAAGAATTGAAAGAGCAGGTTGAGGTTGTGATTGCCATTAATGCGAGCAACATCGAGCATTCTAAAGCACGTGGTGACTTGGGCATTTCTTATGACCAAGAAGTTCTTCGCTTGATTGATAAATTCAATGAATTGGGAATTTTTGTCGGCTCAGTGGTCATCACACAGTACGCTGGCCAACCAGCCGCAGATGCCTTCCGCAACCAACTTGAAAAAAACGGGATTGATTCTTATCTTCATTATCCAATCAAAGGATATCCAACAGATATGGATCACATCATTTCCCCAGAAGGTATGGGGAAAAACGACTACATCAAAACCAGTCGCAACTTAATTGTCGTAACAGCTCCTGGACCTGGTTCTGGAAAATTGGCAACTTGTATGTCCAATATGTACCACGACCAAATCAATGGTATCAAGTCTGGTTACGCTAAATTCGAAACCTTCCCAGTCTGGAATCTTCCCCTTCATCACCCTGTTAACTTGGCCTACGAGGCTGCCACAGCTGACCTTGACGATGTCAACATGATTGACCCCTTCCATCTCCAAACCTATGGAGAAACCACTGTCAACTACAACCGTGATATCGAAATCTTCCCAGTGCTCAAGCGCATGTTAGAACGTATCCTTGGTGAATCTCCATACGCTTCACCGACAGACATGGGTGTCAACATGGTTGGCTTCGCTATTACAGATGACGAGGCTGCTGTCGAAGCTTCTAAACAAGAAATCATCCGCCGTTACTATCAAACTGTTCTTGATTTTAAAGCCGAAAAAGTTGGCGAAGCGGCTGTCAAGAAAATTGAGTTGCTCATGAATGACCTCGGCATCACACCTGCAGACCGTAAGGTTGCTGTTGTTGCCCGTCAAAAGGCAGAAGAAACTGGCGGACCAGCCCTAGCTCTTGAATTGCCAACTGGGGAAATTGTCACTGGTAAAAACTCTGAGCTCTTTGGCCCTACAGCCGCTGCCTTGATCAACGCCATCAAGAAATCAGCTGACATCGCTAAAGAAGTAAAACTAATCGAACCTGAACTTGTCAAGCCAATCCAAGGTCTTAAAATCGATCATCTAGGTAGCCGCAATCCACGCCTGCATTCAAATGAAATTTTGATTGCACTGGCTATCACAGCTACAGAAAATTCTGATGCTGCTCGTGCTATGGAAGAGCTTGGCAACCTCAAAGGAAGCGAAGCCCACTCAACCATCATCTTGACAGATGAAGACAAGAATGTCCTTCGCAAATTGGGTATCAATGTAACCTTTGATCCTTATTACCAATACGATCGCTTGTATCGTAAGTAAAGATTTGAACCTCTCCACTATCGGAGAGGTTTTCTCTCTGTCTCAATATCCCCCTTTATGGTATAATGAAAGAAGAAAACTGAAAGGAACAACCATGTCAAAAGAAGTTATTGTTGAAAGTTTTGAACTTGACCACACCATTGTTAAAGCGCCCTATGTCCGCTTGATTGGGGAAGAAACAGGGCCAAAGGGAGACATCATCTCCAATTATGATATTCGCTTGGTGCAGCCAAACGAAGACTCGATCCCTACCGCTGGCCTTCACACTATCGAGCACCTCTTGGCAAAACTCATCCGTACCCGCATTGACGGTATGATTGACTGTTCACCATTTGGCTGTCGCACAGGCTTCCACATGATTATGTGGGGACGCCATACCAGCGCCGAGATTGCGGCTGTCATCAAGGATTCGCTCAAGGAAATCGCTGAAACCACTACTTGGGAAGATGTCCCAGGAACAACCATCGAATCTTGCGGAAATTACAAGGACCACAGCCTCTTTTCTGCCAAAGAATGGGCGAAACTCATCTTGGAACAAGGAATCTCAGATGATGCCTTTGAACGCCATGTGATTTAAACGTAAAAAAGGAACCAGTTTTTTCAGCTGGTTCCTTCTTTTTCATTCTCAAAATTCTGTCTTAGGCTTTTTCACGAATAACTAAACCACCATCTTCCATATCTGCTTCTAGGTGTTTGGCATCTAGGTGATCCAAATGGAAGTCTGTCACCTTATCACGAATTTGTTGTTCAACCACGCGACGGAGAGGGCGAACACCCATGACTTCATCATAGCCTTCTTCTGTGATATAGTCTTTAGCTGCTTGGCTAACTTCCAAATCAATGTCTTTCTTAGCCAAGGTTTGGTTGACTTCAGCCAACATCAAGTCCACAATCTTAGAAAGGTCTTCCTTATTCAAGTGTGAGAACTCGATAACTGCGTTAAAGCGGTTAAGGAACTCTGGACGGAAGAATGGTTTCAAACGATCCATCAACTCTGGTTTATCCGCATCTTCTGTCAAGTTGGCTTCATAGCCAAATCCAGCATTTGATGTTGCGATAATAACAGTGTTCTTGAAATTCACCGTATTTCCTTGACCATCTGTCAAACGACCGTCATCCAAGACCTGAAGGAGTAGGGTGATTACTTGAGGATCAGCCTTTTCAATTTCATCCAAGAGAATGATAGAGTAAGGATTGCGACGAACACGTTCTGTTAAGGTATTGCTATTGTCATCATAACCCACATAACCTGCTGTTGTACCGATTAGCTTAGATACGGCTGTTCGGTCACTGTATTCAGACATATCCAAACGGATAATCGCGTCCTTGGTTCCAAACATATCGAGAGCCAATTGTTTAGCAAGTTCTGTCTTACCGACCCCAGTTGGTCCTACAAAGAGGAAGCTACCGATTGGGCGATTGCCTTCATCGAAACCAGCACGGTTACGACGGATTGCACGAGCTACAGCTTCAACTGCCTTATCTTGGCCGATCACCTTGTGCTCCAATCGATGAGCCATATCTTTCAAACGTTCGATGTCTGATGCTCCCATTTGTGAAACCGGGATACCCGTCATTCGTTCTACAGATTCAGCCACATCGTTGACACTTGCAGTCACTTTCATATCTTCTGTGTGGTTTTCGATTTTCTTTTCCAATTCTGCAATGCGTGTTTTATAGTTTAGGGCTGCTTCAAAATCTTCTGCTTCAACTGCTTTTTCTTGCTTGTCTTTTTCTGCCTCGATTTCCCGTTCAACAGCATGTACATCTGTTACAGGATGTTGAGCTGCCAAGTGAGCTGCCGTTACATCGACAAGGTCAATAGCCTTATCGGGCAAACTACGTTGAGGAATATACTGAACAGAATAATCCACTGCTGCTTTCAAAACCTCGTCTGGCAAGATGACATTGTGGTGTTGTTGATAAAGGTCACGAATTCCTTGAAGGATTTTAAAGGTATTCTCTGCTGAAGGAGCATTGACCTTGACTTCGTTGAAACGACGAGCAAGAGCTGCATTCTTCAAGATGGTGTTACGGTATTCGTCTTGAGTTGTCGCTCCAATAACGGTCAATTCACCACGAGAGAGGGCCGGCTTGAGAATATCCGCAAGCCCTTTAGAACCACTATCTCCACCAGTGCTACCAGCACCGAGAATTTGGTGAATTTCATCAAAGAAGAGGATAATATTCCCTGCTTCTTTCACTTCATTGACTAGGTTTTGGACGTTTTCTTCAAAGCTACCACGGTATTGAGTACCAGCCTCAAGACCTGAGATATCAATAGAAATAATTTCCTTGTTCTTAATGGCAGCTGGAACATCGCCATTCACAATGGCTTGTGCTAGGCCTTCGACAACGGCTGTCTTACCAACACCTGCATCTCCGACAAGTACAGGATTGTTCTTGGTACGACGTGAAAGGATTTCAGATGTTTCTTGAATTTCTTTGTTTCGTCCGATAACAGGATCCAACTTGCCTTCACGCGCTTCTGCTGTCAAGTTACGACCGAGTTTAGCAAGGACACCATCTTGTTTCATACCTGAAGTCTGTTGTTGCATTTGTCCATCAGTTTCTGCATTTCCTGGCAATTGACCAGTTGCACGATAATGAGCAAATTCTTCAGGTGTCACTTCACGTCCATTAATCAAGTAGCGACGGTTTTCAGAACTGTATCCTCGCATACCACCCATCAATTGGTTAAATAAATCATCCATGTTGTTAAAATTATTAAAGTTGTTGTTCATATTCTTTACCTCTTTTTGTTTACTTAGTTATAATTACTGATATTGACTATCTTTGACCTTTATTTTAAAAAATTTAGACTAGCTAAATGGCTACTCTACGTACTATTTCTGGTTTTTCTTTTTCAAGTAGGAGTAGACTATCTTTACTTCTGAAGATTTCTAGATTAAACATAGACACACCTCTTTCTATTTTACTTTAAATAATACTCTTCGAAAATCTCTTCAAACCACGTCAGCTCTATCTGCAATCTCAAAACAGTGTTTTGAGTAACCTGCGACTAGCTTCCTAGTTTGCTCTTTGATTTTCATTAAGTATAAGTGTTCGAGTAAGGCTTTCATTTACCTTACGTTCATAATATACTACATTAGTCAGAAAAGGTCAAGAGATTTGACTTTAATTGACCAATATTTTTTAGAATGCAAAAACACCCTGAAACATCAGGGTGCCATTCTTACATCAAATACAAAATTGCTAACGTCAAGAGACTTGCTAGAAGTCCCACTCCCCAAAAGAAGAAGTCAACCTTCCACTCGCTCCATGGATTTCCTTTACCAGACAATCCTCCAAGCTCAAAATGGTGATGCACAGGCGTCATACGGAAAATACGTTTGCCACCAGTCATTTTGAAATAACTTACTTGCATCATAACCGAAGTTGTTTCAAAGACATAAACAATTCCGATAATCAAGAGAGTCCATTCTTGGTGGAGGGCCATAGAGATAGCTGCCAACATTCCACCTAGAGCCAAACTTCCCACATCTCCCATAAAGACCTTGGCAGGCTTATGGTTAAAGACGAAGAAGCCGAGCAAGCCACCGATCATAGCCAGAACCACTAGAAGAATATCCATCTGACCTTGCACATAGGCAATAACTCCATATGCAGACAAGCTGATGACTACAGAAATACTAGCTAGACCGTCAATGCCGTCTGTCAAGTTGACTGCGTTTGAAAAACCGACTAGCCAGAAAAGAGCGAAAAGAATATAGAAAATCCCTAGATGCACTTGGTAACCAAAGACTGAAAGCATATCGCCACCGCGCTCATAGAAAAGGTAGAAAACGACCCCACCTAGGAGCTGAAGAGCCAATTTTTGCTTAGGATTCAGCCCCTCATTGATTTTACGAAAGACCTTGAGAAAGTCATCTAAAAATCCGACAAGTCCATAAAGGACCAAGATGAACAAAATCATTCCCACATTATTGGTCAATTGTTTTGAAAAAAGAGCAACAAGGAAACTCACTACAACTGCAGCAATGAGGAAAACAAGTCCCCCCATAGTTGGCGTGCCAGCTTTTGCCTGATGCTGTTTGACATCCTCGTGCATCTGCTGGCCTGTAATTTGCGCCTTTCTATAAAATTGGATAAAGGCCGGAATTCCTACCAAAGTTAGTAAAAATGTCACAATTCCAGCACTGATGGAAATAAACATATTAGTCTCCTAAAGTTAATGTAATTTTTTTAATGCCCTTGATAGCTGTATTAGCACGAACATCTTGCTTCTGCACAGTAGAGCCTGAACCTTCAAATTCAAGTTCTATATTTAACCACTTAGAAAAAGCTTCTGCGGTTGCTTTTGTCCAACCATACATATCTGGAACTTCCTCTGCTTTGTCAGATAAGAGGAGAACTTGCTGGTTAGGTGTAAGATTGGTTCCTTCTTCTACAGATGATTCTTTAATCTTTGTTCCTGTTCCTACAACGATTGGTTGCACAATATTGCGACGTAAGGCTTCAGCCAAATCACCGGGTGAAATATCCTTGATGCTAGGCATGGCATAAGCGCTTTGATTGGTTACCTGATCTAACGTTTTAGCGGTAGATTGGAGGTTAAGGGAATCTTTCATAGCTACTGCTCTTTCCAAGATAGGATTGGCAAATTCCCCCAACTGAATACCTGAATAATGCTCTGGCTGTTGAACCGTCACATAGAGGATAAAATCAGGATTTTCAGCAGGATTCATCGATACAGCAGAAAAAATGTAATTGGTCGTACCAACCAAGTAACCTCCATTTTTCTCATCGGCAATCTGGGCTGTACCAGACTTAAGAGCTACATTTTGACCAGGAACAGTTACAGTTGGCTTGCCTGTGCTGTGGTTATGCATGGTTCCATAAACGGGATCTGTTCCTACCAAAACCATGTTGGTTCGAGTTAGACTGGCTGCATCTTTGGAAACAGGATTTCCTACAATCTCTTTTTGAGATTTCCGAACAGATTGGTCATTTGGGTCATACAAGGCACTGATAAATTTAGGTTCTAGCATGACTCCATCGTTGGCAATAGCCGTGAAGGCACGAATCATTTGGGTTTGGGTCACTGAAATACCTTGTCCAAATGAACTCTGAGCAATATTGACGATATTGTCAGCTGGAAGTTGACCTGCATACTCATCCGTCAAACCAAATCGAGTCGGAACACCAAATTTAAAGCGATTTAGATAATCCAGCCAGGTAGCATCTCCCATCTTTTGCTCAAGAAGCGTCATCCCAACGTTACTTGAGTGCGCAAACCCTTGAGAAAAAGTCATCATTCTGCCACCAGTCAATCCTTCATTGACGTCCCAATCTCGAATAGTAGCATCTGCTACTTTTAACTCACTACTATTGAAGACTTCTCCTCCTGGGAAAGTATTATTGTCAATAGCAGCAGCGAGTGTCATGACCTTCATGGTTGACCCCGGCTCAAAGTTACTTTGATAGAGGATATCACGCCAAACAAAATCCTTGGTAAGTCCTTCCTTAGTATCGGCATCAAAGGTTGGTCTCTGCGTCGTTGCAAGAATTTCCCCCGTTTTAGCACTAACCAAGGTAGCCGTCATATACTTGCCTTTTACTTTTTCTTGAAAAGCGTTCATCTGTGTTTCCATGAAGGACTGAAGGGTGCTGGAAATAGTCGTATAAACATCCTTGCCATCTACCGTTTGCTGGGACACTTGTTCTGTTCCGGGGACAATATTACCCAGACGATCTTTTTCATAGGTAATAATACCGTCTTTCCCTGCAAGAATAGTATTCAAGGAACTCTCCATCCCAGAAGTTCCCAGCAAACTCTTGCTTCCATCTTCATTTTCATGGAGTTGAGCTAAACCAATAAAACTAGAAGCAAATTGTCCATTTGGATAGCTTCTGTTTGGGCTAGTTGTGAAGTCAATTCCTTCAACACTAGCGTCTTTTAGATCCTTTTTAATAGCCATCATATTGGCATAGGTAATCCCATTTCCTTTGGCACCAAAAGAAACTTGAGTCAGATTCGGTTGAGACAATTGTTCTTTAACATAAGCCTCATCCATATCCAAATACTTATGGAAGACCTCTGCTACCTTATTAAACTGGGCATCTTCTACATAAAGAATTTTACCCGTTGCTGATTTGTATTTTTTATCAATGACAGCATAGACATTATAGGAGGTTGCATCCTCAGCAATCGGGACTCCATTTCGGTCATAAATAGTCCCACGTTTGGCAGGGACTGTACGGGTTATTTGGTGAACTTTCTTAGCCTCTTTGACTAGATCCGTTCCAAATTTACTACCACTCCCGATAATAACAGCAAAATTGACCAAAAAGACAGCGAAAAGTACGACAGCTAACAAGCTGATGTACTTCCCTACTATTTTACGGTTTTCTGCTGGAGATTTACGGTTTCTAATCGCAAATCGGGTTATTCTTTTTGTCCACTTCATATCTTACTCCGCTGATCGAATATTCTCGTTATTCAATTTTAAGTCCTTAGAATTTGCGATTTCTTTCAAGCGTTCTGCCCTCAACAATTCATTTACCTCTTGTTTGGCATCATCCAACTCTGTCTTCTTCTCCTCTATCTGCGCATTGATTCTTGTCAAATCATTTTGTACTTGTAGGAGTCGAGTCTGCATAAAGATAATACTAAGCGCCAAAACGAGAGCTGTAAACGCAATGGAAAGATAAAAAGCCTTCTCCACACGGGAGAATTTTTTTATACGACTCTGCAAGAATTGACTGGTTGTTTCTTTCTTATCTACCATTTTTTCCTCTTACTTGTGAATTTTTCTGGCCACGCGCAACTTAGCTGAGTGCGAGCGGTTATTGGCTTCTAATTCTTCTGCACTTGGCAAGATTGGCTTACGGGATACCAATTCCATCTTGGGCTTGAGATCATCTGGGATGAAAGGCAAGCCTTTGGGAACCTCCACTGTTGAAGCCTCCTTGAACAATTGCTTGGTCAAGCGGTCTTCTAGCGAATGGAAGGTAATCACTGAGATCCTACCATCTAGAGCCAACATCTCCATAGCCTGCTGGATAGATTCATCTGCCGCCCCCAGTTCATCGTTAACTTCAATCCGAATAGCCTGGAAGATCTGTTTGGCAGGATGGCCCTTCTTCTTGAGCTCCTTGGCAGGTTTAGCAGACTTGATAATCTCAGCCAACTCAGTCGTTGTCTCAATTGGCTTCACTTCACGTGCTTGTTCAATCTTACGCGCAATCTGTTTAGAGAATTTATCCTCGCCATACTTGAAGAAAATACGAACCAAGTCATGATAGTCATAGTGGTTCACCACTTCATAGGCTGTCAGACTAGCATCCTGATTCATGCGCATGTCCAATGGCGCATCCTTTTTATAAGAAAAACCACGCTCACGCTGATCCAGTTGAGGACTAGATACTCCCAAGTCATAACAAATTCCATCAATTTCCTGAACACCAGCTTCGCGCAAACGTGCCTGTAAATGACGGAAGTTATCCTTGATAAAAGTCACCATCCCCTTTTCAATGTAAGGTGCCAAACGTTCTTGCGCATTATCAATGGCATTCTGGTCCTGGTCAAAGGCATAGAGATGGCCTTTTTCACTTAATTTACTTAATAAATATTCGCTATGGCCTGCTCCACCCAAAGTCGCGTCAACGTAGATACCGTCACGCTTTACCTCAAGCATATCAATCGTTTCGTGGAGTAAGACCGTTACATGATGAAATTCTTTTGTCATATCTTATCTATTTTACCACAAATCCGACTAGCTTGCACTAGTCAGACAAATAGGGCAAAAACAAGTAAGAATTTCTTTAAGAAATATGTCAAATATGCTTGACATTCACTCTATAGAAGAATATAATGTAGTCAAATATATACGACACAAATCAGAAAGGAGAACAGATGAATCGTGTGAAAGAATTTCGCAAGGAACTGGGCATTTCCCAGCTCGAGCTCGCCAAGGATATCGGTGTCTCGAGACAAACTATCAATATGATTGAGAACGACAAGTATAACCCAACTCTGGAACTCTGTCTCAATCTCGCTCGTAGCCTCCAAACTGACCTCAACAGTCTCTTTTGGGAGGATGATTTTTAAAAAAGGAGCCAACTCATGAAAAAAGAAACCTTCACTGAAAAACTGATCAAGCGCACATACGCTATTTCTGATCCACTTGACGAATACAAACGACGCGAGGCTGATCGTATCGGCAATCAAGTCTTTATCTTCCTTTTTTATCTGATGATTTTCGGAAATCTTATTCCGCTCGTTCTGGCCTATAAATATCCTCAACTAGTGGCTCTAGTCTATCCTCCTCTGATTTTAGTGATTGCCCTCATCGTTGCTGGATATCTCACATACCAAATGCAAAAAACAGGGATTACAACTATTGAACCAGATATGCTGAGTGAGAAAGAAAGTAAGCAACTACACTACCCAGGTCTGAAAGCTGGTTTATTCTTTGGTCTATGGATGTTTTTTATAACGCCTCTTCTCAGCATACTCATAGGGGAAGGTCAGGACTATTTTCAGTCTCTTCTCACTATAAGAAATGGTGTATCAAGCATTCTCGGTTCTATTTTCTTCGGAGCGAGCATACAGTTCCTCATCTCCCGTCGCATTGCAAAAGCCAAGAAAAATCAGGATAATGATTAGGAGGAAACTCATGAAAAAAGAAAAGAAACAGTTACGTTATCCTGGTCTGAAAGCAGGTTCGATTTATGGAACAGTGATATTTTTTATAATTCCACTCATTGATACCCTAACAAGTGAAAATCCAAATTTTATCAGTTCTCTTCTAAATACAAAACATATTTTTAAAACTATACTGGGAGCTTTCTTTTTCGGAGTGATGATGCATATTGTCGACTCACTTCGTATTGCAAGAGCTAAAAAAGACCAGGATTAGGAGGTGCCCTATGAAATCATTACTAACTTTACTTACCTATCATCTTTTGTTCAGTTCTCTACTCATCTTCATCATCATTTCAGGGAACTTGCCAATCAGAGAGATATTCCTCGTGCTAGTCTTTATTCCAGCACTTAACAAAGGACTGACCTATCTAAAGATTGGCTCCCCAAAAACACGTATACTCAACTTAGCACTGTGCTTTATGATTCTATCTTTTTCACAACTGATACTCATCTCAGACAATTGGAAATATTATTTACTGCTAACTATCGCTAGCCTTTCTTCTATCACTTATCTTTTTTATCTCTATCAATTCGTAAAAGAAAATCAGTAAAACCGCTCATTTAGGAGGTTACTAACATGAAAAAAGAAGACTTAACCACTCGCCTACTCCGAAATCTCTTTCATATCCAAGGCCCTTTTGATGAATGCCGGCAAGAGATTATCTACAAGGCTTGTGCCCGTTCCATGGTCCAAATCGTTTATTCTTCCTTCTTTCTCTTCTTGTTTTATCTGTTATTTGGACGCTTCATGGAGGTGGTTCGCTATGCCATGCCCTACGTTTACTCTGGACTCATTTTTTTCATTACCTTAAAAACTCAAAGAGCCGTCAAAGAACTCCATCTGGAAAAAGATGACAAATCAGAAATCATCCTTAAAACCTACAGCAAGAGCCAAATCAAATTCCGAAGCTGGGTTGTGTTTATTGGCCTTCAGATTGGCCTCTTTACCCTACTCATCTTTCATAAAGTCTTCGTTCAGCAGATGTCACTTCCAGATTTTGTGAAGTTACTCATGCAATTCGATAAAAGTGTTCCTTTACTGATGTATGGCCTGATTATCGGTAGCATTTTTGGAACCCTGACCTACGGATTTCTATCCCTACAGGAGGAAAAAACTCCTAAAAATACCAAGCAGAAAGAGAAAAGTAATCAATGACCTCATTATACGATTTTTTAGTCTTAAACCAAGACAATCAAGAAACCCCATTAGATGCCTACCGTGGTAAGGTTCTCTTGGTTGTTAACACTGCTACTGGATGTGGTTTAACGCCCCAGTACCAAGGACTCCAAGAACTCTATGACCGCTATCAAGATCAGGGCTTTGAGATTTTAGACTTTCCTTGCAATCAGTTTATGGGACAAGCACCAGGTAGTGCAGAGGAAATCAATAGTTTCTGTAGCCTAAACTATCAAACCACTTTCCCACGCTTTGCCAAGATCAAGGTCAACGGTAAGGAAGCAGACCCTCTCTTCGTTTGGTTGAAAGACCAGAAATCTGGCCCACTAGGAAAACGAATCGAATGGAATTTCGCTAAGTTTCTCATCGGTCGAGATGGACAGGTATTTGAACGTTTCTCTTCCAAAACAGACCCAAAACAAATTGAAGAGGCTATACAAAACCTACTATAATTTCACAATCTCACTATGATTAGGTCTCCTTTAGCCTAATGAATAGTGAGATTTTTTGATTGGCTTTGGCTTAAATAGAAAAACACCCCATGATATGAAACATGAAGTGTTATAAAAATGATACATTTTACAGCAGACAACCCTCTACTGACTACTATTTTTAACCCCAGCATATTCATAGGTTCTATTTCTGGGACACTCTTTTTCCGTTACTACCCTAAAATAAAAGCGATGCTCCCTCCCATCCTTGGCATTCTCCTTGTTTAGGACAAAGTAGTTTTTCTGATTCAAGGCCATAGTGCGTAGGATGTCATCGATCAAAAAAGTCAGTGGTACATTCATAGCAGAGTATTTTTGAAAATCCTCTTCAAAACGAATATAGTCATCTGAAAAATAATCCATCTGCAGTTTGTTTTCATACAACTCTTTTCTAGTCATACACTCCCTCCTCCCACAGTCTAATTTCTAGGATATCTGCAATCTCTATCATCCTATAACCCTCGCTTGTTCTGATAGATAATGATTTAGAGGATAACTCTCTCACCTTACCGATGATAGTGACTTTCTGCTTCCTTTCCTTGACCACAAAACTTCCCTTCAGTTGGCCAACATAAAGCTGGGAAAGCAAGTGTAGTTTCTCATCTAGAGTCAAATCTGTCGAAAAATCAACACGGCTTTTTTCTTCACTGAGCGAACTGGTATGTTCTGAGAGGTAAAACCCCATCCACTTCTGCATACCTGGATCTTGATAATCTCGCGCGGATTGAAAGGGTAAATAAGAACGATCAATCATTTTAATCCATCTAGACCTCCAGCAGAATGGCCCCCAATCAGCTTGCTTCTAGCAAGACTCCGAGAGGCTTCTTCCAGTGCATTGGCTTTTAAAAGGGAGGTGAAACCAAATTGTTCCCGAATGGAGTCAATGGCCGTCTGGAGCCTTTCTTCTTTTTCTAACTTATCAACATCATCAAAGAGAGATATCAAACCAAAGGACTCGTCCACAAATCCTGAATAGTTGACTCCGACACTTCTGACCGCTCCAGAAGTGTATTTATTATGAAATAGCTTCAAAACATGGTCTGTTAAAATAGCTGTATTATTGGTCGGTTCGACCTTCATTTGTGTGTGTATAGAGGGCCTGACTTCCTGTTTAGAAAAACCAAGATAGATAGAAACAAGGGTTGTTTTCTTGCCCGCCCTTCTCAGTCTAATAGCGACCTGCTCCGCCATTTCTCGAAGAATAATTTCGATATCTCGTAGCTTCACGTAGTCTCTCGGCAAGATTTGAGAATTCCCCAACCCTCGAGACTTGGCTTTATAGGGCCTATGAACATTGCTCTCATCAATCCCATTAGCATGAAACCACAAACGTAGGCCAGCCTGACCGAGAACTTTCTGTAGATGGTCTGGATTGCTGGTAGCCAATTCTTTGATGGAAAAAATCCCCAAGGCATTCAAGCGTTTCTCCATCCGCCTGCCAATCCCCCAAAAGTCCGTCATCTTAGGAATGGCCCAGACCTTCTCTTCCACATCCTGGTAAGACCAATTGGCCCTCATGGTCGGGGTATGCTTTGCCTCATTGTCCAGAGCCAACTTCGCCAGTAAGGGATTGGCATTGGACATGCCTACTGTAGAGTAGATCCCTGTCTGCCTCCAAATATCCCTCTGAATGCGGGCAGAAAGCAGATCCAGCTTGTCTTTGCGAGAGAGACTCTTGTCCGGAATGAAATAGTTGAGCGAACTAGTCAGGTCGATAAAGCCCTCATCGATAGAGTAGGGATAAATATCATCTGGACTACCATAATTTTGAAAGATTCGCTGGATTTCCATATTGACCGCTATGTACTCATCCATCCGAGGAGGCACAATCAAGGTCACTTGAGCCCAATCTTCGATGTAACGAACATAGTCCGAGTCGGTAGGCAAGCCTTGCTTTCGAGCATTGTAATAGGAAAATTTGCGCGTTTTGATATCAAAAGGCAGATCATAGGCTCGACCAACATTGGACTTGCCAAAAATCTTCTTAAACATGGGGGAGGAAGCTAGGATAAGACCTGTTGAATTATCCGCTCGACTCATGACACAAAGCGAAGTCTTCAGCGGATGCAAGCCCCTTTTCACACACTCGACACTAGCATAAAAAGATTTCATATCGACAAAGGCAATATCACTTTTGGGCTCTATGGAATAATCAAAGTAGCCCATAGGCTAGCCCTCCATCGGCACAAAATTTCCAACGATAATCCCTACAATCCGAGGATCTTCCTCATAGGCAATGAAAATGTCCTTGTATTTAGGATTGATAGAGACCAGACGCAATCCATTCTCCTCTCGATAGACCCTTTTGATATAGGTTTGGTTGTTGCAAACCACTGCATAAACTGCCCCGTCATAGTCAAACCCTGTCTCTCGAATCAGAGCAACTGAACCATTTTGATATTTAGGTTCCATGGAGTCCCCAGACACCCAAGACGCAAAATCATGGGCCAACTCCTCATTAAAGTAAACCGTATCAAAATTCCTGTCATCGTAGACTGACGCCCCGATACCTGCTGACATGCGTTCATAGACACGGTACTCGTAGAGGCGCTCTGGCATGGTCGACACTTTCTTGTCTTGTTCCTCTTGAGCCAGATTGCGAGCATAAAGAACAACCTTCTCCTTCCCTTGCTTGGAGAGGCTATTATAGAGACGAACAATCTCAATCTGGGTAAAGTGCCCTTTTGCTACTTTTAAAATGTTCTCTAGCTGAGCAACCTTCTCCTTGGACGGTTCCTTGATCCCACGTTCCCAAGCCGAGTAAGCCTGAAAACTAATCCCAAGTTGCTCTGCAATTTCCTTCTGTGTCAGTTTTAACTCTTTCCTCCGAGCCTTGAGTTTCGCTGGCTGATACATAATTCACCTCCTATTATATGCTTGAATGGAGAACATCTCCCTTATAAAGACAAATCGATAGTTGAACTTATATTTTTAAGACTCAACCATTTTGGTTTAGTTTTATTATATAAAAAAAGTTGACAAATGTCTACTAGGAATATCAGAAACATCGTGACTTTTCATCAAACTAAAAGGACTTAGCCCTGTACAATACAGAACTAAATCCTTTGGATAACTAATTGATCTAACTTTTAAAATTCCTACAGAAATTCCAGTTTTTCTCTATTTGATACCAGACATTAGTTTTTCAATACGTGGAACGTAGAAGAATAAGATAATACTGAATACAATCGTAATTCCTCCAACAATTCCATAGTAAGCGACTTCAGTTTCACTTGTATAAAATTTTACAATTTGAGCATTGATAGCTTGGGCAGCAGCATTACTCAAGAACCAGATAGACATCATTTGTGCTTGGAAGGATTTTGGTGCTAGCTTAGTAGTGACTGATAGACCAATAGGCGAAATCAACATTTCCCCCACAATCACAATAGCCCAACTCATAATCAACCAGAAAGGACTAACCTTAACATCTACCCCAAAGAGCATCCCTGGCAACATCATCCACAAGAAGGATAGACCTGCCGCAAATAAACCGTAAGCAAATTTCTTAGAAGAGGACGGTTGATTTTTACCCATTTTCCCCCACAACCAAGCAAAAATTGGCACATAAATCATAATGAAAAGTGGATTGATACTTTGGAAAAAGCTAGATGGGAAATGAATTTGATTTCCAAATGCATTAAAGTAAAGTCGAGTCTGATCATCCGCAAATAGAGCAAGAACAACAGAACCCTGCTCCTCAATAGACCAGAAAAGTACTCCGGCGATAAATAGAGGAATGTAGGCAAATACTCGGGATCTCTCAGTAGCAGTTATTTTCTGACTAGATAAAATTTTGAAGAAATAGTAGATTGGAATGATTACCGCAATCACTGTAAAGATATTAACAATCATATCCACGTTAAATTGGTGAGTAAAGACTAAACCTATAACCACCAGAATAACCATGACAAGTGTAATCAGCAAGCGCTTAATCAAGGTCTGCTGCTCCTTCTGTGAAAGTGGATCAGTGGGGTAAAGACTTGATTCAGGCAGGTATTTCTTCCCATCCAAAACATACTTCACCAGACCAAAGAACATCCCAACGGCAGCTAATGAGAAACCTAGATGGAAATTGACTTCCTGACCTAGATAACCCACTAGATAAGGGGCAACGAAGGCACCTAAGTTAATACCAAAGACAAAGATACTAAATCCTGCATCCCGTCTATCATCCTCTTTCTCATAAATTCCCCCGACCATATCTGAGATATTGGGTTTTAAAAATCCAGTACCAAAGATAATCAAGGCAATAGAC
Organism: bacterium; assembly: GCA_905221235.1. Lineage (GTDB taxonomy): Bacteria > Bacillota > Bacilli > Lactobacillales > Streptococcaceae > Streptococcus. Next base: position 64,527 of record CAJNCJ010000005.1, read on the forward strand.
AGATAGAGAGCCACTTGTCCAAAAGGTGTTGCCAAAGCAATATGCCCTAGCATAATCAGAATCCCACCGTAAAAGACAGTCTTACGGCTTCCTAAAATCCGGTCACTGACAAAACCACCGACAACCGAGGACAAAAATACCAGCGAGCCATAAATCGCCATAATCGATGCAGCTGTGGTCTTATCCATCCCCAACCCACCATCTTGTACACTATAGTACATATAGTAAAGTAGGATAGCTCGCATCCCATAGTAAGAAAAGCGCTCCCACATCTCTGTAAAGAAGAGGGTGGACAAGCCCATAGGATGTCCAAAAAAGGTTTTCTGTTTTTCCATATATATTCTCCTTAAACGATATAATAATTCATTTTACAGAATTTTCAAACAAATGTCAAGCAAATCCTGTTTCTTTTAGAAAATTTTCTGAAAAAAATCTAACGTCTCAGACTTATACTCAATGAAAATCAAAAAGCAAACTAGGAAGCTAGCCGCAAGCTGTACTTGAGTACGGTAAGGCGACGCTGACGTGGTTTAAAGAGATTTTCTAAGAGTATTAATTCCACCATAAAAATCCCTTTCCGACTAACTTCCACTTCGGCCAGACAAGTGGAAGTTACTTTGATAAGTTACCTTTAAAAATTTGCTCTTGTTTAGTTAAAAAGAGGCTGGGCAAAAAGTCTTTAAAATCATAAAAACATCCCTATGCCAAACTTGTAATTACTAAAATACAAGTCAATAAGCATAGAGATGTAAAACTATTACACATTAAAAAATAAATAATTAGTAATTAAAGAATAGAAATTGTGTACGAAATGTCTCAATTAGTTTTGGCTAGTAAATATCATTTCCAACAAACGGCCTCTCAATTCCTTATCCTGATGATGCAAGATATTCATTAACTCATGAGAATTTTTAGCATTGATGAATTCATTTAACAGTCTATCTTTTAATTCATATGGAAGAGAAGCCGTCTTTAGTAGTCTAAAAACTTCGTCATTTAGGGATGTTGTTTTATTATCTTTATATTCAAATCTAGCTGTAGCATTCTTATTTGGCAATTCAATGATAGACATATTCATTCCTTTAAAATGAATTCTATGCCTTCTATTGCTTGGAACGATACTAGAATCTCCTTGTAATGCTAACTCTACCATTCCCATTTCCCAGTCGATTGATAATCTTGTTTTATATCTTTGACCATTTTGATCTTCAATCATTTCAAAAGAATGTTGTTTTCCTGGGAATACATACCAATCTACAACTTCAGGTAAATCAACACCCATATCTATCTCAGAACCAACCAAGGGAATGATTGCACCACTTTTGGCAAACACAGGAATAGTCGAAATGTCTCTATAAACACTTAAGTTCACACCACCTGTGTATTTTTTCTCTGAAAAGAAGTCATACCATACACCTTCAGGGAACCATACATCTACTTTTGCAGATTGGAATGCCAAATCCATCTTCTCTACAATGGGAGCCACCATCAGTTCTGTTCCAAAAAAGTATTGATTTGGAACATTATAGCTCTCATCATTCTCTGGGTAGAAATAATACATTGGGCTGATTAAAGGGGCACCTTCCTCGTGTGTCTTTACATTCATGGTATATAGATATGGAATCATCTGATGTCTCAAACGAAGGTATTTCTTCATAATCTTAGATGTTGTTTCTGAAAAAAACCAAGGTTCTTTACTATTAAAGGGACTTCTAGAACTATGTAAGCGAGTTATCGGACTAAAAACGCCAAACTGTAGCCATCTAGTTTGTAGCTCCTCGTCATAATCCCCCAGCATGTGCCCACCGATATCATGGCTCCACCAACTATAACCGATATTTGATGCTGTCGCTGTAAAATAAGGTTGAAATCTTAAGGAATTCCAACTAATAATGGTATCTCCTGAAAAACCAACAGGGTAGCGGTGACTACCAGGACCTGCATACCTTGATAAAATCAAGCCACCTTCTGCATTTTTACAACTATCCTGATAATGATAATGGTTTAAAAGCCATAGTGGATCCAACATGCCTTGTGTCCCTTGTTGCCAGTCAATCCACCAAAAATCTACTCCCTGCTTTTCTAGCTCATAATGAACATCTTTAAAGTAGGCTTCCCTAAAAGAAGGATTAAAAAAATCAAAAATGGCAGGTTCTTCTAATTCTACATTTAACCCCAATCGTTTTGCGACCCGAGGATAAGCTTCTTCGTAAGCCCGTATACCATCAGCAGGATGGACATTTAAGGAGAGTTTTAACTTTCTATCATGGAGTTGTTGCAATAACCGTTCTGGATCGGGTATTAAGTTTCTATTCCAACTATAGCCTGTCCAACCACTTCCAAAACGGGATGGAATGTCAGTTATATGCCAATCCATATCTAACACACCGATAGATAATGGAATTTTCTCTGCTTTAAATCTGTCTATTAAATTCAAATATTCATCTGACGTATAAGGCCAATACCTACTCCACCAATTACCTAAAGCATATCTTGGCAACAAGGGTGTCGAGCCAGTCAAATGGTAAAAGTCTCTGATTGCTCCTCTATAATCATGCCCATAGGCAAAGAAATACAGGTCAATTTGATTTTCTCTCTCAAGATAACCAGACTGTTCATCCCAAATAAATCCTTGAGAATCATCCAGTAAGGCAATACCATTTCGACTAATAATTCCATCTTCTAACGGGATTGCGCCATCTGCCTTATCCAGAGTCCGAGCTGTTCCTTTTAACGTTTCAATCGATTCACCAAAATACCAGCGACTACCATATACGGCAAAATTTCCTTTTAATTCTATAAATAAATTTTCGGCGTTAAATTCTCCTTTATTAAAGTGCAAATGAAAATAGTCCGTCATAATATCTAGTACGTTTGATGTCTCGATATAATCTAACGAAACTTGGCCAAAATCTCTATTATAAATAAGTTGTGTCGTTCTATCCTCAAAACTTCCAGTTTGAGAGTATTCTAACCTTACTAGTTTGTCTGTTAATACAGAGATTCGATAAAACTCTCCTTTAAAAATTTTCAATTTGTTTCCCTCCTTTTATGGTAGCATAAAAACAGAACGCACCATTTTTGATGCGTTTTTCCTTATTCTGAATGCAATGTTCTATCTATGACAAATAATAGTCAATTGAAAAAATATAGTGGACAAAATATCTTTTAATAAATCAAGATGTTATTAAAGAGTTATCACTTTTCAACCTTTCTAAGCTTATGTAGTTGTGAAGCAAACTACTTTTAAACTATTAACTAAGATAGGGTTGATAAATAATTTCAAACTATGACTTGCTACCATATGATATTCCATCTCGCATGCTTTTTGCTCATCTCGTTCTTCCTGCTTATTGCTTAGAACTGAAGAACCCGGATAGGTATATAAATTATTCGGATCAATATCGTCATAAGAATCATAACATTTACGCTTCATTAAGCCATCCCCAGAGCAAGACCTTCATCTCGTAATTTTTCAATATCACTAACCGTAGGTCGCCATCCTTCAATCATATTTGTACTTAAAGCATGCCAAACACTCTTAAAAACGGATCGGTTTTCAAAAGCTACTCCCATGATGATCATCTTTTCTTTATCTATATCTAAGGACATATGCTACCTCCTTTAGTTACATTATACCATGTTTCTCTGTAGCTTTTAAAAATTTTATTTTGTTTGTCATATCTAAGTTTTCAGCACGCTTATCCTATTTTATAAACCTCAAATCCAAATATAAAAGCGCGTTCTTTTGCTTTTTTACTAATGATGCTGGGTAAAAACTTAACTTCAGGGGAAACTGAAGTAAGACTAGACAAAATTCAAATACTGATTTTAGACTGAAGATAATACTAGAATGCTAATTAATGTTTTTATAATAAAGAGCTGACGACTTATGTTGATTTCTTAAGAGTATAAAAAGAAACAATAAGACAAACTTTTTAGTGCTTTGAAACGTTGATATAATCGTATTGATTAACGTTTTGAGTCAACTGACTTCGTCAGGTTGCAGCCACATTTGTAAGCGACTTTAGTAAGAAAGTATAAAAAAGAACACCCCGAAAGGTGCTCTGTATAAGTATAGTAATTCTTTCGAATTAACGTTTACTAAATTGTGATGCTTTACGAGCTTTCTTAAGACCTGGTTGGGGCACCACTTATTTCATCTAATTTCAAAGTGCTTTAAAATCAACGTTTTCATAGGTTTTCAAAAAATAAAATTTCAAATAATTTCAATCAGTTTCATTAAAATAAGGTAAACTTTCATAAAAAATAAGTAAAAATCGAACCAGAATATCAAAAGTTTCCCTTATATAAAATTTATACATATTAGAACAACACCATAGAAAAGAGAGCCTCCGCTCTCTTTCTTTTTATCTATTATATTTTCGTTTTCCTGCTAAAGCGAGGAGTCCAACACTTGCTCCAAGCAATGCTAAAAGCCCTGAATCCTTTGTTCCTGTATTTGGAAGTTGTTTCTTAGGTTCTACTTTTGCATTTGTAGCTTGTGCAGGAGCTTGATATGTTTTATCGTCTTTAGTTCCCACTGTCGCAACTACAGCCTTATTCTGAGCCTTCCCATCAACAACATCAACTACTTTACCGTCAGCGTCAGTAACTTCTTTCGGCTGTCCACCTGCGTTACGGATTTCTTCTGCTCTGTCTTTCAAAGCTTGCAATCGTTGTTGTTCAGCAAGGTATGCGTCATGGTCAGCTTTGAGTTGCTTAAAGTTCTCATACCCACGAGCCTTAGCTTCAGCGATACCCTCAAGACGAGCCAACTCTTCCTTAGCAGTTTCCAACTCAGCACGGAGTACACCAAGTTTAGCATTAGCGTCAGTAAGCTCTTTATCCAAAGCCTTAAGAACTTCATCACGCTTAGTAAGAGCGAGTTCAAGAACTGTATGAGTATCAGTAGCTTCTTTAGACGCTTCACGTTTACGAGCAAGTTCTTCACCAGCTGACTTACGAGCCAAGACTGCTACATCATGAGCCTTAGTAAGGACTTCCAATTCACCTTTAGCAGTTGCAAGAGCAGTATCTGCTGTTGCTTGTTCAGTCTTAGCAGTTTCAAGAGCTGACTTAGCTTCAGCAAGAGCCTTAGCTTTGTCAGTAGCATTTGATTTAGCTAGGGCAAGTGATTCCTTAGCAGTTTGCAAAGCTTTAGTGTCCTGTGCTAGTTTGTCTTTAGCGTCAGCAAGAGCCTTTTCAAGTGCTGGAACATCAATCTTGTTACCTACTACGTTAGATAAGTTAGTACGGGCATTAGAAAGAGCTGTTTCTGCGTTGGTGTAGGCAGTTTGGGCTGATTGGACGGTTGATTTGGCTTCTTGAGAGGCTTTGACTGCATCATCATACGCTTTTTGAGCAGTTTCAACTGCCTTAGCTTCTACCTTCTGAGTAGTTGTAGTAATTTCTTTAGGAACTGACAATATGATTGATGCTTCATAGCCTTTAGTTGTGTAGCTACCAATATATCCGATACCAACACCAAGGTTAGTCTTATCAGCATCACGCAACCCAAGAAGAGAAAGTGCACTACTATACTGTTCTGTGCTTGATGTATTCGCATTAACACCCATTAAAGCATTGACAATACCCTGATACATAACTTGTTTGATACGAGCCATAGTATTTACTTTTTGATTTAGTTCTAAAAAGTCTGGAATCTTCTTAGAGCGAATTGCAAGAGAAGGAGTAGTTACATTAGACTCTTCCTTAGCAAGCTCATACTTCTCTTTGAGGCTTTTAAGGTTGTGTTCATTATGAACTGCGCTATTAGAATTGATGAAAGAATTAGCATAGTTGTTAAATGCTTCAGCTAATTTAAGTGAACTATCTCCTACTGTAACAGGAGCAGTACCAAACTTAGCACGCAAATCGTTAATAATAGACGCTGCATAGGTAGCCAAACGGATTTGTTGGTCTTTATTAAGGTGCTGGAAGTCAGCAATTTCTGTTGCATCTGTGTCCTCTGAACCATAAGCGACAAAATCTAAACCACCTGTAGAGTACTTACCTGTAGAGTTAAAATCACGAAGTGATTTAGCACCTACACCAGTTACTTCGTCTTTGTAAGGTGTGTTATAAGCTGCCTTACGGACTTCATCTGCAGTACCTGTGCCGTTAGCAAGAGCCTTGATTGCATCGATATACCCTTGCGAAAGAGCTGGAGCGTAAGTTGCTTTAGGAACATCGTACATTGTTTCAGAAGATGTAGTTGTCTCAGTAACACCTTGTTTAGCTAGATCAAGAGCTGATTTAGCTGTAGTGACTGCCTTATCTTTGTTAGATTGGTCAGCCTTAGCATTAGCAAGGGCTGTAGTAGCTTGGCTGAGCTTAGATTCAGCGCTAGATACCCCAGTTTGGGCATCTTTGATAGCTTGGTCTTTATTTGATTGAGCTTTTTTACCATTATCAAGGTTAGTCTGAGCAGTCGCTACGGCTTGAGTGTCTTCGGCAACCTGAGCAGTAAGCGTAGCTACCTCTTTTTCAAGTTGGGTAGTGTCAGTAGTAGATGAAAGAGCATCTACTTTCTTCTGAGCGTCAGCTACCTTATTAGCTGTAGCAGTGGCAGTTTTCTCAGCATTAGATACTACCTTTGTTTGGTCTTCGACTTTCTCAGCAGTCGCAGATACAGACTTATCAGCATCAGCTACAGTCTTCTCAGCAGTAGCCAGTTCATTAGCTCGCTTTTCTGCCTCAGACTTAGCTTCAGCCACCTTCTTAGGTGTAACAGATTTAGCTTCTTCTAATTTCTTAGTAGTATCAGCAATAGTCTTTTCAACGTTAGCAATTTTAGTTTCAGTAGTTGAAACAACATCCTTTTGCTTAGCTACATCCTGACTAGCTTTATCTGATTCAGCCTTAGCCTTATCTACGTCCGATTGACTCGGAACTTTAGGTTTAACCTCGTCCTGAGCAACTACCCTAGTTGCAGGCTCATTAACGGCTACTTCCGTTTCGTTAGCCGATACCCCAGTAGATACCCCTAGAGCCGAGATTGCAAGCGTTGAAATAACTGCACCAGTACGCAATTTCTTGATGGTTCCGTGACCTTGTGTGTTTGATTCCATCATATAAACTCCTTTTGATAGTTTTATAGTCCTATTTTATCACATGTTGTAGTATTTTAAAACTATATAACTGTTTTTTTCTCTTTTTAAGTAGTTTTTAAAGGACACAAATTCCAGTATGATAGGATTTAAAGAGGTACTGAGATGACAAAAACGAACCTACAATCCTATATCAGCAAGCGAATCCGCCTACTGAGATTGCAAAAAAATATCACCCAACAGCAACTAGAGGAGCTGGCGGACTTACCATTAAAATATACTTATAAATTAGAAAACCTTGAACCAAATATCAAAATCAAAACCCTTGAAAAAATCATGGACGCTCTTGATACAGATATAGAAAGTTTCTTTGACATTTCTCTTACTGAAAGTAATCCGCTGATAAATCAATTATTGTTTAAGCTGGAAAAATTAGCACCTAGTAAGCAGGATAGGGTCACAAAACTTTTGATTGATTTTCTAGATGAGATAGAAAAATAAGCCGAGTCACATACAGCATGACTTGGCTTTTTTTAATTTGCTAATGCTAATTTAGTTTTTAGTTTCTCTCTTTATATCATGCCTTGTTTTAATACCATCGTAAATTAGTTCAGGTATCTGCTCCCCAGACAAGCCTTGTCTTGCATTATTGAATAGCCAATCTAATAGAAAATATTTATCATAATTTTTACCTGTTAGAGAATTATAATAATTCATTGCAACTAGCCCACTAGTTGCTTTTTCTAGACAATCTAACAAACCTAGTTCTTCTAATTGCTTAGCAAATCTAAGTGAATCTTCTTTTAAATAATCCTGAAATATTTTTTCTCTATATATCGTATCTACAACAGAGAAATTTAGAATTATATCAAATATTTTGCTGTTTTTTTTAGGCACAGTGAAAGGAACTTGCTTTTTGTATTCTTTTTCATAGCGTTTTAATTGTGATAAGGATAAATAACCAGATTTTTTAGTATAGATATTATAATTAAAGAATTTTTTTAAAAATTGTTCTTGTGATAGATTAAGTTCATGTCGTTGCTTAAATAAAATTTCAGATAGATTTTTAGAGATAAAATCTATCTGTTTTTCTTTCTTTAAATCAGAAAAATGAAACATATAGCTCCTCCTTTTTCACCATTATAACATCTTTTTAAAAAAGTGTCAAAAGTAACGTGTTATACGACACCAAGCAATACTAAAAACCTCATTGAATAAATGTTTTATTTCGTGTACAATAGTGTCATAAGTTAGCTAACTAATTCAAATATAGACCGTCCTATCGTTAAAAGTTAAAATTGCTAGTCAGACGGAAGATGAGCAAAGGAGGCATTCATATGTCTAAAGAAAAAAAATTATCAGTAGGAAACTACGAAAGCGCAAGAGCATTTTTAGATGCTTTATCAACTTCTATTGATATCTCGTCAGATATCAAAGTAATTGATACCAACACTGGAGTCATTAACGAAGGTCAAGAAAATCAACGGCTATGGGCTTCGCTAATATGCGTAGATGTCGAACTCTATGAACAGTTCGCTAGTATTGGTCAAGAAAATTACTGCCCGACGTTCAAAGTCAAGTTGAAGAACTATCAAAACGAGAGTTTAGATGGTTTGGTCAATACTGACATCATACTTAACAAGTATGACTTGTCATTTGTTCTTGACAAGTTGAAGCAACCGGTCGGACTCGCTCTTGTAGCTGAACTTGCTGATATTTCATTAAGATAAGTGACGAACATAGTGAGTTATCATCTGCATTGTTTAGATGATAACTACTCACTATATGACGAGGTAACATATATGTTGATACAAATATTCTTTTATCTTATTCTTGCATTATTTATATGGCAAGGTTTTAATACTCTATACATCTCTCTAAAACGACAGTTTCTCATTGTGTCAGATGAGGTTGTTAAGAGAAATGAAAATTTATGGGAACAATGCCTCTTGTTAACAGGCAAGCAAGTTAAGTTTATAACTACATTGATTCAAAATGTCACACTTTGGTGGTTCAATAAGAAAGCTGATGAACAACTACAAGTCCGAAAAGGTACTGTCTTACAAAACGTGGTCAATCATCTCAATCAAAACTTATCTCATGATTTACAGTTAAAAACTATAAATCCTGCTACCACACGAGGTATAGATGTTTGGATCTATCTCGCTAATAATCTTGACACAAACTCCCAAAAGGAGCTTGAAGATTATTTCATGGGAGTGTTGGCTAAATACACAAATGAATTTGCTCTTGACTATATGCACATAGAAATGAATGTTGGTGCTGGTTGGGTTGCTAAATTTGATGTCAAAACAATTGAAGAGGCAACATACAATCGTATGGCAAGACAGACTGAAATCAAGCAAGAAGAGGACTTCTAATATGATTAAAAACGTTTTTGAAGTCAACAACAGAGGTCAACCCACTCCTGTTTCTATTGACATAAACCGATACCATGCCTGGATTATTGCAGGCCCATCAGGGGTAGGCAAGTCAACGTTCTTGCGCAGACTGGTAGGATTGATTTCCTTTTATGACGAAACTGCTGAAGCATATTTCATGGATTTTAAAGCTGATGAAGATATGTTTTCAATGACCGGCAATCATGTTGCTAGAGGTTTTGAATGCCTTGAGTTGTTTGAGACTGTTTATGATCGCTTTCAAGCCAGACTTAATAAATCGGAAGAAAAAACTCATAATATTTATCTTATCTTTGACGAGTGGCAGGCATTCCTAGCTTATCTTGAACAAATTGATAAAAAAAAGCACAAGGAAATACTGTCTAAAATGCTAATGATGAATAGTATGGGCAGAAGTCTAGGTCATAGGCTAATCTTATCCAGTCAGCGGTTCTTATTAGTAGATTTGCCCGGACGATATAACTTTAACTGTGTTATATCTTTGTCTACTAGCTTTCTGCTAGCAGCAAACAACAGACAACTCCTTTTTCCTGATATGGAAAAAGATGAAGTTGTAGTAAAACCGAGAGGATATGGCTATTTCCAACTTGAGGGAGAACCTGTTAAGATGTTTCGTACGATTCAAGTAAGGGACGAGGAACGGTTAAATCAACGGATGCAGGAGCTATTTTCAAGATATAGCTAGCGATTTTTCTGCTACACTTGTTTGATGCGACACTGGCCTTACAAATAGTTTCATCGGTATAGGTGTCGGCACGACCTCATTAGCAGGAAAATGCCTATTCGCAAGGGCTTGAGGGGTGGAGATTTTTTAAGCGCAACGAATGCCAACGGCAGAGAGTGAAGCGCCAAAAAATACTACCCCATCCCTTGCTGAATTGGCAAGCGTTTTCGGTTCGATGGGGTTTCATCGGGCAGGAGAGGCTAGGGTTTGGGGCAAAGCCCCAAGAGAAGATTTATTGGGGTTACTACGACCCCCAATAAATCAATAATCAATAATCATAGAAAGAAAACAAAATGGCTAAAGAAAAACGTTCAAATAAATGGGCATTCCTATTCTATAAGGAAAGTGCCCCAGAAAATTATTTAGAAATTCTCGAAGAGTTACACATTCCATTTGTTCTTAGCCCTTGGCATGATAAGGACATTAACAGGGAAACTGGGGAATTTAAAAAATCGCACAAGCACGGAGTCTTATTTTTTGAATCGCTAAAAAGTTATTCCCAAGTATCAGAGCTTCTTACTGAGAAACTCAATACACCTTCCCACGTTGAAGTTGTCATGTCACCAAAAGGTATGTACGATTATTTCATACATGCAGAAAACCCTGAAAAAACTTTATACAATATAGAAGATATTGAATCAGGTTGCGGATTCGAACTTGATAAGTTCTTGATAGAGCAAAATTCAAATTTATTTCTAGAAACTGTTATCGATGTAATCACCGATAACGATTTTACCGAGTTCGAAGACTTAGTTCACTACGCTAGAAATAAAGATATTTCACTACTGGGATTAATAATTGAACGAACCTACTTTTTTACAAAATTTTTAGATTCTAGACGTTATAATCCCCAAAACAACAAAAAAACCTCCTCAGAAGATACTTTGGTGAGCAATACTGATGAGGCAAATACAGATGATTAAAAATCAACTGATACTTCAATTATAGCACAATAGGGAGAAATAACTTATGCAAGTAATTCTACCAGATGAACAAGTTAAACAAATTCAGCTCCTACTTGCTGAACTTATCACAAAAGAAATTGAAAAGAAACTGCACCATAGTAACCTTGAAAGCCCTTTTTTAAACAAACAGCAGGCTTGCCACTATCTAGGTATCTCAAACAATACTCTAGATAGTTGGATCAAGAAAGGACTGCCTACAATAAAAATAGGCAAGACTATACGATTTAATAAAGAAGCCATTAATTCATGGCTTTACTCACAAAACTAGAAATATCTATATTTTTGTTTTATAATAGTCATGATATTTTCTGGTTCGATACACAAGGAGAATATCATGACGACTATCAGTAAGACAAAGAACGGAACTTTTCGCTTAAAAGTTTATATCCCAATAGAAGCACGAATGCCACTTGGAATTGTCAATAGCAACTATTACGATAAGCGATTTAAAACTAGAAAGGAGGCAAGACAAGCTGAGATAGATTTGCTTACCAAGTTAAATCAAATAGAAGATAATGAGTATACAGGACTAGCAAAAAGAGAGATTCTTTTCTCAGACTTCTATAACAATATCTGGTGGGAATCTTATAAAGAAGGACAAACCACATCTACTTCTAAACCACCAAGCAGGTCAACAGTTGCAAATACCAAAACCTGTTTTGAAAAACATATACTACCACTTCTTGGAAACTACACTATACAGTTTCTAAATCAAAACAAGCAAGTTATCCTAAATCTAATGACATCTAAGGCTAATGAATATGCGAACTTCAAGTCTTTACGTAGCTATGTGATTTCCATTTTTGATTGGGCAGAAGAACTTGAGTATATAGAAGCTAATAAAGTTGCAAAAATATTAAGAAGAATAAAGGCCACTAAAAAGATTCAACTTGCAGAGTCAAAGAGAGAGGAAGATTTATATCTAACTCATGAACAACTCCAAGAATGGTTCTCAGCATTTCAAGAAGATTTAGAGAATGATAAAATAACCCTTAAAGATTATGTCCTATTTTATCTCACTTTTTTCTTAGGCGATAGAAAATCTGAAACCTATGCTCTTCAATGGAAACATATCGACTTTTCAAAATCACAGATTCAGCTAATTCAAGCTTTAGATAGATATGGACAAGTAAAATCTACTAAGGGAAATAAAAAAACTATTTTCTCTATTTCTAATGACTTACTTCAGCTCCTTACCTCTTGGAAAGAACAACAAAAATATGAGCTAGCCAAGTTTGGGATTATCAGTAATCCAGAACAATTTGTTTTTACATATATCGACACCAAAGGAAACATCAACAAGCCTTTACACGCTGACTATCTAAACAATAAAATGAAAAGTATTAGAAAGAGACATAAAGAACTGACACATGCTACACCTCATAAACTGCGACACACAGGGGCTACACTTGCTAAACAAGCAGGAATGAGCTTAGAAGCTATTTCTGAAGCACTAACACATAGCGATACAGGTACAACTCAGATTTATGTCAATACTTCTAATGTAGTTCCTATGGCAGTCGGTGAATTTGCCTTAAAGTCTCTAAAACAATAAGGTAAAAATAAGGTGAACTTTGAGGTAAACTTTTCAAAAAAACACGAAAAAAGCACCCATAAGGTAAACTTTTGAGTGCTTTGAAACGTTGATATAATCGTATTGATTAACGTTTTGAGAATTGTGATGCTTTACGAGCTTTCTTAAGACCTGGTTTCTTACGTTCAACTTTACGTGAGTCACGTGTAAGAAGTCCTGCGCGTTTCAATGAATCGCGGAAGTCTGGATCTACTTGAAGAAGGGCACGAGCGATACCATGACGAATAGCTCCTGATTGACCAGCGTATCCACCACCTACAACGTTAACGAAAACGTCGTATGAACCTACAGTTGAAGTAACTGCGAATGGTTGGTTGATTACAAGACGAAGGTCAGCGTGTGGGATGTACTCTTCAACATCTTTTTTGTTAACAGTGATTTTACCAGTTCCTGGAACAAGGCGAACGCGTGCAACAGCGTTTTTACGACGTCCAGTACCTGCATATTGTGCTTGTGACATACTTTATTGTTCCTTTCCTTAGATAAGTCCTGAAATGTCAAGAATTTCTGGTTGTTGTGCAGCGTGAGTGTGCTCAGCTCCAACAAATACTTTCAACTTCATACCTTGAGCGCGTCCAAGAGTATTGTGTGGAAGCATACCTTTAACTGATTTCTCGATCAAACGTACTGCATTTTTAGAACGAAGTTCACCTGCAGAGATTTGTTTCAATCCACCTGGGTGGTTTGAGTGAGTGTAGTAGATTTTATCAGTTGCTTTTTTACCAGTCAATTTAACTTTTTCAGCATTGATAACAATCACAAAGTCACCTGTATCAGTGTGTGGTGTAAATGTTGGTTTGTTTTTTCCGCGAAGTACGCTAGCAACTACTGCAGAAAGACGTCCAAGTGGTACATCAGTTGCGTCAACTACATACCATTTACGTTCAACTTGGCCTGGTTTAGCCATAAATGTTGTTTTGTTCATGATTTCTCCTATATATAGTTCGATTTTTGTTTACGGTGATGGGTGTTCCTTCCCATCGAAAAGTATTTGGAAGGTTCCGGGGCCTTTCAAATGGGGTAAACAATACCGCCTACTATAATACCAAATTTCACCCCTAAAAGTCAATAGATATGAAAAATATTTTTCTGAATTCCACTCTTTTTATCTCTAAAAACCTCGCTTTCGCGAGGCTCTTCTATTTATAAGCTAAGGCACGTTTAAAGGTTTTCCAAATCCCTAAATCATCCGTTTGCAGAACGAGACTAGCATACATGCGTCCGATAAATCCGGTTGCTACCACCGCAAAAATCACTGTAATAGCAAGTGAAATCCATGCTTCTACTCCCCCTGCATAGCCATTAATGGTTCTAAATGGCATAAAGAAGGTCGAAATAAAGGGAATATAAGAACCAATCTTCAAGATGAGATTGTCACCAGCTGCACCTAGAGCTGTCACTCCAAAAAAACCACCCATAATTAAAATCATCAAAGGCGACAAGGCTTTTCCTGAGTCTTCAGGACGAGAAACCATAGATCCTAGGAAGGCTGCCAAGACCACATACATAAAGAGACTGACCAAAATAAAGAGCAATGTATTCAGTGAGAATGCATCTCCCAAGTGATTCAAAATACCAGACTGAGCCAAGAAAGGCAAATCCTTAAAGAGCAGAATAGCTGCCAGACCACCTACAACATAAATCCCGATATGCGTTAAAATCACCAGAAACAGAGCCATCATCCGCGCATAGAAATAGTGACTAGCCCTTATGCTAGAAAAGACAACTTCCATAATTTTGGTGCCTTTTTCACTGGCAACTTCCTGAGCTGTTACACCCGCATAGGTAATCAGAATCATATAAAGAAAGAATCCTAAGGCTCCTGCCGCCATTGTTTGAATAAACTTTTTATTTTCCTTGGCTTCATCAATCTTTTCTGTGAATTGAATTGTCTGCGCTAAGCGTTTTTCCTGCTCTTGAGACAAGGAGGCAGTTGAACGATTAAGCTGATTTTGCAGTTCATTGAGTGTACCTGTAACTGCAAATTTAATTCCATTTTCAAGCGACGTTTCGCCATGATAAACTGCCTTCAAGACACTATCCTCTTGGTCAATAGTCAGATAGCCTTTTAATTTTTCATCTTTAATCGCTTCTTTGGCACTTGCTTCGTCTTTGTAGTCAAAATTAACACCATTTACATTCTTCAGTCCTTCTGCTACAGATGGCACTGTTGTCACTACTGCCACTTTATCATTTTTAGCCATTGAAGAGCCTTGGAGATAAGCAATTCCTCCAGAGATTCCTAAAAAGAGGAACGGTGAAATCACCATAAAGAAGAAACTCCACGATTTGACATGTCGAAGATAGGTTTCCTTGATTACAACCCACATATTTCTCATACTTCCACCCCTGATTCTAGTTTAAAGATTTCATCGATTGTTGGCGCTTGTTGGTCAAAGGTTGCGATATATTGCCCTTGAGTCAAGATTGGGAAGAGTTCCCTTCCAGCGCTCTCATCCTCCAAGATCAATTTCCAGCTGCCTTGTTTGGTCAAGCTCACCTGTTTGACATGAGGAAGGTTTTCCAATTCTTCCTTGCTTCGTTCACTTGAAACAAAGAGACGCGTTTTCCCGTATTGATTGCGGACATCCTGAACCGGCCCATGCAAGACCACACGGCCATCTCGAATCATCAAAATATCGTCACAAAGTTCCTCAACGTTGGTCATGACATGGTCAGAAAAGATAATGGTTGCTCCGCGCTCTTTTTCCTGAAAAATGACCTGTTTGAGCAATTCTGTATTGACTGGGTCCAAACCACTGAAAGGCTCATCCAAGATAATCAAATCTGGTTCATGAATCAGAGTAATAATGAGCTGAATCTTCTGCTGATTTCCTTTTGACAGACTCTTAATTTTATCTGTCAGCTTTCCTTTCACTTCCAACTTCTTCATCCATTGAGGGAGTTTTTCCTTGACCTCCTTGGCATCCATACCTTTTAGAGTCGCCAAGTAACGAACTTGCTCAAGGACTGTCAATTTAGGCATCAGACTGCGTTCTTCAGGCAGATAGCCAATCCGAGCATAGGTTTCCTGACGGATATCCTGCCCATCCAGACTGATTTCTCCTTGGTATTCTAAAAATTTCAAAATACTGTGGAAAATCGTTGTTTTCCCAGCACCGTTTTTCCCGACTAGTCCCAAAATACGACCTGGTCGCGCTTGAAAGTCAATACCAAACAAAACTTGCTTGGATCCAAAACTTTTCTCTAGATTTCTTACTTCTAGCATCTTTCACCTCCGAAATGTCTTTCACTCATTATACTCTTTTTTGATAGCCTTTACAATGATTTCTGTCCATTTTTATCATCCTCATTTTAGAAAAAAATCTTAGGGTACTTTGAGTTATGAGTACATTATACACTGGTAAACTCCAATTTATCTTCTCTGTTCCTCAACTGTCTATTTTTGATCCTGAATTGTTATTTGAAAAGCAAAAATCCACCCCAAAGGATGGATTGATGATTTAACGCACTTCTGCATTGACCTTTTCTTCGAGCGAAGCTTGGATTTTTTCCATGTAGCGTGCGACTTCTTCGTCCGTTAAGCTATCTTCTGGATTTTGGAAAGTCAAGCTATAAGCCATTGACTTCATACCAAGTCCCAATTTTTCGCCTGAGAAGACGTCAAAGAGTTTGATATCTGTCAAACGTTTTACGCCTGCAGCTTGGATCGCGTCCACAACTTCTTGGTTAGTCACTTCTGCCTTGAGGAGAAGAGCAACGTCACGGCTGACTGCTGGGAATTTGGTGATTTCCACAAATGGATTAGCAGGTTGAAGCGCAGTTTCGATGGCTGAAAGGTTGAGCTCAGCTACATACGTTTCTGGAATATCGTAAGCCTTAGCAGTGACTGGATGCACTTGACCAAGGAAACCAAGAACTTGGTCACCGAGTGAAATCATAGCTGTACGACCTGGGTGGAGGCTTGCAATCTCAGTCGTAGCTGTATAGGTCACTGCAAGTCCCAAGCGAGTAAAGAGCGCTTCTAGGATTCCCTTAGCATAGAAGAAATCAACTAGAACTGCTGCTGTTTGGAAATCTTTTTCAGCAACCAAGCCTGTCAAGGCAAAGGCAAAGCTGTTGATTTCATTTGGAAGTTCTTCTTTTGGATTGCCTGTTTGTTCAAAGACTTTTCCAATCTCGTAAAGGGCCAAGTTTTTATTCTTACGAGCCACGTTGTAAGCCACCGTATCAAGGATACCAGAAATCATATTTTGACGGAGGACAGAACGGTCCACTGTCATTGGCCACATGAGTTCAGTAAGGTTGCTTGGTTGAGCCGTAAACTCAACTGCTTTTTCAGGAGTTGTTAGAGCATAGGTGATGATTTCTGTCAAACCTGCTCCTTCAGCAATCGTACGAACTTGACGGCGGAGTTTTTGTGTAGCTGTCAATTCACCAGCTGTACCATCATCTTTTGGAAGGCTGGTTGGCAAGCGGTCATAACCATAGATACGAGCGATTTCTTCAAAGAGGTCTGCCTCGATTGTGATATCCCAACGACGGCGTGGGACGCTGACTGTAAAGCTGTCTGCATTTCCAGAAAGACCAAAGCCAAGACGACGGAAGACGTCTTCTACATCCGCGTAAGAAAGTTCTGTACCAAGGACACGGTTAACATCAGCAAGAGTTGAAGAAACTTCCACATCAGAGGTATCAAGTTCACCCGCTGAAACGATACCCTTACGCACAGTCGCACCTGCAAGCTCTGCAATCATGCTAGCTGCCGCATCAAGAGCTTCGTTAACAGTTGCCACATTGATCCCTTTTTCAAAGCGAGAAGATGACTCAGAACGAAGGTTGAGGCGACCACTAGTCTTGCGGATTGATTTGCCATTGAAAACAGCCGCTTCAAGGACAACACGACTAGATTTTTCAGAGATTTCTGTAGCCTCTCCACCCATAACACCTGCAAGGGCAACTGGCTTGTCTGCGACAGTGATAACTAGATCAGTTTCTGCAAGTTCTCGCTCTTCACCGTCCAAGGTCACTAATTTTTCACCAGCACGCGCTTCACGTACACGGATGTCACTCCCTTCAAAGGTATCCAAGTCAAAGGCGTGCATTGGTTGACCAAAGTAGAGAAGGATGTAGTTGGTCACGTCCACTACGTTATTGATTGGACGGATTCCTTCGTTCATGAGAAGGTTTTGCAACCATTGTGGACTTGGTGCGATAGTCACATTGTCCAAGATACGAGCTGCATAGTAAGGCGCCTTGTCTGTCTCAATGCCCACAGAAAGAGCATCTGCTGCAGCTTGGTCAGTTTCTGAAAGAGTAAATTCTTTAAAGTTGACTGCCTTATCATAGATGGCTGCCACTTCGTGAGCCACTCCACGCATAGAAAGGGCATCTGCACGGTTTGGTGTGATAGAAAGTTCGATGATTTCATCATCCAAGTCTAGGTATGAGAAGACTTCCTCACCTGGAACGGCATCTTCAGGTAAAATTTGGATGCCATCTGCGAATTCCTTTGGCACAACTGAGTCAGAAATTCCCAATTCGCCAAGCGAACAGATCATCCCAAGTGACTCAAGACCGCGGATTTTCCCTTTTTTGATCTTGTAATTGTCAGCGATGCGAGCTCCTGGAAGAGCCACCATAACCTTGATACCAGCACGCACATTTGGGGCACCACAGACGATTTGATGGGCTTCTTCTTCGCCAACGTTAACCTGACAAACATGGAGGTGAGTTTCTGGCACATCTTCGCAAGACAATACCTCACCGACGACAATTTTCGAGAGACCAGCAGCAGGTGATTCGACACCTTCTACCTCGATCCCTGTAGTTGACATTTTTTCAGCCAACTCTTGTGATGGCACATCAATGTCCACCAATTCTTTTAACCATTTATAAGATACAAGCATAATTTAGTTCTCCAGAATGACAGTTGTCACTCTAGTTCTTTTCCTTTCCTATCATTTCAATAGAAGAATCATCTTCTTACCTTAATTTCTTTTTCAGTAACCAATCCGTATCTACTTTTTGACCAACCATAAAATGATGTTGGCTAAATTTTTCAAAACCATATCGATTATAAAATGCTTGAGCTTTTGTATTATGCTCCCAAACACCTAGCCAAGCCCAGGAAAAACCATTTTTTTCGGCAAGTTCCAGAGCGAATTCAAACAGTTGCTTACCTAGTCCAAATCCTTGGAATTTTTGTAGCACATAGAGGCGTTGAATTTCAAAAGCATCCTCTAATTTTCTCTCAGTCTGAGCACTTCCCCAGTTGACTTTAAAAAAACCAGCTATCTCCTCTTCATGCATAATGAAATAGGTTTCGGATTCTGGATTTTCCAACTCAGTTGACAAAACTCTCAGACTATAAGCCTCTTCAAAGTATTCCTGTAACTGCTCTTCCGTATTATCATGAGCAAATGTTTCACAAAAGGTTTGTTTGGCTATTTTAGCCAACACCTCAACATCTGCCATTTCTACTTTACTAATCATTATTTAAACTGCTCTGAGAAGCGGACATCTCCTTGGTAGAATCCACGGATATCGTTGATTCCATAACGGAGCATAGCTACACGCTCTTGTCCAAGACCAAAGGCAAATCCAGAGTAAACAGTCGCATCGATACCACTCATTTCAAGGACGCGTGGGTGAACCATACCAGCACCCATAATTTCGATCCAACCTGTTTTCTTACATACGTTACAGCCTTCTCCACCACACTTGAAGCAGGAAACATCCACCTCAACAGATGGCTCTGTGAATGGGAAATACGATGGACGCAGACGGATCTGACGCTCTTCACCAAACATCTTTTGGACAATCAACTGAAGCGTTCCTTGAAGGTCTGCCATAGAGATGTTTTTCCCAACGACCAAACCTTCGATTTGGTGGAACTGGTGGCTATGGGTCGCATCGTCCGTATCACGACGGAACACACGCCCTGGTGAGATCATTTTCAAAGGACCTTTAGAAAAATCATGAGCATCCATAGCACGCGCCTGAACTGGAGACGTGTGGGTACGAAGTAAGATTTCTTCTGTGATATAGAATGTGTCCTGCATATCACGGGCTGGGTGGTCTTTTGGAAGGTTCATACGTTCAAAGTTATAGTAGTCTTGCTCCACTTCAAAACCATCCACGACTTGGTAACCCATCCCAATAAAAATATCTTCGATTTCCTCACTGGTTTGTGTAAGGACATGACGGTGACCAGTCGCAACTGGACGACCTGGAAGTGTCACATCAATGCTCTCACTAGCTAATTGTGCAGCGACTTTCTTTTCTTCCAATAGCTTAGCTGTTTCTTCAAAAGCAGCTGTCAAGACATCACGCGCTTCATTGACGTGTTTCCCAATAATTGGACGCATCTCAGCAGAAACATCTTTCATCCCTTTGAGGATTTCAGTGAGCGAACCCTTTTTACCAAGGACAGAGACACGCAAGTCTTGCATCTCTTTTTCATTTTCAGCAGTAATCTGCTTCAAGCTAGCCAGCGTTTCTTCGCGAAGCGCTTTTAATTGTTCTTCAATAGTTGACATAATTCCTCCATCAGTCGCTCGTAGATAAAAAGAAAACCACATGCCAAAAACTCCACTCGGAGCGTTGACACGCGGTACCATCCGTTTTCATCTGACAAGTCAGACCTTCATTTCTAAATCCATGCGCAAGTGAATTCACCCAGCTTTCATATAGAGAGCTTGCAGTCACGGCTCTCCTCCCTGATATACTTCCCTTGAGTTACTAGTCTTGCAGATTTCTATTCAATTACTACATAGTTTATCAGATTTTTAGTTAAAAAACAAGTTAGATTAGACTAATTTCAATATAAAACTCGTTCCTTTTTCTGTTGCTCCATCTTCCACAAATCCAAGCGACTTGAAACACCTCCTAGAAGCATGATTGTAGGTGTAGATTTCCTTGACTTTCAATTCTTTCCATCCTTTTACTCGAGCCAATTCAATCAAAGTACTTAGAACCTTTTTCCCAATCCCTCGATGTTGGTAAGCGGGATTCCCAATCACAATGGGGAGATTATCCTGAGATAGTGTAACATCCCCAATTGGAAACCATTCTCCCTTCTCCTTGACTTCAATCCAAAAAAGCTCACCATGCTGATCCAAATAGGAATACATAGCTTCCAAGGCCGCTGGACTGTAAGGTCTCTTCACACCATCTACGAGGTAAACCAAGTTCACATCCTGATACCAAGCCAAAGCTTCCTCACAATGATTGACCTTATAATAAGGAACAAGACGCAGTGCATTATCTATTTGTAGGGTCTGTTTCATCTGCTTTCCTTTTCAATAAGAGAGTTGCTGCTTGGTTAAAACCATCACACCAGTTATACCATTTTGCTTCATACTCATCTTGAGGTAAGATATGATTTTTTAAATCCAGAACAGAGTAGATTTTTCTTTCTTCGCAGGCTTGCGCATAGAGATGATATAGTTCATCACCACCATCTCTATCCCACTCAGCAGAAATCGTATCCCGACCCGCCAATAAAGCCTGATAAGCCCTGTGATGCCCATCTGTAATCAACAAGTAATCTCCGAACGCAAGAATACTGATTGGAGCAACATTGATTATTTCTGCCGACTGATAAAGTGTCTGGATGCCTGCTAGTTTCTTTTCTGATAAGTATAGTTGAGTCGGATGGAGAGCTTTTATGTTGACTTTCATTTCTTTCTCCTCAAGGGAATTTGATACTCACTTCTGCTTACCTTTAAATCTCCATTGGAAGCGTAGCTTGTCATAGAAGGGAAATTCGATAAACAAGACTCCCAAGCCCACACAGAGACTGGCAAGAACGTCTGATGGATAGTGAACTCCCAGATAAACCCTTGATACCAGCACACTGACTAGGTAGAGACCAAGAATAATTTGCACGACTTTTCTCCAGACTGGATTTTTAATCCGTTGACCGAGAATGACAATCAGAGAGCCAACCATCAAGGTTACAGCCAGAGAATGTCCACTTGGAAAAGAAAATCCCTTCTCCTCTACCAAGTGTAAGATATCTGGCCGTGAGCGCTGGTAGATGTTTTTAAAAGTCACGATTAAAAGAGCTGTCAAAGCCAGATTTCCCAGCATGAAGAAACTTTCTATCTTCCATCGCTTACGATAAAAGACAAAAGCTGTAATGACAACCCAAGTGATAATCACTGGAATATCAATCAAGCGTGTAATGGCACTGAAAAGAGTAGTCAAGTAATCTGGCAAATCTCCTCGAACGGCAGTCTGTATCGGTTGGTCAAAACCGACCAGCGTTTCAGGGTAAAATTTGACCATGTAGCCAAGAATAACGAAAAGTAAAAGGGCAAAACTGCCCTTCATTAAAAATGTTTGTTTATCTTTCATAATGTTTTAAGGTTGGTTTCAAGAGAATATACAACAACCAGAATGAAACGGAAAAGATTACACCTTCAATCAAGTTAAAAGGCAATACCATGGTCATTAGGTAGTTGGACAGTCCCAAAATTTTTCCAATATCAAAGTTAGCAAACTTAGCGTACAAAGGAACAGCATAAACATAGTTGAGAACCAACATAGCCACGGTTAAACCAATAGTCCCAGCTAGAGAGCCTAGTAGGAAACGAAGAGTTGTCCGTTCCTTTTTCCAAATCAAAGCAAATACGATGACAAAAACTCCCAAAGCTACGATATTCATCGGCAAACCAATGTAAGTATTCACTCCCTGGCTGTTAAGAAGCAATTTCAAGAGTGAGCGAAGCAAGAGAACTCCTAGAGCAGCAGGCAAATCCATGACCACCAGACCAACAAGGACTGGCAAGATACTAAATTCTATCTTGAGGAAGGACGCCGCTGGCAAAAGCGGAAAGTCAAAGTACATCAGCACAAATGAAATGGCTGATAGAATTGCAATGGTCGAAAGTCGACGTGTGTTTGTCATAACAGGTTCCTCCAATTTTCTATAAAATCAGAAGAAGTTAGAAAGGATTTTTCTATCTATTCTCACTTTTTATATCCCAAATCTTCCCTCTCACTCTATTAAGGAAATTCAAGCAAGCGGTTACAGTTTAGCTATAAATCTATCAGAACAGACAAAGCTATTCTTTCGTCTTCTCCCATCCAGACTATACTGTCGGTTGTGGAATCTCACCACATCAGCTTGCGCTCGCGGACTTCTTTAAAGAGAAGGAAATAGAGATTTTTCTTTTAGACTAGGCGACAAGCTGTAGGCATAACTTCTGGTTAGGCAAAGCTTGTCAACAAAGTATAAAAGGAAAAGATCATTTCCTAGTTAAAGTCACCGCCGGTCGGGAATCACACCCTGCCCTGAAGACTCTTTTATCATAACAAAAAACGCTTGCAAGCGCAAGCATTTTGTTCATTTTCATTTTTTATTTCAATTTATCCACTTCATAGGTATGAACAAGCTCAAGTCCTGCAAAATTCTGCTGACGAAGAGCCTCGTAGACAATCATGCAGACGGTATTCGACACATTTAGACTGCGGACATGTTCATCATTCATGGGAATACGGAGAGCCTTTTCAGGATGTTCGCGCATAAAGTCCTCAGGCAAGCCCTTGTCTTCGCGTCCAAAGAGAAAATAATGGTCTTCGTCAGTCGATAAATCTACCTCAGAATACACGTTCTCAGCAAATTTTGAGATCAGATAGAGTTTGCCCTTCATCTGAGACATGAAATCCTCCAAACTCTCGTAAAAATAAATCTCTAGCTTATCCCAATAATCCAATCCAGCTCGCTTCATCTTGCGGTCGTCAATAGGAAAGCCCATTGGCTTGATGATGTGGAGGGGAGAATTGGTCGCAGCGCAAGTACGCGCGATATTGCCTGTATTTTGTGGAATTTGAGGTTCAAATAATACAATGTGATTTGTCATGACTTGCTTCCTTTTACCATTGCAAAAAAATAGCCACACTGCCCGGAGTCAAGCTCAGCAAACAGCGTGGTTAAGGCATCGTTAACTTACCTCACAACAGGTTTGAAGTAAATCAGCGAAACTACTTTCTTAGTATAACACTTTCAGAATCATTGTCAATAGAAACGACTTGATTTTTTCAATTTTTTCAAGCTATTTCCAAGGGTTGTAAAATCGTCCGTGATTCTGCAAGATAAGTAGTAAACTAGCTACTAAAAACAAGGCTGCCAAGAGCAAGGTAAGATAATCACCTTTTTTCAAGGCCTGATAACTATACCAAGTCCGTTTTTTCTCTTTTCCAAAGCGGCGAAGCTCCATGGCAGTCGCGATGGTATCAATGCGTTCTAACGAGCTAAAAATCAAGGGTGTAATAATGCGCAGATTGCCTTTGATTCGTTGCATAAGAGAAGCTTTCTTGGATAATTCCATCCCACGCGCTTCCTGAGACATCTTGATAGTAAAGAATTCTTCCTGCAAATCTGGAATATAGCGCAAAGTCAGGCTGACTGAATAGGCAATCTTGTAAGGCACACCAATTTGATTTAAACTAGAAGCAAACTGACTAGGATGAGTTGTCATCAAAAAGATAATAGCCAGAGGAATGGTGCAAAGGTACTTAATAGCCAAATTTAGCAGATAAAAGAGCTCCTGGCTGGTTAGAGTGTAGGCACCGATTCCCTGCCAAATCACACTTCTCTCTCCGTAAAGTCCAACCCCATACTCGGGAGAAAAGAGATAGACCATCAAGACATTTAAAACGGCAAATACCGTCGCAAAAACGGCCACAAAGGAAACATCTTTAAAGCGGATTTCTGACAAATAAAGGAGAAAGACCGAAAAGATGGCAATCAGAACAAGCAGTCTGGTATCATAGCTAATCATAGCCGCCAATGATACGAGAATGAAAAAGAGGAGTTTACCAGCGCCTGACAAGCGATGAATCACAGTATCTCTATGCTGGTAACCGATTAATTTAGCTTGCATCCTTCTCTCCTTTCTTTGTAAAATGCCGTTAAAGCAAGTGGATCCACGTCTAGTTTCTTGGCCAAGTTGAAGATTGAAGTTTCTTTTAGGTTGGCTTTTACTAACAACTCAGGATTGCTCAACAGACTAGCTGGATCAGTATCGGCAATCAGTTCCCCATCCACCATGACAAGAGCTCGGTCTGAATAATCCAGCATCAATTGCATGTCATGAGTAATCATGACAATGGTATGCCCTTTTTGATGCAACTCTTCGAGAAATTCCATAATCTCAGTATAGTTCTTCTGGTCTTGACCTGCTGTCGGTTCATCTAAGAGGATAATTTCAGCCCCCAAGACCAAAATCGAGGCAATAGTGACGCGTTTTTTCTGACCAAATGACAGGGCAGAAATAGGCCAATTACGGAATTCATAGAGACCACAGATTTTCAAGGTTTCATAGACTTTCGTTTCAATTTCCTGCTCGTCTACACCTCGCAAACGAAGCCCCAGAGCCACCTCATCAAAAATCATATTGGTCGAAATCATTTGATTAGGATTTTGCAGCACATAGCCTACTCGTTCCGCCCGCTCTGCAACAGAATCTTCTTTGATATCCTGCCCTTCCCACAGATAGCGACCTTCCGTCTGGATAAAGCTACTGATGGCCTTGGCAAGGGTTGATTTCCCAGCCCCATTTTTCCCGACAATGGCAATCTTTTCACCCTTTTTAATATCTAAATGTAGGGATTTTAAAATCGGTCTATCATCATAAGAAAAAGACACATCCTCTAATTTAAAGAGTGACTGCAATTCTGAGGTTTCTTTTGCCAGTTCATTCTGCAACTGAACCTGGCCTTTTGAGATAGACAAGTTATCCAGATCTGCTAATTGTTCTTCCTTCTTTAAATCCACACCCAGTTGACGGAGAGTGGTTAGATAAAGGGGTTCCCGAATCCCATTTTGGGTCAATAAATCAGTCGCCAGTAACTGGTCAGGACTCCCATTAAAGAGGATACGACCATCGTTTATCAAGACAATCCGATCGACAGGGCGATGCAGAACATCCTCCAAACGGTGCTCGATAATAAGAGTCGTCGCCCCCTCCTCCTTATGAATCTGATCAATCAATTCGATAATATCCTGACCTGACTTGGGATCCAGATTGGCGAGTGGCTCATCAAACAAAAGAATCGGACTCTCATCAATCAAGACACCAGCCAGACTGACCCGCTGCTTTTGTCCACCTGACAAATCCTGGGGACGCTGCGGCAGTAAAGGGAGAAGGTCCAACTTTTCAGCCCATTTATGAACACGGCTTTTCATCTCATCTAAAACTGTCACATCATTTTCCAGAGCAAAAGCCAAGTCCTCTGCCACGGACAAGCCGATAAACTGCCCATCTGTATCCTGCAAAACTGTACTGACCAGATGAGATTTATCGTAGATGCTCATATCAAAGGCTGCTTGCCCCTTGATCAAAAATTCTCCAGACATCTGACCCTTGTAAATATTGGGAATAATTCCATTCAAACACTGCCCCAAGGTAGACTTGCCTGACCCAGATGGGCCAACAATTAAGACTTTCTCTCCCTTATAAATAGTCAAGTCCACTCCTTGCAAGGTCGGTTCTTGTTGCGTTTCATACTGGAAAGAGAAATCCTTCCACTCAATTATAGCTTCTTTCATCTTACTCTCTTCATTCGCTTCTTAGACTTCTATTTTATCATAAATCGAACCCTTCTTGCAGACTCTTCTCTGAAAAACTTAGCGCCAAAAAGATTCCTATCATAGCTTACTTGCCTAACTAATCAATAAACATCGAAAAAGACTGGTTGTCCAGCCTTTTCCCTTATGTTAATCCTTTTTCAAACTTCCTGAACGAGTCTGCGTACGTGAATAAGCTAGCAAGAGAAGAGTACCTGCGATAGCTACAGTTACAGCATTAGCAATTCCCGCAACAATCCCTTGGGCAAATACTTTTTCTGCCGCTTCTTGATAAATCACAACGTCTCCAAGTGGTGCCAAGACACCCCAAACAAGAGCATTTGCAACAATCTGAATGAGGTTAAAGAAGACAATATCCTTCAACTCAAAAACACCCTGTGTTACTCGAATGTATTTTCTAAAAAGTCCGACAGCTAGACCAAAGAGACCGCTAGCGATAATCCAAGTCCACCAAAGACCGTAGCCAGCAAGAGAGTCCTTCACCGCATGCCCAATTAAACCAACAAGTAGACCAACTAGAGGGCCAAAAATGATTGACAAGAGGCTCTGTACCGCATACTGAAGCTGGATGCTTGTATTTGGAACAGGGGTCGGAATGCTGATCATCCCGATGACAACAAAGAGCGCAGCTCCAACACCGATAGCAACAACTTGTTTAATTGATTGATTTTTCATCTATATTCTCCTATTTTATCCTTCTATTTTCTTTATTTCAATGGTCCAAGATGAACCGACACCTACATTATAAGCCTTGGCAAAAGAACCTTGGTTGATAGCCAGACCTAAACGATAGAGAGAGTTGATGTAAAGGATGGGTTGCCCAATTCTCACATCTGCAAATGATTTGCCATAGACAACCTGATTTTGATAGACCAGCATATCTGCATGATAGACAGTCACTTCAAAACGGTCACCAAATTCTGGTTCCAGCTTGTAAAATTCTTCTCGCGTGATAGAGGTCCAGAGCGAACCAAAACGCACATCCAGAATATCAATAGCTCCCTTGACCAGATGATCTTCAATGATGGTCTCTACGACTGGGAGTTCTACAATCTGGTCCACACTGAGTTCAGGCCCCACTTCCTCAAAACTAATGTGACCACTGGCTAATTTAGCACCAGTATAGGCATAGACATCTCGACCGTGGAAGGTATAAGAATGCTCTGTATTTTGACGTCTATTGGCCACTTCAGAAATCTCACGAATAGCTACAATGCCAACGTGTTTCTTGATAAAAGAAAGCGTCCCATTATCTGGCGTGACAATGTATTGATTTTTTGCAGTCTTGGCAACCACACTCTTACGTTTCGAACCGACACCTGGATCGACCACCGATACAAATGTCGTTCCCTCAGGCCAGTAATCCACCGTCTGAAAGAGACGATAGCTCCCCTCAAAAATATTATAAGGCGTGATATCGTGCGTCAAGTGATGGATTTTTAAGGTTGGAGATTCTTCTAAAGCCACTCCAATCATAGCCGATACCGCACCATCAACCAGACCAAAGTCTGATTGTAATACCAGTAAATTATTATTCATTTTATCTCCTTGTATATCCTTTATCATACCATATTTCAGAGAAAGGTGCTAATAGCTATTTCAATTGATTAGGGTATAGTTTTACCTTATAGCAAATTTCCTACTAAAAACTCTGGTGATTAGCTAGTAGATGCATTTTTTCTTGAAAAAAGGTATGATAGTTACATAATGAAGAAGTAGGTTTTATTATGAAAATTATCCTTGTCGGAGGGGGAAAAGTTGGTTCTGCCCTCTGTCGCTCCTTGGTTGCAGAAAAGCATGATGTTTTGCTGATTGAGCAAGACGAAGCTGTTCTCAATCATATTGTTAATCGCTTTGATATCATGGGTATCCTTGGTAACGGGGCTGATTTTACCATCCTTGAGCAAGCCAGTGTCCAGGATTGTGATATCTTTATCGCCCTGACTGAATACGATGAAGTGAACATGATTGCAGCCGTTCTAGCCAAAAAAATGGGAGCTAAAGAGACCATCGTTCGGGTGCGGAACCCTGAATATTCTAACTCTTATTTCAAGGAAAAGAATATTCTCGGTTTTTCTCTTATCGTTAACCCTGAGCTCTTGGCTGCCCGCGCTATCGCGAATATCATTGACTTCCCCAACGCCCTCTCTGTCGAACGTTTCTTTGGTGGACGGGTCAGCTTGATGGAATTCACTGTTAAATCCTCAAGTGGTCTTTGCCAAATGCCCATTTCTGATTTTCGGAAAAAATTTGGCAATGTCATTGTATGTGCGATAGAAAGAGATCATCAAATTATCATCCCAAGTGGTGACATGACCATACAGGATAAAGATAGAATCTTTGTCACTGGTAACCGTGTTGACATGATGCTCTTCCATAATTATTTCAAGTCTCGTGCCGTGAAGAGTCTTCTTATTGTTGGAGCTGGGAGAATTGCCTATTATCTACTAGGTATCCTCAAAGACAGTCGTATCGATACCAAGGTTATTGAAATCAATCCTGAAATCGCTAGCTTCTTTAGCGAGAAATTCCCAAATCTCTACATCGTTCAAGGAGATGGTACCGCAAAAGATATCCTGCTGGAAGAAAGTGCTCAAAACTATGATGCCGTTGCGACTCTAACAGGGGTCGATGAGGAAAATCTGATTACCTCTATGTTCCTTGACAGGGTAGGTGTACAAAAAAATATCACTAAGGTCAATCGTACCAGTCTCCTCGAGATTATCAATGCGCCTGATTTTTCAAGTATCATCACACCTAAAAGTATTGCTGTAGATACAATCATGCACTTTATTCGTGGTCGTGTTAATGCCCAGTATTCAGACCTTCAGGCCATGCACCATCTAGCCAATGGCCAAATCGAAACCCTGCAATTCCATATCAAGGAAGCTAATAAGATGACTGCCAAACCTCTTTCTCAACTGAAATTGAAAAAAGGGGTTCTTATTGCAGCTATCATTCGAAAGGGCAAAACTATTTTCCCTACTGGGGAGGATATGTTGGAAGTTGGAGACAAGCTCCTAGTAACAACTTTGTTGCCAAACATCACTAAGATTTATGACTTGATCGCGAGGTAAGAAATGAATAAAAGTATGATTCGTTACCTCCTTTCAAAATTACTTTTGATTGAAGCTGTTCTTCTTTTGGTTCCTGTGTCTGTCGCTCTCTATTACCGTGAATCGAGCCAAGTCTTTACGGCCCTCTTTTCAACAATAGGGATTCTCGTATTACTAGGCGGTTCAGGAATTTTACAAAAGCCCAAAAATCAACGGATTTATGCCAAGGAGGGAGTCTTGATTGTTGCCCTCTGTTGGATCCTTTGGTCCTTCTTTGGCGGTCTCCCCTTTGTTTTTGCTAAGCAAATTCCCAGCGTTATCGATGCCTTTTTTGAAATCAGTTCTGGCTTTACAACTACTGGAGCAACTATTCTGAACGACGTTTCGGTTCTCAGTCGTTCCCTCCTCTTCTGGCGAAGTTTTACCCACTTGATTGGAGGGATGGGAGTGCTTGTTTTTGCACTTGCTATTATGGACAATGCCAAGAATAGCCACCTAGAAGTGATGAAAGCTGAGGTTCCTGGCCCTGTTTTTGGCAAGGTTGTATCCAAACTCAAAAATACTGCCCAGATTCTCTATCTCCTTTATCTAGCTCTCTTCTCCCTCTTTGTCATCATCTATTATCTGGCTGGCATGCCCCTATTTGATAGTTTTGTCATTGCCATGGGAACAGCAGGTACAGGAGGTTTTACAGTCTATAATGATGGAATCGCCCACTATGGTAGCTCACTGATTACCTATATAGTTAGTATCGGAGTTTTGGTTTTTGGGGTAAATTTCAATCTCTACTACTACCTCATGCTCCGTCGGGTCAAAGCCTTCTTTGGTGACGAGGAACTTCGTGCTTACCTGGTCATTGTTCTGCTTTCTACAGGCTTGATTAGCCTTAATACCCTCTATCTCTATCCAGGATTTTCAAAGAGTTTTGAAATGGCCTTCTTCCAGGTTTCCAATATCATTACAACAACTGGTTTTGGTTACGGAGACATTACCAACTGGCCCCTCTTCTCCCAGTTTATCCTTCTCTTCCTCATGGGAATCGGTGGTTCTGCTGGTTCAACCGCAGGTGGACTCAAGGTTATTCGAGGCCTCATCCTTTCAAAAATTGCCAAAAATCAAATTTTGTCAATCCTATCGCCCCACCGTGTTTTGACCCTCCATATTAATAAAACTGTGATTGACAAAGATACCCAGCATAAGATTCTCAAGTACTTTGTCATCTATTCTATGATTTTGCTAGCACTTATCTTTATTGTCAGCCTAGATAGCAATGATTTTCTGGTTGTGACCAGCGCTGTCTTTAGCTGTTTCAATAATATCGGGCCTATTCTAGGAACGACATCTAGTTTCTCAATCTTTAGCCCTATCTCAAAAATTCTCCTCTCCTTTGCAATGATTGCAGGTCGTTTGGAGATTTATCCAATCTTACTTCTCTTTATGAAGAGAACCTGGTCTAAGAGATAAAATACAACCACACCTTGTGTCTTACAAAGTGTGGTGTTTTTATTTTCAAATACTTCCCGCAACTCAACAAGTATCTTTGAATCCCGGTCAGATATTTCAGTGCCTGACTTAAGGAATTTAATAATCCAAAAAACAACCCTCAGTCGACTGACCGAGGGTTACTTATTTCATTATTCAAGAACTTGATTAGCTCAATGCATCCAAGGCATCATCCATTGAAAGAACTTCGTGGAAGACACGTTGTGTCAATTCAGTTTTTTGTTCTGGAGTGAGGTATTTAGTGTTTACACAGTATCCAGAGATACGTACGATAACGTCTTCACCAGACATGATCTTTTCGTAAACATCGTTCAAGTCCATAACGTTCAAGTTAACGTGTTGTCCACCGTTTTCGAAGTAACCATCAAGGATTGTTACTAAGTTATCAACTTGTTCGTCACGAGTCTTACCAAGAGCACGAGGTGAAACTTGAGTTGTCAATGAGATACCGTCAGCTGCATAACTAAAGTCAAGGCTAGAAAGTGAGTTCAAGTTTTGCAACCATCCACCTTTAGCTTTGTTAGATGGGTTAGCACCTGGTGAGAAGAATTCAAGTTTAGACAAGTTCACAGAACCATCTTCGTTGAGGTATACACCTTTGTGAACTGGTGAGTTACCAGTTTGTTTAGAGTAAGCAACGTTAGATGTGATTGTCAAAAGTGATACTGTAGCTTCAGCGTCTTTGTAAAGTTTGTGGCTACGTAGACGAGTTGTGTAAGCTTCAATCAACCATTCTGCCAATTCGTTTGAACGAGGATCATCTTCACCCCAACGTGGGTATTCACCGATTGTTTCGTAATCGTAGATGTAGCCATTTTCGTCACGGATTGGTTTAACTGTAGCGTATTTGATAGCTGACAATGTATCAACAGTGTTAGCAAATCCACAGATACCGAATCCCATGTTTGCACGTTGTTTAGTTGGCAAGAAGGCCATTTGAACAGCTTCGTAGTTGTACTTATCAGTCATGTAGTGGATGATGTTCAAAGCATCTACGTAAGTGTCAGTCAACCAGTCAAGAGATTTTTCAAAGTTTTCTTTAACTGATTCGAATTCAAGAACTTCGTCACGAATTGGTTCGATGTCAAATACTTTGTAGTCTTTGTGAACATCGTCGTAACCACCGTTCAAACCAGTAAGAAGAGCTTTCAATACGTTTACACGTGCACCGAAGTACTGGATGTTGTGGCGTTGTTCTTCATTTTCTGGGTCAAGTGGTGACACACAGCATGAGATACAGCTCATTTCACCGTATCCGTCTTTGGCCATTGTTGTAACACCTTCGTATTGGATTGAAGAGTGTTTGTGGCTCATGTGCATACAGTAGCGACGGAAGTTGTATGGCAATTTGTCAGTCCAAAGAACTGTCAAGTTTGGTTCTGGAGAGTTACCGATATTGTCAAGAGTGTTCAAGAAACGGTAGTCCATCTTAGTAACACGGTGACGACCGTCGTTACCCATACCAGCCATAGAAGTTGTAATGAAAGTTGGGTCACCTGAGTACAATTGGTCATAAGCTTTTGTACGAGCAAATTTAACTGTACGAAGTTTCATAACGAAATCATCAACGAATTCTTGGATTTCTGATTCAGTAAATGTACCACGAGCAAGGTCACGTTCTGCAAAGATGTCCAATACGATTGGCACACGTCCTAGAGATGTAGCAGCACCGTTGATAACACGGCAGACAGACATGAAGGCAATGTTAACCCATTGGATTGCTTCTTTAACGTTCATCGCTGGTTTGCGAACGTCAACTCCGTAAAGATCACCCAAGCGAACAACTTGTTGCAATGCTTGGTATTGAAGGTTGATTTCTTCACGAAGACGGATTGTTTCTTCATCGATTTCTTCGATTGCATTCCAGTCGTTTACTTTTTCTTGCATCAAGTAGTCTGCACCGTAAAGAGCAAGACGTGCGTAAACACCGATGATACGTCCGCGTGAGTATGCATCTGGAAGACCAGTTACAGTGTGTGCGTGACGAGCGCGACGAATGTTTGAAGTGTAAGCGCGGAAGATACCGTCGTTAACTGTTGTTACGTATTTAGTGAAGATTTCGTGAACAGCTGGGTCTGGTTCGTATCCATTTTCTTTCAAAGTAGTTTCAGCCATACGGATACCACCTTTTGGCATGAA
The DNA here is from genome assembly GCA_905221235.1 of bacterium. Taxonomy (GTDB): domain Bacteria; phylum Bacillota; class Bacilli; order Lactobacillales; family Streptococcaceae; genus Streptococcus. The sequence continues at coordinate 97,541 of CAJNCJ010000005.1, forward strand.
GTTCAATTTGAAGAGTTCGTCATTTTGGATACCAAAGATAACTTCGTTTTCTTTATCGATAAATCCTGCTGGGATATCAGCGATAGATGTTGGACGAGTGTCCATTGGGAAACGAGTTTCTTCGTAGTGAGCCTTCGTTTCTTCTACAATTTTTTTGATGTGAAGTGAACGTTCTGTTGGTCCTGCAAGGAAGCTTTCGTCTCCATCATAAGGTGTGTAGTTAGCTTGTACGAAGCGTGATACACTTGCTTTTTCTTTCCAATCTACGCCTTTGAAGCCTTCCCAAGCTTTGTCAAAAATATCTTGTGCTTCAACAACTGTCTTAACAACCATGTTAATGTCCTCTTTTTTCTTTCTAGTAACATCCATCTGTTACATTCATGAGACAAGTATACCATACAGTAACCGATTTCAACAAGTGATAAATCCCTATTTTTACACTTTCTTTTCTAAAACAGTCTATATTTTATCTCAAACTGTATTATATTTTTGAAAAAAATAAAGTCTTTTTTCTTTTTTTCAGAAAAAAGGGTATAATAAAAGAAAATAAGCAGTAAAAAGGTGCTAGGCATGTTGATTTTTCCCTTATTAAATGATCTGTCAAGAAAAATCATCCATATTGACATGGATGCCTTTTTTGCTGCGGTAGAAATCAGGGATAATCCTAAACTCAGAGGAAAACCTGTCATTATCGGAAGCGACCCTCGGCAAACAGGTGGACGGGGAGTCGTTTCTACCTGTAGCTATGAGGCACGAGCTTTTGGTGTCCATTCTGCCATGAGTTCCAAGGAAGCCTATGAACGCTGTCCCCAGGCAATCTTCATCTCAGGAAATTATGAAAAATATAAAGCTGTGGGCCTCCAGTTTCGATCGATTTTTAAGCGCTATACAGATTTGATTGAACCCATGAGCATTGACGAAGCCTATTTGGATGTAACAGAAAATAAACTCGGTATCAGGTCAGCGGTCAAAATTGCTCGCCTCATTCAAGAGGATATCTGGCAAGAACTCCATCTGACTGCTTCTGCCGGTGTTTCTTATAACAAATTCTTAGCTAAAATGGCCAGTGATTATCAAAAACCACATGGTCTGACAGTGATTCTACCTGACCAAGCTGAGGATTTTCTCAAACAAATGGATATTGCTAAATTTCATGGAGTGGGGAAAAAGACGGTAGAACGTCTGCATCAAATGGGTATTTTTACTGGCGCTGATTTACTTGAAGTTCCTGAAGTGACCCTAATAGACCGCTTTGGCAGACTGGGCTATGACCTTTATCGAAAGGCTCGAGGTATTCACAATTCCCCAGTTAAATCAAATCGCATCCGTAAGTCAATCGGTAAGGAGAAAACCTATGGAAAGATTCTCCGTTCCGAGGAAGACATTAAAAAAGAGCTGACTCTCCTATCAGAAAGAGTCGCTCTCAATCTCAGTCAACAAGAAAAAACTGGAAAAATTGTCATTCTGAAAATCCGCTACGAAGACTTTTCAACTCTTACTAAACGAAAAAGTCTGACTCAAAAAACACAGGATGCTAGTCAAATCAGCCAAATAGCCCTGCAACTCTATGAAGAGTTAGACGAGAAAGAAAGAGGTGTCCGCCTGTTAGGGATTACCGTAACTGGATTTTAAAGCTCAATGAAAATCAAAGAGCAAACTAGAAAGCTAGCCGCAGGCTGCTCAAAACACTGTTTTGAGGTTGCAGATATAGCTGATGCAGTTTTAAGAGATTTTCGAAGAGTATAAAACCTTGAAGAGTTACCCCTTCAAGGTTTTTCTTATACAAATAAACGGACAAAGCTATACAATAGCAAGACACTACCAAGCACGATACGGTATTTACCGAAAAGGGTAAAGTCGTGTTTTTTCACATAACTTGTCAAGAAACGAATAGCGACCATGCTGACTGCAAAAGCTACTCCCATCGCAACCAAGAGCAAGAATAATTGCCCAAAGCTCAAGAGCTGTCCTGCTTTCACAAATTTGAAAATCTTTAAAGCACTGGCTCCAAACATAACAGGAATTCCAAGATAGAAGGTAAATTCCGTTACAACAGAACGACTGGTTCCATTCAATAAACCACCGACAATCGTTGCCCCAGAACGGCTGGTTCCTGGTAAAAGGGCAAGAACTTGGAAGAGTCCGATATAGAAAGCTGTCGTATAAGGAAGCTTATCCAACTCTGTCACACTTGGTTCGATAGCACGCGCTTTATTGCGCTTTTCCAAATAGATAAAGGCAATCCCATAGATAATCAACATAAGAGCAACAGAAACCATATTATGGAAGTGGGTGTCAAACCAATCATCAAATTTAAAGACGGCAAGTAAAGGCAAAGTGGCAACCAAGACCTTCAACCACAGTCTCCAAGTCTTACGAACTTCCTGCTTGTCCTTTGTCGATTTAAAAGGATTGAGCTTGTTAAAGTAAATTACCATGACCGCTAAAATAGCACCAAGCTGAATCACGACATTAAACATGGACATAAAGGCTTCATTTTGATTTTGGTATTGGATAAATTCCTCTGCTAAAATCAAGTGACCTGTACTGGAAATCGGCAACCATTCCGTAATTCCTTCCACAATCCCGAAGAAGATAGATTTTAAAATTTCAATAAGATACATAGATTACTCCTTTTTTCTATCTTCCATTATAGCATATTTTTCAGTCTATGACAGCTCTCTTTAAAAGGCGCCGATACTGCCACCGCCACCGCCTCCAGAGAAGCCACCACCAGAACTTCCACTTCCAGAAGATACGGAGTAGGTGCTTGCTGTGTTTGCGATGCTGGCATAATGGCTCATTTGCGCACTTGAATGATAAAACATACTGTGCCAGCCATAAGCTACATAGAGATTGATATCTGGATTTTCCACTTGAATATGATGAACCTTCATCAAACGACTGACCTTGTCAGCATAGCCAAATAAGGTCGCATAGACCAAGAGGCGATTCCAGACCACAATACTTTCCAATTCAGCCTGATCCAATCTCGCAATCTCACGTAACATATTTTCAAAACTGGTCCAGAGATAGTAGACTTCTGCCCCTGCTTCATTTAGGACACCATCACGATTATCTAGTCGAAGCTTCCAATAATAGAAAACAGCCAAAACCAAACCTAGAAAACCAAGTATTGGCAAGGGGAGGTAAAGATAACCATGAACATCCAAACTGTACAAGAACAAACCAAATCCTATAAATAGGGGCAAGATAGTGGAGAGTCCCATACCCACTTGTAAGGCCTTTTCCCCACCAGTCAAAGGACGATAATAATCCGGAAGTCCCCAGAAGGAAACTCGATTTCTCACTCCTTCTTGCATCTCTTTCAATACTTCTTCAAAAGAAGATTTGAGCTGACGCCCCTTTGCTTGAATCCGTTTTTCATCAGAGGCTTTTGCTCTACGATAAAGACTATCAGATACCTTATAATCTGCAAACAAATTGGAAAGAGTTTCTTCTTTTTTGCCTGAAAAAGCCAGATTTAGACAGTCTTTCTCAAAGCTTGACAAACCATCTTCTCTTACCAGCCTCAAGCCAACTGCATCTCCTTCTGAAATAATAGAAACATTCCCACGGTCTATCACATCTAGCAAGGTAGCTTGAATGAGTTGATCAAAGGTGAATTTGCCAGCCCCCTTGACTAAGGGACTCACTTCCTCCAAGGAGGTCGAGTAGACTGCTTCTGATAAAACCATAGGCTCTAATTCCATTGGTGGTTCGTAGAGACGATGATTTTTGGCATATTTGACTGAAGGAGTGGTCTTTCTTCTATAGATGAAATAGAAGCAAACGCTCAATAACAAGGTGATAGAAAGTATGGAAGGGAAGACCCAAGTGACGAGTTGTTTACTCTGCTCTTTTTCTCTAACAATCGAGTCTTCTATCTTATTAAACTCTTCTAAACGATTCCCTTTCAAGCCCTGATCCATAGCGCTAGCAAAATCAGTTCGAGGCCAGTAGGCATGCAATTCAACTCCACGCTTAGACGGAAGATTGTCTAAACGAATAGTATAATCAAGGTTACTATTTTCAACCGTTCCTTCTTTAAAAAGTTTTCCTGTGTGGAAAAAGAGTTTTTCAGCCCCCTTTTCTCCCCTTACATGAAATTCAAACTTTCCAATAGCCCCTGAACTATCTGTCAGAGGTTGCCAATTTAATTCAGCGATATCATCATATAAAAAAAGCAAATTCTTTAAGTTCCAGACAAGGTCAACTTCAACTGTGTCACCTTCCTGACCTGGATTATAAACTTTAACAGTATAACCATCTGCGCCTTCTATCACTTCGCTAGTAACGTCTGCTAGTTCAGCACCATTTTTCGATGCCTGAACCTTTGGATGAGGGTCAATGTCAAATCCGCTAGGCATCTTGCCAGCACGTCCAAGTCCCACGATTTGGCCCTTAAAGTCCTCCTCAAACTGATAAACTATCTTCTGTCTAAATTCTGCCGTATTGTCTGCATGAATATACAAATCCCCTTGGTAGGAGTTTATATTGAAATCAATGGCAAAAACAGAGAATGGCAGAAGGCAAAATAAGCCTAACACTAGTAAGAAAAAAGTTTTTTTCATCAACTAAGCCCCCTTTTTATCTTTGCTATCATTATATCATTTTTTCTCAAGTAAGGGCTTACCCATATTGAAAAATAAAGTTTTTTTCGATAAAATAGGAGACAGTTATTTTTTAATAGATTAGAAATAGGAGAAATCATGAGAAAAATATACTTATCTATTTTCACAAGTCTCTTGCTGATGCTAGGACTTGTCAATGTTGCTCAAGCTGATGAATATTTACGCATCGGGATGGAAGCAGCATATGCCCCCTTTAACTGGACTCAGGATGATGACAGCAATGGAGCTGTCAAAATCGATGGAACCAACCAGTACGCCAATGGATACGATGTCCAAATTGCCAAGAAAATTGCTAAGGACTTAGGCAAAGAGCCTTTGGTTGTTAAGACCAAGTGGGAAGGTCTAGTCCCTGCCCTTACTTCTGGTAAAATTGATATGATTATCGCAGGTATGAGTCCAACTGCCGAACGCAAACAAGAAATCGCCTTTTCAAGCAGTTACTACACTAGCGAGCCTGTCCTACTTGTCAAAAAAGATTCTACCTACGCAAATGCCAAATCTTTGGATGACTTTAACGGTGCGAAAATCACTTCTCAACAAGGTGTTTACCTTTATGACTTGATTTCACAAATCTCAGGCGCTAAAAAAGAAACTGCCATGGGAGATTTCGCTCAAATGCGCCAAGCTCTTGAGGCTGGTGTCATCGATGCTTATGTTTCTGAACGACCAGAAGCTCTGACTGCCGAAGCTGCTAACTCTAAGTTTAAGATGATTCAAGTAGAACCAGGGTTCAAAACCGGGGAAGAAGATACAGCTATCGCCATTGGACTTCGTAAAGATGACATTCGGATTAACCAAATCAATGCCAGCATTGAAACCATTTCGAAAGATGACCAAGTTGCCTTGATGGACCGTATGATCAAGGAGCAACCTGCCGAAGCTACAACAACTGAAGAGACTAGCAGTAGTTTCTTTAACCAAGTCGCTAAAATTCTTTCTGAAAACTGGCAACAACTTTTGCGTGGTGCTGGTATCACTCTTTTAATCTCTATCGTCGGAACCATCATAGGTCTCATTATCGGTCTTGCGATTGGTGTTTTCCGTACTGCTCCTCTCTCTGAAAACAAAGCCATTTACGGCCTACAAAAACTAGTCGGCTGGATCCTCAATATCTACATCGAAATTTTCCGTGGTACACCTATGATTGTTCAATCGATGGTTATCTACTATGGAACTGCTCAAGCTTTCGGGATCAACCTTGACCGCACACTGGCTGCTATCTTCATCGTTTCAATCAACACTGGTGCCTACATGACTGAAATCGTTCGTGGTGGTATCCTAGCAGTTGACAAGGGACAATTTGAAGCCGCTACTGCTCTTGGTATGACTCATAACCAAACCATGCGTAAGATTGTCCTACCTCAGGTAGTCCGTAACATCCTACCAGCAACTGGTAATGAATTTGTCATCAATATCAAAGATACATCTGTATTGAACGTTATCTCTGTTGTCGAACTTTATTTCTCAGGAAATACTGTGGCAACGCAAACTTATCAATACTTCCAGACATTTACAATCATCGCTGTGATTTACTTTGTCCTCACCTTCACCGTAACACGTATCCTACGCTTCATCGAACGCCGAATGGACATGGATACCTATACTACAGGTGCTAACCAAATGCAAACGGAGGATTTGAAATAATGACCCAAGCAATCCTTGAAATTAAACACCTCAAAAAATCCTATGGCCAAAACGAAGTGCTAAAAGACATTTCTCTTACTGTCCACAAGGGAGAGGTTATCTCTATCATCGGAAGCTCAGGAAGCGGGAAATCGACCTTCCTACGCTCCATTAACCTTCTTGAAACGCCAACTGATGGACAAATTCTTTATCATGGACAAAACGTCCTCGAAAAAGGCTATGATCTCACGCAATACCGTGAAAAGTTGGGGATGGTGTTCCAATCCTTTAACCTCTTTGAAAATCTCAACGTTCTTGAAAACACAATTGTCGCTCAGACGACTGTCCTTAAACGCGAACGTACAGAAGCTGAAAAGATTGCCAAAGAAAACCTTGAAAAGGTCGGTATGGGCGAACGCTACTGGCAAGCGAAACCTAAACAACTCTCAGGTGGTCAAAAACAACGTGTGGCCATCGCTCGTGCCCTCTCCATGAATCCGGACGCCATTCTCTTTGATGAGCCAACATCAGCTCTCGATCCAGAAATGGTTGGAGAAGTCCTCAAAATCATGCAGGATCTAGCTCAGGAAGGTTTGACCATGATTGTTGTAACCCACGAGATGGAATTCGCCCGTGATGTCTCTCACCGTGTGATCTTTATGGATAAGGGTGTGATTGCTGAAGAAGGCAAACCAGAAGACCTCTTCACCAATCCTAAAGAAGACCGTACAAAAGAATTCCTTCAACGCTATCTTAAATAAAAAGAAAAGGCTGCATCAACCGTGCAGTCTTTTTGCTGTCCTCATACTCTTCGAAAATCTCTTCAAACCACGTCAGCTTCGCCTTGCCGTAGGTATATGTTACTGACTCTGTCAGTCTTATTTACAACCTCAAAGCAGTGCTTTGAGCAGCCTACAGCTAGCTTCCTAGTTTGCTCTTTGATTTTCATTGAGTATCAAAATGAAAAGGCAGACCCTATTCAAGAATCCGCCATTATCCAAAGATTAATCTTCAAATTTTTCATGATTTTTTTCATAGAAATCAATTAAACCTAGAGCTGTTTCAAATGAAATATTTTTTACTTTTGCACGACCCTGCGCTAGAGCAATGATAGACATTTCACGCGCATTCGTTTCTTTAGAGATACGGTAGCCTGTGATTTTCTTATCACGAACCCAGCCAACAACTGATTCTACTTTTTCAAAGTTTGACTTAGCCATGTTCTTCTCCTATTTTCTTCTTTACGTTATATTATTCTATACGTTTTTATGTCTTTTGTCAATAAAAAAACATATATTCAATAAAATAAATGATTCAGAATCTTCTTACTTCCTTTTTAAAGCCGATAATATATAGGTTTTTGCTTACTATAACCCATTAGTATGCTCCTAAAAAACAATTGCATTATTAAACTTTAAACTTGTAAAAATATTCCTTTGCACTGAATGCCAGTTTCTCAATAGGATAGACAGGATTTACTATTTCATGCTATATATTCCTTTTAAATCAACAAGTCCACTAAAGATAGTCTTTCACTCCACACTATCTCTAAACCATTCCGTTTTCTTTCTCCTTCTTTGGTTCCTTTCCTGTCCTTATCTATATCTTATTCGTTTCACAACCGGTACTACTTACATTGTCCAATCTTGCACCTTCTGATTACTTACCCGCTTTCCAGCTAGCCATTTAAAAACAGTATCACTAGCTGTTTCATGTCTAGCACTATTGTTTATCTCACGAGTTTTTTCGGCCAACTCACCTAGCAACCATCTCACAAACATTGATTATTTTTTCTGATTCCTATTATATTTAGAGAAAATTCAAATTAGGGATCTATACAATTGGGGATTTCAAAAAATTTCCTTATATATAGTAAGTAATTCTGTCACCTTAATATAAACAAAATCAAAAATAATAGGTGCTATAGTGAGTTGTAGTAGAAATAGCACGATAGATTTCCTAAGTCCATAGGAATCGCCCCCTTTCTTCATCCTCATTATAGCACCTATACATCAGTTGTGCAAATAATATGATATTTTTTTTAGTCCTCAAACAAGCATATTATAGAGCGTTTCATTACCATTTAAGTTAATATAAGATGGATCAAAACCTTCCATTCGACGAATCAAGCCTGCATAATCATGCTTATCTGCCAAGGCAATCCCAATCAGTACAGGCCCTGTACCCTTGCTAGCTCGCTTGATATACTCAAAACGTGTGATATCATCATTTGGTCCCAGGATATCATTTACAAACTCACGCAAAGCCCCTGGACGCTGTGGAAAATTGACTACAAAGTAATGCTTGATCCCATCATAAATCAAGGCACGCTCTTCCATTTCTGGCATACGGTTGATATCATTATTTCCTCCAGAAATGATACAACAAATGGTTTTCCCCTTGATATATTCAGCTAAAACTTCTAAAGAGGCAATACTAGCTGCTCCAGCAGGTTCTGCGACAATCCCTTGCTTAGAGTAGAGGTCAATCAAGGTTTCAGAAATCAATCCCTCATCGACACCTACTAAAGTCTGAACATGTTGGCGAGTTGCCTCATAGGTCAACTGTCCCACCTTTTGGACAGCAATCCCATCCGCAAATTTGTCAATTTCCTTGAGTTTGACCGGACCGCCAGCTTCAAAAGCCGCCTTCATGGAACGCGCTCCATTAGCCTCTACCCCAATGACTTCAATTTCTGGACTTGTTTCCTTGATATAGGTAGAAACCCCAGCAATGAGACCGCCACCACCAACAGGAACCAAGACAGCATCAAAATCAATCGATTCTTTTCGAGCTTCTTCTAAAATCTCATAAGCAACTGTTCCTTGACCTGCCTGAACATGGGCATCATCAAAAGGATCAATAAAGGTACGATTTTCAGAAACTGTAAATTCTTGAGCTGCTTTAGCAGAAGCATCAAAGGTATCTCCAACTAGTTTAATGGTTACGAACTCACCACCAAAAAAGCGAACTTGACCAATCTTTTGTTGCGGAGTGGTAATGGGCATAAAAATAGTAGCAGGAATTTTCATCTCATTACAAGTATAAGCAACTCCCTGCGCATGATTTCCCGCAGAAGCACAGACTACCCCACGCTCACGCTCTTCCTTGCTGAGCTGAGAAATAGCATAATAGGCACCACGAATTTTAAAGGAACGAACACGTTGGGCATTTTCTTTTTTCAAATAAATCTTAGCACCATACTTCTCCGATAAATAATGGTCATAATCCAGTGGAGTATTCACAACCACACCGTTCAAGACCTTATGAGCCTTGATGATATCTTTTGAACTTAACATCTTTTTCTCCTAGACTATTCATACTATCGCAATCCATCCTCTCAAACAGAGATGAATTGATTATAAAAGCGAGTTAGGTCCCCCCAACTCGCCTTCAACTTGATTTCTATCAATTAGTTATAGATCTTGAATGCATCATCGTCGTTTTTACCAACGAATGGCATTGCTTTACGCAATTCTGCACCAACTTTTTCAATTTCAAGGTTTGCTGCTTGTTCACGGTAAGCAGTCAATTTTGGACGTCCAGCTTTATAGTCATTTACAAAGTCATTTGCAAATTTACCATTTTGGATATCTGCCAAGACAGCTTTCATGTTTTCTTTAACTTGCTCAGTAATGACACGTGGACCTGATACATAGTCACCGTATTCAGCAGTGTTTGAAATAGATTGACGCATTTTCTTGAATCCACCTTCGTAGATCAAGTCAACGATCAATTTCATTTCGTGAAGAACTTCAAAGTAAGCCAATTCTGGAGCGTATCCTGCTTCTGTCAAGACTTCGAAACCTGCTTCGATAAGGGCAGTCAAACCACCACAAAGTACAGCTTGTTCACCAAACAAATCTTCTTCAGTTTCTTCTTTGTAAGTTGTTTCAAGAAGACCTACACGAGCTGCTCCAACACCTTTACACCAGTCCATAGCAATGTTTTTAGCATTTCCTGTTGCATCTTGGTATACTGCGTAAAGAGCTGGTACACCAAATCCTTCTTCGTAAGTACGACGTACCAAGTGTCCTGGCCCTTTAGGAGCACACATAAAGACATCTACATCTGCAGGAACTTTGATAAATTCAAAGTGGATGTTGAAACCATGAGCAAATCCAACTGCGTTTCCAGCTTCCAAGTTTGGAGCGATTTCTGCTTCGTACAATTCTTGTTGGATTTCATCTGGTGCCAAAATCATGATAACGTCAGCTAATTTAGTTGCTTCTGCTACTGTGTAAGTATCAAATCCATCTTCTTTTGCTTTGTCAAAAGATTTACCTGGACGTACACCGATGATAACATCACGACCTGAATCACGCAAGTTTTGAGCATGCGCATGTCCTTGTGAACCATAACCGATAACGGCGATTTTTTTACCGTCAAGTGCTGCTACTTTAACATCTTTTTCGTATTCCATTTGAACTGCCATAGTTTTTTCTCTCTTTTCTATTATTTATTGCCTTTTAGGCTGGTTTAACAAATTTAAGTTGGATTTTTATACTCAATGAAAATCAAAGAGCAAACTAGGAAGCTAGCCGCAGGCTGTACTTGAGTACGGCAAGGCGAAGCTGACGTGGTTTGAATTTGATTTTCGAAGAGTATTAATCGCGGGTAAATCCAGTTGCACCCGTACGAGCAATATTGCGAATACCGTATGGTCGAATGACTCGCAATAGAGCTTCACTCTTTTCAGCATTTCCTGTCATTTGAATGGTAATCGAGCTTGGTGCTACGTCTACCACCGTTGCACGGAAAGGTTGAATAATAGCTAGAATCTCAGCACGCTTCTCAGCTGGCGCTGACATCTTAACCAAAATCACCTCGCGTTCCAAATGAGGCTTGTCTGTAATATCTCGAATGCGAATCACATCAATCTGACGATTGAGTTGCTTGATGATTTGCTCCACTTCATCATGTGAAGCTACATCAATAATAATGGTGATACGCGATACATTCGGATCTTCTGTTGCTCCAACAGAAATGCTTTCGATATTAACCTGACGACGAGATAGGACACCGGTAAAGCGATTGAGGACTCCTGAACGATTTTGTAGTTTTGCTGTTAACATTCTACGCATGGAACTTCACCCCCAACATCTCATGATTACTCTTACCAGCTGGTACCATTGGTAATACCTGTTCCTTACGAGAAATATCTACCTCGATTAGCATAGGAACATCCTCAGTGATGACTTCAAGGTCTTGAGCCAAGGTCTCAGGATTGTCAAACTTATAGTTTTTAATGCCATAAGCCTGTGCCATCAATTGGAAATCAGGAAGGGTATCAAAGACCGACTCAGATGTTCTACCTTCATAGAAGGATTCCTGCCACTGGCGAACCATTCCAAGTGAGTGGTTGTTCAGCATGACCACCTTGATTGGCACCTTGTAAATGTTCAAAATAGCCAATTCCTGGTTGGTCATTTGGAAACCACCATCCCCAACGAACAAGACTACTTCTTTATCTGGGTTGGCAATTTTAGCACCGATTGCTGCTGGAATTCCGAATCCCATTGTTCCCAAACCGCCTGAAGTCACTAACTGACGTTCATTTTGGTATGGATAATACTGAGCTGTCCACATTTGGTGTTGACCAACGTCTGTGACCACAATGGCATCTCCGTTGGTCAATTCACCAATTCGTTCAATAACTGCTTGCGGTTGAACCACACGCTCTTTCTTGTCATAAGAACGAACACGGTTCTTGTCTTTAGTAACTTTCTCAATCCATTTCTCAGTATTGTTATGAACTGTTGGTTCCGCTAACAACATTTGCAAGGCTTTCTTAGCATCACCCACCACAGGGATATCTGCACTGATAATCTTGCCAATCTCAGCTGGGTCAATATCAATGTGGGCAACCTTAGCATTCTTAGCAAAGGTCTTAGGATTCCCAGTCAAGCGGTCATCGAAACGACAACCAATACTAATCATAAAATCCGCTTCCGTCATGGCAATATTAGCTGCGAAAGATCCGTGCATACCTCCCATTCCAAGGAAGAGTGGATGAGTTGTTGCAATCGTACCTTGCCCTAAAAGACTGGTTACCACTGGAATCTGATAGCGTTCTGCAAATTCATTTAATTCTGCAGCAGCTTCAGCATAACTAATTCCACCACCAGCTAACAAGACTGGTTTTTTAGCCTTGGATAATTGCTTCAAGATTTTTTTGATTTGCATATCATTTGGCTCAAGAGTAGGCTGATAGCTTGGTAGGTTCACTTCTGGTGAATAAATGAAGTCTGTTTCTAAAGCAGATACGTCTTTAGGTAGGTCAATGACAACTGGCCCTGGACGGCCTGTAGTTGCGATATGGACAGCTTCCGTAATGATACGAGGGATATCAGCTGTCTCACGAACTTGGTAATTGTACTTAGTGATTGGCATGGTAATTCCCACGATGTCTGCCTCCTGAAAGGCATCTTTCCCAATCCCTGCTCGCGCCACCTGACCTGTAAAGACCAAAAGGGGAACGCTATCGCTCATGGCATCCGCAATCCCTGTAATAGCATTTGTTGCTCCTGGTCCACTAGTGACGACGGCAACACCCAACTTTCCAGTTGATTTGGCATAACCTTCAGCTTCATGCAAACAACCTTGCTCATGGCGTCCTAGAATGTGGCGAATGCCTTTAAAATTATATATCGCATCATAAAAAGGCAAGACAGCACCACCAGGATAACCAAAGATGGTATCAATTCCTAAATCACGAAGTGTTTCCAAAACTAGGTCCGACCCCGTCTTAGGAGATTCTAAACTGATTTTCTCCATTGTTCCCCTTTCTCTTCTCTTAAAAATAACTTGTTACTATCATACCATTTTTTCAAAATTTTTCAAGACAAAAGAAGAAATTTTCTGAATTTTCTATTTTAATGTTTATTTATGAATGTTATTTTTGTTTTTATTAAAAAGATACCGATTTCATTATTCAAAAAGAAAAAAGAACTGATTTCTCAGTCCTTCATTAATCTTATTCCACACTAAATAGGTATGGGTAAACTGGTTGTTGTCCTTGGTGAATCTCAACTTCAACGTCTTCGAATTCTTCTGCAATTTCTTGAGCAATTTCATTGGCAAGTTCTTCGCTTCCGTCTTCACCGACATAGAAGGTTACGATTTCACTATCTTCATCCAACATATGTTTCAAGGTTTCTGTCAAGGTTTGGTGCATGTCAGGGTTTGACACGAGAATTTTCCCATCCACCATACCAAGATTATCGTTTTCATGGATTTCTAAGCCATCAATCGTTGTATCACGCACAGCTGTTGTGACGCTTCCGCTAACGACATCGCTAAGAGCAGCTGTCATACGCTCTTGGTTTTCTTCGATGGACTTGCTTGGATCAAAGGCAAGAAGACTAGTCAATCCTTGAGGAAGAGTACGAGCTTCCACCACTACTGCTGGTTGTTCCAAAACTTCTGTTGCAGATTGAGCTGCCATGAAGATATTCTTGTTGTTTGGCAAGAAGATAATATTACGAGCGTTAACCTGTTCAACAGCCTTGATAAAGTCTTCTGTTGAAGGGTTCATGGTTTGACCACCTTCGATAACATAATCCACGCCTTGAGAACGGAAGATATCTGCTAGACCTTTACCAGCCACCACAGCAATCAAAGCATACTCTTTTTCTTCAGCCGGCTTGCTAACTTGAGCAGCTTCTTTTTCAACCTGTGCTTCGTGTTGGTTACGCATATTGTCAACTTTTACCTTGACCAAACTACCATATTTGAGACCTTCTTGCATAACAAGTCCTGGATCTTCTGTATGGACATGGACTTTGACAATTTCATCATCGTTGACAACAAGGAGAGAATCCCCGAGTTCATTCAAGTAGTTACGGAACTCGTCGTAGTCAAAATCTTTAGCATAGGTTGGACCTTGCTTAAGAGCTACCATGATTTCAGTACAGTAACCAAATGTGATGTCCTCAGTCGCTACGTGACCAGCTACAGACTTGTGGTGCTCCGCATTGATCATTTCACTCATATTAGCAGGAGTCGCTACAAAGTCCTCAGATGCAATATATTCGCCAGTAAGGGCTGAAAGGAAACCTTCGTAGATGAAGACCAGTCCTTGACCACCTGAGTCCACAACGCCAACTTCCTTCAAGACTGGAAGCATATCTGGCGTTTTAGCAAGAGCTGTTTTAGCACCTTCTAAAGCTGCGCGCATGACTTCAACAGCATCATCTGTTTGCTCAGCCTTTTTCTTAGCACCGATAGCAGCTCCACGTGAAACTGTCAAAATCGTTCCTTCAACTGGTTTCATAACGGCCTTATAGGCAACTTCTACACCTGATTGGAAGGCAAGAGCCAAGTCTTGACCTGTTAACTCGTCTTTATCCTTAATGGCTTGTGAAAATCCACGGAAAAGCTGAGACGTAATAACACCTGAGTTCCCACGCGCACCCATCAAAAGACCTTTAGCAAGAATGCTTGCTACCTCTCCAACAGTAGAAGCTGGCTTATCTGCAACTTCCTTAGCACCATTTTCAATGGTCATTCCCATATTTGTCCCTGTATCTCCATCTGGAACTGGAAAGACGTTTAATGAATTGACATATTCAGCTTGCTTATTCAAGCGAGTTGATGCAGCCTGCACCATTTCTTGAAATAAGCTAGTAGTAATTTTTGACACGGTTATTCTCCTACAACTTTGATATTTTGAATGTAGACATTTACAGTCTGAGCAGTAATTCCAAGTTGGTTTTCCAAACTAAAACGAACACGCTCTTGAATGTTTTTTGACACTTCGCTAATCTTTGTTCCGTAGCTCAACACGGTATATACATCAACTGCAATACTGCCATCTTCGGCCGCCTTTACGACGACACCTTTGGAATAATTTTCCTTACCTAGAAGGGCTTGGAAATTATCTTTGAGGGCATTTTTACTAGCCATACCGACCACACCAAAAATCTCAGTTGCTGCTCCACCTACGACGGTTGCAATCACTTCATCTGTTAGTTCGATTTGACCATCTTTTGTATTAATTTTTACAGTCATCCTTTTTACCTCAACTAGTTGATACTCTATTTTATCATATTTCAGCCCAAGTGTAAAAGCAGAATACTGTATCAGCGGGTATTTACTCTATTTTTCAAATGATTTTATACCTACAGTAAAAGAAAAAAGACCCTAAGGTCTCCTTACTTTTATTATTAAACGCGTTCAACTTTACCTGATTTCAAAGCACGAGCTGAAGCCCAAACTTTTTTAGGTTTACCATCGATAAGAACAGTAACTTTTTGAAGGTTTGGTTTTACGGCACGTTTTGTTTGGTTCATCGCGTGTGAACGGTTGTTTCCTGATACAGTCTTACGACCTGTAAAGTAACATACTTTAGCCATTGTGTTTTCCTCCTATTAGATCTAATATAGCGGATGTGCTAGCACCACATACCGTACTATGTTATCACACTTTCTTCATTTTTGCAAGGGAATTGGAAGATTTTTTTTATTTAACGTAGACAATTCCCAACTTTCCAAAAGCCACATCTCCACGGATAATCAAAGTTTTACTGGTTGGAGCTAGAGAAGTATCTGCCTTGGCTACACCACAGAAAGTTTCCACCTTCAAATCCACTCGCCAATGTTGAGGAACATAGATAACTGCATTGCCAAAACCAACTTCTACTTTCAGGGTTGCAATATCTCCTAAAATCTCTGCATTGTCGTAATATATCTTAGCATTGCCAAAACCAACTTCTACTTGGTCATCTACTAATTCTTGGTTTTGCTTGTAGAAAGTCCCCGTTCCAAAAGCGACTTCCTTGTCTGTAAGAATGGTCTTTTCACCATCATACCACCATTTTTTCCCATTCCAAGTTCTGTTAGAATGAGTAAGTGCGTTGACACCCAGTACGATTAAAATACTAGCCCAGAATAGTGACTGATTTGGAATCGGTAAAATATCATAAGAGTGGTTGGCAATTAGTAAGGCTACTAGAGCTGTAAAAGAGGCTGAGGTTAAGTGGCGACGCAACAAAGCTCCAACTGATTGGTAGGCAAAAAAAACAATACCAATCAAGGGCCAAATTTGCCCCCCCAGAGAAGGGATTCCAAAATTTCCTTGTAATAATATTAAAGCTGCAAAAATAAGCAACACAATACCAAATGCTTTCTTTTTCATGTTCTTACCTCATGTTTCTTAGATTTTCTTTTAGGAGGGATTGGTAATGCCGTGAGACATGAACCTCCTTGTGGGTCTGATAAAAGGAAATGGTGCCCGTTCCTGAAAAGGACTTGTCCACTGAATAGATTTGCCGAATATTAGCGATAGTTGACTTGGATACCCGACTAAAATAGCGAGGAAGGATAGCCTCTAACTCATAGAGTTTGAGCCGAACCTCGTAGGCATCTTTCTGGGTATGGGCATAAATCTTGTTCCCATCTGTCTCAAAGAAGAGAATTTCCGACAAGTCCAGATAATATTCACCCGTCCCCTTGTAAAAAATTAACCTAGGAGACTTGGACTCTTGTAAGAGTCGCTGTAAATCCGCAATCTCATCTGTCAGGGCTGCCGCCTTGATGACAATTTCAGTTTCCTCTAAATTGCTGTCAATTTCGATTCGTAACTTCATTCCATCTCCTTTCTGACTCTACTATATCAAAGCCAAAATAAGAAAACAAGAGCAAAAAAGCAAGTGGTTACTTTAGGCACGTAAGTGGTTCTAGGACCGCCTTATACTCTTCGAAAATCAAATTCAAACCACGTCAGCGTCGCCTTACCGTACTCAAGTACAGCTTGCGGCTAGCTTCCTAGTTTGCTCTTTGATTTTCATTGAGTATTAACTTACAGGTCAAAATAGAAAGAAAATCACACCCCACACAAGAGCACAAATATAACCAACCACTACATCCTTGGGATAATGAACACCACCTAGTACTCGGACCAAGGCTAAGAGTCCTGAGCAAATAAGCAAGATTATTCCGATCAAATTCCAAGCATGGAAACAGGCCATAGAGATGATAGTTGCTGAAAAGACATGGCGACTAGGCATAGACTGACCAGGACTATCTCTGTCTAGTAGCGGGACAATTTCCCAAACTTCATAAGGCCTAGGAGCATTGATTTTCCTACGGAGAAGGGACAAAATCACAAAACCTGACGCTGGGATAAACACATACATCAAGACCTGTTTCCCAAGTCCTTCTTGGAGATAGGTGGCGACTAACAAAGTCAGATAAACTATAGGCATAACTACTGTCATCAACCGATTGAAAGCTCTTAGCAATCTCAGAAGGAAAGACTTATTTTCAATCTTACCAGCAACGTGGCCATACCATTCTTGATAATTTTTCATATATTTTCTCATCACTTACTCAAATTTTGCTTACAGAGAAGCACTTGTATTCTAGTATAGTGCAGAAAAAGAAGGCCGTCAAGCCTTCTTTGGGTTTATTCTTCTGCTTCGTCTTCTGTAAATTGACTGTTATAAAGGTCAGCGTAGAAGCCTCCTTGTGCCATCAACTCATCATGATTGCCTTGCTCGATGATATTGCCATCTTTCATGACAAGAATCAAGTCAGCATTTCGGATAGTGGACAAGCGGTGGGCGATGACAAAGGAAGTTCTTCCCTCCATCAGTCGGTCCATAGCTTTCTGGATCAACTCCTCCGTCCGGGTATCAACCGAAGAGGTCGCCTCATCCAGAATTAGGAGTGGCGCATCTTTCAGCAAAGCACGAGCAATAGTTAAAAGTTGTTTTTGTCCGACAGACAAGGTCACTGTATCGTCCAAGACAGTATCGTAACCATCTGGTAGGGTCATGATAAAGTGGTGAATCCCTACAGCCTTGCTGGCTTCAATCACGCGCTCATCACTAATACCTGTTTGGTTATAGATAAGATTGTCGCGAATGGTTCCTTCAAAGAGCCAGGTGTCCTGCAAGACCATTGAAAAGGCATCGTGCACTTCCGAACGCTTCATCTCCTTGGTATCCACACCATCAATGCGAATACTTCCCTTATCAATCTCATAGAACTTCATCAAAAGATTGACAATAGTTGTCTTACCAGCTCCTGTCGGTCCGACAATGGCAACCTTTTGACCCGCATGAGCAGTCGCAGAAAAGTCATGAATAATAGTTCTCTCTGGTGTGTAACCAAAGGAAACTCGATCAAAGACCACTTGACCTTTCATAGTGCTCAATTGTCTTTCTTTATGGGATTCATCTTCCATTTCCTCTTCACTTAAGAATTCGAAGACACGACCCATGGCTGCGCTAGCCTGCTGCAAACTAGTAATTCCTTGAGCGATTTGTGAAAGAGGCTGAGAAAAGATACGAACGTAGGCCATAAAGGCAACGATAATCCCAATACTAATCTGCCCATTTAAGGCCAAGGCTGCACCAACGATAATCACTAGAGCATAGCTAAAGTTCCCGATAAACATCATAATCGGCATCATAATCCCTGAAATAAACTGAGATTTCCAGATACTATCATACAGACGATGGTTTAAGGTCGCAAATTCTTCTTTGGTGCTCTCGATAGCATTGTAACTGGTCACCACATTATGGCCAGAGTACATTTCCTCCACATAACCATTGACAGCCGCCAAATCCTGTTGCTGACTCTTAAAAAATCCCTGCGATTTGCCCATAAAGACGGACACGAAAGCAAAACCGATAAGAGTTGAAACAACCGTCACCAAGGCCAAAATCCAGTTCATTCCAAACATGGTTACCAAGACTGCCACGACCAATAAAGTGGATGAAAGAACTGTCCCCAGACTTTGATTGAGGGACTGGGCTGCAGTGTCAACGTCATTGGTCACACGAGACAAGGTATCCCCTTGAGAATGTCCATCAAAATACCCTAATGGAAGGCGATTAATTTTCTCTGCAATCGCTGTTCTCAAACGCTCTGAAAAACGTTGAATGGCTGTTGTAAACAGAAAGGCCTGCAAATAATTTGATAGAAGCCCGATTACATAGATGACAGCCAAAAAACTACCAATGGCTGCAGCCGCAGCGACATCCACACTTGTTTCCAGACCACTGGCAATGATATTGGTCATTTCCTTGATACGGGTTGGCCCATATACAGTAATGATATTGGATAGGATTGTTGCTAGAAAGGCTATCAGAAGGGCAAACTGGAGACCTGCAAGATAGGGTTTACTCTGTTTCCAGAGAGACATTTTTTTATTTTCCATGTTCCAATTCCTCCTTCGATAATTGTGAATAGGCAATTTCTTGGTAAACTTCGTTGCTAGCTAGAAGTTCCTTGTGGGTGCCTTGTCCCACGACTTTACCTTGATCCAAGACCAAAATCAAATCTGCATCCATAATCGTTGAAATACGCTGTGCGACAATGAGCTTGGTCATAGACTTGGTTTTCTCTGCTAGCTCTTGGCGTAGGACACGGTCTGTCTTATAGTCCAAGGCCGAGAAGGAGTCATCAAAGATGAGGATTTCTGGCTTCCGAGCCAAGGCACGCGCAATGGCCAGGCGCTGTCTTTGTCCGCCTGAGAAGTTGGTTCCTCCTTGGGCTACTTCTGACGCCAAGCCCGCTTCCTTGTCTTCGATAAAGTTCTTAGACTGGGCCAATTCCAAGGCTTGCCACATAGCTTGTTCACTAAGCGGTGTTTCTAGACTCTGTCCAAAGTCTAGATTGCCCTTGACATCACCTGAAAAGAGAACCGCTTTCTGAGGAATATAGCCAACCTTGTTGCGCAAATCTTCCAAACCGTAATCTTGAACATTAACTCCGTCCACTAGAATTTCTCCTGCTGATACGTCATAGAAACGTGGAATCAGATTGACTAGAGTAGATTTACCAGAACCCGTTGACCCTATAAAGGCCACTGTTTGGCCAGCTTCTGCTCTAAAGCTAACATGCTCGATAACCGCCTCCGAATTTGCCGCATATCGGAAGGTCACATCCTTAAACTCGATCTGGCCTTGGAGGTTTTCATCAGCCAACTGCACTTGAGCAGGATTTTTGATAGAAGAATGCAAATCTAGAACCTGATTAATCCGCTTGGCAGAGACCATAGTTCGGGGAAGAACGATGAAGAGCGCTCCCATGAGAAGGAAGCCCATAACAACCTGCATGGCATAAGACATGAAAACAACCATGTCACTAAAGAGAGGCAGACGTGCTGTCGGAGCAGCATCGTTGATCACATAGGCCCCAATCCAGTAAATCGCCACACTCAAACCACTTGAAATCCCCATCATGATAGGGTTCAAAATAGCCATAAGACGGTTGACAAACAAATTCAAACGGGTCAATTCATCATTTGCTGCTGCAAATTTTTCATCTTGGTACTTTTCAGCATTGTAGGCACGAACGACGCGAATACCTGTTAAACTTTCACGAGTGATACTGTTCAGTTTATCAGTCAAACTTTGAATCAAGGACTGTTTTGGAAAGGCTAGCGTCATCAAAACTGTTGTCATCAAAACATTGACAATCACTGCCACAAGAACCGCCCAGAGCCAGTATTCTGAATGACCTAAAATCTTCCCTATAGCCCAGATAGCCATAATCGGACCACGCGTAACCACTTGCAAGCCCATGGTGATCAGCATCTGAACTTGAGTAATATCATTAGTGGTACGCGTTAAGAGACTTGGAATAGAGAACTTCTTAATCTCTGTCTGTGAGTAATCTAAAACTCGGTTAAAAATATCACTTCTCAACCTACTAGTGTAAGAAGCAGCCACTCTGGATGCAAAAAATCCAACTGCGACTGCGGACAAGAAGGCAAAAAAGGACATTCCGACCATCATACCTGCTGGTTGCCACAACTCATCCAAGTTGGTTCCTTGACTTCCCAGCAAATCCGTAATTTTCGAGATATAGGTCGGCACTTCTAACTCTAGATAGACCGAAAAGCAAGTAAAGAGAATGGCTAGAAAAATCATCCCCCATTCTTTTCCACTAATTCGTTTGGCTAATTTCTTCATTCTCTCCTCCTATTCTCTTGATATTTTCCTGTAGTTGATTGAGGACTTTCTCAAAAATCAGTAATTCATCTTCATCAATGTCTGCCATCAACTGGTTGTCAATGCGTTCAAAGAAGGCTTTAACCTGCTTCATTTGAGAACGCGATTTGTCCGTCAGACGAACAAACTTGGCCCGCTTATCGACAGGACTCGCCTCCAATTCCACCAAACCATTTTGTACCATACGCTTGACCAAATTACTCGCCACAGACTTGGTAATATTGAGTTCCTGCTCGATATCTTTAATCAAGACCAAGTCTTGATTTTCCTCACGGCCATCCAAAAAGCGTACAACCTGTCCTTGAGGTCCACCCATAAATTCAATGCCACAACGCTTGGCTTCCTGTTGCACCATCAGATGAATCTGATGACCAAAACGCTTAAAGACCAACATCGGTTTATCCATACTAACTCCTTTCTAACCATCACATTTAGATCTCCTAGGAACTAAATAAGTTTCCATGAGAACTATTTTACCACTTTGAAAAGAGGTGTCAAGAAAAAAGTTTCCTAGAGAACTATTTTCTTGATTGAAAAAATCCCAAGTGAGTTTTTCACTTAGGATCATGTTTTCTAGATTAAATTAGAATCCATCTACGTTCGTATAAATCTTTTGTACGTCTTCGTCGTCTTCAAGAACGCTGTAAAGTTTTTCAAAGGTTTCAAGGTCTTCGCCTGACAATTCCACTTCTGACTGAGGAATCATTTCCAATTCAGTTACTTGGAATTCTTCGATACCTGACTCACGAAGGGCAACGATAGCCTTGTGAAGGTCTGTTGGAGCTGTGTAAACAGTGATTGTTCCTTCTTCTGCCTCCACATCGTCCACATCCACATCTGCTTCTAGCAATTGCTCAAAAACTGCATCGGCATCTTCACCTGCAAATACGATAACACCCTTATTGTCAAAGAGGTAAGAAACCGAACCTGAAGCACCCATGTTTCCACCGTTTTTACCAAAAGCTGCACGAACATTGGCTGCTGTGCGGTTGACGTTAGAAGTCAAAGTATCAACGATCAGCATAGAACCATTTGGCCCAAAACCTTCGTAACGTCCTTCTGTAAAGGTTTCGTCTGTATTTCCTTTTGCTTTATCAATCGCTTTATCGATAACGTGTTTTGGCACTTGGGCTTGTTTAGCACGATCGATAACGAATTTCAAGGCAGTATTTGATTCTGGGTCTGGATCACCTTTTTTAGCTGCTACATAGATTTCTACACCAAATTTTGCATATACTTTAGAGTTAGCTCCATCTTTAGCCGTTTTCTTGGCTACGATATTGGCCCATTTACGTCCCATTAGGAATCTCCTTTTTTCACATTTTAATCTTTCTTATTATAACACAAGTTTTTTCGATTTTCACTAGAGGAAACGGATTTTATTTAGCAGGTAACTTCTCAAAGTAACTTCCACTTGCCCAACCAAAGTGGAAATTAGTCTAAAACGGATTTTTATGGTGGAATTAAGTGTGAGACGTTTGAGTTAGAAATGAGGTCTACTATGACAAAACATAAACACCTTACCCTTTCAGACCGTAATGATATCCAATTAGGTTTAGAGTGCGGTGAAACCTTCAAAGCTATTGGGCAATCCATTCTAAAAGATCCGACTACTGTTTCCAAAGAAGTCAAACGAAACAGACAAGTCCGAGAGTCTACATGCGATAGCCTTCCTTGCCCTTTACTCGATAAGGCTCCCTTTGTCTGTAATGGATGCCCTAAAAGAAGACAAAATTGTGGCTATAAGAAGATTTTCTACCTTGCTAAACAAGCTCAAAAACAATACGAACAAACTCTTGTTGAATCTCGTGAAGGGACTCCCCTTAATTCCAAGACCTTCTGGGATATGGACAAAGTCATTTCTGATGGTGTTAAAAAGGGACAACACATCTATCATATTCTCAAAACTCACAATCTTGATGTCAGCTCCTCAACTGTCTATCGACATATCCGAAAAGGATACCTATCTATCGCTCCTATTGACCTAGCCAGAGCCGTTAAATTCAAAGAAAGACGGAAAAGTAAGCTACCTTCCATCCCTAAAGAAGCTAAAAAAGGCCGTTCCTATGAGGATTTCCAAAACTATTTAGTACTTAATCAACTAGACTCTTGGCTAGAAATGGATACAGTTATGGGGAAGTTGGGAGGTAAAGTACTACTCACCTTCAATTTATCTTTCTGTAACTTTATCTTTGCTAGACTTCTGGATAATAAAACTGCTCTTGAGGTTACCAAACACCTCTATAACATCAAGAACACTCTTCACCAAGC
>CAJNCJ010000006.1 GCA_905221235.1 bacterium
ATGGGACTTTTTTTCTACACAAAAATAGGCTCCATAATATCTATAGGGGATTTACCCACTACAAATATTATAGAGCCGGATTTCCTTGCAGTTTTTTTCTATCTCGTATTGGATTTTTTGATTTTTCGGAAAATTATGTTAGAATTAAGTTTATGAAATGAGATTTCCTCATACCTAGCAAGACTAGGAATAAAAATAGAAATTAGGTAGCTAGATGTCATCTAAGGTTATTGTTACAATTTTCGGTGCGAGTGGAGACCTGGCTAAACGCAAGCTCTACCCTTCCCTTTTTAGACTATATAAATCCGGCAATCTTTCCAAGCACTTTGCCGTTATTGGAACTGCCCGTCGTCCTTGGAGCAAGGAATATTTTGAATCTGTTGTAGTCGAATCTATCCTTGATTTGGCAGATAGTACCGAACAGGCTCAGGAGTTCGCTAGCCACTTCTACTATCAAAGCCATGATGTCAATGATACAGAACACTACATTGCTCTACGTCAATTGCAGGCTGAACTAAATGACAAGTACCAAGCTGAACACAACAAGCTCTTCTTCTTGTCTATGGCTCCTCAGTTCTTTGGAACCATTGCCAAACACCTCAAGTCTGAAAACATCGTAGACGGTAAAGGTTTTGAACGTTTAATCGTTGAAAAACCATTTGGTACAGACTACGCAACTGCAAGCAAGTTGAATGACGAACTCCTAGCGACATTTGACGAAGAACAAATTTTCCGTATTGACCATTATCTTGGTAAGGAAATGATCCAAAGTATCTTTGCAGTTCGCTTTGCAAACTTGATTTTTGAAAATGTGTGGAACAAGGACTTTATCGACAATGTTCAAATTACCTTTGCTGAGCGCTTGGGTGTAGAAGAACGCGGTGGCTACTATGACCAATCTGGTGCCCTCCGTGACATGGTACAGAACCACACTCTACAACTGCTTTCCCTCCTTGCCATGGACAAGCCAGCAAACTTCACAAAAGACGAAATTCGTGCTGAAAAGATTAAGGTCTTTAAAAACCTCTATCATCCAACGGATGAAGAGCTTAAAGAACACTTTATCCGTGGTCAATACCGTTCAGGTAAGATTGATGGTATGAAATATATCTCTTATCGTAGCGAGCCAAATGTGAATCCAGAATCTACAACTGAAACCTTTGCATCTGGTGCCTTCTTTGTTGATAGTGATCGTTTCCGTGGCGTTCCTTTCTTCTTCCGTACTGGTAAACGTCTGACTGAAAAAGGAACTCATGTCAACATCGTCTTTAAACAAATGGACTCTATCTTTGGAGAACCACTTGCTCCAAACATTTTGACCATCTATATTCAACCAACAGAAGGTTTCTCTCTTAGCCTAAATGGGAAGCAAGTAGGAGAAGAATTTAACTTGGCTCCTAACTCACTTGATTACCGTACAGATGCTACCGCAACTGGTGCTTCACCAGAACCATACGAGAAATTGATTTATGACGTCTTAAATAACAACTCAACTAACTTTAGCCACTGGGATGAGGTTGGTGCGTCATGGAAATTGATTGACCGTATCGAAGAGCTCTGGGCTGAAAATGGTGCCCCACTTCATGACTATAAAGCTGGAAGCATGGGACCTAAAGCAAGCTTTGACTTACTTGAAAAATTCGGTGCCAAATGGACTTGGCAACCAGATATCGCCTATCGTCAAGATGGTCGTTTAGAATAAAAAAATTTCCTGCAAGTTTGTTCCTTGCAGGATTTTTGTTTCTGATTAGATTAAGCCTTCTAAGAGACCTTTCATAAAGTTTTCTGAGTTAAATTCTCCAATATCATCGATTTTTTCACCAAAACCAATCAATTTTACAGGAATATTGAGTTCTTCACGGATAGCTAGAACAACACCACCTCGAGCAGTTCCATCAATCTTAGTCAAGACAATTCCCGTTAATGGTGTAATTTTTGAAAATTCTTTGGCCTGTACAAGAGCGTTTTGACCTGTTGAAGCATCAAGTGCTAAGAAGGTTTCATGCGGTGCTTCTGGCACAACACGTTTGATGATACGGCCAATCTTTTCTAGCTCAGCCATAAGGTTGTCCTTGTTTTGCAGACGACCAGCTGTATCAATCATAAGAATATCAATACCTTCAGCTACAGCACGTTCCATGCCATCAAAGACTACACTAGCTGGGTCAGCTTTTTCAGGTCCAGTCACTACTGGAACGTCCACACGACGGCCCCATTCAGCTAGCTGGGCTACTGCACCTGCACGGAAGGTATCTGCTGCAACCAGCATGACCTTCTTACCAGCTTGTTTATAGCGGTGGGCTAGTTTTCCGATAGAAGTTGTTTTCCCAACGCCATTGACCCCGACAAAGAGCATGACTGTCAAGCCATCTTGGAAGTGGATACTTTCATCGTAGTTGCCATCCTTTTCATAAAGCTCAACCAATTTCTCAATGATGACACGGCGAAGGGCGTCAGGTTTCTTGGCGTTTTCAAGCTTGGCTTCGTAGCGTAGCTCCTCTGTTAAGTTAGAAGCGACTTGGACACCAACGTCACTCATGATGAGCAGTTCTTCCAGTTCCTCGAAAAATTCTTCATCGACAGAGCGGAAGTTAGCAAAGAAGGCGTTCAAGCGAGCTCCGAAGCCTGTACGAGTTTTCTTAAGGCTGCGGTCATATTTTTCCTGAACAGTTTCTTCTACCTGAGGAGTTTCTGGTTCAAGCACTTCAGAATTATTTTCGTCTGCTATCTCTTCAAGCTCATGATTCTCTTCCTCTGGAACTTCTTCTGAGTTTGGTAATTCTTCTACTTCTTCTTGAGGAACTTCTACAACAGGCTCTGAATTATAATTTTCTTCAACTGTGTCTTGGATTTCCTCTTCTTCAAATACAGCTTCTTCAGAACTTTCAACCTCTGCTTCTTCATGAGGAAGTTCCTCAGCTTCTGTTAAGGCAGGCTCAACATTTTCAGACAAATCAAGATTTTCCAGAGCTTCTTTTACAACTTCTTCGATTTTAGGTTCTTCTTTTTTTCCGAATAGACGGTCAAATAATCCCATATCTTAGTTCTCCTTTAGCACGTATTCTTCGATTGCCCAAGCAACTGCTTCCTCGTCATTGGTCATAGGAGTCACCACATTTGCGACTGCCTTGACTTCAGGAACAGCGTTTTGCATGGCAACACCGAGTCCTGCCCATTCAATCATAGAAAGGTCATTGGCCTCGTCACCACAGGCCATCACTTGGCTTTGATCGATTCCCAGATGGCTGATTAGTTTAGCCAAACCTGTTGCTTTATGAACATTCTTTGGTGACCACTCTAGCAACATTTCGCGAGATTTAAAGATTTCATATTGATCAAACAACTCTGGTGAAATCTTCTGAATGGCGGCATCCAAGGGTTCTTGAGCAAAGGCAGTCACGCATTTATTGTAGGTCATTTGACTAGACATGTCTTCAAAGTCAACTGGTACAAAAGTCAAAGCTGGATTAAATTTGGCGTAAAGACTTTCTTGGTCTGATTGGATTTGATAAACAGTTCCCTCTGAGATGGCATCAAGAGGTAGTGATAATTTCTCTGTTTCTTCATACAAGCGTGCCACATCATCATATGAAAAGACTGTCTTATCAAGGATTTCACCTGTATTTTTCTGAACCAACCCTCCATTAAAGGTAATGGTATACTCATCTTCGTGGCCGTCAGTCCCTAGCTCATGGAGGAAGAAATCCATAGCTTTTAAAGGACGGCCAGTTGTCAATACGACCTTGATACCACGATCACGCGCAGCTTTCAGGGTTGCCTTGGTACGATCCGTCAGCCTTTTATCAGTAGTCAGCAAAGTCCCGTCCAAATCCAATGCAATCAATTTTATATCTGCCATTATAAGCCCTCCATATAAGCTATAACCGACTGGTCCTTATGATGACCAATTACAGTCTCTGCTAATTCTAAAATTTCTGGTCGTGCATTTTCAGGAGCTACAGGATGTCCCACAACCTGCATCATGTGTAAGTCATTTAGATTATCTCCAAAAGCCATAACCTGATCCATTGTGATACCAAGTTTTTTAGCTAATTCAACAATAGCCACACCCTTATCGACATAGTCCAGAACAATATCAATAGATTCAAAGCCAGTTGTCATGGCCTTAACACCAGGAACGTTTTCGTTTACCCAAGCTTCACCAGCTTCAAGCGTTTCTTCTGTGAAGTTGGTTGTGAATTTAAAAATGTCATCTGTAATATCTTCCAGACTCGCTACTTTTTGGATATTTTCATTATAATGCTGGCTCTCTTTCAGATAGGTCTCATCAACCGTATCCAAAACATAAGAGCCTTTTTTCCCTGTTAAAAGCAATTTATTGATATCGACATAAGGTGACGTTTTCAGCTTTTCAAAAGTCGTCAAATAAAACTCACGAGACATGGTCGCTTCATACAAGTCTTGACCTTGATATTCTACCAAACTGCCATTTTCCGCAATGAAAATAATATCCTCACGAACATCAGCAAATAATTTTTCTAAAGACAGAAATCCTCGACCCGAAGCTACCGCAAAGTAAATCCCTTTTTCCTTATAGGAAACTAAGAGAGACTTGAGACGATCCATATCAAAGCGTCCATTCCCATCTAGGAAGGTTCCGTCCATATCCGTTGCTACTAGTTTAATTGTCATCCTTCAATACTTTCTAAATCTTTTAACTTAACTGAAACAATCTTTGAAACACCCGATTCTTGCATGGTCACTCCATAGATAGAATCGGCCGCTGCCATGGTTCCCTTACGGTGGGTTACGACGATAAATTGGCTGTCCTTGTCAAAGCGGTTAAGGTAATCCCCAAAACGCTTAACATTAGCTTCATCCAGTGCAGCCTCTACCTCATCCAAGATAACAAACGGGATAGTCTTAACTCGAATGATAGAGAAAAGCAAGGCTAGAGCTGATAAGGCTTTCTCCCCACCACTCATGAGGTTGAGAGACTGGATTTTCTTGCCTGGTGGTTGGACAGAAATCTCAACCCCAGCTGTCAGCAGGTCTCCCTCAGTCAAAATCAAGTCTGCTTGACCTCCGCCAAACATCTGCTTGAAGGTCACTTTAAAGGATTCACGAATAGCCTCAAAGGTTGATTTAAAGCGTTCCTTGACCTCATCATTCATCTCTGTGATGGTTTCTAGGAGCAGATTTTTCGCTGACAAAATATCATCACGTTGGCTATTTAGGAAATCCAGACGGCTGTGAACTTCTTCGTACTGTTCAATAGCTTCTAAATTGACAGGCCCCAGTGAGCGAATAGCCTTCTCTAAATCCTTAACCTCTTGCTCTGCCAGATTAAGATTCTCCAAATCATGCGCCTTTTCTAGAGCTTCAGTATAGCTAATCTGGTACTGGTCTGTTAATTGACTTTGTAAATGACGCAAGCGCTCGCTGACCTTTTCTTTCTTAGCTTCAGCACGTGTTTGCTTGCGAATCCACTCTTCATTCTGCTGGCGAGCCTGGTCCAAATGACTAGCAATATCATCCAGCTGACCTTCTATATCATCCAACTCAAACTGCTTGCGAATCAAACCTTGTTGGAGATTTGTTTTCTGAGTTTTGGCTTCTTCTACCTGCTGACTTAGCAAATCCGTATCAACTTTCTCAAGATTATCAACCTTTTCTTGGAGAAGGCGCTGAATTTCCTCTTGCTCAAGATCCAGGTTGTCCAATTCCTTACCTAAACGCTCAATATCAGCTACTTCATAACGTTTTTGCCCTTGCAGTTCTGTCTTAAGCAAGCGAGCTTGCGCTAGCTCTTCCTGCAAGTTTTGATAGCGTTCTTGGATGGCGTTCTTATTAGACTTAATCTCTTCAATCTCAGCTTCCAGATTTTTCTTTTCACTAGCGATTGTGG
This sequence comes from bacterium, assembly GCA_905221235.1. GTDB lineage: Bacteria > Bacillota > Bacilli > Lactobacillales > Streptococcaceae > Streptococcus. Next base: position 5,870 of record CAJNCJ010000006.1, read on the forward strand.
TAAGGCGCTCTTGGCATTTTTCCTTATCCGCTTGCCAATCTCCCTCAGAAAGACGATTTAATTCCTCTTCTTGGAGTTTCCAAAGAGTTTCCAGTTCCTCAACTTGCTGACTAGTCTGCTGATAAGCGAGGGACAAGCCTTGCTCCTGAATACGAGCCTGCTCTCCTTGAGATTTAATAGCTTCTAATGATTCAGTCAATCTAGCCATCTCCTCTTGCAAGGTCTTCAAACTCACTTCTTCAGAACGCAAGCTTGCTTCTTCTTCAGCAATTTCTTTTTGTAATTGCTCCAGTTCTGGCTTAATGAAAATACTGTTATTCTGGCGGTTGGCTCCACCTGCATAGGAACCACCTGTACGTAACTCTGTCCCATCCAATGTCACCATACGAACCTGATAATGAACCTGGCGAGCTGCTGCACGCGCATGCTCTACAGTATCAAAAATAGCCGTCGTAGCTAGCAAGTTCTTGAAAATAGCTTCCAGTCTAGTATCAAAAGTAACCAGCTCATCAGCCATCCCAAGGAAACCTGGACTTACAGCAATAGCATCTTGGTTCTGACTAGAAATCGTACGCGCCTTAATAGTGGTCAAAGGAAGGAAGGTTGCACGACCAGCCCTGTTTCGTTTGAGGAAATCAATCGCCTTGGTTGCCGCGTTTTCATCTTCTACAATGATATGCTGGCTGCTAGCTCCTAGGGCAATCTCTAAAGCAGTTTGATAATGCACATCAAAGGTCAGATGCTCACTAACTGCTCCAATGATCCCACCAAGACGGTCTTTTTCTTGGAGGACACTCTTGACACCTGCATAAAAATTGCTATGATTTCTAAGGATGTTTTCCAAACTTTGGGCTCTAGCCTGCTTGTTTTTGAGATTATCCAGACGGTCAAAGAGTTGACTTTGTTGAGCTTGATAGGAAGTTTTCTGCTCCTCTTGCTCCTTGGCACAGATTTGATAGTCGGCCAATAATTTCTGAACCTGCTCCTTGGCAGTTTCAAGCTCAGCCTTTTGCTGACCAGCCTTCTCTTTAGCTGTAGCCAGCTGTTCTTTCAGCTTTTCTAGCTGATCTGCTTGTTTTTGAGAAAGCTGACGACTATTTTCTAACTCGTTTTCGATACGGGTCAACTGGTTTGAGACATCTGCTTCTTCCTGTAAAAGAGCCACAAAACGTTCACGTAAGAGCTCAATCATCTGATCTGGATCATCTGAAAAAGCTAGCAATTCAGCCTCTAAACGATTGAGTTTTTGATTATTTTGGACTAGATTTTCTTCTAAGAGAGCTAAAGAACTTTCTTTATCAGATTTTTCTTTGCTGAGTGAATTTCTCTTATCCTCTAAAGCAGCCAAACGGGCTTGTGCTTCCTGTTGATTCAGGGCTACTTGCTCGGACTCCAGTTTTGATAGGGCTAATTTTCTCTCTAAATCGCTAATCAAACTGGTCAAATCCATCAAACCACTCTGGTCTTTGGCCATTTCAGCCTGTAAATCTTGGCGTTGCTTTTTAAGATTCTGATTTTCTTCCTCTAATTTTTCACGCTTTTGGTAATAACTAGTCAAGAGTTCTTGAACCTGAGCCAACTCTTCTTCTGTCGATCCTAGTTCAACCTTATTTTCCTTGATTTGAGCAACCAATACATCTAAATAAATGGCCTTACGTTGACCTTCCAAGTCTAGAAATTTACGGGCATTCTCAGCTTGCTTCTCAAGAGGCTTGATTTGATTATCCAACTCGTAGATAATGTCCTCTAAGCGGTCTAGATTATCCTGAGTTTGCTGCAGTTTACTCTCTGTTTCTTTTCTTCGAGTCTTGTATTTTAAAACTCCTGCAGCTTCTTCGAAAATAGCACGACGTTCCTCAGGTTTGGAGTTGAAAATCTCCTCAACCTTGCCTTGGGAAATGATAGAAAAGGAATCTCGTCCCAAACCTGTATCCAAGAAAAGATCATGGATATCACGGAGACGGACTTTCTTGCCATCAATCTTATATTCGCTATCTCCACTACGGTAGATATGGCGTTCTACCCTGATTTCTTGACCAGCATCCTTGATAAATCCGTCATGATTATCCAAAGTCACAACTACAGAAGCATAATTGAGCGGTTTGCGACTTTCGGTCCCAGCAAAGATAACATCCGGCATCTTGCCACCACGGAGACTCTTAACACTTGACTCCCCCAAGGCCCAACGCAGACTTTCTGTAATATTCGACTTTCCAGATCCATTGGGTCCAACAACTGCCGTCACACCTTGGTCAAAGACGACCTTGGTCTTGTCAGCAAAAGACTTGAATCCCTGAATTTCGATTTCCTTTAAATACATGAATCCAGCCCTTTCTCAACGGCATTTTTGGCAGCTTCCTGCTCTGCTAATTTCTTAGAACGACCTTGACCTTGACCAATGCTCTTGCCTTCAACAAGAACTTCTACATCAAAGACCTTATCATGGGCAGGACCCGTTTCAGAAATCACCTGATAACGAATAGCCACATCACCATTGACCTGTAGTAACTCTTGAAGATGAGTTTTGTAGTCTGTAATCATCTCAAACTCGCCTGCTTCAACCTTAGGAATCATGACTTGATAGATAAATTCCTTGACCTTGGCCACATCCTTGTCCAAAAGGAGGGCACCAAGAAAGGCTTCAAAGGCATCACCAAGAATGGTGTCACGATTGCGTCCACCAGACTTTTCTTCCCCCTTACCCAGCTTGATAAACTGATCAAACTGGCAATCACGCGCAAACCCAGCCAAACTCTCCTCGCGGACAATCATGGCACGGAGTTTGGACAAATCACCCTCAGGCTTTTTAGGATATTTTTTATACAGATATTCTGAAATCAATAACTGTAGAACAGCGTCTCCTAAAAATTCCAAGCGTTCATTGTGTGAAATTTTTAAGAGGCGATGCTCATTGGCATAACTCGTATGAGTAAAGGCAGTCTCCAATAAGTTTTTGTCTGCAAATTCGATTGCAAAATGGTTCTTTAGTACAGTTTGTAATTCTTTCATACCAACCTCTTTCTAACTGATAACAGTCCTTTTTATTATATCAAAAAAAGCCCCCTGAGTCACTTTAAAACGGGACTCGAGGGGATTTGGACATTCTTTAGACAGAGATTTTCAGTTTTATACTCAATGAAAATCAAAGAACAAACTAGGAAGCTAGCCACAGGCTGCTCAAAGCACTGCTTTGAGGTTGTAGATAAGACTGACGAAGTCAGTAACATATATACGGTAAGGCTACGCTGACGTGGTTTGAAGAGATTTTCAAAGAGTTTTAGAGTCAAATTTGAGACGGTGTAAAGAAAAAAGCCCTATTTAAAGGCTTTTTAGGATGTTTACATCCACCCTGAGGGAATCGAACCCCCATCTCAAGAACCGGAATCTTACGTGATATCCATTACACTAAGGGTGGAAACTTGTTTTATTATAACAGAAATTTGCTCTAATAACAAGTTTTTTTCTGACCATATAGCCCGTCTTAGTGGGAAGCATCCCCGTTCCAGATAGAGTTTTTCACGATCACATAATCAACGTGTTTAAGGTCAGCAACCTGACGTCCACCTGCATACGAAATAGCACTTTGAAGGTCTTGTTCCATCTCAATTAAAGTGTCTTGTAAATGACCTTTGGCAGGAAGCAAGATTCGTTTGCCCTCCACGTTTTTGTATGCACCTTTTTGATATTGTGAAGCTGAACCATAGTACTCTTTGAACTGTTCACCATCAACTTCAATCGTTTTCCCTGGACTTTCGATGTGTCCTGCAAAGAGGGAACCAACCATAACCATGCTGGCACCAAAACGGATAGACTTGGCAATATCACCGTGAGTACGGATCCCACCATCAGCGATAATTGGTTTACGCGCAGCCTTGGCACACCAGCGGAGAGCAGCCAACTGCCAACCACCTGTACCAAAACCAGTCTTGACCTTGGTGATACAAACCTTACCAGGACCGATTCCAACCTTAGTCGCATCCGCACCCGCATTTTCCAACTCGCGAACCGCTTCTGGTGTTCCCACATTTCCAGCAATAACAAAAGTATCTGGCAATTCTTTCTTGATGTGTTGAATCATAGAAATCACGCTATCTGCATGACCATGAGCAATATCAATCGTGATGTATTCTGGAGCATCAGCCTTGAGCTGGCTAACGAAATCATACTCATAGTCCTTAACACCGACAGAGATAGAAGCAATGAGCCCTTGATCATGCATGCGCTTAATAAAAGGAATGCGACCTGCCTCATCAAAACGGTGCATGATGTAAAAGTAACCCCCTTTAGCCAGTTGCTCTGCTACATTTTCATCCAAAATCGTCTGCATATTAGCTGGCACCACAGGTAGTTTAAAGGTGTGATTTCCTAGAGTGACGCTTGTGTCCGCTTCTGCACGACTTTTAATCACACATTTATTTGGAATCAATTGAATATCTTCGTAATCAAAAATTGGAAATTCATTTAACATATCGATGTCTCGTTTCTTTTGTAATGACCTACCTATGCTCTCGCATCACTACGCCTTTTTCCGACGTTTCCTTAATTAATTATAAACCAAAGTACAGTTTTTGTCAAATAATTTTATAAATTAAAATATATTGTTCGGATTTTGTTGTATAAATAACAAAAGAAAGAGGAGAGATTATTTTCTCCCCACTTCTTTAGTAATATTCCTTTTAAAAGTTTCTTCATAGTTTTCCATCATTTCACAAAATTCACGATAGGATGAAGAGTTCTGAGGAATTTGGATAGACCATTTCTTCAACAAAGCTCCATAACCTGCTAGCTTTCCTATCTCATTATCAACAACTTTGTCCTCGCTCGGAAAAACAAGACCAGCCTTCTCAGCTTTTAAAATATAAGAATAGGAAATCAGTTGGAACAAGTCCTCACGGTTTATTCTTTTTTCAGTATCTTCAAGCTTTTTATATTTAGCGTCTAACACAATTTTTAAATCTCTATTATAGAAATCTGGATAAACTTTTCGTTCTCGACTAGAAAATACTGAAATTCCGTCCGTCTTATCTTTATTTCGTGGATGGATGAAATCTTTTGGCAACAAGGTATGAACATACTCTTCCCAAAGCCAGGCAACATCAAAAAGAATACCATGAATTTTTTGATCTTGATACCCTAAACCGTGCTTTTCTTGGTTTAGAATCATCAGACAAAGTTCTTGTAACTTTCTGTACTCGTGAAAGTATGCATGACGTATAGGTTTAGATTGATTTCCCCGAATAATCTTAGTACGATCAGCTAGTTTATAAGAGGGCGTTACACGCACGATTTCAGATACGTTTTCACGACTAGTTGAGAGATTATCTAGTACCCCTTGACCAATGCTTTTCTGGTTCTTAATGTATTCAATAGTGTGACGAACCAACTGCATGAGGGGATTATCATAGGTGAACTCTCTCGTTGTGTAGGCAATATTTCCCGTGAAAGGAAGATTTTTCTTGAGATGGTTTCTTACATCAATCACTCCCTTAACATTACTGTCATTATGAGAAAATCGATGGTATTCCTTATAAAGACCTTTTCGAATAGCAGCTTGTAGATACTTGGGGAAGAGATAAACCAAGAGTTGATAGAGCTTATCTTCAGGAGATAGACCGACATCCAAACTAGTCAGATTGATATTGAGAACCTTTTGTAAAAGATAATGTAAAAAATAGTCATCACCTTTAATCGAAAAACGAGAGGAGATTGTTAATCTTTCCTGACCATAGCCCAGAAAACCAATTACATTTCCTGTCTTGATTTCCTTATTAACTGTTTCAAAGATTTTTTGGTCCTTCTCTAAGTCAGGAGAATTCTTCAAATCATTTGGAAAAATGAAGATACTGTCTTCTTGAGAAAGATTTCCTAATGTTCTATCTAAAAGAAGTTTGTTTAGTTTGGGATATTCTGCGACAAAGTCTTCTTTAGCAATTTCATGATGATTATCAGTTATCCGCATCTTTATTTTCATCGCTTTCTTCGTCACCTATATGTTTCTGAATAGTTTGCTCATTTTCTTTTAAATCAAACGCTTTTTTCAATATTTTTAGTTTTTCAACTTCCTCATAGGAACCACGTAGATAATCTTCCAAAAGTGGTTTGAGGTAATCAGACCAAAGTAATTCATAGTCAAAGTCTACATCCTGCAACTTAAGGAAATAACTTGGTCCGATATGGTAATGACTGTTTAATTCCTGAACGTTTTCGATAGCAACATTCAAGTTTCTTAGACGAATTTTAGCTTCTTCGGCTTTATCACCAAGCACCTCATCAAGCATACCAAGTTGACTTTCAGCAGTAATTTCAACAAAACGGAAACGACGACGCATAGCAAAATCAAAGGTATCCACTGAGCGGTCAATATCATTCATAGTTCCAATGATATAGACATTTTCAGGGATATAAAATTTCTCATCAGTCTCATGTAAATTAGCATACTGGGTAGAAACACTTCCCTTTTCACCACGATAACCAGGATCGATAGAGAAAAAGAGTTCACCAAAAATCTTAGAAATCTCCCCACGATTGATCTCATCGATGATGAAAACGAAGTTTTTCAATTCATTATCTATTTCTATTATTTCATCCTGAATACTTTCATTTTTTATCATTTTGTAAAGTGTCAAATAGTATGAAAATTCTTGGGTTGCATTATTTTTATTAAAAAACTGAGTTATATCTTTAACATGTTCAAATTGAGATTCTGAAGTTAACATTGCTTCGATATCTTTAATTTTCAATTTTGCATTTTTTGATACCTCATTTTCAGGAATAGATATATAAATGTAATTTTCATCAATTTCTGTAATGATAAAGGACGATTGACGTTTTGTATATAACTTGTCAGACGGAAACTCCATATTAGCAAAATATTTTGAAATCTTTGCTATTGATTTTTTTTCCTTTTCTAAATCATCCTTGTTTTTATGTGAATAAAGCCAATTTTTCTTTGCTTTCAAACAAAACTCTTTAAAAATACCATCTTGTAATTTAAACTCAATAGCTCCATCCCCATTTGATACCGGTCTTAAACCCTCTACAAAATCCGTATAGTCATAAGATGGGTGAAACTGTACAAAGCCGATTCGATCTTCGTTACCATCCGTTAATTCTTTAGCAATTTCTTTAGCAAGATAAGTTTTTCCCGTCCCCGGTGCACCACGTAGGATGATGTTTTTGGATTGTAATAAGATATTCTTATACTCGTTGATATTTTCTAACATGTTTACATCTTTCATTTCTTCTTTCCTATAAAAACTAGTGAAATTATCATAAAACTCTTTTAAAATATCGTTAGGTTCAGCAGTTGATTCCAACTCTAAGTCCTTGACAAGGTATTTATACTCTAAATCTTCATCTGGATTATTACTATACCATTTTACTATTTTAAATTCTGTGAGTTTTGATTGCTGAAAACCACACCTTATATTTATCCATGAATTATCAATTTTATTTAATTGATAACCAAAGTAAGGTAATTTGCTAGATCCCTCTCCACTCTTTGGACCATAACAACCATTACTAGCCATTTGAACTTTGTACGGAATACCCTCAATAGTCAGAGCAGGATAAAGATGTTCAGCTCCATCTAATTTTGGAGAACGTTTAATGTCTATATCTTTCGAATTATAGATATTTGCTTGATTCACAAATTTAGACAAAAATTCTCTGAAGACTTGATAACGCTCTAAATTAACTCCACTTTTTACAAACTCATAAGATTTATTTATAAAAGGTAAAATCTCATTTAATGAATTTTCGTCCTTAATAAAATACTCAGCATCAAGTGTCCAACCGAATGAATCAGGCTTCTTATTAAATAACAAAATATCTGAATCACGAAGACTCTTAGAGAGAACGGCAATCTTTATTCCTTTATTCTGAAAATTAATCTCTATAAAATTTTGTAACTTTCCTTTCCTATTCTTAACCTGAAAAGAAATATAACTTTTTGTTTGATTTTCAATTGCATCTGGGAATTCTTTTTTTATCCTGCCAATGAAAGTTTGTTTTGAAATCATAGTGTCTTCCTTGCTTGTTAAAAATTTATTGTTAGACGTAAATTATATTTGTTTCGTTCAAAGTAAGATATTTTACTTTGAACGAAACCACATTCTATTAATATATTCTGCATCTAGCATATCATATCTATCAAAAAAAGAAAAGAATTTCTAAAGAAAAAGCCTAGTGTAGAGTGGGGTATTCCCTCGTAACACTAGACTTCTTCTACATCCTAATAATACTCTCCCTGACGGTAGTCCCAGGAGTTAAAGGTATCTGACAGGTGCATCATGATTTTATCAATGTCAAGCCCTTTGCGGATCACAACTGGTGCTGGTGAAGTTGAACGTGCTCCTCCTTGTTCTGGGATGAGTTTGCCGTCTTTATCAACCATAGAGACCATCACACCTTGCTCGTAGCGAGTTTCAATCGTTTTGTCAGGTTGGATAGATGCCACATAGTCGTCTGCCTCGATGACAAGATCCACTGCTCCTTCGATACGTTCTCCGATTCCTTCTACCTTACCACGATTTCCTTTTCCAGATGGGTTTGCAGATGAAGCATATACCATCTTGCCTTCTTCCCAAAGTTTAGCAGCCAATTGTTCACCAGCTTTCCCAAACTTGATGACAAAACAGCTTGTACCACGAACGTCTGTCATGAGTTCTTCACGGCCATCACCGTATTCTTTCAATTTCTCAAAAGCTTCTGGTTTCCAAGGAAGGATACAACCAAGGAGAATATCTTCGTCCCAATGTTTTTGGTAGAAGTCTTCAATTTCTGGGTTGAGTTGTGCTAAAGCGCGAAGCTCATCCATGCTACCGCAGAGAACAACACCTGGTTTGTTACGGTTACGTTCTTTGGCTGCGAACTTACGCTCAAGTCCTGCCTTGTCACTAGTCATGATAATGTAACCAACTTTAGTAGGGCAAACGATACATCCGCCCTCACCTTTTAAAATGTCGTATCCTTCTTGTGAAAGTGTTCCGTTCCATTGAATGTGTTTTGTCATAGTTCTATTTCCTTTTCTATTTTTTCTAATCCTGCCAGTAGGCTGGTCGTTGTTTTTCATAAGCAGCAATCAAATCTTCATACTGCAAAGTAATACCGATATCATCCAAACCATTTAAGAGCTTGTGTTTCCACTCACTATCAATTTCGAAAGTGAATTCTCCGGCTGGTGAGATGATTTTTTGTTGTTCCAAGTCCACAGTTACCTGGTCAGTTGGTTTCAAGTGAGCTAGTTTCTCTCTAACCTCTCTGGGCTGAACAATGGGCAACATGCCATTATTGAGTTCATTATTGTAATGAATATCCCCAAAAGACCCCGCAATCACGACCTTAAAACCATAGTCTGCTAGAGCCCAAGCAGCGTGTTCCCTCGAAGACCCTGCACCAAAGTTATCCCCTGAGATAAGAATACTGGCTTTACGATATTCAGGTCGATTAAAAACAAAATCTGGATCCTCAGTGTAGTTATCGTCCAGATAACGCCAAGCATACATGAGGTACTTACCAAAGCCTTTCTTATCAATTAACTTGAGAAACTGCTTGGGAAGGATTTGGTCGGTGTCGATGTTATCATTCATGAGAGGAACGGTCGTTCCTGTATAAACTGTAAATTTCTCCATATCCTCTCCTTACTGGGCTTCTGGCATTTGCCGAACATCTACAAAGCGCCCTGCAATAGCTGCCGCAGCTGCCATGGCTGGACTGCAAAGATGGGTCTTAGCACCAAAACCTTGTCTGTCTTCAAAGTTGCGGTTGCTGGTTGAGGCGCAGTGTACACCATCAGGTACCTTGTCTGGATTCATCCCTAGGCACATAGAGCAACCTGGGTCTCTCCACTCAAATCCAGCATCCAGAAAGACCTTGTCCAAACCCAACTTCTCAGCAGCTCGTTTGACAGGACGAGAGCCTGGGACTACGATAGCCGTTAAGTTGGGAGCAATCTTCTTCCCTTTGACAAATCGCGCAGCCAGCTGTAAGTCGCTGAGACGAGCATTGGTACAAGAGCCAATAAAAATATAGCCTAGCTCAATATCCGCTGGCTTTTGACCAGGCTCCAAATCCATGTAATTGTAGGCACGCTCATCATTCATATCCTTAATTTCAGGGAATCTACTGTCAAAGTCAACCCCCATAGCAGGATTGGTTCCCCAAGTAACCATAGGAGCTAGGTCTGAGACATCCATCCGGATAACTTTATCGTAAACAGCATCATCATCGCTGACAATTGTTTTCCAATCAGCCACAGCCTCTTCGAAATTCTCTGGAACACACTCGCGTCCTTTGAGATAGTCATAGGTGGTTTGATCCGGATTCATGATTCCCATCTTGGAGCCAAACTCAATGGACATATTGCAGATGGTCATTCGCTCTTCCATGCTTAGTGCATCAATCGCTTGTCCACGATATTCTACTACATAGCCAACACCACAGGCAACGCCGTACTTGGCAATCAAGGCGAGAATATAATCCTTAGAATAAACTCCTTTTTGAGGAACACCAGTGAATTCTACCAGCATTTTCTTGGGTTTGACCTGCCAGAGGGTCTGGGTAGCAAAGACATGCTCGACCTCACTGGTCCCAATTCCAAAAGCGATTGCTCCGAAAGCCCCGTGAGTTGCTGTATGGCTATCTCCGCAAACGATGAATTTCCCTGGTTGGGTCCGTCCTGTTTCTGGACCTACCATGTGAACGATTCCCTGCTTTTCAGAACCGTGTGCTGCATGTTCAATCCCAAACTCCTCAACATTTTCAGCAAGCTTATCAATTTGAGCCTTAGAAATCACATCTCGAATATCGTAGATATTGACTGTCGGGACATTGTGGTCAAAGGTTCCAAACGTCAAGTCTGGTCGTCTTAATCTGCGACCTGCATCTCGTAATCCTTGAAAAGCCTGAGGACTGGTCACTTCGTGGATATAGTGCTGGTCCACATACATGAGTTGGGGCTGCCCCTCTTCTCCTGTGATGACATGACGGTCCCATAATTTATCAAAAATCGATTTTCCTGCCATCCATTACCTCCAAATAAAATATAAGGCTACTAGTGTGGTTATCATCCCAAGAAACCAAACCGTCTTAAAGTACCATTTTCTAGTCTTGTGATGAAAGATGATTCCTGCTAACCAAGCTCCAAAACCACCACAAGTAAAGGCTAAAATGAGTAAGATTTTCTCTGGGATGCGCCAAACTCTTCTCCTTGCCTTAGATTTGTCAATGCCATAAATCAAGAAAACCATGACATTCCAAATCAAGAGGGCAAGAGTAATTTTTTCGTCTAACTTCATAACCTCGCAATAATAGCTTCTGTCATTTCCTTTGTTGAAGCCTGTCCCCCTAGATCTCTCGTTAATATACCAGCTGCCAAACTTGCCTCAACAGCACGTTCGATACGCTTTGCATCCTCATAACGACCAAAACTGTCTCCCAACATCATAGCCACTGATAAAATCATGGAGATAGGATTTGCAATTCCTTGTCCTGCAATATCAGGCGCTGAACCGTGAATAGGTTCATAGAGGCTTGGACCCTTTTCAGAATGACTGGCTGATGGCATAACTCCAAGTGTGCCAGATAGAACGCTTGATTCATCAGATAAGATATCTCCGAAAAGATTCTCCGTCACGATGACATCGAACTTGGCGGGATTGGTAATCATGAGCATGGCAGCTGAGTCGACTAGCTGGTGCTCCAAGGTTACATCTGGGAAATCCTGCGCGACTTCCTCAGCTACTTTCCGCCAGAGTTTTGAGGTCGCTAGAACATTTTGCTTATCGATACTAGTAACGATTTTTCTGCGATTTCTTGCAATTTCAAAGGCTTTGCGAATAATCCGTTCTACTTCCTCATAGCTATAGTCGTTGATATCACGCGCTTTTCGCTCTTCAAGGATATGGTCCCCAAAGTAGATACCACCTGTCAACTCACGCACAACTACAAAATCTACACCAGCAATTCGTTCTGGTTTGAGTGGTGACAAATGCTTGAGACTATCAAAGATTTTTACCGGGCGAATATTGGCATAGAGATTGAGTTCCTTACGGAGAGCCAGCAGGCCTTGTTCAGGGCGAACCGCTGCTCCATCATACTGAGGACTACCGATAGCCGCTAGGAGGATAGCATCTGCTTCCCTACTTGCTTTGAGGGTTTCATCAGGTAAGGGATGCCCTGCAGCATCAATACCTGCACCTCCGAAGGGGCGTCTGTCAATCTCATAGTCAAAATCTGTTTTTTCAGCTAGAGCCTCCAGAACCTCTAAACCGGCCTCCATGATTTCTGGACCGATTCCGTCCCCTGCTAGAGCTACTATTTTCTTTGTCATAGCATTCTCCTTTACACACTAGGCATATCGCGGTAAGAAACGCTGCGTCCCATATCACCAGCATTCTCTTTTTGAACAAAGGTATTAGCATTGATATAGGCAATAGCCGAAGCCTTCAGCACATCGAAATCAAGCCCTGCTGCATTAAAGATGGTTTCTGTATCTCTGTTTTCAACAGTGACCAAAACCCGAGCTTGGGCATCAATTCCATCTGTCACCGCATCAATGGTATAGGACACCAAACGGACAGATTGGTTAAAGAACTTATCGATAGCATTAAAGATTGCTTCAACAGAACCTTGCCCTGTCGCATTAAATTCGACTTTCTCACCATCCATATTGGCTAGGCTAACGAGTGCTTCAATGTCATTGTCTGCATGAGTTTGAAGTTGTAAATCATCAAAGTGGAAGCCTTCTGGGTTTTCAACCATAGTTCCAGCGACCAGAGCTCGAATATCTGCATCTGTGATTTCTTGCTTCTTATCTGCCAGAGCCTTGAACTTAGCAAAGAGTGGTTTGATATCTTCTTCTGTATAATCTAGAGCCAATTCTCTTAGTTTCTCAACAAAGGCATGGCGACCAGACAATTTACCAAGCGGAAGACTATTGCTCTTAACACCAACCAATTCAGGTGTGATGATCTCATAAGTAAGAGGATTTTTAAGGACTCCGTCTTGGTGAATACCAGACTCGTGAGAAAAGGCATTGCCACCAACGACGGCCTTGTTTTTAGGAACTGGAATACCTGAGAAACGAGAAACCATTTCTGACGTATTTATTGTTTCATTTAAAACAATACTGGTTTCTGCTTGATAGTAATCTTGGCGAATATTGAGGGCCACTGCAATTTCTTCTAAAGCAGCATTCCCAGCTCGTTCTCCAATACCATTGATAGTTCCTTCAACACGTCCTGCCCCATTCTTGACAGCAGCAAGGCTATTTGCCACTGCCATTCCAAGGTCATCGTGACAGTGAGGCGAATAGATAATCTGACGATCTGTCTTAACATTCTCAATCAGGTGTTTGAAGATAGCTCCGTACTCTTCTGGCGTGGTGAATCCAACCGTATCAGGGATATTGATATAAGACGCCCCTGCATCAACCGCTGTTTGAACAACTTGCAAGAGGAAATCCAACTCTGTTCTAGTTGCATCCTCAGGAGAGAATTCGACCACTTCAAACTTAGAACGTGCATAGGAAACATGCTCCTTAATAGCTGCCAAAATCTCTTTCTTGCTCTTATTTAGCTTATACTTGCGGTGAATCGGACTGGTAGCAATAAAGACGTGAACCTGTGGATACTTGGCGTCCTTGAGGGCCTCATAACAAGCATCGATATCAGACTTGACAGAGCGGGCCAAACCAGTCACCGCTGTTTTCTTCAAGACCTTAGCAATCTCCTGAACTGCCGTAAATGAGTCTGGGCTAGCCGCTGGAAAACCAGCTTCAATGGCCGAAATGCCCCATTTCTCCAGCTGCCTTGCGATGGCAATTTTTTCTTTGATTGAAAAGTTAACACCCGGTGTCTGCTCTCCATCCCGAAGGCTGGTATCTAGAAATTCAACTGTTCTCATAAGATTTCCCCTTTTCCAAATGTGGTTTTTAAAAAAACATCTCGCTTAGAAGTCCAAGCGAGATGTTGATTCACTCCCGCTTGGTAAGCCAAACAGGACTAATGCTTTTTGCACTAGCCCGAGTACCTCAACAACAAAGCAAATTGATTAAACTTAGCTGTTTTCATGTTTGACTTTCTCCTTCGTTTGATATCTTGTTTAGTATTTTAGCATAGGCAAAAGCACTTGTCAAGAAAAAATCCAATATTTTCTGAAAATTTCTTCAGTAAAGAATATTTAGCTAATTGAAAATCCTTGAAATGTTTCATTTTTTAGAGGTTAAGTTCCAACTTTTTTCTATCAATTCCAGGACTGCTGAATCTGACAAGGTATCATCAAGAGCCACACTAATCCAGTAGCGCTTGTTCATATGAAAGGCTGGATAAATTCCCTTTTTTGAAAGCAAATCAGCTACTTGGTCGTGTTTGAGGTTAATTGCTTCGACTAGACCTTCTCTACCCTTTTCCAGCTTATCCCAAGAGATTCTCATCAAAACAGCATACCATTTTTTATTGCCTTCATGTCTTAACACTGCCGTATCAGGCGATTTCTCCCACAAATACTCCAACTGATTTACATACTTTTCCTGAACCTGAACCATGATACGCTTAGTCTGAGGACAGATAAAATCCTGTACCTCAAAACAGGCCTTCCGAATCTGGTAAAGAATCTCCAGACAAACCTCACGGACACTTGCAACAAAACTTCCTTTAAAACTTTCCATATGGACTTGAGGATAGAGTTCACCAGTCTCCTGGTCAAAGACTTGAAAACTCACATTATCAGCAGTGATGGAGACTGTCATGACAAAATCACCCTGCAAAATCTGGCAACTATAGGTCCAGACTTCCTCATTTTCTACAAAACCATAGGCACGAGCTTTTTCTTGATTAAACTGATAGGATTTAAAAATTTCAAACATAAGTGAAAACTGCTACCAAAAGCTAGCAGTTCCTTTCTATTTTTTAAAAGACAACCTTAGTTCCATGCAATTGTGTCACGCCCAACTGGTCGATAAAGGTTTGACGGTTGTCCAAGTCAATCCCCCCACCTGGTAGAATTTCAATTTTACCTTTAGCATGTTTCAAAATTCTGTGATAGTGAGCAAAACGTTTGTCTAGCGAATCCCCAGATACACCAGCACGAGTCAGGATACGGGTGACACCAGCTTGACTGAGCCAGTCAATAGCTTCCAACTGGTCTTCATCACTCAATTCATCAAAGGCCATGTGAAAGACAATTTCCATCCCTTTTGATGCAGCAATTAGCTTCTCAAGATTAGCTTTATCCAACTTCTTCTCAGCAGTTAAAGCACCAAATACAACCCCTTGACTTCCAGCATGAGCAGTCAAACAAATATCTTCCAGCATGATTGCAATTTCCATATCATTATAGACAAAATCGCCACCACGAGGACGAATCATGGTCATAATGGTCGTATCATAGTCAGCTGCCAGTTCAACTGCTGCCTTAGTTACTCCATAGCTTGGTGTTGTTCCACCAACTGCTAGATTATCACAGAGTTCGATTCGACGAGCTCCAGCCTGCATCGCTTTTTCAAGCAAGGTCACATTTTCAGCGCAAAATTCGTAAATCATTTGATTCTCCTTGAAGATTACTTTGAATTTATTATATCATATTATTGTGTATATACTTTCAATTTTATCAAGGGAAATAACTACTATTTTTATTCTTTGTCCGGAATGACCTTGAAGAGATAATAAGTGATAAAGATGGTCAAAGCTCCCAGACCGATTTTGACTGGTAAGAGAGGGGCAAAATAAATGGAAATTCCCATCAAGATGTAGATAGATACAATGATTTTTTTCTTACGTTCACGCGCAATAGACTTAGTCTCGCGAAAATCAGCTACATATGCTTGATAGAGCTTGGTATGATAAAGCCAATCTTCGAAGCGCTTGGAACTTCTGGAGAAACAAGCGATAGACAACAAAAGGAAAGGCGTTGTAGGTAATAAGGGTAAAACAACCCCAACAATAGCCAAGGCTAGTGATAAAAAACCAATAATAAGATAAATAATACGCATAACTACTCCTAATTAAAATAATCTTCTTCTAGTTTCGCATACAATGATGAATTTTGTCAAGTTCCAACCAAAAAGAGCCTGAAATTCACTTTCAGGACTCTCCTCTTATTTAATCTTTTCTTCTTCGTAGTCACCATTACTACAAACAACCTGCTTACCACCACCACGGACTTTTTTCTCCATGAGGAAATTGCCACATTTTGGACAATCACGACCAACAGGCTTGTCCCAAGAAGTAAATTCACATTCTGGATAGCGATTGCAACCATAGAAGAGGCGGTTACGTTTGGTTTTACGCTCAATGATTTGTCCCTGATGACAACTTGGACACTCAACACCGATTTCTTTCACGATTGCTTGGGTATGGCGGCAATCTGGGAAATTGCTACAAGCGTAGAACTTACCAAAACGACCAAGTTTAATGACCATTGGACTGCCACAGACTTCACAGTCAAATCCAGCTGGTTCATCCTTGATTTGGATTTTCTCCATTTCTTCTTCAGCCTTGGCGACTTCTTTAGAGAATGGTTTGTAAAAGGCGTCTATAACACGTTGCCACTGCTCTTTTCCGACTTCGACATCATCCAGTTTGCCTTCCATTTCGGCTGTGAAGGTTACGTTTACGATATCTGGGAAATATTCAACGATAAGCTTGTTGACAATTTCACCCAACTCTGTTGGTTCAAAGCGTTTGGCTGCAAGGCGAACATAGTAACGTTTCTGAATGGTTTCAATGGTTGGAGCATAGGTGGATGGACGTCCAACCCCATTTTCCTCCAAGGTCTTGATTAGTGTCGCTTCAGAATAGCGGGCAGGCGGTTGGGTGAAATGTTGCTCTGGTTTGCTATTGACCTGTTTGACCACATCTCCAACAGCCATGTCCGGTAACATCTTATTCTTGTCAGAATCATTATAAATGGCAAGATAACCATCAAACTTAACTTGACTACCATTAGCAGCAAATTGAACTCCATTTTGAGACAATTTAACAGCCATGGTATCAAAGACAGCAGCTGTCATCTGGCTAGCTACAAAACGATTCCAAATAAGAGTATAAAGCTTGAGCTGATCCTTGTCCAGATACTTAGCGATGCTTTCAGGTGTATTAAAGACACTAGACGGACGAATAGCCTCGTGGGCATCCTGAGCTCCAGAAGCATTTTTGACCTTGCTACCATGCTTAGAATACTTGCTACCAAAACGGTCTGTAATGAAACTTGCTGCTTCGTTCTGTGCCACTGGACTGATACGAGTCGAATCGGTACGCATATAGGTAATCAAACCTTGGACACCAGAACCAATATTAATCCCTTCATAGAGCTGTTGGGCAACCATCATGGTCTTTCGAGTACGGAAATTGATTTTATTAGCAGCATCCATCTGCATAGATGAAGTGGTATAAGGTAAAGGAGCATTGCGTTTGCGCTCTTTCTTATCCACCTGATCCACTGAAAAGTCTTTACTAGTCAGACGAGACAAGACTTCCTTAACCTCGTCATTGCTAGTCAGTTTCAGCTTTTTACCATCTACTCCATAGAAGGAAGCCTGAAATTGCTTGGTCCCCTTTTTAAAGACGCCATCAATTGTCCAATATTCTTCTGGTTGGAAGGCATTGATTTCATTTTCACGGTCAATGATGAGTTTAAGGGCAATAGACTGTACGCGACCCGCTGATAAGCCCTTCTTGACCTTCTTCCATAAAATAGGCGAAATCGAATACCCTACCAAGCGGTCTAGGACACGACGAGCCTGTTGGGCATCGACCAAGTCCATATCAATCTTGCGTGGCTCTTTAAAAGCATTTTTGACTGCATCCTTGGTAATTTCATTGAAGACCACACGGTTGGCATCATTTTCATCCAAGTTGAGAATATGAGCCAAATGCCAAGAAATCGCTTCTCCTTCACGGTCCGGGTCACTCGCCAGAAAGACTTTATTAGCTTTTTTAGCTTCTTTTTTCAAGTCATTAATGAGAGGACCTTTTCCTCGGATATTGATATATTGCGGTTCATAATTATTCTCAATATCAACGGACATACTGGATTTCTTCAAATCCCGGATATGCCCGACACTGGCTAAAACCTTGTAGTTCCTGCCTAGATATTTCTCAATCGTTTTCGCCTTAGCAGGCGACTCCACGATGACTAGATTTTTTTTAACTGTTGATTTTTTCTTTTTTGTTGCCGTAGCCACAGTATCACACCTTTTCAAAGTAATAAACTTTATAAAGTGTAAACCATTTTGCCATAACTGTCAAGACTTAGCTCCTATATATAGAAGAAAAGTTTGTCTAGTAAGCGAAATTTCGTCCTAAAATTCAAATTCTGCTAGAACATCTTGCCCACTTGTGACCAATTTTGCTCCTTCTTGAATCAAATGATGGCAACCGTCTGATAATCCATCTAAAATGCTACCAGGAATAGCAAAGACATCGCGCCCTTCTTCCATTGCTCGCTCACAGGTAATGAGACTACCTGAGCGCATCTTAGCCTCTGCTACAATCACACCACGACAAAGTCCAGCGATGATGCGATTACGGGCAGGAAAATGAAATTTCAGAGGTTGTTCACCAGGTCCATACTCACTGAGAACTAGATGATCATTTCCGATGTAGTCTTGCAAGCGTTTATTGGCTTTAGGATAAAACACATCTAGACCTGTTCCAATCACTGCAATGGTTTTGCCGCCATTCTGAAGAGCTGCCATATGAGCTGCTGTGTCAATTCCCTTAGCTAATCCACTGACAATAACCAGTTCATTTTCCAATCCTTGAATGACTTTTTCAACTGACTTAGCTCCCTGTTTGCTACAAGCGCGACTACCCACAACCGCTACCTTTGGAAATTTCAAGAGATCCAGATTGCCCTTGTAAAATAAAAGCACAGGTGCATCATAAATTTCACTCAGGTCCCAAGGGTAACAGTCATCTAAAATAGAGAAAGATGGAAATTTTTGAAACTCCTTCTCCAAATGCGCATCGTCTATCTGAAAATAACGTTCCATAAAAACGGCTGGATTTCGGCAACCTGATATATCTGCAATATCACTCAACAAAAGCTCCTGATCAACATTTTCACCGTATTCTAGTACTGTCAAAATCTGTTGATTGGTCAAACCTGATTTTTTTAACTTATAGATTTCATAGTTTGTGATTTTCATAAATAACTCCATTTCTTTTTCTACTCATCTATCTATTCGTAAAAAAATCAAAAAACATCCGACTATTTTAGCCAGATGTTGTAATCTTTAATTTTCGTTTTTAAGAATTTCTTCTAATTTATGATAGTCTTGGACACTATCGATCTCATAGATGCTATTACCTTCTAATTCTTCAACATAGACATCTAACTCTTTGATATTATCCTTAACCATATTGTCCCAATAGAGATCTACAAATTCACCACTTGCATAGGCCTTGTCGATAAAGCTGACAATCTTTTCTGCTGTTGGAGCATCCCAGAAGGATACACCACTAAGGATGCGACCTGCCTTGCTATCAACAATAATGTCTTGAACCTTATAGTCATCTCCATAGACCAAGAACCATTCGTTGGTACAATCTTCACGATAGACACTAAAATAAGTCGAACGTGTCAAATCATTGCGGAACATATTTTTAAAGAGATAATTATCAGCATCAATAACATAGCTGTTAGCTAATTCTTCTTTTACAAGATAGAGAGAGTAAAAGTTATTGTAGTCAGCGTATTTATCATTGAAAACGAGGCGGACACCGTATTTTTCTTTCAAGTAATCGAATTGTTCTTTAAGGTAACCAACGATGATGATGATGTCATTAATTCCTTTTTCTTTGAGAAACTCAATTTGGTACTCAATCAAAGGTTTTTGATTAACCTGAACCAAGGCTTTAGGGGTATTTTCAGTCATAGGACGCAAGCGAGTTCCCAATCCCGCTGCTAAGATAATGGCTTTCACACGAATCTCCTTTATTCTTTAATAATAATATAAACTCCAGCAATGACGACAAGTGACGTAATAATTGTCAGCATATCGAGTGGTGCACCCAAGAAAATAACTGCAAACAAGACAGTCCATACTACATAGCTCACATTCAAGCCTGTAGCCTTGGCTGGTTGCAAGCGATTGATGGCAATATAATAAGCCAAGTAAGAAATCATATCAAAGGCTGCAAAGACAATCATAAGACCTAGCAATTGTCCATTGGCCACTTCTGCAAATGACTGATGAGAGAAGAGCACAATCACAAGATAAGATAAGAATGAAGTCACTTGACGAATCAAGAGGGCTTCGATTTCACTCAATTCACTTTCCATGGCAAAAGAGCTAAGAACACTCTCACTTCCCCATGCAATAGCACAAACCAAAGCACAAAGAATTCCAATGTAGAAGGAATTGACCTGTTCTACCTTATAGGTCTGAGCAATTATCCCTCCAATAATCAAGACAATCCCAAATACAGTATTTTTCGAAACCTTGTGCTTCAAAAAGAAGAAAGCCAATAAAACTGAAATCGCAGGATAAATAGCCGATACAGATGAAGCTAAGGAACTTCCGATATACTTAACCGCATAAAGATTGGCCTGCATACCGATAGGGCCTGCTAGCAAGGCTCCGATGATAACACTCACATTGCGAATATTTAAGAAAATAGAGAGACGAACTTTTCCTTCTTTTACCAAGAGAAAAGCTAGTAAGATAAAGATACTCAAGAAATCGTGAGCAGCGGCCACCACAAAGGGCGACAAATCTGTAAAAATCGAAAAGATATAAGCACTAATCGTTAGACCTAAACCCCAGAAAATACCTGAGAGTAGACCAAAAGAAACTCCATTTTTATTTTTCATCTGAACCTCCATAATATGACAAACCTTTAATAGCTCTTTGGTAACGACTCACACCATAGTCACCAAAATCTGCACCTTGCTCTTCTTTGTAGACTGTCCATAGACTCCAAATAGCATCTTGTAAAATTTTATAAATAGCAATCTTTTCACGAGAGACAGGCGTTTGCTCACTCTCATAGCGAGACAAGAAGTCTTCTTCCTCTTGACGAGTGAATTCAGACTCTAAAAAGAGGGCAGCCAAATCCCACATTGGATCATTCATTGATGAATATTCCCAGTCAATCAGATAAAGTCGTCCTTGTGGTGACTCGATAAAGTTTTCAGGCACCAAATCTATATGACAAGATTTTCTGTCAACACCTAAGTCAGCCAGTCTTTTCTCTAAAGAGAAGACTTCTTTTCGAACAGTTTCATAGTTGGCATAAGGGATTTTTTCTTCAATCAAGGATTCGTATTTTTTGATTTCTTCAAAAGGAGCAAACTCTCCTCTTAATTCCTTGCCAGAAGCATGAATGGTTTGTAAAATTGGAGCAATTTTGTCAAATTTGGTCTTGATTGACGTTGAATCAAGCGTAATCGCAGATTCGATATACTCATTAACTTTGATACCAGCTTCAATATCAAAAAGATAATTTTTTACATCTAGGTCTAAATCCTTTAGTAGTTCAAGATTGTACTTTTCATCTTGACGATTGATCAGTTTTTCTGTCCCTTTACCAAAGAACTTAACAATGTATTGCTTATTTGTTGTTTTGACCAAATAGTTTTGATTGGTCATTCCCCCCAGTTGTTCAACACTGAGGACTTCCTCTTCTGCACTAAGTAAAGAAGAAATTTTTTCTTTAATGATTTTCTCCACAATTAACCTCCAGTTCTTATACTTCCCACTTAAACACGGTTTTAAAGGCTGTGTTTAAATCGGTTGCAAAGACACGGTGAATATCTTTAATTTCTCTTACAGGTTCTTCTAGATAAAGGATATTTTTAAGACGATTAGCGAATTTCTTGACTTCCATCATTTGAATCGCATTTTCAAAATCAATGCGACCAGAACGAGAGGAACCAACCAAGAGCAAGCCTTTTTCTAAGGCATCGCGTGTATTGATGTTAACTTTATACTCGCTAACTCCCATCATGAGAATCGTTCCCTGAGGACGAATGTAGCGAATCAAGTCATTAATAGCTGGTCCAGTACCATCACCACCACAACACTCAAAAGCATGGTCAAAGGCCAAATCTTCAGGAATATTGTCAGTGATATAGCATTCTTTGGCAAATGAAAAAAGTTCCAATTTTTCCCAATGGCGACCAATAACCACAATCTCTGCTTCTGGCAAAGTATAGTTGATAATATTGGCAACCACAAATGCTAAACTTCCATCTCCGATAACGGCGATTCGGTCCCGCTTGCTATGAGCAAGGGTCAATAAGCGATTCATGGCATGCATACCAACACTGACAAACTCTGTAATCGCTGCAACCGTATCTTCGATAGCATCATAAGCCACCACACGGTCTTTAGGGAGAGAAACAAACTCTCTCATAAAGCCATCAAAGCCACTAGACAAGAAATGGGTCCCTGTCATGTAGTTCTCATAGAATTCTTCATCACTCTGCATAGGAGGCTGATTGGGAATCATGACAACTTTTTGCCCAACCTCGTAGGTTCCTGTCGGGTCAGAAATAACGGTTCCACATGACTCGTGAATCATTGCCATTGGAAGCTTTTTATTCAAAATCTTTGGATCACGTTTTCCTTGGTAGTAACGCTGATCCGCATGACAGACCGCCATGTAGTTGGGACGGATGAGGATGTGATTCTCTTGATCAATAGCCTCTTCCTGGTATTTGACATTGATAAACTTAGGCTTAGTTAGTTGATAAATTTGATTAATCATTTTACTAGTCTTTCTCAATCATACTTTTTGCAATCTTCAAATCTGTTACGGTTGTAATCTTCAGATTTGAGTATTCACCCTTGGCCAAGGCCACATCTTTTCCTTTAATCACAAAGATTTTACATGCATCTGTTAAGATTTCTTTCTCCTCGGCAGAGAGAGAACCGTAAAGGTCCATGAAGTCCTTGCAACGGAATGTTTGAGGTGTTTGTCCTTGATAAAGGTGAGCACGATTTGGAATATCTGTAATGAATTGACCATTGGTGCTTTCAACGATAGTATCAACCGCTTCTACCACTGTGTCTACTGCGTCATGATTTTGAGCAAGTTTGATATTGTCTTGAATCATGCGAAGCGTAATAAATGGACGAACAGAATCGTGGGTAACAACGATATCCTCTGGAGTAAGCGGACGATAAGCATCAATGGCTTCAATGATTTTCTCAATACTTGTATTACGGTCAGCACCACCCTTTGTAATGATGATACGATCCTTATGAAGAGGCAGATATTTATCTACAAGATCCTCTGCATGAGAAACCCAGTCTCCATGAACCCCAACTACAATTTTTTCAATGCTTGGTTCCAAGACAAATTTTTCAATTGTATGAATCAAAATAGGTCGATCACCTAGCTCTAAAAATTGTTTTGGCAAGTTACTGATCCCCATGCGTGTGCCAGTTCCACCGGCAAGAATTCCTGCATAAATCATCTTTTTTCTCCTTTGTCTTACTAAAAAAACTTATTCTCTCTATTATACCACAATCTAGCCCTATCATGAAAGAAATACTAGACCTCCCTTTCTAGAATAGGAGGGTTAAGCAGTTCTATTATTCAAAGAAACTAGTCCATTTCTAATAATAACTAGGAATTCTGTAGTCATTACTAATAAATGGCTGTGAAATTTTAGAGTTCTTCAGAATAATATACTTTCCTTAAAGAAAACTTAAAATTAAGCTTTGAAACTTCAAAGTGATTACTTAACTTATACTCAATGAAAATCAAAAAGCAAACTAGGAAGCTAGCCGCAGGTTGCTCAAAGCACTGCTTTGAGGTTGCAGATAGAACTGATGAAGTCAGTAACATATATACTGCAAGGCGACGCTAACGTGGTTTGAAGAGATTTTCGAAGAGTATTACTTTCCTTCATTTCTTATTAGCTGACTTTATGATATA
Source organism: bacterium (assembly GCA_905221235.1). Taxonomy (GTDB): domain Bacteria; phylum Bacillota; class Bacilli; order Lactobacillales; family Streptococcaceae; genus Streptococcus. The sequence goes on from CAJNCJ010000006.1 coordinate 29,761, forward strand.
ATGAAAAACGAGGTAAATTGAATGAAAAGTATAAAATTAAATGCTCTATCTTACATGGGAATTCGTGTCTTGAATATTATTTTTCCCATCTTAACTGGTACCTACGTCGCGCGTGTCTTAGACCGTACTGACTATGGTTACTTCAACTCAGTCGACACAATTTTGTCATTTTTCTTACCATTTGCAACTTATGGAGTCTATAACTACGGTTTAAGGGCTATCAGTAATGTCAAGGATAACAAAAAAGATCTGAATAGAACCTTCTCTAGTCTTTTTTATTTGTGCATAGCTTGTACAATTTTGACCACTGCGGTCTATATCCTAGCTTATCCTCTCTTCTTTACTGATAATCCAATCGTCAAAAAGGTCTATCTTGTTATGGGGATTCAACTCATTGCCCAGATTTTTTCAATCGAATGGGTCAATGAAGCTCTGGAAAATTACAGTTTTCTCTTTTACAAAACTGCCTTCATCCGTATCCTGATGCTGGTCTCTATTTTCCTTTTTGTCAAAAATGAGCACGATATTGTTGTCTATACACTGGTGATGAGTTTATCGACACTAATTAACTACCTGATTAGTTATTTTTGGATAAAAAGAGACATTAAACTTGTTAGAATTCACCTAAGTGATTTTAAACCACTCTTTCTCCCTTTGACAGCCATGTTGGTCTTTGCCAATGCCAATATGCTCTTCACTTTTTTGGATCGTCTCTTCCTCGTTAAAACAGGGATTGATGTCAACGTTAGTTACTATACCATGGCTCAGCGTATTGTGACCGTTATTGCTGGTGTTGTAACAGGTGCAATTGGAGTGAGTGTTCCACGCCTCAGTTACTATCTGGGGAAAGGAGACAAAGAAGCCTATGTTTCCTTGGTTAATAGAGGTAGTCGAATCTTTAACTTCTTTATCATTCCTTTAAGTTTTGGTCTCATGGTTTTAGGGCCAAATGCCATCCTCCTTTACGGTAGTGAAAAATATATCGGAGGCGGCATCTTGACCTCTCTCTTCGCTTTTCGGACGATTATCCTAGCTCTAGATACCATTCTTGGTTCCCAAATTCTCTTTACAAATGGCTATGAAAAACGTATCACAGTCTATACTGTCTTTGCTGGGCTACTCAATTTGGGCTTAAATAGTCTCCTCTTTTTCAACCATATCGTGGCTCCTGAATACTATCTACTAACAACTATGCTATCAGAGGCCTCTCTACTTGTTTTCTATATCATTTTCATCCATAGAAAACAGCTTATTCACTTGGGACATATCTTTAGCTATACTGTTCGATACTCTCTCTTTTCACTTTCCTTTGTAGCAATTTATTTCCTGATTAATTTCTTGTATCCTGTGGATATGGTCATTAATTTGCCATTTTTGATTAACACTGGTTTGATTGTCTTGCTATCGGCCATCTCTTATATTGGTCTACTGGTCTTCACAAAAGATAGCATTTTCTATGAATTTTTAAACCATGTCCTAGCTTTAAAAAATAAATTCAAAAAATCATAGGAGTTTAGAATGAAACAACTAACCATTGAAGATGCCAAACAAATTGAATTAGAAATTTTGGATTATATTGATACTCTTTGTAAAAAGCACAATATCCACTATATTATTAACTACGGGACCCTGATTGGGGCAGTTCGACATGAGGGCTTTATCCCTTGGGACGACGATATTGATTTATCCATGCCTCGAGAAGACTATCAACGATTTATTAACATTTTTCAAAAGGAAAAAAGCAAATATAAGCTCCTATCCTTAGAGACAGATAAGAATTACTTTAACAACTTTATCAAAATCACCGACAGTACGACTAAAATTATTGATACTCGAAATACAAAAACCTATGAGTCTGGTATCTTTATTGACATTTTCCCTATGGACCGATTTGATGATTCTAAGGTCATTGATACTTGCTACAAACTGGAAAGCTTCAAACTTCTGTCTTTTAGCAAACACAAAAATATCGTCTATAAAGACAGCCTTTTAAAAGATTGGATACGAACAGCCTTTTGGTTGCTCCTGCGACCTGTTTCTCCTCGTTATTTTGCAAATAAAATCGAGAAAGAAATTCAAAAATATAGTCGTGAGAATGGTCAGTATATGGCCTTTATCCCTTCTAAATTTAAGGAAAAAGAAGTTTTCCCTAGTGGTACCTTTGATAACACAATTGATTTACCCTTTGAGAATTTAAGTCTTCCTGCACCTGAAAAATTTGATACTATTTTGACTCAATTTTATGGGGATTATATGACCTTGCCACCTGAAGAAAAACGCTTCTACAGTCATGAATTTCATGCCTACAAATTGGAGGATTAGGATGCAATATTTAGAAAAAGAAGAAATTAAAAAAATCCAACTAGCCCTGCTAGATTATATTGATGAGACTTGTAAGAAACACAATATTCCTTATTTTCTCAGTTATGGAACCATGCTTGGTGCTATCCGCCACAAAGGTATGATTCCTTGGGATGATGATATTGATATTTCTCTCTATCGTGAAGATTATGAACGTTTATTGAAGATTATTGAGGAAGAAAATCACCCTCGCTACAAGGTTCTTTCCTACGATACCTCTTCTTGGTACTTCCATAATTTCGCATCTATTTTGGATACATCTACTGTTATCGAAGACCATGTCAAGTACAAGCGTCATGACACTAGTCTCTTTATCGATGTCTTCCCAATTGATCGCTTTACAGATTTGAGCATTGTCGACAAGAGCTATAAGTATGTGGCCCTTCGTCAACTGGCTTATATCAAAAAATCACGCGCAGTTCACGGTGATAGCAAGTTAAAAGATTTTCTAAGATTATGTAGCTGGTACGCCCTCCGCTTTGTCAATCCTCGCTACTTTTACAAGAAAATTGATCAGTTAGTCAAAAATGCTGCAACCAGCACTCCTCAATATGAAGGAGGAATTGGAATTGGTAAGGAAGGAATGAAAGAAGTCTTCCCAGTTGATACCTTTAAAGAACTCATCTTAACTGAGTTTGAAGGCCGTATGTTGCCAGTTCCTAAAAGATATGACCAATTTTTAACCCAGATGTATGGCGATTATATGACACCACCATCAAAAGAAATGCAAGAATGGTATAGTCATAGCATTAAAGCTTATCGCAAAAACTGATTAAGGACAACCATATAAACTACAAAAAGGCTGGGAAAAAAGTCAATTTCAGGAGAAAATGTAGTAAATCTTCCCACAATAAAACGCATAGTATCAAGTTTTTTTCAATACCTGATATTATGCGTTTTTATTTTTTCTTCAATCCATTGCAATGGATTGAGAATTAAATTTCTTATAGGTAAAGGAATTTGAAGATAGCTACTGCCGCAATTGCTGCTGCGATAGGTGCTACTACTGGTACCCAAGAATACCACCATTTTGAATCGCCTTTGTGCTCACCAAGAACTGATTTTGGAAGGAAAGCATGAAGGAGACGTGGTCCAAAGTCACGGGCTGGGTTCAAGGCAGGTCCTGTAGGTCCACCAAGTGATGTTACCAAGGCCATAACAAGGAAACCAAGTGCCAAGTGAGCAATTCCAAGACCAGATTCCATAAATGGTGCTACTTGTTCTTTAGCTTGGTCAAGTGCTGCTGTTACTTGCTCTTGAGGAATTGTTTGACCTTGAGTAGTTGCTTGAGCAACTTGAGTATTAATAGCCGCTTGTGCTTTTGATACTAATTCAGCACCAAAGAAGTTTTTAGTCATACCAAGGGCTGCGAAGAAAAGAACAAATGAACCAACAAACTCGTTTACAAAACCATTAATAGTTGACGCAATGCGTGATTCTTTTGTACCATTATCCAAACTTGAAATTGTTGAGAAAGTACCCAAGATATTGTTTGGATTTTCAGTTTTCAAGTAGTATGGGCGGTGTGTTGCCACAACCAAGGCTTGACCAAAGATAGCACCCAAAACTTGTGCGATGATATAAGGCGCAACTTGTGCCCAAGGGAAGAGACCGCTGATTGCAAGTCCAAGAGTGAAGGCTGGGTTGATGTGGTTTCCAGATACGTTACCAAACATCAAGGCTGGGATCATAACCCCCATACCATAACCAACAGCGATAACGATCCAGCCACTTTGGTGACCTTTCGTACCTTTAAGTTCAACGTTGGCAACTGCACCATTCCCAAGAATGATCAAAATAGCAGTTCCCAAAAATTCAGTGGCATATTTAATTGCCCATGTGAAATCCATTTGATAGATTCTCCTTAAAATTTTTTAGACAATCCTTATTCTATCAATTTTTACATCTTTTAGCAACTACTTTCCCGAAAGATTATGACAGAAAGCGATTCCAAAACTTATAAACTAATCTTTGTTTTAAAGATATTCCCAATTCATTAGGTTATCTGCGCTAATCTGATGCTTTTATGTCAATTCCTCCTGATACATAGTATAGGGAATAAGAAGTATCTTTCTCCATTCAGCAATAAGAGTTTTGCTATGAAAACAAAACTCTATCCTTCTAACGAAACAATCTTAACCTGATTTATATAAAAATTCTCGTCACATTGCCATAAAACCTCAGCCATATTTTTGTAAGAAATAGACTTATCATGATCTGCTCTAATTGTGAGATTATAACCACTTTCATTCCTGTCCATATCAATATTTAGATTATAAAATCCCTTCTGTTCAATGAGAATATTCAAGGTATCAATTGAAGGTTTATTGGTCACAAATCCAGTCATTCTGATATGGTAATGGGTATCGCTCTTCAAAAATATGGAACTACTTTTCTGAACAGAGACGACAATTAGACTACAAAATAAGCCTAGAAAAGCAAATCCCGCACCAATTGCCATCCCAATCCCTGCAGTTGCCCAAATACCAGCTGCTGTGGTGATACCGCTAATTTTTTTGTCCCTCATGAAAATAATACCACCACCAATGAAACTAATTCCACTGACAATTTGAGCCGCCACCCTAGAAGTATCATAATTAGGAGTATCCAAAAAAGCTTCTTTTGATAAAATCATCATTAAAGTTGCAGTTAAGGCAACCAAGATATGAGTCTTTCTCCCAGCCTGCTTGTGCTTAGACTTTCTTTCATAGCCAATGATAAAACCAGAAAAACAAGACAACAAAATGAGAATAATGTGTCGTACTTCAATCGGTAGAGCTATCGTATCAAGCATTATTTCCCTCCTCTATCACTCATAATTTTATATTATAGTCCTAGTTATAACTTTTTTCAAGAGAATATATTATACTCTTCGAAAATCTCTTCAAACCACATCAACGTCGCCTTGCCGTATATATGTTACTGACTTCGTCAGTTTCATCTGCAACCTCAAAACAGTGTTTTGAGCTGACTTCGTCAGTCTTATCTACAACCTCAAAACAGTGTTTTGAGCAGCCTGTGGCTAGTTTGTTCTTTGATTTTCATTGACTATTAGTTAAAAATGGTACTTTTTAAAACAAAAAACCGCAGTTATCCTCTGGTAATAACTTGCAGTTCTTTATAACTAATGAATTCTTACAATCTCTCATACAATTCTTGCATTTGAACATCATCTGGGACCAGTTTTAAGTAAGCTTGTGCATTGACTTTTGCTTCTTCAAAGTAGCCCAATTCACGCAAGAGATAGATATAGTGTTCCAAAAATTCTGGATTGTCCTTCAAATCTCCTACCAACTCTTGGTAATGATCATAGGCAGTATCCAAATCATCCAATTCTTGATAGGAACGAGCAATCATCCACTTGGTCAAAAAATTTTCTGGTTCCTCGCTCTGCAAGTCTAGAATATCCTCATAACGCTCCTGCTCCAGATAAATAGTTGCTAAACGAAGCAAGATTTCTTCTGTATCCTCAGCGTCTTCTTTTGCAGTAAGGAGATAATTTTCTGCTCCGCTAGCATCATGTAATTCATAAGAGAATTGTGAAGCAGCTAGCAAAAGGCGAGTTTCAAAGGGATTTTTCTCTAACCCTTGCTTAGCAATACGCAGGGCTTCTGCAACTTGATGCTCCTTATGTAATGCCTGACTGTAACCATACTCATATCCTTCAAAATCAGGTGAAATGGTATCAAGCTGCTTAAAGTAGAGGACAGCTTTTTGGTATTCTTCTTGATCGAAGTAAAGACTGGCCAACTCAAAAGCTGTTAGGTCATCGTATTCTAACTCCAAGGCTTTTTCTAAAAACTCTGTAGCCGTTTCAAATTTCCCTAACTGAGCATAGGCAAAACCAATTCGTTGATAGGTAGAAATGCCTGTTTGCTCATAAATAGTACGATTGTCTAACTGAGCATAGCCTTGAATAGCCTCTTGGTAATTTTCCAACTCACTATCCAACTCTGCTAATCCCAATATCAAGAGAGGATCTTCTGAGTAAGTCAATGCCTCCAGCAATTTCTCACGCGCCACATCTGTCAAACCTTCCAGCTGGTAAAGGTCTGCCTTCAGAGCCAAAGCTGAAACATACCAGTCACTGTCAGGTTGGATTTCCTCTAGGTAGGCAAAGGCTTCTTCGATTTGACCATCCTCGCTAGCAATAGCTGCTAGATTAAGATTAACCTCTGGGAAATCCTCTACAATTTTCAGGTAAATTTCCTTAGCCTGAGGATAGAAACCAATTCCTTCTAGATAGGTTGCCAACTCATACAAAAGGTCACTTGGATCATTTTCTAAAGCTTTGACGAAATAATGCTCAGCCTTGGTTAAATCTTGTTCCTCCAAAGCCTGTAACATCTGTTGACTATTGTTCACTCTTGACTTCCTCTCCCTCTAGTTCATATAGACCACTGACTACCTTATACCATTCAAAAATCGCCGAAATGACAACCTTAGCAGAAGCATAAACTGGAATACCGAGTAAAACTCCCCAAATACCAAACATAGATCCTGAAGTTAACAAGACAAAGAGAACATTAATGGGATGGATATTTAATTGACTTCCCAAAATCAATGGAGACACAAAACGGCCTTCAATAGTTTGTTCTACGATAAAGACAATTACCACTTTTAAAAGCATGACTGGTCCAGCAATCAAGCCCAGAACTAAGGCAGGAAGCATGGCTAGAAAGCTACCTAGATAAGGAACCAGATTTAAAATACCAGCAGTAACACCCAGCGTAACTGCATAACGTAGACCGATAATCTTGAAGAAGATAATAAACATCACTGCTACAATAATAGCTACTGTCACTTGACCTCGAACATAGTTTGACAACTGTTGATTCACATCGGATAAAACTTGTCCAACAGGTTCTTTCAATTTTGTTGGCATGAATTGGGTCAAATAGTTGCGCAAACCTTTCCCATCACGCAAGAGATAAAAGAGCATGAAAGGAACGATAATCAAGGCAACAATCACTTGAGAAGCCCCGCTAATAAAGGCGCTCACCCAGTTGACTGCCTGAGATGAAACCTTGCTTGCCCAAACTGTAGCCTGGCTAGAAAAATTGGTCAAAACTTGTTCTAGCTGGGGTCTGAAATCATCTGGTAAACGCTTGGTGACCAAATCATCAATAACCCTATCTGCATCTTCGAGATAGATTGGTACATTTCTTGCAAAAGTTAAAACCTGACGTTGTAGATTTGGAATAGCTACTGCCAAGCCCCAAATAATAAAGAGAGCAATGATGACAAAGACAATAGTGATGGCTATGACGCGATTGACTTTGTGTTTTTCCATCCAATCAACAATGGGATTCAATAAATAATATAGCAGGCCGGATAGAATAACCGGCAACATCACAACTGCCAAAAAGTCTAAAACAGGTGAAAATAAAAAACTAATCTTGCTTAAAATAAAAAGATTGAGTCCCAATAATAAGGTGACCAAAAATACCGTAATGGCCTTGTTATCCAAAAACCACTTGAAAAACCAAGATAGGCTAAAATGTTTCTCTTTTTGTTCCATATATAATTCCTTTCTGTCGTTCTCTCATTATACCATTTTTGAATCAAAATAACTCTTTTTTAAAGTGCTTACATAGAGACAGCGACATAAAAAATCCCCTCAAAAGAGGAGATTCGATTAGTCTTGAATATGACGGTCTAAGTTCTTCTGATAATCAGCGTTTGATTTGGCTTTTTCATCAGCAAATTTCTTACGGAACTCATCCATTTCTTTAGAAGTGACAATCTTGTCTTGGATTTTAAGATATTTATAACTGTTATCGCCTGTTTTGTCACCAACCCAACCATCAGCACCAGTGCCTAATACTTTCTTCGTTACAAGCATTTGGGCACCGTCTGAGTGTACAGGAATAACTAGAGCACTATCTGTTAACCAAGCTTGAGCTTTAGCATATTTAGCATAACGTTTTTGCAGATCTGTTTTCTCACTGTTTGCATCATCAATCAATTCTTTGTATTTATCCAATCCAACTGTTTTAAGGGCTGGATTGTCTGTTCCTGGTGCTACACCAAGTGCACCTAGAAGAGTTGGGCCAGATGTTGGATCAAATACATCTAAATAAGTTGACGGATCTGCATAATCCGGACTCCAACCACTATTCACATTAATATCCCAATCAACATTATTATTTGATGTCGCTAGAACAGTCATGCTTCCCAATTCATCATCAGAAACCTGTTGAATGTCCACAGCCACATTTTCAGAACCCAATGCTTCTTCAATTGATTGTTTATAAGACTGAGCTTGATGAATAAAATCTGTCTGAGTAGATGAAACTGGAAGATCTAAATGAATCGGAAACTGTACTCCATCAGCTTGAAGAGTTTTCTTGGCAGCTTCAAATTTAGTCTTAGCCTTATCTACACTATAAAGTGAATCTTGGGCATCATCAAGACTGACATCTTTCCAAACATTATCCAATTTATCCAATTCTGTCTTAGTTACTTGACCAAACGATTGGTCTCCAACTTGTACAAATGTTGGAGGAGTGAAACTTGTACGTAGTTTACGCGGCGCTACTTCATCTCCAAACACCTGAGAAACAGCTGCTTTACGATCTGCAGCAAATGCCAAAGCTTGACGGAATTCTTTATTTAACAAAGCTTTTTTAGTAGATGATTTTTCTACATCAGTTGTTTTAGAAGTATGATTATAAGCTACACGATCAATATTGGTTGAAATGTAGTAAGTTCCACCCCTTTGTTGGCCATAAACAATATTATCCTTATATTTTTCTTTTAGGCGTTCATAATTGGCAGAGTTTTTAAAGAGAGGAGCAGCTGGATAATGTCCTTCATCAAATCCACGTCCAAGAGAATCTGCATCCTGGCCATCAAAGTAGGATAGTTTAATATCATCAATAAAGACATTTTGTTTATCCCAATAGTTTTGGTTTTTGGTCATTTCGATAGAAGATTTAGAGGTAAGGCCCTTAAGAAGGAAAGCCCCATTGTAGAGAATGCTCGTTACATCAGTAGCTTTACCGAAATCATCTCCTTTAGAAGCCAAAAAATCTCCACTTACTGGAGCTAGAACTCCCATCGTTGTCTTAGAATTCCAGAAAGATTCTGGATGGTTCAAAGTGTAAACAAGAGTATAATCATCTGTTGCTTTCACACCTACGGTTGAGAAATCTGTTGTTTTCCCATTTACATAGTCATCTAATCCTTTGATAGAATCCTGTACCAAATATAGTGCCTGTGATTTCTTATCTGCTGCATGCTTCAGACCCGTTACAAAGTCCTGAGCCTTAACTTCACCGTACTCTTCACCCTCATTAGTATACCATTTGACACCCTGGCGAATTTTATAGGTATAGGTCAAACCATCTTTAGAAACAGTCCAATCTTCTGCAACCGATGGAACTAGATTTCCATATTGATCATTTTCTAGTAATCCGTCAATAACATTACCTGTAATCTGTTTAGTACTGACATTTCCAGAAACTGTATAATCTAAAGTTGCAGGATCAGATGAAAATACATAAGCATAAGTCACCGGTTTATTAGCTTCTTTACCACCTGCTGAACACGATGCTAGCACTGCTGCTGATAACACTGCTACACCTGCTACTAAGAAAGCACGTTTTTTCATAGTAAAACTCCTTTAATAGTTGATAGGATTATTATAGCACTTTTTCATAGGAAATCAATAAAAAACTAAATACAATTTAATATTTTATTATATTTATATAATGTGTTATAGAGTCCCTCCAACTACAGTTTTTGTGATATAATAGTCTTATCTTTATATAGAGGTATAGTCATGAAAGAAACTGTTTATTTTGGAACTTATACACGTCGTACTTCCCAAGGGATTTACAAGGCAGACTTTGATACAGAAACTGGTCAACTTGCAAATCTAGAACTTTTTGCTCCTGAGCCAAGTCCAACCTATCTTGCTTTTGACCAGCAACAACATCTATACACCGTTGGTAGTCAAGACAATAAGGGGGGCATTGCAGCCTATCAAACTGACGGGACTTTATTAAATCATGTTGTGGAAGAAGGAGCTACCCACTGTTATGTTGCTGTGGATGAAAAACGAGATTTGGTCTATGCCGCCAACTACCATAAAGGACAGGTACTCGTTTATAAACGTCAGGAAGATGGTAGTCTTCTACTTAGTGATGTAGATCAACACAGCGGACAAGGTCCGCATGAGAATCAAGCTTCTCCCCACGTTCACTTTACAGACTTAACTCCAGACCACTATCTAGTGACCTGTGATTTGGGTACTGACCAAGTCATCACTTATGACCTTGATCAAGAAGGGAAATTATCTAAGCTCTATACCTACCATAGCCATCCAGGAGCTGGTTCTCGTCATATTGTTTTCCATAACCACTATAAAATCGCTTATCTGATTTGTGAACTTAATAGTACTATCGAGGTTCTAATCTACGATGGTGTTGGTGAATTTGAACGCATGCAAGTCATTTCAACTCTACCAGACGGTTATGAAGGCTTTAATGGAACTGCTGCTATTCGTCTCTCTAAAGACGGTAAATACCTCTACGCTTCTAACCGTGGTCATGATTCTATCGCAGTATATACAATCCTTGCGGACGGTAGCTTAGAGTTATTAGAAATCGTTCCTACTCATGGTCAGACTCCACGTGATTTTGATTTAACACCAGACCAAGAATTTGTCATTGCTGTCCATCAAGACTCTGACAATGCAACCGTCTTTAAACGCAATCCTGAAACTGGTCGTCTAGCAGAACTCTCAAACGACTTCAATGTGCCCGAAGCAGTCTGCATCAGTTTTGCCCCTTAAGAAAACATAAAAAAATGAACTTGGAATTTTCAAGTTCATTTTTTTCTTATAGTCTTTTTCCGACATTAATACGATTAATAGCACGTTGCAAAGCAATCTTAGCACGACGTTCTTGATCAATCAAGTTTTTTTCATGGGCTTCTTCGATTTCACGCTCTGCTCGAAGCTTGGCACGTTCTGCACGGCTAACATCGATATCACGAGCACGTTCTGCAGAATCAGCAACGATTGTAATGATATCATTGGCAATTTCAATAACACCCCCGTTTACTGCAATCCAGTTCACGTGATCTTCATCATCAATACGTTTTACCTTTACTTCATCAACTGCTAAAACCGCAATCATATTTTCATGTCGTGGCAAGATCCCCATCTCACCATCCAGAGTTCGAACCGATACATAGCTGGCATGGTGATCATAGACGAGACCATCTGGTGTCACGATCTGGACAGTTAACTGAGCCATAGATCACCTCTTAAAATCCCATTTTTTCAGCTTTGGCAATCACATCTTCGATAGAACCTACACCACGGAAAGCATCTTCTGGCAAGTGGTCATGTTTACCATCAAGGATTTCCTTAAAGCCACGTACAGTTTCAGCAACTGGGACATAAGAACCTGGCTGACCAGTAAATTGTTCCGCAACGTTGAAGTTTTGTGACAAGAAGAACTGGATACGACGTGCACGTGCAACCAAGGTCTTTTCTTCATCAGAAAGCTCATCCATACCAAGGATAGCAATGATATCTTGCAACTCATGGTAACGTTGAAGGACACGTTTTACTTCAGCAGCAACTGCATAGTGCTCTTCTCCAACGATTTCAGGTGCCAAGGCACGTGAGCTTGAAGCAAGTGGGTCAACGGCTGGATAGATACCCAATTGTACCAACTTACGTTCCAAGTTTGTAGTAGAATCCAAGTGAGCGAAGGCTGTTGCTGGCGCTGGGTCAGTATAGTCATCCGCTGGCACATAGATAGCCTGGATAGAGGTTACAGAACCTTTCTTAGTTGATGTGATACGCTCTTGCAATTGACCCATTTCCGTAGCAAGTGTTGGTTGGTAACCAACGGCTGATGGCATACGACCCAAAAGGGCAGATACTTCTGAACCAGCCTGAGTGAAACGGAAGATATTATCGATAAAGAGAAGCACGTCTTGGCCTTCTACATCACGGAAGTATTCAGCGATTGTCAAACCAGTAAGGGCAACACGCATACGTGCTCCTGGTGGCTCATTCATCTGACCAAATACCATGGCTGTTTTCTCGATAACACCTGATTCTTTCATTTCCCAGTAAAGGTCGTTCCCCTCACGAGTACGTTCCCCAACACCGGTAAATACTGAGATACCACCGTGTTCTTGGGCAATATTGTGAATCAATTCTTGGATTAAGACGGTTTTACCAACTCCGGCACCACCGAAAAGTCCAACCTTACCACCTTTTAGGTAAGGGGCAAGAAGGTCGATAACCTTAATCCCTGTTTCAAGGATTTCAGAAGAGGTAGACAACTCATCAAAAGTTGGAGCTTTTTTATGAATTGGCTGACGCTCTGCATCTTCTGTGAAAGGAGCTTCCAAGTCAATGGTATCTCCCAAAACATTGAAGACACGTCCCAAAGTTTCTTTACCTACTGGTACAGAGATTGGACGACCTGTGTCCAATACTTCCATTCCACGAGTCAAACCATCTGTTGATTCCATGGCGATAGTACGGACCATACCATCTCCCAACTCCAAGGCTACTTCAAGGACGATTTTTGTTTTTCTTTCGTCATTTTTGTAGACGACAAGTGCATTGTTAATCTCAGGAAGTTTTTCCCCTGCTGCAAACAAGACGTCTACAACGGGACCGATAACCTGAGCAATTTTACCTGAACTCATCTCCTTCTCCTATTCTATATAAGATACTGTCGGTTCCTAGTTTAACTAGGTCCTAAGTTCATTTTCATACGAGCTGGACTAGTGCCTATTCTAAGGCACTAGCTCCTGCTACGATTTCTGTAATTTCTTGTGTAATCGCCGCCTGTCTGGCACGGTTATACTGAATTGTCAAATCATTAATGACCTTCTTAGCATTATCTGTCGCTGTTTGCATAGCTGTCATACCAGCAGCATTTTCAGCTGTCTTGGCATCGATAATGGCACCGTAAATCATACTTTCTGCAAATTGAGGCAACAACTGTTCCAAAATTTCTTCTCGGCTAGTTTCCAATTCAAAGGTCAAGCTGTAACTGTCGTCCGCTTCTTTTGGATCCAAGTCAACAATCGGAAGCATTTGCTCCACACGCATTTGACTAGTTAGCGTATTGACATGGTGGTTATAGCAGACATAAAGCTCATCAAAGAGTTCATTTTGATACATTTCAACAGTTTTTGAAATAATCTTACGAACTTCATCAAAGCTAGGTTGGTCTGCCAAACCGCGTAGTTCATAAAGTGGTTGAATACCACGAGCCTTAAAGAAATCAGCTCCCATCCCACCGATACAGATCATTTCAAAACCTTGACCATCTGGATGGTATTCTTCTTTCAACTCCATAACGGCTTTCAAAATAGAAGAATTATACCCTCCAACCAAACCGCGGTCTGAAGTAATGACGATATAGCCTGTCTTCTTCACAGGACGACTAATCAACATGGGATTGGTTGAACCACCAGCTCCATTACCATGAAGGATATCTGTCAAAAGTTTACGAACTTTCTGAGCGTAAACTTGGAAGTTGCGAGCAGCTTCTTCAGAACGACCTAGCTTAGCAGCTGATACCATTTGCATGGCATTAGTGATTTGACTCGTATTTTTTGTTGAGGCGATTTTTGTTTTAATATCATTTAGAGATACTGCCATCTGACACCTCTATTCTTATTGGAAGCTGGTTTGATTGAGAAACTCTGTAATCGCAGCATCCAAGACTGCTTCTTCTGGCAAGTCTTTTGTTTCACGAATGGTTTCCAAAATCTCTGGATGTTGAGCATCAAAGAAGGCATGGAACTCTTCCTCGAAACGAACAATATCATCTACTGGAACAGTATCCAAGAAACCATGTGTCAAAGCATAGAGAATGGTTACTTGTTTCTCAACAGGCAATGGTTTGTGAACTGGTTGTTTCAAGACTTCAACTGTACGACGTCCACGGTTCAACTTAGCCTGTGTTGCTGCATCCAAGTCAGAACCAAACTTAGTGAAGGCTTCCAACTCACGGTATGAAGCAAGGTCGATACGAAGTGTACCAGCAACCTTCTTCATGGCTTTGATTTGTGCAGAACCACCTACACGTGATACAGATGAACCCGCATCGATGGCTGGACGAATACCCGCATTGAAGAGACCATCGCCAAGGAAGATTTGTCCGTCAGTGATAGAAATAACGTTGGTTGCGATATAGGCAGAGATATCTCCTGCTTGTGTCTCGATAAATGGTAGGGCTGTAATTGATCCACCACCAAGTTCATCAGAAACTTTAGCTGAGCGCTCAAGCAAACGGCTATGAAGATAGAAAACATCCCCTGGGAAGGCTTCACGACCTGGAGGACGACGAAGCAAGAGAGACAGTTCACGATAAGCTACCGCTTGTTTTGATAAATCATCATAAACGATCAAAACATGCTTCCCTTGGTACATAAATTCTTCTGCCATGGCAACCCCAGCATAAGGAGCTAGGAAAAGCAATGGAGATGGTTGTGAAGCAGAGGCAGTCACAACGATTGTGTAGTCCAAGGCACCGTACTGACGAAGTGTTTCTACTTGCGTACGAACGGTTGATTCTTTCTGTCCAATTGCGACATAGATACAGATCATATCTTGACCTTTTTGGTTCAAGATTGTATCAATCGCAATAGTTGTTTTCCCTGTCTGACGGTCACCGATAATCAACTCACGTTGACCACGACCAATCGGTACAAGGGCGTCAATAGCTTTCAAACCAGTTTGTAATGGTTCTGATACAGACTTACGTTGCATAACACCAGGAGCTGGCGCTTCTACTGGACGAGTTTTATCAGTGTGGATTTCTCCAAGACCGTCAACCGGACGACCAAGTGGGTCCACAACACGACCAATCAGACTTTCACCTACTGGGACTTCCATGATTTTACCTGTACGGCGGATTGTATCGCCTTCACGGATATCTGTAAAGTCACCTAGGATGATAATACCGACGTCTGTTGACTCCAAGTTTTGAGCCATACCATAAGAGCCGTTTTCAAAAATCAACAACTCTCCACTCATGGCATTTTCAAGGCCGTGAGCACGCGCGATACCGTCCCCGATATAGGTTACAACACCTGTCTCAGTCACATCAAAATTGGGTTTGAAATTTTCAATTTGTTGCTTAATTAAAGCGCTGATTTCTTGTGCGTTAATTGCCAAAAGAACACCACTTTCTATTTCAAATTTTCTTTAACAACTTTAAGTTGTTGTTTAATACTCACATCAATTGTCTTGTGATTGGCAAAAATGACAAAACCACCAATGAGACTTTCATCGATTTGTTCTTTTACACTCCGCACTTTCAGAGACATTTTCTTCTCAATCAAAGGGAGCAAGCGATTCTTCTGTTCATCTGTTAAAGGATGAGCAGACGTAATCGTCACTTCAAATCGATTTGTTTCTTTTTCAAGTCGGTTCAAGCAATCTACAAGCACATCATAAAAAAGATTTGCTCTGTGATTGTATGCCAGAACCTGGATCAAGTTTTGCAATAAAGGTGACACTGAGTCTTGGAAGAAAGCAATCGTTTTTTCCTTGTCAGACTCGTCTACTGCCACTTTTTTTAAAAAAGAAGGTAAACCTGTTTCTTCAGCAACTTGCTTGATTTGAGTCAAGTCTGAAAAGATTCGGTCTTCTTCTCCTTTTTCAAGTACCAATTGGACAAAAGGCATGCTGTATTTTTCAATTACCTTTACTGTTTTCTTGTCCATTAAGCTTCTCCTAGCTGATCGATATACTGATCAATGAGTTCTTTATGGGCATGACCGTCAAGGTTTTGTGAGATGATTTTACCAGCCAAGCTGATTGTCAAATCTGCTACCTCACCCTTAACGCTTTGTAAAGCTTCAGCTTTGTTTTGAGCAATTTCTTGGTTTGCTTTTTCTTTTAAGCGTCCTGCTTCTAGTTTAGCATCTGCTAAAATACTAGCCTTACTTTTCTCAGCTGTTTCTTTCGCATTCTCAATGATTGTCTTAGCTTCTTTACGGCTACCAGCCAATTCATCTTCGCGTTTTTGAGCCAATACTTCTGCTTTTTGACGTGCTTCTTCGGCTCTGTCAATATCTGAAGCAATTTTTTCAGCTCTTTCTTCGAAAATGCTTGTAATATTAGACCATGCAAATTTTTTAATCAAGACTAGCAAAAGGATAAAAGAGCCAGCGATTAAAATAAAATTACCAATTAATTCACCTACTGTTACGTGCATCAGTTACTCCTTTCTACTCTTCATCATTAATTTTATTTCCTAGGTACATAGAGGATAATAGTGTAAAGACATAAGCCTGTACACAAGAAATGAACACGGAAAATGCAGTCCAAACTAAGTTTGTCCCAAATGCGATTGGATACCAAAAAATAGCCTGATGTGAAAGTACAAGAAGCAAGCTTGTCATTACTTCACCTGCAAAGATATTCCCAAAAATCCGCAAAGCAAGAGAAAGGAAATTCGTGACTTCTTCAAGTAGATTCATCGGTGTCATAAATGCAGGAGTTACAAAACCTTTGAGGTATTGTTTAATCCCACGGCGACGAATCCCCTCAATATGCGCCATCACAATAATACAGAAAGACAAGACAAGGTCAAATGAAAGATTTGCAGTTGGCGATGTCCAAAGGTTTGTTCCATCTGTTGTTTGAATTTTAGCCATCAAACCAAGGTTATTGGCGATGACCATAAAAAGAAATAAGCATAAGTAAAAGAGTGAGTAATCTTTCATGTAGTGGGAACCAAGGTTAGGTTCTGTAAATCCAATTACAAAATCATAGAGATACTCTAGTACATTTTGTTTACCTTTGGGTTTCAAGGTCATATTACGACTTGCCCAATAGATAAATGCAAAAATCAGAAACACAGACAGCAAAGTCAAGGCTGTCAAAGTTAAATCAAAGGTAACAGGACCAATATTGATGGTTGGATTGATACTTTCTTCCATCTAACATTCTCCCTTCTCCAATTTATATTTCGTTATTTAATAATAAATGAGAAGACAAGAGTTACGAAGAAAGTTCCTTCAATAAAGGCAACCCCTAAAAACATCAAGCTACGAAACTCAGCGATAATATCTGGTTGGCGAGCTACTGATTTCAACAAACCATTCATCAACATACCCTCACCAAGAGACACACCCATACAGGCAAGACATAGACCGAAAAATGTTAAATTCATGACGAATTCTCCTTTTAATTAAAATTTACTTACTTAGTTTAGTCCTAAAAATTGGATTTGTCAACTTTTTACTAACATTGAAAGCGTTTAATGAAAATTATTTACAATTTTACTATTTTTGAGCTTATTATATAGAAAACTTTGTAAAAAACTTGTAATAAATTCGACCATTATCTAGACCTTTCTGAAAAATATTGAAAAAATCCGAGATGTAATCTCGGATGGAAATTAATATATTTTCTTTAACCTAATGCTCTTTTAGTAAGTAGGATTAAAAGAAAAGCAACTAGAAAGCTTTCGTCTCCTACATGTTTATTAAGCACGCACTGTGACGCTGGTTCCATCTTCCTTATAAAGATTGATGAGACCTTCTTTAAGAGCTCGAACCATGTCTCCAGCTTGAACAGGTTGTGGAACCTTGATAGTCAAGAGTTCCATTGGATTTGGAGCGCGGTCAATTTTATTGCCTTTGGCATCATGCAAATCTTCGATATAAGTCTCAAAATGACGGAAACCTGGTCCATAAAACTCTACTTGGTCTCCTTCATTAATAACGTTCCGTTGACGAATGGTTGCTGTTTGTGTCGCATCATCATAAGAAACCACTTCAGCGACAAACTTGTACTCAGGAATTTTGCGACGAGCACCAAATAACTGCTCATTTTCAGATGGTGTACCGTAGTAAAAACCTGTTGCTAATTCACGTTGGGCAACCTTCCACATCTCATCAATCAAGTCTTGCTTAATAGCTTCAAACTTCTCTGGACTTTCAAGATATGCATCCACAGCCGCCTTATAGCAGTTGGTCACTGTTGAAACATAGTGAATAGACTTCATACGTCCTTCAATTTTTAGACTGTCCACACCATTTTCAATCATATCTGGGATATGGTCAATCATAGACATATCAACGGCTGACATTGAAAATTCTTCTGGAATTTCGCCCTTAAGACTCTTACGTTCTTTCCCAAATGGCATATCGTAAAGATCGTACTTCCAACGGCAAGACTGAGAGCAACCACCACGGTTAGCATCACGCATACTCATGTGATTTGAAAGAGTACAACGACCAGAGTAAGAAATACACATAGCTCCGTGTACAAAGGCTTCAATCTCAACGTCTGTACGTTTGCGGATTTCAGCTAATTCTTCCATTGAAACCTCACGCGCCAGAACGACACGAGTCAAGCCCAGTTCTTTCCAGAACTCAAGAGTTTCATAGTTAGTGGCACTGGCTTGGGTAGAGAGGTGGATTTCAAGACCTGGTGCTTCTGTCGCTGCAATCATGATTAAGGCAGGGTCAGACACAATTACAGCCGCGATTCCGATATCACGTAGTTTACGGAACCACTCACCAGCACCAGCTTCATTTCCTTCATGCATAACCATGTTGGCAGCCACATAGACCTTCGCTCCATACTTGGCTGCAAACTGTACGCCTTCTTCCATCTGTTCAAAGGTAAAGTTTCCGGCACGGCTACGGAGACCATAGGCCTGACCACCGATAAAGACAGCATCTGCTCCATATTGAACAGCTACCTTTAGCTTCTCTAAAGTCCCTGCAGGTGATAAAACCTCAGGACGTTTTAATGTTTTTGTCATGTTTTCTCCTATTTGCAATATAAAAGTTTGACGTTTTTCCTTCTCATTTTATAGTAAATAAGCCATAAAATCAAGCCTAGACAGATTGTTTTGACAATTCTAATCTTTTATCAGTTGAAACAAGTAGTAAAAAAGCCAGATAAAGTAAAAACCAGTATCCAAACATACTGGCCAATTAAACTATATAAGATAGTCCTTAAATGACTATTCCCACTCAACTGTTGCAGGTGGTTTACTTGTAATATCATAGACGATGCGGTTAACGTGGTCCACTTCGTTTACGATACGTACTGAGATTTTTTGTAGGACATCCCAAGGAATTTTGGCGAAGTCAGCAGTCATACCATCAATAGAGGTGATAGCACGGATTGCAATCGTGTAGTCATACGTACGACCGTCCCCCATAACACCAACTGAACGAACACCTGTATTAACTGTGAAGTATTGCCAAATATCGCGGTCAAGACCAGCTTTGGCAATTTCTTCACGAAGGATAGCATCTGATTCACGAACGGTTTCAAGTTTCTCTTCAGTGATTTCACCCATGACACGGATAGCAAGACCTGGTCCTGGGAATGGTTGGCGCCATACGATGTGGTCTGGCATACCAAGCTCTGTACCAAGGGCACGAACCTCATCTTTATAAAGAGTGTTAAGTGGTTCAATCAATTCAAACTGCATGTCTTCTGGAAGACCACCAACGTTGTGGTGTGACTTGATCGTCTGAGCTGTATCCGTACCAGACTCAATCACGTCCGTATAAAGAGTTCCTTGAGCAAGGAATTTTACATCTTTGAGCTTGCTTGCTTCGTCATCAAAGACATAGACAAATTCGTTACCAATGATTTTACGTTTTTGTTCAGGGTCAGAAACGCCAGCAAGTTTGTCAAGGAAACGTTTTGCAGCATCTGCTTTGACGATATTCAAACCAAACTTACCACCAAGCATGTCCATAACTTGATCCGCTTCTCCTTTACGAAGAAGACCGTGGTCTACAAAGATACAGATCAATTGATCGCCAATCGCTTTTTGGAGAAGAACCCCAACGACAGATGAGTCAACACCACCTGAAAGGCCAAGAAGGACACGTTTATCACCGACTGTTTCACGGATTTTTTGGATCTGCATGTCGATGAAATTATCCATCGACCAGTCGCCTTTAGCCTTACAGATGTTAAGGGCAAAGTTACGAAGGATATCATTTCCGTATACAGAATGACGAACTTCTGGGTGGAATTGGATACCGTAAATGTGTTTATCTGGGTTTTCAATGGCTGCGTATGGACAGTCAGCTGATGTACCAGTACGAACGAAATCAGCAGGAATTTCAGTAACTGCATCACCATGACTCATCAAAACAGTCTGTTCATCAGGTGTTGATTCAAAAAGAGCTGATGGTGTGTGAGTTAGAGTTGATTGACCATATTCACGATTTCCAGCGTCACCTGCAGGGACAACTTTTCCTCCAAGTTTATGGGTCAATAACTGCATACCGTAGCAGATCCCCAAAATAGGGATACCTAGTTCGAAGATTTCTGGGTCAATATCAAATGAACCATCTTCGTATACAGAGTTTGGTCCGCCTGAAAGGATAATTCCTACAGGATTGATTTTACGAACTTCAGCAGCTGAAATTTTATGGCTTTTTAGTTCTGAAAAAACACCAATCTCACGGATACGGCGTGAAATCAGCTGGTTGTACTGGCTACCATAGTCCAATACGATGATTTTTTCTACATCTTGCAAATCAGTTGAAATGTTGCTCATCTTTTTCCTTTCTCAAAAGAAATATCTTTTTTCAATATTCTATCACAAATAAGGGCGAATTACCAACTAAACAAGGCGAAGTTTGACTTTTTATAGTTTATTGGGGTACAATAGAGAAAAGATAGAAATGAAGTGAAAAATATGCTACCTGCTTATATGAAAATCCACGATCAGATTAAAAAGGATATTGACGAGCACCGTTGGGCCATTGGTGAGAGACTTCCCAGTGAACGAGATTTAGCTGAGCAGTTTGCGGTTAGTCGCATGACCCTCCGCCAAGCCGTATCTCTATTAGTCGAAGAAGGCGTCTTAGAGCGTCGTGTAGGAAGCGGCACCTTTGTTTCTAGTACACGTGTACAAGAAAAGATGCGAGGGACAACTAGTTTTACTGAAATTGTTAAGTCTCAAGGTAAAGTTCCCTCTAGCCAGCTCATTTCCTACAGAAAAACTATTCCCAACGAGCAGGAAGTTGCCAAGCTAGGAATTTCTCCAACGGAGAATATTATCCGAATGGAGCGTGTCCGCTATGCTGACCAAGTTCCTCTGGTTTATGAAGTTGCTTCTATTCCTGAAAAATTCATTAAGGACTTTAAAAAAGAAGAAATCACCAGTCATTTCTTCCAAACCCTGCAAAAACACGGCTACCGTATTGGCAAATCACAGCAGACTATCTATGCTCGCCTCGCTAAGGAAAAGATTGCCCACTATTTGGAAGTTGAAAAAGGACATGCTATTCTTGGTTTGACTCAGGTTTCCTACCTAGAAGATGGGACAGCTTTTGAATACGTAAAAAGCCAATATGTAGGCGAACGATTTGAATTTTATCTTGAAAACAATTAATACTCTTCGAAAATCTCTTCAAACCGCGTCAACGTCCATCTGCAACCTCAAAACAGTGTTTTGAGCTGACTTCGTCAGTTCTATCTACAACCTCAAAGCAGTGCTTTGAGCAACCTGCGGCTAGTTTCCTAGTTTGCTCTTTGATTTTCATTGAGTATAAAATACTACATAAAACCTCTCTGTCACAGACAAAGAGGTTTTTTTATTTTTCTAAGAGTAAATCTTTCAAAGAAATCAGAGTTACTGCAATTAAAATCATTGCCATTCCAAGAAAATCAATGGGATAAAATTGTTCATTCATGATTAGGAAGGCAAAGAAAACCGCTGAAATTGGCTCAATTGAAGCTAGTAAACTTGACTTAACCGGTCCTATCAAACTGGTTCCTTTTAGAAAGGCTGTATAGGCAAAGACAGTCCCGATAAGGATAATGCCTGCAAAAGCAAGGATAAAATCAAGACTAGTCGGGATACTGGTCTGTAGAACCCCTGTAAAAGGAAGGGCGACCAAACCTGCTATCACCATTCCCACACCAATAACCAAGCTACTCCCCCACTTCTTGATCAAGGATATGGGCAAAATGATATACAGAGCATAAGTCAAGGCAGAAAAGAGACCCCAGAATAGGCCAGAAGGTGTAATGGATAACTGGTCCAGTTGTCCATGAGTTGCAATAAGGAAGGTTCCTCCGATAGCTAATACAATGGAAATAATCTCTGCCAGGGTTGGTGCCACCTTATCCATAATACAGCTATAAATCAAAATCCCGACAGGGCAAACATACTGAAGCACTGTTGCTGTTCCTGCATTGGTTTCCTGAATTGCAGACAGATAAGCAAATTGGTTGAGGAAGAGGCCAATCAGTGCAAAAACGAGAAGTGACAGCAAACTCTTTCTGTCCTTTAAAAAGGCCAGCATTTTATCCTTTGCAGTAGCATAAGCCAAGAGCATGAGAATCCCACCAGCGATTAAAAGGCGCAAGTTGGT
This sequence comes from bacterium, assembly GCA_905221235.1. Classification (GTDB taxonomy): domain Bacteria; phylum Bacillota; class Bacilli; order Lactobacillales; family Streptococcaceae; genus Streptococcus. The sequence continues at coordinate 52,489 of CAJNCJ010000006.1, forward strand.
CAAGACCAGAGCCGAAATTCCGTGTGCCATCAGGTATTGACCGCTCGTTCCTGACAAGCCCCAAGCAATCCCAGCTACAACTGTTAGTAAAGTCCCTTTTAAAATATTTGACATGTCTCTCCTTACTCTTCTTTGCGAATCAAGTCCATCACTTGATTGCGGTCTAATATCCACTGGGCTCGCTCATCCTTTTCATAGGTACGATTCGATAGGAAAATGACCGCTTCTTGTTTCTGACGATTCCACATGATAAAGGTACCTGTGTAACCCGTATGGTCTAGCCAATCTCCTTCCAAATTCCATGCCAAAGATCGTTCCTTGTCATCTAAAGGAGAAAAATTTTGACTCAAATCTCTTGCAAAATCATCTGCTAAATAGTGTTCTAAAAAGATTTGTAAATCCTTTACAGTCGCAAACAAGCCAGCACTCCCAGCGTGTCTGCCCAGGAGACGAGCCTTAGGATCATGCACGATACCTGCCTCTACACCTATAACTGTTGGAACAGCACGCTCAACAGGCCCAAACTGGGTTTCATTCATTCCCCAAGGTTTCCAGACTTGCTCCTGTAAAATCACATCCAAGTCTTGATCGAAGATTCTTTCCAAAATAAAGCCCAACAGCAAAAAATGAACATCCGAATAAAGAAAGGCTGGCTGACTTCGTCTCTTGAGATGAAGCATCGCTTCCTTTAATTCAGAAGCTGTCAAAAGATCACGATTGGGAATAAAAGGATCAAGATCCGTAGCGTGAGTTAAGAGTTGACGAATAGTAATATCTGGATAATCACTTTCAGGTAAAAAATCGGTTACCGGTCTGTCAATATCCAATTGACCTTTTTCCCACAAGAAGGTGAAAACGGTACCAACACCAACAACCTTGCTGACACTAGCTAGGTCGTAAGCTAGTCCTGCCTCTGTCTGCAAGCCATGCTCTGGATCACTCTGGCCTAGATAAAATTCCGTCCATTGATTGTCCTTAAAATACGCAAAAGAGGCTCCGGGATAAATCCCTGCCTCGATTTGTTCTTCTATTTTTTTAATAATCTTGGTCCACTTCATACTTCTTCAAACCACAATTCAACATTATTTCTATCTTTTCCAAGGAAGAATTTTTCAGACTTAGGAATAAAATATTCGGTAGACTCAAACTTCTGGCGAAGACTTGCTATATCTAGTTCATTGACCAAGAACTTGAGCATAGATAAGTCCCAAGTAACCGTATTGTCCACAGTCAAATCTTGCCCCTGAGCTGGGATAAAATCAAGTGATGTCCCAATTTCAGATAGTTCCAAGAAACTTTCAATATCCGTTGGGAGGTGTAATTCCATAGAAATCTCAAATTTACTCAAAGAAATTGATTCCAAATTTGTTTGAAATTCAGGTTTTTCTCCTACTTCTACTAGACTTGCTCTATCATCTTCTGCGTGAATCAAAATCAAATCATCTTCTGGCGAGTAAATTTCAAAAGCGTAGCCATTTTGACCTTTATATAATTGATGAATCGAATCTGTTTTTGATAAGAGTCCTTCAATTTCCAAGGGATTTTCCACCTTGACAATCAATCTAGCCAGTTTTTTTCTTCCCTCTACCTTACGAGTACGCATACTCGGAGCTTCTTCTAAAACCAGCTTTTCAAGACCTGATTGATCCCCTAGTGACAAAAAAGCTGATTCCTCTAACAAGGCCTTCATTCCAAGGGTTTCAATATAAAATGTTTCATTTAATTTTCTATTATTAACTTTTAAAGTAGGAATAATCCGTACAATCTGATTTACATTCATAAATTCCTCCGTCACTTTTTATTTTATAGGATTTTAGAATTTTTTACAAGATATTATGCTCAAATTCACCAATTTTCACCCCATTAAAAATTTTTCTTCAAAATTCTGGCCCAAAACTCCATTTTTAGGAAAAATACAAAAGTCAAAAAGCAGACCAGGAGACTTGTTTTCTACAATTCAAAATACTTATTTTAGATTTATACTCAATAAAAATCAAAGAGCAAACTAGAAAGCTAGCAGCAGGCTGCTCAAAGCAGTGCTTTGAGGTGGTAGATAAGACTGACGAAGTCAGCTCAAAACACTGTTTTGAGGTTGTGGATAGAACTGACGAAGTCAGTAACCATATCTACGACAAGCCGACGCTGACGTGGTTTGAAGAGATTTTTGAAGAGTATTAGGATAAAACTGGAACGCTAATTAATGGATTGATAAGAAATATAGTAGATTGAATATAAAACAGTACACTACGTATTCTAAAACATTTCTAGAAATTAATTTGACTTTCCTAAGCTCTCTGTTCATATCTTATTTCAATCCACTATAATTGACTATCTTTGTTGATTTTTGATTACGGAGGAGTATTAGAAATAAAAAGAACCAGCTCTTAGAACTGATTCCTTTTACAAGTGAAAAATTAGTTATTTTCAACTTTTTCATCGTATTTTGGTCTTAGTGTTGTACCTGAATTAATAATTGTACGTTTTTGAACAAGAGGAAGGTCTGTGCGATTATAAACTGTACGCCAAGGTTCCCAAACAAGACCTGTTTTTTCTTGAATCTTCACGCGTATATTACGTACATTTCCTTTAAATTGAAGTTCAGTTTGGAAGCCAGCTGTTCTGTTTTTACCATTATCTTCCCATTGACGTGAGCGAATGCTTTCAACTCCATCCTTATCATAAGTTACTTCATCCCAGTAAACATAGTAACGAGCGATATAAGCTCCCTTATGGTGTAATTTGAGGTAACCATTTTTATATGAAGTCACTTTAGTTTCAATGTAGTCTGTATTGCTTTGAATTGTGGCTACTTGATTATCTTTCAAGAATGCAGTCTTATAAGAAATTGGAACAGCAGGGTTTTGTGTACTGAAAGTAGCTCCTTCTTGAATCAATTTCTTCAAATCTTCTACTGTACCTGTCACAACACGCGCAGCGCCATCAGCATTTCCACCTACGATTGAAACGGTTACAGTTGTATTCTTCAAGACACGTGCCCATTCAGATTCTGGTTTAATAGGCACTCCTTTGATAACAGCATTGATGGCTGCTTTCAACTCTGTACTCTTGCTTGTTGTTTCAAATTTGACATACATTTGACGTCCGTATGAAACGCTTGACACGTATACAGGAGGTGTTTTTTCATCAATTCCACGTGCTTTCAATTGATCAACCGTTACTCCTGGGGCAAATACATCTGATGGATTTTTTGGAGCATCAAAGTTAGCAGTATAGTAAATTTGTTTAAAATCAACAACTTCAACTTGTTTTTCACCCTTGTTTACAGCCTCAAAGTCAATTTTCAAATTAACACCGACTTTTTCAAAATCACTTCCGAATTTTGCTTTCAATTGATTCATGCTGTAAGCAGAAGTTGATTCGTACTGCATACGTGCTGGAGCAGGATTTTTCGCAGCATATTTTTCATGCCAACGATTTAACAAGGTATTCACACCTTCCTGCATACCACTTGCAGTTGGATTAGCATCTACATAGCTATCTCCGCCTACCATTCCTGGTAAATCAACACTTATTCTACCTTTGCTACGATCTAAACTAATTTGTTGTGGTTTATTTTCTAGGAGGTCTTGATTTGCTTTAAACAAAGCACCTAAGAAGATATCTCCGTTACCATTAATAGCAACATCCGCGGAACCATTAGAAAGGTTCTTCTTCACTTTTTCCACAACTACAAATTCATTTCCTTGTTGTTTTGTGCTTGTATTAGTGTAATTTTCTAACGCTTCGCCTTTTCTAGTTAAAATATTTAACTTATCATAATTTAAACCAAATAAATAGTTATTTAGTTCTGCAGTAAAGTCTGTTTTTGCTTTATTTTCTGTTTTAACTTTGTTTTCTGTTTTCTTACTTTCTACTACTTTTTCATCTTTTACAGAACGATATACTTCAACTTCTGCCAAGCTGAGAGGAGTTTTAGATTTATTTAATTCAATTTTTACATATCGTGCATTCACTCCTGAGAATTGAACATCAACTGTTGGTTGATTGTTTAAGCTATCGATGTGTTGACGAGTTACCTCATTTCCATCTTTATCCAATAAAATAACATCAAAATTAGATAAACGATTTGCTACATCTCCATCTCCACGATTGTAAATACGAACAGTTCCTACTGATTCTTCTTTCTCTAAATCAACTTTCCACCAAGAATGGTCTTGAAAATCTGTATGGGTAACAGAACGGTGACTCCATGCGTTATCACGATTGCCGTCAACTGCTCTAGAAGCATCTCCTCCATAAGCAATTGAACTCTGACTTGCAGGTTTATGAGCAGCAATATTTTCACCAGCAACTGCAACTACGCTTGGCTCTGTCGCTTTTACTACATTTGATTGAAAAATTAGTCCAGAACCTAGTAAAAATGTTGCAATGGCAACGCCACATACTCCAACGCTACGTTTACGAATAGAAAAACGAAATCCTTTATCTTGTTTGTTTTGAGACATACAAAACTCCTATATATATTTGAACGAATTATTTCTTGAACGCGCTTTCTTGAAACGATATCAGTATAACATAAAAACATTATAGATGCAATCGTTTTCTTAAAAAATTATTATTTTTTATTAGCTCAACTTGTATAGTTGCTCATATGTTACTAATTTCACATTTAAATATCAGGTGGTCTATACCACTAAAAACAAGAAAACGAGCAGGCTAAGTCCCTATTAGTTGGGAATCAGCACTGTTCGTTTTTGTATATATAATCAGATTTAACTCTTGAAATCTATAGATTGACAAATTTCTCAATGAAAAGCTTTTCATTGTTGTTTATCATTTCTTAGATTCAAATTCTGTATAAGCTTCCTGAAGATAAGCGTCAAAAACTTCTTCATCCGAAATCGTGTCAGAGATGAAACTACCGTTGCTAGTTCGTTCTGACAGATTCAAGTCTTGCAATCGGCTTTCATAGATTGTTCCTTTATTGGATTGGACAAACAGAATCTGGTCGTTTTCTTCTACTTCTGTACTGAAGAGATCACCTACAAATCCTTGTTCTGCAACTGCTCCTGCTAAAAAGACACGATGCGGTTTGTTTTTTAACTCACGCAAGACTTGTAGTCCTCGTTTGGCACGGCTAGTCGCTGGAATTTCCTCAATAGAAACACGTTTCAAACTTCCACGCTGAGTCAAGAGGTAGAAGGATGAGGTGTTACAGATAAAGGCCGATTGGAGGACATCATCTTCTTTCAGATTCATAGCCTTGACACCTGCAGCCTTGGCACCGACAACCGGAACCTCTTCGATATTGAAACGAAGGGCATAACCATTTTGGCTAATCAAGAGAACATCATCCAGTTTAATCGGAGCTACTGCTACAATCTGGTCTCTCTCGTCTTTTAGCTTAGCATACTTAACTGACTTAGACTTGTAGGTCCGCCATGGGGTGAATTCTTTTCGTTCTACACGCTTGATTTGACCGAGACGAGTTGCTGCAAAGTAGGTTGTCGCATCATCAAACTGATCCAGTACTTCCACATAAAGGATTTCTTCATTCGTTTCAAAGTTTGTGATGGTTTGGCTCAGATGCTCTCCGATATCCTTCCAACGAATATCTGCCAATTCATGGATTGGTCGATAGATGACATTTCCAAGACTTGTGAACATCAAGAGGTGCTGAGTTGTCTTGGCAGCTTGAACAAAAATCAAACGGTCGTCATCACGCTTACCAATTTCTTCCAGAGTGGACGCCGCAAAGGAACGTGGACTAGTACGCTTGATGTAACCTGCCTTGGTCACGCTGACGTAGGTATCTTCCTCGGCAATCAGACTAGCTGTATCAATCTCAATTGCTTTCGCAGTGTCTTCTAAAGAACTCAAACGAGGAGTGGCAAATTTTTTCTTGACCTCACGAAGTTCTTTCTTCATGAGATTGTACATAGTCCGCTCATCACCGATAATAGCCGCCAGCATGGCAATCTTCTCACGAAGTTCTGCTTCTTCTTCTTGCAAGACAACCACATCTGTATTGGTCAAGCGGTAAAGTTGCAAGGTTACAATAGCCTCAGCCTGCTCTTCTGTAAAGTCATAGCTGACCTTGAGATTTTCCTTAGCGTCAGCCTTGTTCTCAGAAGCACGGATAAGGGCAATGACTTCGTCCAAAATTGAAATCACACGAATCAAACCTTCAACTATATGGAGACGCTTCTCAGCCTTTTCCTTGTCAAAGCGGGAACGCGCCAAAATCACTTCACGACGGTGGGCGATGTAGCTAGACAAAATTGGGACAATCCCAACCTGACGAGGCGTGAAATTGTCAATCGCCACCATATTAAAGTTGTAATTGATTTGTAGGTCGGTATATTTGAATAGATAGTTGAGAACAAGCTCCGTATTCGCGTCTTTCTTTAGTTCGATAGCAATGCGAAGACCGTCACGGTCAGACTCATCACGAACCTCAGCAATACCTGCTACCTTGTTATTGACACGAACATCATCGATTTTCTTGACCAGATTGGCCTTGTTGATTTCATAAGGAATCTCAGTGATAACGATTTGTTCCTTACCACCTTTTAGCTTTTCAATCTCAGTCTTGGAACGAACAACTACGCGCCCTTTTCCAGTTTCATAGGCCTTCTTGATTTCGTCACGTCCCTGGATAATCGCCCCTGTAGGGAAGTCTGGCCCAGGCAAAAATTCCATGAGTTTATCCACCTTGGCAGTTGGATGGTCAATCATGTAAACCGCCGCATCGATAACCTCAGCCAAATTATGCGGTGGAATGTCTGTCGCATATCCAGCCGAAATTCCAGTCGAACCATTGACTAAGAGGTTGGGAAAGGCTGCTGGTAAGACAGTTGGTTCTTTCTCCGTATCGTCAAAGTTCCAAGCAAAGGGAACTGTATTTTTCTCAATATCCTGAAGAAGGTAGCCTGCAATCTCAGACAAACGCGCCTCAGTATAACGCATGGCCGCAGGCGGATCCCCGTCCATAGAACCATTATTACCGTGCATTTCGACTAAAATCTCACGATTTTTCCAATCCTGAGACATACGAACCATGGCATCATAGATGGAGCTGTCACCGTGTGGGTGGAAATTCCCCATGATGTTCCCGACTGACTTGGCCGACTTACGGTAGCTCTTGTCAAAAGTATTGCCATCTTTATTCATCGAATAAAGAATACGACGCTGAACTGGCTTCAAGCCATCACGAATATCTGGCAAAGCCCGGTCTTGAATAATGTACTTGGAGTAGCGCCCAAAGCGCTCTCCCATAATGTCCTCAAGGGACATGTTTTGAATGTTACTCATATAGGATACAGAGCCCTTAAAACACCAAGTGAAAATAGAAAATTCTTGAAGTAAGAAAACTCACAAGAGAATTTATCTTTTTCACACAGCATTCAGGGCGTGTTCAACTCCTTTCAAAGAATATAGAGTAGTTTTTTATAGAAAAGGTGTTCAGTTACTATAAACAACCAAACTATCCTTTCTGTAATTTAATCTTTTAAATTAGTCAGCGATTTAGAAGTCTCTCCTCAGCATACTCAATCATCCTCTCCGCAACTTCCTTATCGTAGTCAAAACCCATCTTGTTAGCAAGGGATTGAGCTTCTTGGTGGAAAAGTTGCATCGTAGCAAATAAAGACTCAGTGATTTTATCTAAACTGGAGAAATCAAGCAGATTCGAGAATTCTTTTTCTTTCTCAGTACGTAAATAGTTAAAAAGATACTTATAATTCTTGCCGACGTCTACTGTTCCCTTATCACTTGCTACCTGCCAAGCAAAGACTTTTAACAACTCTTTCTGGCAAATACCGTAGAGATGGTCAGTGGCATAGATGATTTGATGGCGACAGATTCCTTTGACAACGTAAGCTGACACCCACCAAAATTCATTGCAGGAATTTTTAAAATCTGTCTCACTTGCTGTGTGTATCCAGAAACGCTTTGGACTGGGGGAATATGACTCAAACAAGCCTTTCTCATCTTTCAAAACTGTATAATCAGCTTCACTGTCCACCCATTCTTGAATGTGTTCTTTAGGGCAGAGGGTCAAATCGATACGATTGCCATCTTCAAAGAGCATGAGATAGAGACAACGATTACCAAGACTAACTTCTTGCTCAATAATGCGTTTCCCAAACTGATTCAACCAGGAAAGGTCACTTGTCAGATTATCCAAATCATCCACAATATAGACTACATCATAGTCTTGAAATTCATCTTTTGGCGCCTTTGTATCAGTTCGTGAACCAGACATAGCGACAGCTTCGACTTGTAAAGTTTTGGCTGTTTGTAAAATCACATCGAGCATTTCTGCTTCAGTTCTCATGTTAATACCCATTCGTTAAAGACCGACTTAAAACACCGTCGCTTCTTCCAGCGTAAACTTGACATTATCTTCAATCCACTTACGGCGTGGTTCGACCTTGTCTCCCATGAGAACATTGACGCGGCGTTCAGCACGTGCTAAGTCTTCGATTGTAACACGGATAAGAGTACGTGTTTCTGGATTCATGGTTGTTTCCCAGAGCTGGTCCGCATTCATCTCACCAAGACCTTTATATCGTTGGAGTGTTGCGCCTTTACCGAACTGCTTGCGGAGTTCTTCTAGCTCTCCATCCGTCCAAGCGTAAGCCACTTCTTCTTTCTTGCCTTTTCCTTTTGACATCTTGTAAAGAGGCGGAAGGGCAATATAGACATGTCCCGCCTCAACTAGCGGACGCATATAACGGTAGAAAAAGGTTAAGAGAAGTGTTTGAATATGGGCACCGTCGGTATCCGCATCGGTCATGATAATAATCTTGTCATAGTTTGCATCTTCAATAGAGAAGTCTGCTCCAACACCTGCACCGATGGTATAAATCATGGTATTGATTTCTTCATTTTTAAGGATATCCGCCATCTTGGCTTTGGCTGTATTGATAACCTTACCACGAAGAGGCAAGATAGCCTGGAACTTGCGGTCACGACCTTGCTTGGCAGAACCGCCGGCAGAGTCCCCTTCGACTAGGTAAAGTTCATTCTTGGCTGGATTCTTAGACTGAGCTGGGGTCAATTTTCCAGACAACAAGCCCTTGTCTTTCTTGTTTTTCTTACCATTTCGGCTTTCATCACGCGCCTTACGGGCCGCCTCACGGGCATCACGGGCCTTGATAGCCTTGCGAATAAGATTAGAGGCTAGTTCCCCATTTTCCATGAGGAAGAAAGTCAACTTATCAGCCACAATTCCATCCACAACTGGACGAGCTAGTGGGCTTCCTAGTTTGTCCTTGGTCTGCCCTTCAAACTGGAGGTGTTCTTCCGGAACCAAGATAGAAAGAACGGCTGCTAGTCCCTCGCGATAGTCTGAACCTTCAAGATTTTTATCTTTTTCCTTGAGAAGGCCCGTCTTACGTGCGTAATCATTCATGACCTTAGTAATAGCAGACTTAAGTCCTGTCTCATGTGTTCCACCGTCCTTGGTACGAACGTTATTGACAAAGGATAAGATGTTATCTGAAAATCCATCATTGTACTGGAGGGCAACTTCTACTTGGAAACCATTATCTTCCCCCTCAAAGTACAGAACTGGTGTCAAAGTTTCCTTGTCTTCGTTCAGATAAGAAACAAAGTCCTGCACCCCGTTCTCATAATGGAACTCAATCGCTTCATCTGTACGCTTGTCCGTCAAAGACAAGGTCACATTTTTCAAAAGAAAAGCTGATTCATTAAGGCGTTCTGAGATGGTATTGTACTTGAAGTCTGTTGTAGAAAAGATAGTCGCATCAGGCATGAAGGTAACCTTGGTACCTGTTTTAGTCTTGGGTGCTGTACCAATTTTCTTCAAAGTCGTGACAGGTTTGCCACCATTTTCAAAACGTTGCTTGTAGATTGCACCATCACGGGTGATTTCCACCTCCAGCCAACTAGATAGGGCATTAACAACGGAAGAACCCACCCCGTGGAGACCACCTGATGTCTTGTAGCCCCCTTGACCGAATTTCCCTCCGGCGTGAAGAATGGTAAAGATAACCTCAACTGTTGGGATTCCCATAGCGTGCATGCCCGTCGGCATCCCACGACCATGGTCCTGCACAGTCAAACTTCCGTCTTTATTGATGGTCACATCAATACGGTCACCAAATCCAGACAAGGCCTCATCGACTGCATTGTCAACAATTTCCCAGACTAGGTGGTGGAGACCTGCCCCATCAGTCGATCCGATATACATCCCTGGACGTTTACGGACCGCATCCAACCCTTCTAGCACCTGAATGGCATCATCATTATAATTATTAATATCGATTTCCTTTTTTGACACAAGGAACCTCCTATTCGTTCATCTTTACTATTCTACAGGTTTTCCAAGGATTTTGCAAAATTTTTCTTTCTCAGGTGTGACAATTTCAGAAGAGATTCTCTGCCTTTCTTTTCCAATTCATGATATAATAGGAGTATGATTACAATAGTTTTATTAATCCTAGCCTATTTGCTGGGTTCGATTCCGTCTGGTCTCTGGATTGGACAAGTATTCTTTCAAATCAATCTGCGCGAGCATGGTTCTGGTAATACAGGAACAACCAATACCTTCCGCATTTTAGGCAAGAAAGCGGGTATGGCAACCTTTGTGATTGACTTTTTCAAAGGAACCCTAGCAACCCTTCTTCCGATTATGTTTCATCTGCAAGGCGTTTCGCCTCTCATCTTTGGACTTTTGGCTGTTATTGGCCATACCTTCCCTATCTTTGCAGGATTTAAGGGTGGAAAGGCTGTCGCAACCAGTGCTGGAGTGATTTTCGGATTTGCGCCTGTCTTCTGCCTCTACCTTGCGGTTGTTTTCTTTGGAACCCTCTATCTAGGCAGTATGATTTCACTATCTAGTGTCACAGCATCTATCGCGGCTGTTATCGGGGTTCTACTCTTTCCACTTTTTGGTTTTCTTCTGAGTGACTATGACCCTCTCTTCATCGCCATTATCCTAGCTCTTGCTAGTTTGATTATCATTCGTCATAAGGACAATATCACACGTATCACAAATAAAACTGAAAATCTTGTCCCTTGGGGACTGAACTTGACTCATCAACATCCTAAAAAATAAAACGCCAGTTTGAACAGAACTGACGTTTTTTTGTATGCTTATTTTGATTTGATATAGTTGATACCATCTGCTTTTGGTGCAACTGCCTTTCCAAAGAATGCTGCCAAAACCAAAATAGTCAAAACATAAGGTGCGATTTGAAGGTAAACCGCTGGCACTCCTTGTAGGAATGGCAATTGAGAACCGATAACAGCCAAACTTTGTGAAAGCCCAAAGAAGAGACTAGAAAGCATGGCTCCGATTGGGTTCCATTTACCAAAGATCATCGCAGCAAGGGCAATAAATCCAGGTCCAACAATAGTTGTCACTGAGAAGTTAACTGAAATGGATTGAGCATAAATCGCTCCCCCAATTCCACCCAAGAAACCTGAAATGATAACTCCTAGATATCTCATCTTGTAGACATTGATTCCCAATGTGTCCGCTGCTTGAGGATGTTCACCTACAGAGCGGAGACGAAGACCAAAGCGGGTCTTGAAGAGGATAAACCAAGCAAGGAAGGAGAAGGCAATCGCGATATAACCAAGCAGACTTGTTGATTTGAAGAAGATATCACCAATCACTGGGATATTAGCTAAGACTGGGAAGTCAAAGCGTCCAAAAGTCTGACTTAAGTTATCTGTTTGTCCTTTATTATAAAGAACTTTCACTAAGAAAACAGCCAAGGCAGGCGCCATCAAGTTCAATACTGTACCGCTGACAACATGGTCTGCACGGAAATGAACTGTTGCCGCTGCGTGGATGATAGAAAAGATTCCCCCTACCAATCCTGCTACAAGCAAAGATAGCCATGGAGTTGCTGCTCCAAATTGTTCTGCAAATTCAAGGTTAAAGACGACTCCAGAAAAGGCACCCATAACCATAATTCCTTCAAGGCCGACGTTTACCACACCACCACGTTCAGAGAAAACACCACCGATACTTGTAAAGATGAGGGGCGCTGAGTAAATTAGCATCGAAGACACCAAGAGGGTGAGCAAGGTTGTAATAGACATCTTTACTTACCTCCTTTAACTTGTTTTTTCGGTTTGACAAAGCGTTCGATAAGATAATGAACACTGACAAAGAAGATAATAGACGCTGTTACAATGCTGACAAGCTCAGATGGTACCTGTGCCGCATTCATACCAGGAGCCCCAATTTGGAGAACACCAAATAGGAAGGCTGCAAAGAGAATACCAATTGGTGAGTTGGCCGCAAGCAGACTAACCGCCATTCCATTAAATCCGACAGCTAATGATGCCCCTTGAACATAGACGTTCTGGAAGGTTCCCAACCCTTCAACGGCTCCACCAAGACCTGCCAAGGCACCTGAGATAATCATTGAAAGGATAATTGTTCGTTTTGCAGAAATACCAGCGTATTCTGATGCGTGAGGATTGAGACCAACCGCACGGATTTCAAAACCAAGGGTTGTTTTCTTGAGCATGAACCAAATGACTGCAACGGCAATGAGAGCAAAGAAAATACCAATATTCATCCGTGAATTACCAGTCAACTCAGCCAACCAAGGTGTCTGGTAGGTTGCATTAGCCCCAACACGAATCGTCGAATCTGTACTTTGCATGAAGTCTTTAGGAAAGGCATGGATAAAGGCATTTCCTACATACAAGACAATGTAGTTCATCATGATGGTTACAATAACCTCTGACGTCCCTAGATAGGCTCTAAGAATACCTGGAATGGCACCGACAATCCCACCAGCAATCAAGGCAATCACGATAGTTGCTAGAATCATCAAGGGACGTGGCATATCTGGATGCGACAAGGCAAACCAACCACTGAGAATCCAACCAGCCAAAGCCTGACCAGGAAGTCCAACGTTAAAGAAACCAGCACGACTGGCAACGGCAAAGCCAAGACCAATCAAAACCAAAGGTCCCATGGCACGGAAGATTTCCCCAATCCCACGCAGACTACCAAAGGCTGTATAGAACAATTCTTCGTAGCCCCAAATAGCATCATAACCAAAGATCCACATGACAATGGCTCCGAGTAAAATTCCTAGGAAGACAGAAATCAAGGGAACCGAAATTTGTTGTAATTTTTTAGACATCACTCTTCTCCTTTCCCAAGTTTCCACCAGCCATCAAGACACCAAGTTCTTGTTTATTGGTTGTTTCTGGTGATACAATACCTTGAATCTTACCATCGTGAATAACGGCAATACGGTCTGAGACGTTTAAAATCTCATCTAGTTCAAAGCTGACAACAAGGACAGCCTTCCCGTTATCACGCTCTTCAATCAAGCGTTTGTGGATATATTCAATGGCACCGACATCCAAACCACGAGTTGGCTGGCTGACGATAAGGAGTTCAGGATCTCGATCAATTTCACGAGCAATAATTGCTTTTTGTTGATTTCCTCCTGAGAGTGCAGCTGCAGGTACAAATTCACTAGCAGCACGAACATCAAATTCTTCCATTAGCTTTTTAGCATAAGAAGTAATATTTGAATAGTTCAAAATTCCATTTTTACTATGTGGTTCTTTGTAGTAGGTTTGAAGGGCAATATTCTCAGAAATCATCATTTCTAAAATCAAACCATCACGGTGACGGTCTTCTGGAACGTGCCCAACACTCAACTCTGTAATCTGACGTGGGTGCAAGCCTACAATTGAATCTCCTTTTAGCTCGATGCTACCAGATTCAACCTTGCGAAGACCTGTGATTGCTTGAATCAATTCAGACTGACCATTTCCATCAATCCCTGCAATACCAACAATCTCTCCCGCACGAACATCCAAGGATAGATTTTTGACAGCTGGGACACCACGGTTTTCATTGACCACCAAATCTTTGATTGACAAGACCACTTCTTTTGGTTGAGAGGCTTGTTTCTCTGTTTTAAATGAAACAGAACGTCCTACCATCATTTCTGCCAAATCAGCATTGGTAGCCCCTGCAATTTCGACGGTTTCAATGGATTTCCCACGACGAATAACTGTAACGCGGTCAGAAACTGCTCGAATTTCATCCAACTTGTGGGTAATCAAGATAATTGATTTTCCTTCTTTGACAAGATTTTTCATAATAGCCATCAACTCATCAATTTCTGAGGGAGTCAAAACAGCCGTTGGTTCATCAAAGATAAGGATATCAGCCCCCCGATAAAGGGTTTTTAAAATTTCTACACGTTGTTGGGCTCCAACTGAGATGTCTGCTACCTTGGCAGAAGGGTCAACAGCTAAGCCATAACGTTCAGAAAGAGCCTTGATTTCTTTACTAGCACCAGCGATATCTAATACACCATTTTTAGTCAATTCACTTCCTAAAATGATGTTTTCAGCCACTGTGAAAGCCTCTACCAACATAAAGTGCTGGTGAACCATTCCGATTCCCAAGCTAGCTGCCTTAGATGGTGAGTCGAGGTTAACAACTTGACCGTTGACCGCAATTTCACCACTGGTTGGTTCAAGAAGCCCTGCTAACATGTTCATTAGCGTGGATTTTCCAGCCCCATTTTCTCCTAAAAGTGCATGAATTTCACCTTTTCGTAGGTGCAGGTTGATTTTGTCGTTGGCAACAAATTCACCAAACACCTTGGTAATATCACGCATCTCAATGACATTTTCGTGTGCCATGTGCTCTTCCTTTCAGAGTCTTATTTTATTTCAATAAAACTTGCTAGTTTATCTAGTAGCAAGCTTTACTGAGACAAAATGACTTGCCTCAACTCTTAAAAAAGCGGCCGAGGGCCGCTTCCTAAGAAATGACTTCCATCCATTATTTTTCAGGAACTTTTACGCTTCCATCAAGGATTTTAGCTTTAGCATCTTCAACAGCTTTTTTACCTTCTTCTGAAAGGTTTGTCACTGCCAAGTCAACCCCTTTATCTTTCAATGAGTAAACGATCACTTGACCGCCAGGGAATTCACCTTTTTCTGCCTTGTTCGCAATATCTTTTACAGTTGTACCAACTTGTTTCAAAGTAGATACAAGAACAAAGTTTGATTCTTTTCCATCTTTAGAAGTGTATTTACCTTCTCCTACTTGGTCACGGTCAACACCGATAACCCAAACTTTTTCATTTTCAGGACGGCTTTCGTTGAGTGATTTAGCTTCCGCAAAGACACCTGCACCTGTTCCACCTGCTGCTTGGTAAACAACGTCTGCACCAGCTGCGTATTGTGCTGCTGCAATTGTTTTACCTTTAGCGGCATCACCAAATGAACCAGCGTAGTCAACTTGTACTTTGATAGATGGGTCTACTGACTCAACACCAGCTTTAAATCCAGCTGCAAAACGTGAGATAACTTCAGACTCGATACCACCTACAAAACCAACTTGTTTTGTTTTAGTTGTTTTAGCTGCTGCAACACCTGCAAGGTAAGCAGCTTCGTTATCAGCAAATGTCACGCTCGCAACATTCTTTTGATCTTTAATCACATCATCAATCAAGACATAGTTCAAGTCAGAGTGGTCTTTTGCTGCTTCTTCAACTGCATTGTGAAGGGCAAAACCAACTCCGAAGATTAGGTTGTAACTTCCAGCCGCTTGTTGCAAGTTGTTAGCGTAGTCAGCTTCACTTGTTGATTGGAAGTAAGTGAAACCTTTATCTTTTGAAAGATTGTGTTCTTTACCCCAGTCTTGCAAACCTTCCCAAGCTGATTGGTTAAATGATTTGTCATCAACACCACCAGTATCAGTGACGATTGCTGCTTTTGTCTTCACATCAGAAGATGAATCTGCCTTACGAGAAGAGCGGTTACCACATGCAGCAAGTCCAACTGCTGCCACTGCAACTAGACCAAGGCCTAGCCATTGTTTCTTGTTCATTACTGAACCTCCTAAATAAGATGTGCAACGATGTTGCAAGTATGGATTTATTGGCCACAAGGACCGTGCCACTCAGAGAGCGACTCAGACTAGTTTAAGTCTGTAAAAGAGTATGGAAGTAACTCCCCGACCGTCATCTCGACCGTCGATTTATCTTTTGCGACTAAAGTCACTTTTAGATCTTGTTCAAAAAATTCAACCATCACTTGGCGACAAGCACCACATGGTGAAATTGGGTTTTCAGTCTGTCCATAGACAATCAATTCTGAAAACTCTCTTTGGCCTTCGGAAACTGCTTTAAAAATCGCTGTACGCTCTCCACAGTTGGTCAAAGGATAGCTAGCATTTTCGATATTCACTCCCGTGTAAACACTTCCGTCTTTGGCTACTAAAACTGCTCCGATAGGAAAGTGAGAATAAGGGACATAGGCATGTTTGCTGGTTTCAATTGCCAGTTCAATCAACTCAGTAGTCGCCATCTGTCAATTCTCCTTTTAAAATGGCTACACCAGCTGACGTTCCGATACGGGTCGCACCTGCTTTGACAAAGGCAAGAGCATCTGCATAAGAACGAGCTCCACCAGCAGCCTTGACACCCATATCAGGTCCAACTGTTTCATGCATTAATTTAACATCTGCTATCGTAGCGCCGCCAGTTGAAAAGCCAGTAGATGTTTTGACAAAGTCAGCTCCCGCTTTCTGGGTTAATTGACAAGCCACAACTTTTTCTTGGTCTGTCAGAAGGCAAGCTTCAATAATGACTTTCACTAACTTGTCACCACTTGCTTCTACAACAGCACGGATGTCCGATTCAACCAAATCAAGATTACCTGATTTGAGAGCTCCAACATTGATCACCATATCAATCTCATCTGCGCCATGTTGAATAGCTTCTTTGGTTTCAAATGCTTTCACAGTTGAAGTTGTTGCTCCCAAGGGGAAACCTACTACTGTGCAGACCTTGACATCTGTGCCTTCAAGACCTTTTTTAGCATGTTCAACCCAGGTCGGATTAACGCAGACGCTGGCAAAGTCATACTCTCTAGCCTCAGACAACAAACAATCAATTTGTTTTTCTGTCGCATCTTGCTTTAAAAGCGTATGATCGATATATTTATTTAATTTCATATTCGGATTCTCCTGTCGTTTATGAGATAATTTCTATAATTTCTCGTAAACTTTGCACCCTATCATTTATTTTAACATATTTTTGAAAATCTGTAACTAGCTGAGGAGAAATTTTTCCATTTGTATATACTTTTGCAACAATATCTCCCTTTTGAACGGAGTCTCCAACCTTCTTTTCAAAAACAATTCCAGTTTCATAGTCCAAATCATCAGTCTTGACTGCACGACCAGCACCAAGTCTCATAGCATAGAGGCCAAATTCCATGGCTGGGAGAGCTGAAATGACTCCTGTTTCCTGAGCAGGGATTTCCACCACATGGGACACATTGACTGGGCGATAGAGGTCTTCCAAGTCTCCACCTTGAGCTTGCACCATCTCCTCAAACTTAGCCAGTGCTTGGCCACTTTCAAGATGTTGGCGAACTTCTTCAACTGTCTTATTTACATTTGCCAGACCAAGCATAATCTGAGCCAATTCACAGATGAAGTGGGTAATATCCTGACGGCCTTGTCCTTGTAAAATCTCCAGTGCTTCAAGGATTTCCAGACGATTTCCAATCGCTCGTCCCAAGGGCTGGCTCATATCCGTAATCACTGCTACCGTCTTCCGACCAACAGCCTTACCAAGATCTACCATAGTTTGAGCCAGTTCTCGTGCCTCATCAACGGTCTTCATAAAGGCACCCTCACCGACAGTCACGTCTAGCAAAATAGCATCCGCTCCTGCCGCGATTTTCTTGCTCATCACCGAACTCGCAATCAAAGGAATCGTGTCGACAGTTGCGGTCACATCACGGAGAGCGTAGAGAAGCTTGTCTGCTTTAACCAGTTGGTCTGATTGCCCAATGACAGATACTCCAATGTCCTGCACTTGATTAATGAAATCCTCTTGACTACGTTCTACTTGATAGCCCTTGATAGACTCCAATTTATCAATTGTTCCCCCAGTATGGCCGAGACCACGACCACTCATTTTTGCCACAGGCACACCAAAGCTAGCCACAAGAGGAGCCAAAATCAAGGTTACCTTATCACCGACACCACCCGTAGAATGCTTGTCAACCTTAACCCCATCAATAGCTGATAAATCAAACTCTTGCCCAGTCTTAACCATTTTCATGGTCAAATCAGATATTTCTCGAGTCGTCATTCCTTTAAAATAAACAGCCATAGCAAAGGCAGACATCTGATAATCAGGAACAGTTCCTGACACATAGCCTTCAACTAACCATTCAATTTCACTTGAAGTCAATTCTTGACCGTCTCGTTTTTTTTGGATTAAATCAACTGCTCTCATTCTTTCACACTTCTAAGGATATAGTATCCCTTATCTTTTTTGACGATTTCACAATTGCCAAACACATCTTCCATCTTGGACTTGGCACTTGGAGCTCCTTGTTTTTTCTGGATAACGATAGTCAAATCCCCACCAGTTTCCAAGAAATCTTTGCTTTTCTCAATGATTTCATGAACCACTTGCTTACCCGCACGGATAGGGGGATTTGAAATGACATGGTTAAATTTCCCTTCAACTTGCTCATAGATGTTGGACTGGAAAATCGTCACTTCTACTTTATTTCGTTCAGCATTTTGTCGCGCCAAATCCAAAGCACGATTATTGATATCGACCATGGTCGCCTGAACTCCATAAGCCTTAGCCAAGGACAAGCCCAAAGGCCCGTAACCACAGCCTACATCAAGGACAGTCTCTCCTTGGTTGACCTCTAGACACTTGAGCAAGAGTTGACTTCCAAAGTCAACCATTTTCTTGCTAAAAACACCTGCATCCGTCAAAAAGGTCATTTTTTCTCCCAACAAGTCCACTCTCAACTCATGAATGTCGTGAGCAGCGTCAGGATTTTCTGCATAATACATTTTACTCATGAAACTATTTTACCATAATTTGCCTTAAATTGTAAATCGTTTACAAATTGATAATAAAACGAAAAAGAGTGAAGAAAGCTAGTCAAGAGAACCTTTTCTTCAATCTATTTCAACACTTATAAATAATAAGGAATTTAGAACTAAAAATATCATAGTCAGGATAAGACAATAAATTTAATGTCTATAATCAGTCGCATTTTCATTACTATTGCTTAACCTTAAAATACTTTATTATCAACAAAATTCCCAACAAAATGTTTAGATAAAATCCCAACTGATAAGTTTGCGTCAGAATTTCCAAACTTGGCCAAAGTCGTATCAAATCTTCTAGCGACATGCGGAAGAAATACCCTTCAGTAGCAATCCACAAAATCAAAAATAGATAACTTCCAGCAGCAAGCCATTTCGCCCAGCGGTTTTTTAGCAACCGAACAATCAAGAGCGAACAGATAAAGACAACTGTTAAAATGGCGTGTTCCATCAAAAAAGTAAAACCGTAATAGATTTCCACAAAGCGTCTACCATTATCCGCATTGACCCCTTTTATAAAAGGTAAGGCAAAACTTAAAATAAAACAGAGTTCCAATATATAAGGTTTTAAGATTTTCATGACACACCTCCTATAAGTTGTGAATCCCAAAGCCCCCTTTATTAGCTTATAAGTCAGGAGAAAGTAGCTCCTACTTCATCTATAAATTGGTCAACCTCTATCTAGATCTATTATACGAAATAAGTTTACTGTCATCAAGAAAACGCTTTATTTTTTTAGCTTTTTATGGTATGATAGACAAAATATCTAGGGGAAAATAAATGACCAACGAATTTTTACATTTTGAAAAAATCAGCCGCCAGACTTGGCAATCTTTACATCGAAAGACAACACCTCCTTTGACTGAAGAGGAATTAGAATCTATCAAAAGTTTTAATGACCAAATTAGCTTGCAGGATGTTACCGATGTCTATCTCCCCCTAGCTCATCTCATCCAGATTTACAAGCGTACCAAGGATGATTTGGCCTTTTCAAAAGGAATTTTCCTTCAACGTGAAAGTAAATCCCAACCTTTTATCATTGGTGTTTCTGGTAGTGTTGCCGTTGGAAAATCCACAACCAGTCGCCTACTTCAAATCCTACTGTCCCGTACCCTTACAGATGCTACGGTTGAATTGGTAACAACTGATGGTTTTCTCTATCCCAACCAGACCTTGATTGAACAAGGGATTTTAAATCGCAAGGGATTTCCTGAAAGCTATGATATGGAAGCTCTTCTTAACTTCTTGAACCGAATTAAAAATGGACAAGATGTAGATATTCCTGTCTATTCTCATGAAGTCTACGACATCGTACCTGAGAAAAAGCAAAGTGTCAAAGCTGCTGACTTTGTGATTGTCGAGGGGATCAATGTCTTTCAAAATCCACAAAACGAGCGTCTCTACATTACTGACTTCTTTGACTTTTCCATCTATGTTGATGCGGCAGTCGATGACATCGAGAGTTGGTATCTAGACCGTTTCTTGAAAATGCTGAGTCTAGCCCAAAACGACCCCGAAAGCTACTATTATCGTTTTACTCAAATGCCAATCGGGGAAGTGGAGTCCTTTGCCCATCAAGTCTGGACCAGTATCAATCTCACAAATCTACAAAATTACATTGAACCAACCAGAAACCGTGCGGAAGTGATTCTTCATAAAACAAAGAACCATGAAATCGATGAAATTTACTTAAAAAAGTAATTTTCCCTTGTCAAAACGTAAGTTTTCAGATATAATGGTATAGTTAGTAAATATGGAGGTAAGAACATTGGCAAACATTAAATCAGCTATCAAACGCGCTGAATTGAACGTTAAACAAAACGAAAAGAACTCAGCTCAAAAATCAGCTATGCGTACTGCTATCAAAGCTTTCGAAGCAAACCCATCTGAAGAACTTTTCCGTGCTGCTAGCTCAGCTATCGATAAAGCAGAAACTAAAGGTTTGATTCACAAAAACAAAGCAAGCCGCGACAAAGCTCGTCTTTCAGCTAAACTTGCTAAATAAGAAACAGTCCATAGAGGCTGTTTTTTTGTCCTCAAATAGGAAAAGGTAGAAAATGAAAATTGCAATTATCGGATATTCTGGTGCTGGTAAGTCAACTCTAGCAGAAAAGTTGTCTCACTACTACTCCATCCCAAAACTTCACATGGACACACTCCAATTTCAACCTGGTTGGCAAGACAGTGATCGCGAATGGATGTTGACCGAGATGAAAAACTTTCTTACAAAGAATGAATCTTGGATTATCGATGGAAATTATTCTTGGTGTTTTTATGAGGAAAGAATGCAGGAAGCTGACCAAATCATCTTTCTCAATTTTTCGCCATTAACCTGTCTCTTTCGAGCCTTTAAACGGTATCTCAAATACCGAGGCAAGGTTAGAGAAAGTATGGCAGAAGGTTGTCAAGAACAATTTAATTGGGAGTTTATCAGATGGATTCTCTGGGATGGACGGACTAAAGCTCAAAAAGAGAATTACCAAAAACTTTGCCAAGAATACTCACATAAAGTCACTATTCTTCGAAATCAGAGAGATCTAGATCAGTTTCTAGATAAGAAAAGGAAGTCCTCCAATTCATAAAGAAGGGCTTCCTTTTTGGCTATAATTAGTCCGCAATCAAGGTTTCCAAACCAACCTTCATCATATCGGTGAAGGTATTTTGACGTTCTTCTGCGGTTGTATCTTCATCTGGATTGACCAAGCTATCAGAGATTGTCATGATAGCTAGCGCATCAACATGGTGTTGGGCAGCCAAATAGTAAAGAGCTGCTGCTTCCATTTCGACAGCTTTAACTCCCCATTTACCAAGCTCGATGTTCTTTTCAAAATAGTTTGAATAAAAGACATCAGATGACAAGACATTTCCCACGTGAGTAGTCATGCCAAGTTCTTTGGCGATATGGTAGGCCTTGTCCAGCAAATCAAAGCTAGCGATTTGTGGGAAATCATACTGTGGCCAGTCATTACGAACGATGTTTGAGTTAGTTGCAGCTGCTTGCGCCAAAACCAATTCACGGACGTGGACATCTTCATTCAAAGAACCTGCAGTTCCCACTCGGATCAATTTTTTCACACCGTAGTCAACAATCAACTCACGCGCATAAATCGAAATAGATGGCATTCCCATCCCAGTTCCCATGACAGATACACGGTGCCCCTTGTAAGTACCAGTGTAACCAAACATGTTACGCACTTCGTTAAAACAAACAGCATCTTCAAGGAAATTCTCCGCAATAAACTTGGCACGAAGCGGATCCCCAGGAAGAAGAATTCTATCAGCAATTTCACCCTGCTGAGCAGCAATATGAATAGACATAGTTAAGATATAAAGGGCGACAGAGAACAAAGTAAAAATAGGAAACTGACGACGCATCGTAGATGCTAGACAGTTTATCTTTTTTACTTTGTTCTCCGCCCGTATTCAGTTCAATGAATACAGTTAACCCATCCTTTCTTTATTTTATGAAGATTAGAGAGCGAGAAGAAAACGACTGAAAATTAGGAATCTGACGAGAAATCCTGATTCCTCAGTCAGATTATCTATTTTCCGAGTTTTCTACTCGTGTTCAAATCAAAACACGCGCTCTACCTTTCTTATTTTTGATATTTTGTAAAAACTAGCACAAATTAAAATATCTAGTTTGTCTGTAATTCTAATTTGTAAGCGAATCTAAAAAATTATGCAATTTTGCATTCATTTCAGAATAATCGTTACCACGCAATTCTTCGGGTGATTGAACAAAAGATAATGTTTGATGTTGTTCTATCAATCGTTCTTCACTATCTGCAGCAATCAATAAATCAATCGCTTCTAAATCAAACTCTAAATGCACTTGGAAAGCATAATGTTTAGGACTAAAGCGAACAATCTGTCGCGGACAACCTTGACTGGTAGCAAGGATTACCGCTTCGTCTGTCAATCCCGGCATATCACCATGCCAATGACCAACTAAAAGCTCGCTACCAAAATGTTTGAGGTGTTTATCTGCTAGTCCTTGACTAGTCATCCTAATAGGGAATACACCTATTTCTCTTTCAGGACTATGCTCATATTGGCCCCCATAAGCAACAGAAAGTAGTTGCGCCCCCAAGCATACACCTACAATATACTTATCTTCTTCTATTGCTTGTCGAATGAGTCTAATTTCTTCTTTTGGATGATAATAAGGGAAATGTTCTTTATCTTCATCAGGAGATTGCGGACCTCCCATAATGATAAGAAAATCAATATCAGAAACTGTTTGGGGTAAAGCTTCTCCCTTATAAACCTTTGTTATTCCAATATCATGACCTCTTGATTGAGCCCAAGTTAGATAAGCACCTGGGATTTCAAAACTCTCATGTAGTATAAAATGGACTTTCATTAGTTTGTCTTCCTAAGTTTTTAGAAAAGTTTTCCTCTCGTGTTCAAATCAGAACACCTTACTCTACCTTTCTGTTTAATTTTATTCTCTCACAGATAGCTACCTGAGTCCTATTCAAACTCAGGTAGTTTTTTATAAACTAAATTATCTAACTGTCATTGTATCATCAGATTACAAGACATCATCGTCACTCACCTTGGAATTCAATGTCGTACCCCAATGAGTGATTTTTCGATGTGGTTGAGCAAGGAGAGGTCTGTTATCATAGATCGTTTGCCATCTATTCCAGATAAGACCTGTTCTCTTTTCGATCTTAATTCGAAGATTCCGCATATTTTCTTTAATTGGGAGGTTGAGGACAAAACCTGCAGTCTGATTACGTCCATTTCCTTCCCAAGAATGACTTCGAACAACTGAATGACCATTTTTATCTACTGTAACTTCTTCCCAAGTTATAGAATAGCGTGCAATGTAAGCTCCACTATGCTGAATAGTTAGGGTTTTATCTTTTACAGGAGTGTAATTTAACACTTGTACTGGCTTAGAAGTTGGTGGTGTCACAGCATTCTTAGCCATAAATCGAAACACTTCTACTTCTGCAAGACTGAGAGCTTGATTTTTCTGACGCAATTGAATACGGACACGGCGACCTAGTTTCCCATTCAACTGGAGGTCTAAACTGCTTCCTTCTAAGCGAGAAACATACTGTCTAGCAACTTCTTTCCCTTTTTCATCATATAAAATCACATCAAAATCTGCCAAACGTTTAGAAAGTTCGCCATCTCCACGATTATAAAGACGGACAAGTCCTACCTGTTCTGTACGACCTAAATCAACTTCCCACCAAGGCTGATTTTCAAATTTTGTATGAGTAATCGATTGCTGGCTGTAGCTACTATTGGTATTGCCATCCAAGGCACGGCTAGCATCTCCCCCAAACTCGGTAGAGCTTTGGCGTGCTTGCTTTTTCCATGCGATATTTTCAGCACGCAAGACTTGAACTTCTGCGAGACTGAGAGCATTGTAACCATCTAACTCAATACGGACAAAACGAGCTTTTTTATAGTCAATTGCAATTTGTGCAGAGATATCTTTCAGAGATGCAATGCGCTTTCTTTCAATTTCTTTCCCAGAACTATCTAAAAGAATCACATTAAAATTGGTAAGCCTATCCTGAGCAGTATCTGTTCGATTATAGATATTGATTTGACGAATCGTTTCTTCCTTGTCTAAATCGACTTGCCACCAAGGCTTAGATTGAAACTCTGTATGCGTTACAGAATGATGAGCATAATTCCCATCTACTTTTCCATCCACAGCCCTTCTTGCATCACCTTCAAAAGCTGTCGAACTTTGGGTAACCCGTTTCCCCAGAGCTATATTTTCAAGAGGTTCAGCGCTTGGTTGACTAGATGACAGAGGGAGTTGTTGTTTCTTAAAGAAAGAAATTTTTTCTAGTTTTGGATCACGGTAACCCTGCTTATCCAATGTTGTTCGTTTTCCAATATTAAAGTTTGGAATATCATTCATACGGCTTTCAAAATAGCCACGCGAACGGTGTTTAACATTGGCACTTCCTGTAGATGTCACAACATCACTATCATTTTGTAGCACAGATGTAACCACATTGTCATTATCCACTACATAATGTTTAATTTTTCCATTTACAGCAAGTTTCCGACTCTCTAATCCTACATCCCAGAAACCATTTTTGGCATTCCAGATTGTTCTTGAAGTAATGACCTTAGGTGCATTAAATGTTGTCACTTTTTTCAAAACATTATTATAAAAAGTAGGATATTTCTGATAGGCTTCAACCGCTGCTATTTGAGCTAAATAGCCTCCTAAAGAATGACCTGTCATATACAGATTGGTAATGCTGGAATCCTGCGCCAATTCTTTTACAACATTACGGATATCATCCGCTTGTGCAGGTTTATTTCCTCCTAGCAAGGTCAAGTCCGTTCTCAAATCTTTTGCATCATTCAGTCTTGTTCCTCGAATAGATAACATTTGAACCGTATGATCCTTTAGATAAGGAAGATCACTCTTAGTTTCAAATAGATAAGCATCCAAACCACTAGCTGTATGGTAAGATTTTTTCATCTTCCAAAACGGGGCTAACTCATTGTGCATCATCTTATATTCTTGACGATTCAAGTAGAGACTCGGAAATGGATTCTTATGATCTAGGATTTTTTCGATATAGTCATCCTCACGATAGGACAACTCCATGAAGAGAAGAGCATCTCGATCTGTAACATACCATTGTTTCTTATTATCATCTTCTCCATCTGCTAATCCGTCCCCATCACTGTCTGCCAGTAATGGATGACTGTTATATCCTAAATAGTCCTTACCATCTTTATGATAAACATAAAGTTCATCCTTATTTTTGATACCATCCTGATCGTCATCACCTTCTAAATCAAGGACTTTTTCACCATAAAGAGAATTGTCAAGTAAATCATTTTCTGAGTGCAGTTCTCCTTTTGAGATTTTCAAAAGATCTTCTGCTGTCACTGGACGAGAAGTTGTAGCCTCATTCTTTACATTTTCCTCTTTATTCACGTCTTCAGGAACTAGAGCAGGCTCTGTTTTATGGGAGTCCAGCTTTTCTTCTTCCTTCTGATTTTTAAGGACTTCTTTTGTTTCTGGAGCTGGTTGGATAGCTGCAGCTCTTTCCTCTATAAGAGGTGTTTCCTGTTTTTTATCAGTATTTTCTAGTTTTGTCGGACTATCCGTTGCATTTACGACTAGAGGTGTTTCGTTTTTCACAACTGGACTTCCTTCATTGGCAGAAATTCCTGTCGGTGCTAAAAAAGCAAAGCCAACTGCAACAGATACAACTCCGATACTTAATTTTTTTATGCCAAAACGCATAAGTCGTTGACCGATTTTCATTCTTTTCTAACTTTCTTTTATTTTCCCCTATTTACCAATCAGGTTACTCAGCCTGTAAGCTATTTCGTCTTTCCAGGTCATTTCTCCTAATTGATGAATAAGAATGTGACAATTTTTTGTAAAAATATAGTAGTCGATTGGATTTTTGTTCATCTTTTAATCACAACAAACCCAATCTTCTCTACTAAAGGTGATGAGAACTGAAACCTTCATTTCTAGTCTAATCCCATCACCAAGTTTTTTACAGTTCAGCAAGAATTGCTTTGAGCAAGCCTTTAAAGTCACCTTTAACACGTTCAGTCACTTCTACAACTTCCTCGTGGTTGAGTTCTTCTTGGAAACCAGCTGCAAAATTAGTGATACATGAAATTCCTAGTACTTTCAAGCCTGAGTGAGCTGCCACAATCACTTCAGGAACAGTAGACATACCAACTGCATCTGCTCCAAGTGTCTTATAGGCACGAATTTCTGCTGGTGTTTCATAAGTCGGACCAGTTACACCGATATAGACACCTTCATCAAGCTTGATACCAAGTTTTTTAGCCACTTCATGGGCAGTAGCACGGTATTCTGGAGTGTAGGCTTTAGACATATCTGGGAAACGTGGACCGAAATCATCCAAGTTTTCACCCATCAATGGGTTTTGACCTGTCATGTTGATATGGTCTGAGATTGCCATCAAAGTACCAGGGCCATAACCAATACCACCAGCTGCGTTGGTTACAATAACACCTTCACATCCAAGAACTTTCATGACACGAACTGGGAAAGTCACAACTTCCAGAGGATTGCCCTCGTAGAAATGGAAACGACCTTGAAGAGCCAAGACCTTGCGCCCTGCAAGTTCACCATATACCAATTTACCAGCGTGGCCAACTACTGTTGAACGGCCCCAGTTTGGAATATCAGCATAATCTACTACAACTGGATTTTCGATTTCTTCTGCCAATTCTCCAAGTCCTGATCCAAGGATTAGACCGAACTCAGGCGCTTGGATTCCCTTGTCTTTCAGGAAAGTGGCTGTTTCATTGATTTTGTCTAAAAATGTCATTGTGTGTCTCCTTTATTATTTTTTAGCATTTGACCGATTTTGTCAAAGGTTTTTGCATTGCGAATGGTAATGTGGCGATAGAATGGCATTTTGAGCAGGTGCTTATGATAGGCAGTTTTAGAGTAGGATTCTTCAGAGAATTTCCCCCAGAAAATCCCATGTCTTCCAAAATGTAGAACTTCATCTTCCAGTTTCAAACTGCCTACTTTCTCAATGACTTGGTCCACATCCAACCCCTCCGTGTAGAAGAGGACATCTTTTCGCGCCAAGTCTCTGGTCCACCAATCTGGTAGAGTTTCAAGTTCCGCTTCAAAGTCATCTAGACTCAGCAAAGAAAAGCTCTGAATAAATGGATAATGAACTTCAAGGAAGGCCTCTAATTTTTCAACCAATTGGGCTTTTTGGTCTATCGAAGTGAAGAAAATATTGCCACTGTTGATGTAGCTTTCAACCTTTTCAAGCCCCAATTCTGTTAATTCTTGCCGAAGCTCTGCCATGACGACCTTATTCTTGCCACCAACATTGATACCTCTCACCAGCAAAGCATAGCGCGCCATCTTATACCAATTTATCTAAGAAACTTTCCCCAATCATGGCAGTTTCAACATCAAAGTTATCGGCAACAGTCGCTGAGATATCTGCAAAATGTCCAACTGGAATGACACCATTTCCTTTAAAGGCAGGGCTATAGGCCAACAATGGAATATATTCACGAGTGTGGTCTGTTCCTGCGTAAGTTGGGTCATTTCCATGGTCCGCAGTAATCAAGAGAAGGTCGTTCTCTCTCATAGCTGCGATAATTTCAGGCAAGCGTTCATCAAACTCATGCAAGCAATCACGGTAACCATGAGCATTACGACGGTGACCGTAAAGGGCATCAAAGTCAACCAAGTTTGTGAATGAGAATCCTTTTTCAAACTCAGCAAGACCCATCGTCTTCAATAGTGTATCAATTCCGTGGCTGTTTGATTTGTTGTGACCCATGTCGTGGTTGATCCCCGCACCGTTAAAGATATCGTTGATTTTACCAACAGCGTAAGTATCGATACCTGTTTCGTTCAATTTATCCAAAACAGTTGGTGCAAATGGAGAAACGGCTAAGTCACGACGATTAGCTGTACGAGTGAAGTTACCTGGTTCACCAACATACGGACGGGCAATGATGCGACCAAGAAGGGCAGGACGCTCAAGGGTAATCGAACGAGCGTATTCACAGATACGGTACAATTCATCTAAAGGAATAATGTCTTCGTGGGCAGCAATCTGCAAAACAGGGTCAGCTGAAGTATAGATAATCAACTCCCCAGTTTCCATCTGACGAGGTCCGAAATCATCGATAACAGCCGTACCTGAGTAAGGTTTGTTGGCTTCACGAATGACCTTACGTCCTGAAAATTCTTCGATTTTTGTCAAGATTTCTTCTGGGAATCCGTTCCAGAAAGTATCGAAAGGCTCAGTAATGTTGAGTCCCATGATTTCCCAGTGTCCAGTCATAGTATCCTTACCAAGGGATACTTCTTCCAATTTTGTTGCATATCCTGTTGGATTGCTTTCAGCTGGAACAGTCTTTAGAGGAGTTTCGCGAGGAATATTTCCTAGACCGATTTTAGCCATGTTTGGCACATTTAAACCAACTGTTTTTGAAATGTGTCCCAGTGTGTCAGAAGCTCCATCTGGAACCCCTGCATTGACAAAGTTATTGGCATCTGGTGCAGCACCGATTCCTACAGAATCCAATACCACCAAGTGAATACGATTAAATTTTGACATAGTGTATCTCCTTATTATTTTAGTTATCTTGCTTTTGTTGAAGTTAAAATCTGAACCCCATCTCGTCCCGCTACGATGACCTTATCCACCATTTGGTTGAATAAGCCGTGCTCCACGACACCAACGATATGATCCAATTCTTGCCCAAAGGCAATTGGATCTTCAATGACATCCAAGGCAAGGTCAATGATAAAGTTCTGCATATCGGTCACAAAACGTTGGCCGTCTTTTTCACGGAAACTTGGTTTGTAGCCAGCTCGCTCAAAACGACGAAAGACCTGTTCTGCACCATACTGAACTACTTCCACTGGCAATTTAAAAGCACCCAATTTCTCGACTAGTTTGCTTTCATCGACCACCCAAATGTATTCTTTTGAGGGAGTTGCCACAACCTTCTCCATGAGAAGGGCACCACCACCGCCTTTGATTCCGTTAAACTGGCTATCCACTTCATCCGCCCCGTCGACCGTCACATCAACCAAGTCTACTTGGTCAATCGACTTGAGCGGGATGTTAAGACCTTCAGCCTGTTTACTGGTCACGCTAGAAGTCGTTACAGCTGTAATCTGCAGTCCTTCTTCCTTGATACGACGACCGATTTCTTCTACGAAATAATAGGCAGTAGACCCCGTTCCAAGTCCGACTACCATGCTATCCTTGACAAATTCAGCAGCCTTGATACCTGCCATTTTTTTCAGATTTTCCACTCAAACACCTCCATTAAAGAGCTACTTCTATTATACCATGTAAAGGCTTAATATTCATCTGAAAATTGAAACCGATAACCATTCTCGAAGAAATCTTGCTAGAGTTGATTTTTTATCATAAAGATGGTTAAATAATTAAGTACAGAAAAGGAGAAATTAGATGAACCCATTAGATTTGTTTAATCAAGTAAAAGAGTTAATCGAAACAAAAGATTTCGAAGCTGCTAAAACATTCGTTGCAGAAAATCAAGAACAACTTGGAGAATACTTCTCTCAAGCTCAGCAGTTGATTTCTGGTTCAGAAGGTCTAGATGGCCTCGTCAGCAAGATTAAAGGATTTTTCTAAAAATATCAGAGTCTGGCAAAACTCAATTTCAGTAGAAAATGAAATTAATTTTCCCACAATAAAACGCATAGTGTCAAATTTTTTGTAAATCTGATACTATGCGTTTTTATAATTAACTATGTTCTGTGATAAACTTGTAGGCTTCTTGACCAGCGATAGCTCCATCTCCAACTGCCGTTGTTACTTGGCGAAGGTCCTTCAAGCGAACATCTCCAACTGCAAAGATACCATCAACTGCAGTCTTCATGTGGTTGTCTGTCACAATCCAACCTGCCTGATCTTGGATATTTAATTCTTTAACAAAATCGCTAAGAGGGTCCAAGCCAACATAGATAAAGACACCACCGAAGGCTTGCTCTGTCACTTGACCTGTTTTCACATTTTCAAAAACAACAGATTCCACTCGGTTTTCACCCTTGATTTCCTTAACTACAGAATCCCAGATAAAGCTGACTTTCTCATTCGCAAAAGCACGGTCTTGTAACACTTTTTGGGCACGAAGCTGGTCACGACGGTGAACAATGGTAACCGTCTTAGCAAAGCGAGTTAAGAAGAGGGCTTCTTCAACCGCTGAATCTCCACCACCGACTACCAACAAATCTTGGTCACGGAAGAAAGCACCATCACAAACGGCACAGTAAGAAACACCTCGACTATTCAGTTCTTCTTCTCCTGGAACTCCCAAAGGACGGTGTTTAGAACCAGTCGCTACAATAACTGTACGTGTTTCATATGTTTGGTCATCGGTAATCACTTTCTTAAAATCACCATGATTTTCGACATTTTCAACATAACCATAAATATGCTCAACACCAAGATTTTCAAGTGGTTCAAACATCTTTTCAGCCAATTCAGGCCCACTAATATTAGCATATCCTGGGTAATTTTCGATATCAGAGGTATTATTCATCTGACCACCTGGCAGACCACCTTCAATCAAGGCTACTTTGAGATTACTTCGAGCAGCATACAAGGCCGCAGTCATCCCTGCAGGTCCAGCACCGATAATAATAGTATCGTACATATAGATTCCTTCTTTCTTGTTGTAATTATCTTTATTCTAACTCTTTCTTGTCAATCAAGCAAGGATTATGCCTTGAAAACAAGAATTAAACTCATAACCGCAAAGGATAATACTGGAACAACCAAGACCCCAATCATAATCATATCATAGAGATGGGCTTGGCGAGCCTTGGCTGTCTTATCAACTCCCGACATGGCTCTCAGTCCAATCCAAATTCCTAAAAAAATCAGGACAAGGATGGTGGTCAAGATCAAACTCTCGAAATACAAAGAAAATAGTTGCAGTAGCATGATTTCTCTCATTTCTATCTTTTTTAAAGAGTAAACTCAGCTAGTCCAGCTAACTGAGTTTTTCTTTATCTATTATATCAAATATAAGTCCGTTTGTAACTAGCGAAAAATTCTTTTGTCCGCTCTTCTTTAGGGTGGTGAATAATCTCATCCGGAGTACCAGACTCAATGATTTTCCCCTTATCTAAGAAGAGAATCTTGTCAGCAACTTGGGCTACAAAGGACATGTCATGACTGACCAGAATCATGGTCTGACCTGACTTCGCAGCATCTGCAATAGACTTTTCTACTTCACCGACCAATTCTGGGTCAAGGGCTGAAGTCGGTTCGTCTAAGAGCAAGACATCTGGTTTCATCGCAAGAGCACGCGCTAGGGCAACCCGTTGCTTTTGTCCACCTGATAAATGGCGAGGATAATGGTTTTCACGATCAGAAAGCCCAACCTTAGCCAACTCTTCCTTGGCAATCTTAGTCGCTTCTTGGTCAGATAATTTCTTAACAACAACCAAGCCTTCTTTCACATTATCAAGTGCTGTGCGACGTTCAAACAAATTAAACTGTTGGAAAACCATAGACAACTTACGGCGTAGGGCCAGGATTTCTTCTTGAGTAATCTTAGAAAAATCAACTGAGAAATCATCAATCTGAATCGAGCCACTATCAGGTGTTTCAAGATAATTGAGACTGCGTAGAAAGGTCGATTTCCCAGCTCCTGAAGAACCAATCAAGGCTACGACTTCTCCTTTTTGGATATCCAAGTCCAGATGATCCAAGACAGTCTGTCCTGAAAAGGATTTACTTAAATTCGAAATCTTAATCATTAACGAAGGTCTCCTTTCACATCTGTTTGCACTGTATCAGGTGCAGAAATAGCCATTTTTCTCTCGATGAAACGACCGAGGCTTTCAATTCCGATATTGACTACCCAATAAACAAGGGCAACGGAGATAAAGCGTTCAAAATAGCGGTAATCAGCTCCACCCAAAATCTGAGCTTGGGCAAAGACTTCCACAACACCCGCACTAAAGGCTAGGGAAGTTCCCTTGGTCAAGCCGATTAGGGAATTGATTAAGGTTGGAGTCGCCACAACGGCTGCATTTGGAATAATCACGCGACGATAAACTTGTGCTCGGGTCATCCCCAGACTGCGTGCCGCCTCAATCTCACCAGGATTGACTGAGAGAATGGCTGCACGAATGGTTTCACTCGCATAAGCTGCTTCATTAAAGGCAAAGGCAACAATTGCAAAAGCAGCGGCTGGAATCGCATTGATATTGAGACCAGTTCCCCATTGTTGATTGAGGGCTTTCAAAGCCAAAGGAATTCCGTAGTAGGTCAACATGAGTTGCACTAAAATCGGTGTCCCTTTTAAGAAACTAACAAAGAAGGCCTGCAAGGGATATAAAATCTTGACACGATTGATTTTCACAATGGCAAAAAGAAGCGCCAAAACCAAGCCAAAAAGGGCACCACCAATGGTCAACATAATCGTTGTTGGAAGTTGTTGGACAATTCTTGGGATTCCATCAAAGACTGAACGCAGGCTAAAAAGCTTGCCATCCGGAATCAATTGCATCAAGTTTTGGTACCAATCTGATACTAAAATCGTTGTAACATTCATAAAAACATCCTCTCCTGATAATGATTCATTCTACCATACTTCTGCCGTCAATGAAATTATTTGCTACGGTCAGATACAGACTTTATCTACCTACTAGTTTATCATACTTTGAAACAGGGAGGTTATATATTTTATCTATCAAAGAGATAGATAAAAACTATTTCAATCCCAATTCTTCATAAGGTTTTCGATAACCGATTTGCTTAACAGTTCCATTTTCTACTAAAATAGGCCGTTTTAACAACATACCGTCACTTGCTAGTAACTCAGCCGCTTCTTGGTTTGACAGGCTTCCTACCTTATCTTTCAGCCCTAATTCACGGTATTTGATTCCACTGGTGTTGAAAAATTGCTTCAACTCGAAACCTGAGGTCTCTATCCAGTTTAAAATGACTTCTTGACTAGGTGTTTCTTCGACGATATGGACGGCTTTATAGTCCACACCGAGTTGGTTTAATTCTTGTTTTGCTTTTTTACAAGTTGAACATTTTGGGTATTCGATAAATTCTAACATGTGTTTCACTTTCTATTTTATATCTCTAAAATCTGCGCCTTCATGCTCCAAGAGCCAAGCTTTCTTTTCCACTCCTGCAGCATACCCTGTCAGACGCTTGCCAGCTCCCAGCACCCGATGACAAGGTACTAGGATAGACCACGGATTGCGTCCTACCGCTCCACCAATTGCTTGAGCAGAATCCACTTGCAGCTCTTGAGCAATTTGTCCATAGGTCACTGTCTGACCATAAGGAATTTCCTGTAAATAGGACCAAACTCGCTTTTCAAAATTCGTTCCGATTGGAGCCAAGGGCAAGTTGGATAAATCCTGAGACTTTCCTTTAAAGTAAGCATCTAAGCAAGTAATAACTGGGTCTAAAATGGGATGACTAACAACTGCTTCTATCGTCTCATCTCCTAGTCCCCTCTCAAAATGCTTCTGATCCTGTACCCAAATGCCATACAGATAATGATCATCAGCTACGAGAGAAAGAGAGCCAATTGGCGAAGAGTAGAGCATTTTTGCATACTTCTTTTGCATTATTTCTTTAATTTTTGATAGGCCAAGCGTTCACCATCTACTGGCACCTTACCAACCTGTTTAAAACCGAGTTTTTCAAAAATATGTTGCATGGCCTTGTTTGCAGCGTGCGTATCTGAGCGAAAATCCAGATAATCAAAACCTTCAATCAAGCCTTCTAGGAAAGTCTGTGCAACTCCCTGTCCCTGCACATCTGCAGCCACAGCGATACGGTGAAAGACTAGATACTCTGACTCTCCTCCTTGCCAGTTTCCCTCATAAATAGCTTCATAGGCCTCCTCTGGACTCTTGGTCACAGCAGCATAGGCTAGTAATTCTCCCTCTTCCAAGGCAACATAAGCTTGACCTGAGATAATATCATCGATAATAATGTCTGCATTTGGATAGCCATTTTGCCACTGGTCACTACCAGCATCTGCTAAACATTTCTTGGCTTCCTCAATTACCTGCATAATGGCATCTACTTCATTTGGAAAAGCTAAACGAATCTCCATCCTTTCTCCTCATTTCTGACTAGTTTCTCCCATCATAGCATAATTTAAGCCTTTTCACAAGCAGTTAAAACTTGACTATTTGTTTTTATTATTTTATAATCTAGTTATTAAAACTAGATAAAAAGGAGTTGAAAATGAAAACTAGATTTTCCTACCCTAAATGGGAAGACATTCCAAACATTGACCTCTATCTGGATCAGGTTTTGCTTTATGTCAATCAGGTCTGCGCTCCTGTCTCTCCAGATGAAGCCAAGGGCCTAACAGCATCTATGGTCAATAACTATGTCAAACATGGTTACCTGACAAAACCTGACAAGAAAAAATACCAACGCCAACAGATTGCCCGTTTGATTGCTATCACTACCCTCAAATCTGTCTTTTCAATTCAAGAAATTGCTCAGACACTCAATACTCTTCAAAGTCAAGCCAGTTCAGACCAACTCTACGATGCCTTTGTGGACTATATGAACCACGAGATTGACCCAGCAAACCCTATTATCCAAAGTAGCTGCCAAACCGTTAAACTCTATCATCAAACTCTAGCCCTAATCCATCATTCTGAAGAGGAGGTAATCAAATGAACACTAGTCTTAAACTCAGCAAACAACTTAGTTTCGGAGAGGAGATTGCTAATAGCGTGACCCATGCTGTGGGGGCAGTCATCATGCTCATCTTGCTCCCTATTTCATCCACCTATAGTTATGAAGCACACGGATTTTTATCCTCTATCGGCGTTTCCATTTTTGTTATCAGCCTTTTTCTCATGTTCCTCTCATCCACCATTTACCACTCTATGGCCTATGGTTCGACCCACAAATACGTCTTGCGAATCATCGACCATTCTATGATTTATGTGGCTATCGCAGGCTCTTATACGCCAGTCGTATTGACTTTGATGAATAACTGGTTTGGTTATCTGATTATTGCTATTCAATGGGGAACGACCATCTTTGGCATCCTCTATAAAATCTTTGCTAAAAAGGTTAATGAGAAATTCAGCCTTACTCTTTACCTGATTATGGGCTGGTTGGTTCTAGCTATCATTCCTGCCATTATCAGTCAAACAACTCCAATATTTTGGAGTCTCATGGTAACTGGCGGACTCTGTTATACAGTTGGGGCTGGATTTTACGCCAAGAAAAAACCTTATTTCCACATGATTTGGCATCTCTTTATCCTAGCTGCGTCCTCACTCCAATACATCGCCATTGTTTATTATATGTAAAAATAGGTTAGGACAAAAAATCCTAACCTATTTTTATTCTCTATGATGTTTTATACCCAATCAAAAAAGTACCCTAGTCCATTTTATAGTACCTACTAGCGTGCCGTCAATTATGGGATACTGCTTCCCTACTAGTATGTAAATCAAAATAGTTAATACTCTTCGAAAATCTCTTCAAACCTCGTCAACGTCGACTTGCCATAGATATGTTACTGACTTCGTCAGTTCTATCCGCAACCTCAAAACAGTGTTTTGAGCTGACTTCGTCAGTCTTATCTACAACCTCAAAGCAGTGCTTTGAGCAACCTGCGGCTAGCTTCCTAGTTTGCTTTTCGATTTTCATTGAGTATTAAATCATAATCATTCGTTAATGAACCGTACCTAACGAATCAAGACAGACAAATGGTCACATAACAAAAAAACGTTTTGCAACGTTTTTTTGACTGTAATTTCTTTAAATGCATTTTTGCCTAAGGTAAATTATTCCCTGCAGCGATGTAAATTTCATACCATTCTTTTCGAGTCAGGTTGACTTTACTTGCTTGGCTTGCCTCTATTAAATGCTTAGGATTGGTTGTTCCTACCACTGCCTGCATTTTGGCTGGGTAGCGTAACACCCAAGCGATAGCAATAGCTGATGGGTTCACACTGTATTTTAATGCTAATCGATTTAGGACTTGGTTTAGTTGTTGGAACTTCTCATTGCCAACAAAATTCCCTTTAAAATACCCGAATTGTAAGACTGACCAGGCCTGGATAACCATGTCATTTAATTTGCAGTATTCAAAGACGCTTCCATCTCGCATAGCTGCTTGACTATTTTCCATATTAACATGAAAACCTGATTCGAATCCTGGAGTAAAAGCCGCACTCAATTGTAGCTGATTAACAGCTAGCGGCTGCTTGACATCTTTTTTAAGTAACTCCATCATCATAGGATTTTGATTAGAAACTCCAAAATCTCGAACCTTACCTTGTTTATAAAGAAGATCAAAGGCTTCTGCTACTTGGTCAGATTCCATCAAAGCATCTGGTCGATGAAGAAGCAGGCTATCTAGATGATCAATCTTCAATCTTTGCAAAATACCGTCTACTGATTTTATAATATAGTCCTTAGAAAAATCAAAATAGGTAAATTCTTCAATGCGAATGCCACATTTGGACTGAATCCACATCTTTTCTCTTAAATCTGGACGATTTTTTAAGACAAGACCTAACAGTTCTTCACAACGACCACGACCATATATATCAGCCAAGTCGAAGGCATTGATTCCAACAGAAAGTGCTGTTTCTACAAGCTCTTCAACTTCTTTTACAGACTTATCTTTTATTCTCATCATTCCGAGAACAATTTCTGATAATTCTTTGTCATCTTGACCAAGAGTTATGTATCTCATCAAATTTTTCTCCTTTAATTTCTAACATTCTTCCCTTCATTATAACAAAAAACCGCTTTGCAACGGCTTTGCAACGGCTTTTTGACTATATTTCACTCCATTTTATCTTCTTAAAGCCACGGAACAAGAGAAAGATTCCAATAAAGAGAACAGCTAAAGGAATGATTTTTGTGAGGAAAGCATTTGAAATCCCCATCCACTCATAGTAACGGAGCAGAGAACCTACAATAAGGTGAGCAACAATCATACTGACAAATGGACGAAAAATCGGTTCTTTCCAATTCCAAATACTGATGACTAGAGAAAGTGTAAAGATAGATAAACTATCCCATGGAGCAGGAAGATAAAAGGCTCCTTCTTGTATGAAACTTCCCATTCCTACATATCCTAGAACGACTAGCAGAACAAGAATCCCAACGACAATGTAAGTGCCAATTTTCATCTTAGGAGAATCTTGGACTAGCCCCCAACGTAAGATTGTGGCCACAAGTCCAAATCCAATCAGAAAAAGAAGCAGTTGCCCTAAAAATGTGAGCAAATTAACTGTTAAGAGAGGGCCTTTCGAAAAATCTCCTAGTAGTTGATAATAACGTAATATTACTAGGACAAGGATTGGCGTCAACAGTGACTCCTTGATAGAACTGCGTGGTGCTTCCTTGAGTATCTCTTTCATTATTTTTTTAGGATTCTTACCTAGATAATCCTCTGCACTCATGCCATCTCGTTCTGCTTCTGAGAAATCTAACATCATCAAATAAATCTGCTCTCTGAGATAGTCCTCATCATAGAGAAATCCAGCAAGATTAAAACTATCCCACAGCTCCTCAAAATACTGCTGATTGTCCTCAGAAAACTCATGCAACAAAGCGTTTGTTTCTTCATAATACTTCATTTTCTTCATGATTTAACCCCCATTCTTAATCCCTTCTACTTTTTGACTCAAATCGTCCCATTGTTGCCAAAAGACCGAGACACGCTCTTCTCCTTCTTTCGTTAATGAAAAATACTTCCGATCTGGACCATCTGGCGACGGACGCATGTCGCCTCTTATCCATTGATTTTTTTCTAACTTTTGCAACAAAGGATAAATAGTTCCTGGAACGATAGTATCAAATCCAGCCTCTCGCAAAGTCTGAACCAACTCATAACCATATCGCTCTTTTTGACCAATCATATCCAAGACACAACCTTCAAGAACACCTTTTAATAGTTGAGTTTCCTTCATCCTTTCCCCCTTCTATCTATTTTGTAATACCTACTAGTAGCTTCATCTATAATATACCACTTTCACACTAGTTTGTAAAGCATAATAGTTAATACTCTTCGAAAATCTCTTCAAACCACGTCAGAGTCGCCTTGCCGTATGTATGGTTACTGACTTCGTCAGTTCTATCTACAACCTCAAAGCAGTGCTTTGAGCAGCCTGCGGCTAGCTTCCAAGTTTGCTCTTTGATTTTTATTGAGCCAATAAAAAAACAGAACTAGCATGAACTAGTCCTGTCTACTTTTACCCAATCACACTTCCGTTTGGTACAACTGGATCAACTGTAAGAAGAGTTAATTTTCCATCATGTTCAGCTGAGAGAATCATACCTTGGCTGACATATTTCTTCATCATTTTACGAGGTTTGAGGTTGGCAACGATTTGGACTTTCTTGCCGACCAATTCTTGTTCATTTGGATAGTACTTAGCAATCCCTGAGAGAATTTGACGGTCTTCACCATCACCAGCATCCAAGCGGAATTGAAGTAACTTATCAGAACCTTCTACTTTGGAAACTTCTTTGACTTCTGCGACACGGATTTCGACCTTGTCAAAATCTTCAAACTTGATTTCTTCCTTGTTGAGTTTGAGTTCAACTTCATCTGGATTCCATTCTTTCTCGACTG
This sequence comes from bacterium, assembly GCA_905221235.1. GTDB lineage: Bacteria > Bacillota > Bacilli > Lactobacillales > Streptococcaceae > Streptococcus. The sequence goes on from CAJNCJ010000006.1 coordinate 91,478, forward strand.
CTGGTTTGTTACCTTCCATTTGTTCCTTGATATAGGCGATTTCTTCATCCATATCCAGACGTGGGAAAATTGGTGTTCCCTTAGCAACTACAGTCACACCTGCAGGGAAATCAGCCAATTTCAAGTTCTCAAGGCTAGAAACTTCATTCAAGCCAAGTTGAGTCATGACCGCACGACTGGTTTCCATCATAAATGGTTCAATCAAGTGAGCTACAACACGAAGGCTGGCTGCCAAGTGGCTCATAACGCTTGCTAATTGGTCACGAAGTGCTTCATCCTTAGCCAAGACCCACGGAGCTGTCTCGTCGATGTATTTATTAGTACGAGAGATAAGAGTCCATACAGCTTCAAGCGCACGTGGGTAGTCAACTGCTTCCATGTGTGTATGGTAATCAGCTATTGATTCAGCAGCTACTTGAGCAAGAGCATGGTCAAATTCTGTCACTCCCTCTACATAGGCTGGAATTTGCCCATCAAAGTACTTGTTAATCATAGAAACGGTACGGTTGAGGAGGTTTCCGAGGTCATTTGCCAATTCATAGTTGATACGGCCGACATAGTCTTCAGGAGTGAAGGTTCCGTCTGAACCAACTGGAAGACTACGCATGAGGTAGTAACGAAGTGGATCTAGTCCATAACGTTCTACTAGCATTTCAGGGTAAACGACATTTCCTTTAGACTTAGACATTTTTCCGTCTTTCATGACAAACCAACCGTGGGCAATCAAACGGTCTGGTAATTTGATCTCTAACATCATAAGAAGGATTGGCCAGTAGATTGAGTGGAAACGAAGAATATCTTTTCCTACCATATGGAAGACAGTCCCATTCCAGAACTTGTCAAAGTTACCATGTTCGTCTTGACCATAGCCAAGCGCTGTCGCATAGTTCAGAAGGGCATCAATCCACACGTAGACAACGTGTTTTGGATTAGATGGTACTGGAACACCCCATGTAAAGGTTGTACGAGAAACAGCCAAATCTTCTAAACCTGGCTCGATGAAGTTACGCAACATTTCATTGAGACGACCATCAGGAGTGATGAACTCAGGATGGGCTTTGAAAAATTCGACCAAACGGTCTTGGTATTTGCTGAGGCGAAGGAAGTATGATTCTTCAGAAACCCATTCAACCTCGTGTCCTGATGGAGCAATACCACCCGTTACATTTCCAGCTTCATCACGGAAGACTTCTGCTAGCTGGCTTTCTGTAAAGAATTCCTCATCTGAAACTGAATACCAACCAGAATATTCGCCCAAGTAGATGTCATCTTGAGCCAGCAAGCGTTCAAAGACCTGCGCCACTACTTTTTCATGGTAGTCATCCGTTGTACGGATAAATTTATCATAAGAGATATTGAGTAATTGCCAGAGTTCTTTGACTCCAACCGCCATCCCATCAACATAAGCTTGAGGTGTAATGCCAGCCTCTTCTGCTTTTTGCTGGATTTTTTGACCATGCTCATCAAGACCTGTCAAATAAAAAACATCGTAGCCCATGAGGCGTTTGTAGCGAGCTAGGACATCACAAGCGATGGTTGTGTAGGCAGAACCGATATGAAGTTTCCCAGATGGATAGTAAATCGGCGTTGTAATATAAAAATTCTTTTCAGACATAATTTTTCCTTTCCAGGCAAATGAAACCTGTTTTTCTAACACTTCATTATATCACATTTTTAGTGATTTTCGATAGGGGAATCCATACAAAAACAAGATAGACGAGTGTCCATCTTGTTGATCTTATTCATAACGAAGGGCTTCGATTGGATCAAGTTTCGATGCCTTGTTAGCTGGCAAGACCCCAAAAATTATACCCACGCTAGCCGAAACCGCAAGACTAAATAGGGCAACTGGGATTGATACTCCAACTTCTATACCCGCAATCAAACCTTGCAATAGCAAACCTGCTAAGGCAGTTAAACCACTTGCAATTGTCAATCCAATCAAGCCACCTAACAAGGTCAAAATCATGGATTCAATCAAAAACTGGATTAAAATATTAGCACGTGTCGCACCCAAAGCCTTACGGAGACCAATCTCACGAGTACGCTCTGTTACTGAAACCAGCATGATATTCATAACGCCAGTTCCTCCAACAAAGAGAGAAATCCCTGCAATGGCACTAATAATCGTCGTCATAAAACTAAACGATTGTTGAACTTCTGCAAATGCAGCTGACTCATCTGCTACTTGATATTCTCCCTGTTGCAAGCCAGCAAGCTCTGTCATTTTTCGTGCTAATTCTGGCCCCAGAGTTTGAGTCAAACTTGTGTCATTCACTCGAAAGACAATATTAGCTATTTCATCTACATTAAAATTCGCAGCAAGGGAGATATTTGTGGTAATGGGCAAGCCACCAAAACCATATATTTTTGAATTTTTAGATTCTTGACTAGTATAAACACCAATGACTCTATAACTAAAACCATTGACTTCTACAACCTTGTTAATAGCTTCTTGAGGAGAGCCAAATAGACTAATAGATAATTCTTCATCAAGCAAAATAACACTTGCAAACTCTTTGAAATCTTGCTCTCTCAGACTACGACCTGCAAGAATTTCATTGTTAACAGCCTCCATATACGTTCTGTTACCACCTGTCAAATTGGCATTTTCAACCTTTTTATCTTTATAAGTCAAGATGGCGTTCGTTGAGTTGGTTACATAGTAATTATCCACTCCCTTGAGCTTAGCAGCTTCCTTGACCCAAGATTCTTGCGGTTTTGGTGGTTCAACATGAACTTCCTCTTCTTTTCCAGAAACCGTAAAAGCTGATTGTTTCTGAGTAAAAGACCCATCTTTGCTTTTTTTAGAAGAGAAAAAGACACTGATATTTTTCTGAGATCTGGTCATGTTTTTATTGAGATATCGAGACATGGAATCACCCAGAGCCATAATCACAACAACCGATGAAACACCGATAATAATCCCAATCATGGTAAGCAAAGAACGCATCTTGTGAGCCATGATAGATGAAAAGGCAAATTTCAGATTCTGCATCTTAGTTTTCCTCCTTTTCTAACTGCGCACTGTCAGACGAAATAACTCCATCTCGAATGACAATCTGGCGTTTAGCATAAGCAGCGATTTCAGGCTCATGCGTTACCATGATAATGGTTTTTCCTTCTTTATTTAGTTCAACCAACAGTTGCATAATTTGGTTCCCTGTTTTGGTATCCAAGGCTCCTGTCGGTTCATCCGCTAGGATAATAGAAGGATTGTTTACCAAGGCACGCGCGATAGCTACACGTTGCTTTTGACCTCCAGATAATTCCGAAGGTAAATGGTGACTACGTTCTGTCAATTCAACCTTATCTAAATATTCCTCAGCTAACTTGCGACGTTTTGAAGCTGAGACTCCTGCGTAAATCAAAGGCAATTCTACATTTTGCAGAGCATTGAGTTTAGATAGAAGAAAGAACTGCTGAAAGACAAAGCCGATTTGTTGGTTGCGAACCTTAGCTAGTTGTTTTTCACCTAATCCCGCTACTTCTTGACCTTCCAGATAATATTCTCCACTGCTTGGTGTATCCAACATCCCAATCGTATTCATGAGAGTAGACTTACCAGAACCAGATGGTCCCATGATGGCAACAAACTCACCCTCATTCACTTCTAGGTTGATGTTTTTGAGAACCTGCAGTTCTTGGTCACCGTTACGGTAACTTCTGCAGATATTTTTTAGACTAATTAGTTGCTTCATCAGCCTTCACCTCTTTTCCTTCCTCTAGAGAAGACGTTGGGTTACTGATGACCTTGACTCCATTTGTCAGACCTGAAGTGATTTCTTGGTTGTCTGCATCAGCATTGCCCAAACCAACTTCCACTTTCTTGGCCTTTTTCTGCTCGTCAAGCACCCAGACATAGTTCTTATCATTTTCAGTCACAACACTTGTTAGAGGAACCAAAATGGCTTTACTCTTATTCTTGACCTCAACGCTTACTGAAAATCCTTGTTTCAAATCACCAATTTCACTTGTAACATCGATGGTATATGGATATTTAGAGCCAGAATTGCCAGTTGCTGCGGCAGCCGCTGTACTCGCTGCTTCGCCATTGTTTTTAGGGTAGTCAGAAATATAGCTAATCTTACCTGTCCAGCTCTTATCTTGGTAAACTTTAGAAGTAAAGGTTACTTCTTGGCCTACAGATAAGTTGGCAAGGTTATATTCAGATAGTTCACCCTTAACTTGCAAGTTTTCATTGCTTACGACATGAACTACCACTTGGCTAGCTCCTGTTGGAGATTTGGAAACGTTACGATTGACTTCGACCACAGTTCCTTCTAGGGTACTGAGAACCGTCATTGCATCCAACTGACTTTGAGCCTTGCTTAATTGTGCCGCTGCATCTGCACGGGCATCACGGGCATCACCCAATTGAGCATCAATAGAGGATACTGAATTTCCTGCGACTGGAGCTGGAGTTTGGGCTGCTACACCTTCGCCTCCTGCTGGCGCAGGTAACTGTGGAGCTGGAGCTGAAGCAGCTTCATTTCGTGCTTGATTGAGTTCATTGATATGACGGTCTGCCTTAGCTACTGCTCGACTCGCTGAATCATAGGCCGCCTGTGCTTCTGAGCTACTGTACTTGACTAAAGCCTGGCCTTCACTAACCTTATCACCCACAGAAACAAGGATTTCATCTAAATCTCCCTTACTAGCATCAAAATAAACATATTGTTCATTTTTTGCTGTGACTGTCCCTGATAATAAAACAGAGGATGCAACGCTTCCTTCTTTAGCAACAACCAGATGAGTAGCCTCATCTTTTACAGCGGTCTGAGATGGTTGTCTAAAGAGCAAAATGCCCCCAGCCCCCAATACAACAACACTTGCAGCACCGATTGCTGCATACAATTGCCACTTTTTAGCTTTACGATTCTTTTTCATAATGAAACTCCTTTTTTGATTTAAAGTTCTTAACAATATTATACAAAAATTATCAATTTGAAACAATAACATTTCAGAACGAAATAATGACATTTCAGGATTTAATTATTGTTCGGAATTTTTGTTTAGTTATTGTACTAGATATATAATACACTTTATTTTTCTTTTTTGCAAGCCTTTTCTTTAATTTTTTTGAACGTAGCAGATTTTTGCAATCACATCAAAAAAAAGATAGAATATGACTATCAAAAAATGACACTCTACTATATAAAAGAGTACAAAGGAGTTTTCAATGAGAGAATATGATATTATTGCTATCGGTGGAGGTAGCGGAGGAATTGCTACCATGAACCGTGCCGGTGAACATGGAGCCAAAGCAGCCGTTATTGAGGAAAAGAAACTAGGTGGAACCTGTGTCAACGTCGGTTGTGTTCCTAAAAAAATCATGTGGTACGGGGCACAAATTGCTGAGACTTTCCATCAATTTGGAGAAGATTACGGCTTTAAGACTACTGATCTTAACTTTGACTTTGCAACCCTACGTCGCAATCGTGAAGCCTACATTGATCGCGCTCGTTCTTCTTATGATGGCAGTTTTAAACGCAACGGTGTAGACTTGATTGAAGGTCATGCTGAATTTGTAGATTCTCATACTGTTAGCGTAAATGGTGAACTCATTCGTGCCAAACATATCGTGATTGCAACTGGTGCCCATCCAAGTATTCCTAATATTCCTGGTGCTGAACTAGGTGGCTCTTCTGATGATGTATTTGCTTGGGAAGAACTTCCTGAGTCAGTTGCTATTCTAGGTGCCGGTTATATCGCCGTTGAATTGGCTGGCGTACTCCACACTTTTGGTGTTAAGACAGACCTCTTTGTTCGTCGCGATCGTCCTTTACGTGGTTTTGATTCTTACATCGTTGAAGGTTTGGTCAAGGAAATGGAAAGAACAAACTTACCACTTCATACTCACAAAGTCCCTGTTAAATTAGAAAAAACTGCTGAAGGCATTACCATTCATTTCGAAGATGGTACTAGTCACACAGCTAGCCAAGTTATCTGGGCTACAGGTCGCCGTCCAAACGTTAAGGGCTTGCAACTTGAAAAAGCTGGAGTCACTCTAAACGAACGTGGCTTTATCCAAGTGGATGAATACCAAAATACTGTTGTTGAGGGAATCTATGCTCTAGGTGATGTAACGGGCGAGAAAGAACTGACTCCAGTTGCTATCAAGGCAGGACGTACCCTATCTGAACGCCTCTTTAACGGAAAAACTACTGCAAAAATGGACTACTCAACTATTCCAACTGTTGTCTTTTCACACCCTGCTATCGGAACTGTTGGGTTGACAGAAGAGCAAGCTATTAAAGAATACGGTCAAGACCAAATCAAGGTTTACAAATCAAGCTTCACTTCTATGTACTCTGCTTGCACTTGCAACCGTCAAGAAACACGTTTCAAATTGATCACAGCTGGCTCAGAAGAAAAAGTTGTCGGACTTCATGGAATCGGCTATGGTGTTGATGAAATGATTCAAGGTTTCGCTGTTGCTATCAAAATGGGAGCAACCAAGGCTGACTTCGATGCAACCGTAGCGATTCACCCAACTGCATCTGAAGAATTTGTAACCATGCGTTAATCTAAACACAAGAAGCTGATACAAATGTGTCGGCTTCTTTTTTGATGATTTACGAATCGATGAAAAAACTTACCCAGTCAGCAAATCGGCCGTTACAGTTTTTGTTACCTTGTTCTATAAAATAGGTTGACAATAATGTTCTTGCGAGTATAATTGTTACTATACATTAGAAAAGAGGTTAACTATTTTGAAAAAAACTCACGTTTATGCTATCCCTGCTATTGGGGCTGCTCTTATTGCTGTATTGGCACAAATCACTCTTCCAATTGGACCTGTTCCCTTCACTTTGCAAAACTTTGCAATCGGCTTGATTGCTACTGTCTTTAGACCCAGAGAGGCTGTACTTTCTGTTGGACTTTATCTTCTTCTAGGTGCTATCGGTCTTCCTGTCTTTGCAGGAGGTGGAGCTGGATTTCATGCTTTGATTGGTCCTACTGCAGGTTATCTTTGGTTTTATCTTGTTTACTCTGGACTTACTTCATCTCTAACTAACAGCAAGAGTGGAGTTGTCAAGATTTTCCTTGCAAACCTCTTGGGTGATACCCTTGTCTTTGTTGGAGGGATTCTAAGCTTGCATTTCCTAGCTGGAATGGCATTTGAAAAAGCTCTTGTTGTGGGTGTTCTTCCCTTTATCATTCCAGACCTTGGTAAACTTCTTGCTATTAGTATTATTAGCCGTCCACTACTTCAACGCCTTAAAAATCAGGCTTACTTTACCAACTAAAAAAGGATATAGAGTTGTCATAACTCAGTATCCTTTTCTTTCATTTTGAAAACTTATACTCTTCGAAAATCAAAGAGCAAACTAGGAAGCTAGCCGTAGGCTGTACTTGAGTACGGCAAGGCGAAGCTGACGCGGTTTGAATTTGATTTTCGAAGAGTATTATTTGCCTTTAAAGGCATCCACCATCGTTTGAAATTCTTCATTTGAGAGAGTAATCCCTTTACCCATTTTAGTATGATCTGGACTCCAAGCACGAATATCAAACTTTGCAGGGGCACCATTAAAGCTCACACGGTTGATTTCCTTGGTCCAACCTTTTTCGTTTTCAGAAAGAGTCAACAAGTGCTCTTCGATTTCAAATGTAAATTCTGCCATTTTCTTCTCCTTTTTTAGCTTTCATTAGTTTATTCGTAAAATCTTGTAGATTTTAGGAAAATTTTATATAATATTGATATAAAAGAAGGGAGGCCAATATGAAACTTAAATTCCAGCAAGTTCTAGATAAAATCCATGACTTTTTAAATGGACATGACCAATCTGACCAGACTGAAACCAACTCCCTTACAGCCACTATTGAAGAGGCTATCCAGAAACAAACTGCTGTTCATCTTATCTTGTCTGAGACAAGTTTTACAGGTGATATCATCAAATACGATCAGCAACGCCAGCAAATTATCGTGAAAAATTTTGCCAAAAATGTAACCCGTATTATCCGTATAAGCGATATTCAACGCCTGCGATTTGTCCCTTCAACAGTCCAAACAGCCCAAAAAAATAGATTTAAGAAAGAGTGAGATGTAATTGCTTCATCCCACTCTTTTCTCTTAGCGAACTTGTTCAAAATGTAAATGAACGGCGATATGATCTCCGTAACCACTTCTTTCCAAGTCACGTTGTAAACGATAGGAAATGTAGTGTTCTGCAATGGTAATATAACCTGCACCCAGTAAACGATGTTCAACCATAGACTGAATCATGCTGATAGTGGCACGTTCTACCTTTGCCTCTTCCAAATCCAAAACCACTTTCTTAGTGACTTGTGCAAGGTTTTGACGCAAATCATCTGTCAATACATAGACAGTCTGAGCTGCCTTTAAGATAGCTTGGTAAATCTTGTCTGGATTAAATTCAGCAATTTCTCCATCACGTTTGATTACTTGCATAGGTTTCTCCTTTATTCTTTGTTTTCTTTGATTTCTGCCAGCATTTTTTCTTCTTCTGCTGTCAGTTGATAATGTTCAAGCAAATCCGGTCTGCGTTCGTAGGTTTTCTTTAAACTCTCGTACAGGCGCCACTGACGAATCTTCTCATGGTGGCCACTCATCAATACATCTGGCACAACCATACCTCGATAATCATAGGGACGTGTATACTGAGGATATTCGAGAAGACCAGAAGAAAAACTATCATCTTGGTGGCTAGACTCCTTGCCAATCACTTCGGGAATCAGGCGCACAGTAGCGTCAATCATAGTCATGGCCGCCAATTCTCCTCCAGTTAAGACATAATCACCTAGAGAAATCTCATCTGTTACCAAGGTCTTGATCCGCTCATCATAGCCCTCATAGTGACCGCAGATAAAGATCAGTTCCTCTTCTTTGGCCAAATCCTCAGCATAGGCCTGATCAAACTGCTTTCCAGCTGGATCGAGGAGAATGACGCGCGGATTTTTCTTTTCAATAGCGTCAAAGGCATCGAAAATGGGTTGCGCGCGGAGCAACATCCCCTGACCGCCTCCATATGGTTCATCATCGACGTGACGGGCCTTCTCAGCATTTTCTCGAAAATTATGATACTGGATATCCAAGAGCCCTTTTTCGCGAGCCTTTCCAACGATTGAGTGCTCTAGCGGAGAAAACATCTCTGGAAAGAGGGTTAAAATATCAATCTTCATCGTCTAACCCTTCTAAGATTTCCACATCGACGCGGTTATTCGGAATATCAACATTGAGAATCACTGGTGGGATATAAGGCAATAACAAATCACGCTTGCCTTTTCGTTTGACCACCCAGACATCGTTAGCACCTGGTTGCAGGATTTCCTTGATGGTTCCAATCAGGTTCTCTCCCTCATAGACTTCCAAACCGATAATCTCGTGATAGTAGAACTCACCATCATCTAGATCGTTCAAATCTTCCTCAGCAACTTTAAGACTGTATCCTTTGTACTTTTCGATAGCGTTGATATGGTACATATCTTTGAATTTAACAATGTCAAAGTTCTTCTGTTTACGGTGACTAGCAATGGTCACTGTTTGAATGAACTGATCTTTTTCATCAAACAAAGCCAGCTCAGCTCCTTTTTTAAACCGTTCTTCTGCAAAATCCGTCACAGACAAGACTCGCATCTCACCCTGCAACCCCTGCGTATTGACGATTTTCCCAACATTAAAGTAGTTCATCTTGTCTCCTGTAGTCTATTTCTATCCTTTATTTTATCACGTTCCAGGGATTTTCTCAAGTTGGAGAAAAAGTATGTCAACTCTCGTACCCCTTCAAAAAGCCTTCCAAATCTCGTTCATGTTGGTACTTAATGGCTGCAGTTTTGTCTTTCTCAAAGATGGTTTTAGCTAGGTCAATATGGTTAATGGCTGCGATTGCGACGGTGTAGTGAATGATATCAGCCAGTTCTTTTGCTAGTTCCTCGTTAGAATCCTGAACGCCCTCTTTTCGACCAGAGCGACCATTCAAAACTTCAGCTACTTCACCGACTTCCTCCACAAGTTTGATAAAAAGACCTTCCTCAGTCCGAGACTGCTGGTAATGTTCGAGTAAGTAGTCTTGTAATTGTCTAAACGTTAAATCCTTCATATCCTGCTCCTTGCAAAAAAAGCGAGACCTTCGTCCCGCTCTTCTTATTTTTCGTCAATAACGATTCTTACTTTTTTGTCTTCAGTTGGGACAGAGTAGACAATCGTTCTTATCGCAGAAATAGTGCGACCCTTACGACCGATTACACGACCCACATCGCTTTGATCAAGATCCAAATGATATTCCAAAAATTCTGGTGTATCTTCAATCTTGATAGTTAAGGCATCTGGTTGTGAAATCAAGGGTTTCACAATCGCAATAATGAGATTTTCAATCGTATCCATCTGTCAACCTACTTTAAACTTATTTTGAGAATTTAGAATCGTGGAATTTCTTCAATACACCTTCTTTTGAAAGGATGTTACGAACTGTATCTGAAGGTTGAGCTCCATCAGCCAACCATGCAAGAACGCGGTCTTCTTTCAAAGTTACTTGGTTTTCAGCAACAAGTGGGTTGTAAGTTCCAACTGTTTCGATGAAACGTCCGTCACGTGGTGAACGTGAATCTGCTACGTTGATACGATAGAAAGGTTTTTTCTTAGAACCCATACGAGTCAAACGGATTTTAACTGCCATTTTTAAAGTCTCTTTTCTTATTTTTTATTTCGGTGAAATAGCTGAGCTATTTAGCACATGTTCTATTATAGCAGATTCCTGACAGGTGTCAAGAAAAAAACTTGACAGACCATAAAATTTTTAAAGCTTTTAGAAATTTGTTAGAATAGAAAATAAAAGTTTGAAAGAGGCTAACCGTGAATACCATTTTAGAAAAATTTTATAAAGACCATCAAGTCAAACCATTCATCTCTCCTGAACGAGATTTGAATGCCTGGCTCCTAAATCCCAAGCCTCTTCCCAAACGAAACATGGAACTATTAACAGATGATTTACTAGCAGGAGATATCATTTTACTATTGAGAATCCAGTTTGGTACTTCTACCACTTAAACCTGATTTTAAAAACTCCCATTCGAATAAGATTCAAAATTCGCTTAAAATCATAAACAAACCCCCAATGGTGTGAACCATGAAGTATTGTAAAAGCTGTATTATAGCTAGTTCTTAACCTTTAGAGAACTGGCTAGCTTTACGAGCTTTCTTAAGACCTGGTTTGATACATTTTTATTTTAACTCTTTCGTCATTCCTTTAAAGTCAACGTTTTCCCGTGTTTCCTGAAAATAAATTTACAACAAATTTGAATAAGTTTCAGTTAAATGGTGTGAATTTTACCCTATAGAAATATCTACCAAGTAATTATATCTTCCAACTCTCCCTCATCAAACATTTGATAAAAAACATTATATAAGGCAGCGTTTGCTTTATCAAAGTCATCAATTGACACAATATTTGTTTCTCTGGACAATAAATATTTAGCTTCTGTAAAAAATCTATTGCTGTCGATTCATCGAAATAACTTACCCCTGCGTCACTTATAAATTATCACTTAACTCCCTCAACCGTTCCTGTCCCATCTTCAACATCTCTTCCTCCACCTTACTCCATTTTCCGAAGAGGCATTCTTGTAAAACTTCTGCTGCTGAGATTTCGTCTACTTCCGAATCATAAGCACACAATTGATCTCTTTGATAAATTTGAATTTGATTAAAAATTTTGTCATTTTCTAACTCTCGTAAGTTATTAACCAAATGTTCTACAATTCCATCATGGTGTGCTTTAGGAGTCGCTCTCGCTTGACTAGGATCTATGGCGTAGAGCTCCTCATAACGTATCAAAGTACTGAGATAGGACAATTCAGGCTTAGTCGCAATCAGTGCAAGTGAGACTTGATAGCCTCTATTTGTCAATAATTGTGCTGTTTTCCGAGGGACTTCGGTTGTTCTCAAGGTACCCTCGATTAATAAATGATAACCTTGCTTACTCAACTCATCTACAAGATATTCAACCATTTGGCCCGCGAATGCTTTGGTATAATCCACACTATATTTACCATACTTTTCCTGTAGACCAAGGTAGTTCGGGTGAAAAGAGCGATAACTATCTCCATCAATGATAATGATATTTCCTTGAAATTCTCTTTGCTTAATACGATGAATCGTTGTCTTACCAGCACCACTCTGTCCACCGAGCAAGATAGCCTTGGGCTGAGATGAAATTGTTTTACCACGAGTTAAAGAACGAACAAGTCGATTGGAGACTTTAATAAATTCATCCTGGCTAAATTTATCTAATTTCATTAAGCCACCACTAGATGACTAGCTTGTTCTAGCACACGTTCAATGCCATCCAAATAGCCATTATATCGCTCTACATCCTCAAAAGTTGCAACAAGATAAATCTTCGTGTTAATCAAATCAGAAAGATCATCGCTCATTAGAACCCACGGATTAGAACTATCATCAAATTTAATTCCTTGTTCATCTTGAAAACGATAAAGTTGCGCTAAGATATTCGCTCCTCGTTCCTTTATCAATTCTATTTTTAATGTTAACTGATAATCTTCTACTGGTTTGAGCATTTTTTCCTCCCCTACGATATCGAGATAAGAAACATTAAATTTTTTGCAGATACGATCTACTAATTCTGTCGAAACTGAACTTGTCCCATTCTCATAACGGCTCAGGCTATTTCGAGAGATGCCAATAATCTTTGCGAATTCAGGTTGTGTGAGATCATGTGTTTTACGTAATGTTTTTATATTTTCTCCAATCATGAGAGCCCTCCTTTTATTTATTTCTATTATAGCAAAAAAAATAGAAACGCACCATTTTTGGTGCACAAGAAACAAACTTTATTAAAAGTATTAATATCTCAGATCTAGAGATTGAAGACTACATAATGAAAACTTTGAAAAGTACCGATATCATGCTGCTTCCCATAGTTTTTAAATTTTTAAGCAAAACAAAAAAGACACCCAAGAGATGACTCTTGAGTGCTTTGAAACATTGATATAATCGTACTGATTAACGTTTTGAAAATTGGCTAGCTTTACGAGCTTTTTTCAAGCCTGGTTTGGAAAGTATGGATTGCAGTTGGACTAAAAATAGCGTAATATCAAGGCTTTTCAGAACGATATCTACTTGTTCATTTCATAAAATTTGAATCAATATTTTTTAATAGGAGAATAGTTTAGTTATGTATCAATTATAAGCGACAGCGCTACATTTATTTATAATTGAAAAAAAATTCATAGAAAGTTTTCTCCGTATCTCTTTTAATCTGTTCCAACTTCTCAAAAAGCAAAAAATCATTAATTACAACAATATTTAGTTCATTTCTTGCTCTAGTTACCATTTCATATAGCATCTGAATAGGATTACTGATATTGCAAAGTTCCTTTACAACTAAATCTCCATTTTCATTATATGAAAATCTTGAATCTATTGGAACAGTAACGCTATCAAATTCACGCCCCATGTATTTATGGGGATTTTTTGAACTGTCAACAATCTCATTATCAAACGGATTCTTATAATATACTCTAGGTCCACCGTGAATACCATTAGTTGATGGAGTAAAATAAATCGGAGTTGATCCCATAGTTTGTGCAGAATTCGACATGAAAATCCTAGCATTTTTATAGTTGTCAAAATAGTATATATTTACTGAATTCTCTACTTTAATATTATATTTTTTAAGTTCTTTAGAAATAAACTCTAAGCGCTTTTCCATCACTTCATTATAATTACCAGTTGAGTGTAATAATCTCATGCAAAATAGTGTCAGAAAATAATTGCTTCGAATACTTCCTTTCAATTGGAAATCCTTTGAATTATGAGGTTCAACTTTTTTTAAATAGTCACTAATATCTTTTTCGCTATCTTTTAACCACTGAAGTTCATCATAGAAAAAAATTACTTTCTCTAAATTTCCATGTTGAAATTCTGAAATAATACGTTCAATTTGCTTCTTACTCATCCGCTGAGCTTCATCAACAAATATATAATTTGCTTGGGACAAGTCAGTGGTTTTATGATTCATACTACCGACACCTATTGCATCAAAATTAAGGTATTTACCTAATTTACCGTGAGCATCGATTTTTGTATGGCACGGAATAACAACAACATTTTTGTTCTCTTTTGTCAAACTTCTTACTATATCATAAAGAACCAAGGTTTTACCTGACCCTGCTGAACCTGTTACCCTGAGAATTTTTTTTTCTTTTTCAGATATAATTTGATCTTTTAACTGTTCCTGACTTGCTGTTAATAAATAATTTTCATCAACAAAATCCTTCCAATCATTTAACGGTGAGATGAGTATATTATCTATTTTAAAATTTGTATCAATATCAAAATATTTATAAGTATAGAATTTGTTCAGTACTTCAAATACTCGCTCACTCGAAATTTCATTGAATTGTTCTGTCCCATTAGACTCTACTTTGTACTCAAAGAATTGTTGCTCGTCTTCGCAATATCCAAATAAATACATATTTGAATCCTCGATACCAACCCTATTAAAATAGAATCTATGGGTTCGAAGTTGTCTTTTTAAGTGTTTACTTTTGTTTATGCTTTTTTTTAACTCTATGTTGATAATAAAATTTTGTTTAGGATCTACATATGGTATTTCGACTCCTTTTAATAAATCAAATTCTTGATTTATTCTTTCAAATTTATAGCCAAATAAAAAATTATTAGTTACTTTAGTAATTTCTTCCTCTCCATAATCTTTTGATAATTTTTCCAATAAACTTTTTAGCGCTGTCACATCATCTTTAGTATCTCTAAAACGACTAGGAGCAGCGTCATACTGTTTCACTATTGACACTAAGTTATTGATTTTAGTATTTATCATTTAAATTGTTAACCCTCTCTTATATAGACCATTTTATAGCAAATAAAACAGTCCAAAATCTACTGAAATATCCTATACAGATAATTATTTATTATACCATTTGTTATCAAAAACCACAACGAATTGATAGATTAATCATATGAAATATGACGATATTCTAATATATGAAAAACTTTCCGAAAAACAACTATTTTCCCGAAAGAAGTAAAACTAACTTAAAAAATAAATGTCTTACACCTGTAATATTCCTTTGATATAATAGAAATAGAGGTAATCAAATGAAAAGATTTATCACATTACTTTTAGTGTCTCTATCTGCAATTTTATTAATTGCCTGTTCAAATCAATCAAGTAACTCCTTAGATGGGGAATACTACTGGATAAACGAAAGTCGAAATGAAGTTACTTTTACGATATCAGGCAATAAAGGGACTATCAATAAAGGAGAGGCTGATGCTTTTACAATTGATAAAGATAGTTCAACAATCGAACTGACAGGCTCTAATATCATTAGTCGAAAAGAGAGCTACACCTTTAAAGATGGCATGTTCACTGTCGATATTTCAGGGTCAAAGCAAGACTACTATAAAAAAGATAGCAAAGCATATAAAGAAGCCTTGAAAAAATACGGTGATAAGTAAAATTCTCAAATTACTCATTATTCTTTATACAATAAAAACGCTTTGATTTGTACTGACCCCAAAAAGTTGGACAAATAATTATTGAAAGGATTTAGTTCTGTATTGCACAGGACTAAGTCCTTTTAGTTTTACCTTAATTCGTTTGTTGTTGTAGTAATCGATATAGTCTATAATGGCTTGTTCCAATTGATTAAGTGATTTAAAGTTTTTCTCATGGCCATAAAACATTTCGGATTTTAAAATGCCAAAGAAAGATTCCATCATACCGTTGTCTGGGCTGTTGCCCTTTCGTGACATGGATGCTTGAATTCCCTTACTCTCTAGGAACCGATGATAAGAATCGTGTTGGTATTGCCAACCTTGGTCACTATGGAGAATCGTATTCTCGTAGTGTTTCTCTGTGAAGGCCTGTTCCAACATCGTTTTTACTTGTTCTAAATTAGGCGAACAAGAAAGATTAAAAGCAATAATTTCGCTGTTAAAGCCATCTAAAACAGGCGATAAATACAATTTCTGCGTGCTATTTGGAATGGCAAACTCTGTCACATCCGTATAACACTTTTCCATTGGTCTCGATGCTTCAAACTGGCGTTGAATGAGATTCTCTGCTTTCTTGCCAATCTCTCCTTGGTAGGAAGAATACTTTCGTTTACGGCGAATTCGAGCACTTAAACCAAGGATTTTCATCAGACGTTGGACCTTCTTATGGTTTACTATATGACCACGATTCCTCAATTCAAGAGTTATTCGGCGATAGCCATAATTTCCTTTGTGCTCAGTAAAAATAGCTTGAATTTCAGCTTTAAGATCTTTATCTTTGTCAAGCCCATCTAGTTCCTTCAACTGATAATAGTAAGTTGAGCGAGATAAGCGAGCCACTTCAAGAAGTAAATCTAGTCGAAATCCTCCTGAAGCCATTTCTCTAATTGTCTCTGCCTTTCTCGCTGTATGGCTTCGTCCCTGTCTTCCAGCTCTTTTAACTTTTTTAAGTAAGCCACCTCAGTACGTAAGCGTTCATTCTCCTCTTGGAGTCGCTCTAGTTCTGTCATTTCATCCCAAGTTTTCTTCCGTTTACGTCCCATTTTAGTTGATCTCCCTCTTGTTCTCTCAACAATAGTATACCCGTTTTTCTTGTATTGTGCTAGCCAATTAAGAAGTATCGTACGACTTGGGAGGCCGTATTCAAGAGAAACTCTATCTTTAGTCCAGCCTTCATGTGAGACTTTATGAATCATTTCTTGCTTTAAATCAGGAGAATAGTAACGATTTTTTCCTTTTTTGACGAACTCTATCCCGTAACGATCAATCAATTTAATCATGTACCTAATATTAGAATTGTTGATCCCAAATTTATTTGAAAGCTTCTCTATGCTATATCCTTGTTTTCTAAGTTCATAGATCTGAACTTTATCATCATAAGTTAATTTCATAATAAGTAACCGCCCAATAACTAAGTATATTGAAAAATCTCCAGACTAGAGAACTCATATATAGTTCCTAATCTGGAGATTTCTTATTTGCACTTTTCTTGTACAACTTTATTCCATGGTAAATAAGCCTCTAAAACCTCTTTGTTAACCAGAGTCTCCTCGTTTGGAAGATATTCTAGAAGATAGGATAGATATTTCTCGCTATTTAATTGATGACGTTTAGCTGTTTCTAACAAACTCATAATAATAGCCGTTGCTTTAGCTCCTTCAAAACTTTGAGAAAACAACCAATTTTTTCGTCCCATAACCAATGATTTAATGGCGCGTTCAGCTAGATTATTGGAAAGGACGAGATGCCCGTCTTTCAAAATTGTCTTAAAGGTTTCTTCATACTTGAGACTGTATTCAATTGCCCTTCCTAGTTTTGAACCAGGTAAAACTGACTGACGTCGACACCAAGCAAAGAAGTCTTCCATTAGGGGTTGGAGCTCTTCTTGACATTTCTGTAGGCGTTCATCAGCTGACAAGGATTCCCAGTCTCCTTCCAAAGAAAATAACTGATCACAATAAGCTAAACCTTTAGCACCTAACGATGAGTTATCTGCTTGCTTGGGAGTCGACTCAAAAAACTTCCTTCTTACATGCGCCCAACAACCAACAAGTTTAGCTTTTCCCAGTTGACGATAAGCAGACCACATATCACAATGCACATATCCAGAATAATCTCCTAGGAATTCTTGCACTACTAAACCACTCCGACGCTGATCATGGTGGTAAAGCGTGATCCCTTGCTTCTCAGCTTTCCCAGACAAAAAAGTCCAATAGTAAGTCAGCTGACTATCACTTTCTAAGACCCGATAAGAGGTTTCATCCGCATGAAGAAGAGGTTGTTCTAACAACTTTTCTCGTAAAAGGTTATAAAGGGACTCTAAATAGTATTGACTCGCCTTGATATGCCAATTAGAGATTTCTTTACGTGTGATTGGTAAACCCATCCTAGCCCAATCTTCTTCTTGGCGATAATTGGGTACCTTCAGATTAAACTTCTGATGGATGGTGTGAGCGATAATAGAAGCTGAGCCAAGGCTATGCGCCAAAGGGGCTTTAGGAATAGGAGCTTTCACGATTTTATCACTCGAATTTTTCTCACTGCATGCTTGGCACTTATAAGCGTGTTGGATATGATCTATTCGTTTTAATTGCGCAGGAATAAAGACTAATTCTTGTCGTTGAAGGGTCGCTCCAATCTCTTTTAGCTCTCCCTGACAATCAGGGCAAATGTCCTCTTCTACTTGATGATGAACTTCTTCTGAATCAAATTGGGCAAGAAGAGCTTGGCGTTTCCCTTTAGATTTCTTACGTTTGTAGGTAATTTCCTCTGTTTCAACTGGGAACAGAGCCTGGGACAATAGTCTCTTGTCTCCAAAAAAAGCAACGGATTTGCCGTTGCTTTTTTGCATGGTTGCGATAGTCTTGGTAAAATA
>CAJNCJ010000007.1 GCA_905221235.1 bacterium
TAACCTTTAACCCCATTCAAACGTCTCACACTAACTTCCACCATAGCGGAACTTAATCTGAAACGCTTTCAGATGAGAGGATTTTGTGCGCTCTTTTTTTCGATTCATTTTGGCTACAAAAGCGATGAAATCAAGCATGATTAAAACCAGTGGAAGTTACCCTGACACGGATTTCCAATGTTTTTTAGGATTTTTATCAGACTAACTTCCACTTGGATTAGCAGTGGAACTTAGTTTGGGAATTTACCTGAAAATGTTTTCTTTTTTGACAGGTCATTTATTTAAGCATTTTATGGAAGAAAGTTACTCTCTCTTCACCTGTTCATAGCTTTCTTTTCCGTCATTGAGTTTGTCCCAAATCACCACTTGCCCACTTTTGAGGGATTTTGGCACATCGATAATTCGTTGATTTGACGAACCTCGAAACTGAAGCATGAGATTCCTCTTAGTTCGGTCATACCGTCCATCGACAAGAATATCAATCAGTGATAAGAGTTCCAGTTTATCCGGAGTTTCCAGCATCATTTCTTCCCAAGTGTAGCCCGTCCAGGACCAGATATCTTTGTCTGGCAATTCCTTTCGGATGCGTTTAACGAGTGGCAAGAGAATACCTGTATTGAGGAAAGGTTCCCCTCCCAGCAAGGTCAATCCTTGAACATAAGGTTGAGCAAGATCTGCCATGATCTGTTCTTCTAATTCTGCTGTATAGGGAATGCCAGCATTAAAAGACCAAGTCGCAACATTATAACATCCCTCACAGTGAAACATGCAACCTGATACATAGAGAGAGTTACGCACACCTTCTCCATCTACAAAGTTAAAGGCCTTGTAGTCAATGATACGGCCTTTACTAAGTTCCTCGCTTTTCCATTCTTGTGGTTTTGGATTATTCATTCGCTACCTCTATCCAATAACGCTCAACTCCATTACGAGCATCCTCAAATATTCCACCATTCGCTAGAATGACTGCTCTACTAGCAGGATTATTCACACTACAGGTCACAAGAGCTTTCTTGATGTTCTTTTCCTTAGCAACTTGCAAACCCTGACGAAGTGTTTCCTTAGCATAACCTTTGCCTCTTTGAGATGGTCGGATGGAGTAGCCAATGTGGCCAGCATAATTCAGCAGTCCCTCATTCAGTCTCAATCGCAGATTCAAAAATCCTAGAGCACGACCTACATCATCAAATGATACAAATTGAATAGAAGGAACACGATTTTCAGGCAAGTTTATTCCCATCTCTTTTTGCATATTTGTTTCCAACCACTCTTCATACACAAAGTTCTCTGTATCCCAAAATCCTCCATCATGGGCTGATTGGCTCTTTTCAAACTCTACCATCATCTCTAAAACTGTTTCTTTATCTGCTAGTCTTGGTCTACGTAGTTCCATCCTTACCTCCCACTAAGAGAAAAGCGAGAGTTGACTCTCACTTTTATTTTTTCTTATTCTTGTTTAAAAATTGTTCTCTGAGGCTGAGCAAACGTTCTTTCTTACCAGCTCCACCTTTAGAATGTTTCTCGTGATAACGGGTCACTTGTGCGCGCCCTTTATCATCTAATTGATATTTTCCCATTTCATTTCTTTCTAATTTGTTACTTGATGTCCAGCTATTTTAATCGTTGAGCCATTCATGTGTTTGACACGCGCAGCGATTTCCTTGTGACGGCCATTGACCATAGGTCGCGCTTGAGGATTACCTAGATAGCCACAAGTTCGTTTGACCACATCTACTGTTTTAGGGTCGCTATTGCCACAGTTTGGACAAGCAAATCCTCTTTCAGTTGGTTCAAAATCCCCCTCAAAGTCACACTTGTAGCAACGGTCAATTGGAGTATTGGTGCCTAAATAGCCCACACGATCATAGGCATAGTCCCAGACAGCTTCCAAGGCCTTTGGATTTTGCTGGAGGACTGGATACTCACAATAGTGAATAAAACCACCTGACGCACCTGCTTCTGGATAGACTTTCTCAAAGTCTAATTTTTCAAACGGTGTTGGATTTTTACGAACATCGTAGTGGAAAGAATTGGTGTAGTATTCCTTGTCTGTGATATCAGGAATAGAGCCGAACTTCTCTGTATCTAGTCGGCAGAAACGGTCTGTCAAACTTTCAGACGGTGTTGAGTAGATAGAGAAATGATAACCATATTGGTCTGACCACTCTTCTACACGGCGTTTCATATCACGAATGATATCCAGCGTGAATTCCTTGGCGTCTGGATTGTGTTCCCAGCTATTTCCAAAGAAGACAGTAGCCACTTCGTATAAACCGATGTAACCCAGCGAAACGGTTGCACGACGATTCTTAAAGAGCTGGTCAACACTTTCTTCTTTACCTAGACGATGGCCAAAAGCACCGTACTGATAGAGGATAGGAGCATTTGCTGGTGTCGCTTCTTTAGTACGTTCGACACGGTAAACCAGAGCATCTTCAGCGATATTCATACGCTCATTGAAGATTTCCCAGAACTTGGTCATGTCACCCTCAGACTCGAGGGCAATGCGAGGAAGATTGACCGTCACAACACCTAGATTCATCCGACCTGAATTGACTTCTACACCATTCTCGTCTTTCCATCCTTGAAGAAAAGAACGACAACCCATAGGAACCTTGAAGGAACCTGTCAAGTCAACAATCTTATCATAAGACAAAACGTCTGGGTACATCCGTTTGGTTGCACACTCTAGGGCCAACTGCTTAATGTCGTAGTTGGGAGTCCCTTCTTCCAAGTTAAGGCCTCTTTTAAGCGTAAAGATGAGTTTAGGGAAGATGGCTGTGCGGTGTTCTGAACCGAGCCCCTTGATCCGAATGGTCAAGATAGCTTTTTGAATTTCTCGTTCAAAACGACTAGTTCCTAGACCAAAACCTAGTGAAGTAAAGGGTGTTTGACCATTTGAAGTGAAGAGAGTATTGATTTCATACTCAAGAGATTGCATGGCATCGTAGATGTCTTTTTGGGTTTTCTTCCAAGCGTAATCTTCCCGCTTTTCAGGCAAGACCCATTCTTCTGCATCTTTGAGATGTTTTTGGTAATTCTTCTCTGCATAAGGCGCCAAGACTTCATCGATACGGTCAGCTGAACAGCCACCATACTGGCTAGAAGCAACGTTGGCAATGATTTGGGAAATCTGAGCTGTCGCAGTCTGAATAGACTTGGGACTTTCTACCTCTGCATTTCCAATCTTAAAACCATTTCCCAACATACCCTTGAAATCAATCAAACAGCAGTTGGTCATAGGGGTGTAGGGGCTGTAGTCCAAATCGTGATAGTGGATATCCCCTTTTTGGTGGGCATTGGCTACGTGCTTAGGAAGCATTTGCAACCCGATTGACTTCCCAACAATACCTGCTGTCAAATCACGCTGGGTATTAAAGACATCGCTGTCTTTATTGGCATTTTCATTGACCACCGCCTGATCTTTATTGAGAAGTTTGTGGATACTAAAGTTAATATCTGTCGCTTTCGAGCGCTCAAAATCCCTCTGTGTCCGATAAGTGATATACTCTTCAGCCAGCGCATATTCTTTGGCTTCAAGGAGTTCGTGTTCTACGATATTTTGGATTTCATAAATCTTAACTCCCTGTGGAAATCGACTATGAATTTCTGTGACAATTCGCTCGGTCAGAGCATTTAGGCGCTTTTCAACCAAGGGTGTCACATCCATAACCTTGTCAGCCGCCTTGTGGAGAGCCTTGTCAATCTTGTCCACATCAAATACAACACGTCTCCCATCTCGTTTCTCGACAAAGAGGGTTGGTAAGGTTGTAATTTTTTCTTCTAGTGCAATCATATGCATGCTCTTTTCTAAAATAGGATATCTAAAAAGTATTATACCACTCTAAAAAGAAAAATCAATATCTTGTGTTAAAAATCAGAGAATTTTTAAAAATACACAAGATATTGATTTAGTTATTTAATTTTATAGACTTTGAATTCTGAGTAATCAGTCTTTACTGGTTGATAATTTTCTTTCAAGAGTGTTTCCACTTCAGACCATACTGCTACCTTATCATTCACCACAATCACCTTGGGTTGTTTTTCTTTCAAGTCATTGAGTAGCTTATTCCGATTTTCCTCAGTTGCTGTATAGTGCAACGGGGACAAAATAGCCGATGGCGACAAGCGCTCACTCTTACGATAAAGAGTTGCAGTATCATCCCATGCATAGATAGCATCTTCCCTACTTGTCTCCTCTTTCACCAAATCAGCAAGGCGATCACGTTCTTGATAAGGTACTGGATAAAGAACAAATCTCATCAAAAAAGGAACAGCTAAAAGATATAACAAGGTTAAAATTGGTAGGTAAAGATTCCCCTTAGTATAGCGATGCCAGAGACTAA
Organism: bacterium; assembly: GCA_905221235.1. Classification (GTDB taxonomy): domain Bacteria; phylum Bacillota; class Bacilli; order Lactobacillales; family Streptococcaceae; genus Streptococcus. The sequence goes on from CAJNCJ010000007.1 coordinate 4,347, forward strand.
CAGGCTCTTCTCTGCGTCTTCTTCTAACGCTACGACCACTCTGTTGCCCCTTGATATTGGACACTAAAAGCAGAAGAAAGACAGGGAAAATGAGCATCAAACGGGATGCATGTAGGGGATCCTGTGTAAAGAAAATCACTACCAAACCTAAAATTAGGAACAAACTCGCAGGCACTGAGATGACATATAGTTTAGAGGATTTAGATTGAAAGAGACCTAAAAAGACAAAAACCAAAACTCCCATTCCCAGAGCCAACAACCCATAAAACAAAACATTTTCTAACAATGCCGAAACAGAAGCCAAACGAATGGAATTAATCGGATACAAAATTCCACTAATCGCATCCTCAAAACTTCCTGTTGCAACACTATAGTAGGCAGTTGGATAAAAGACCAGTGAAAAACCTAAAGCCACTGCAAGAAACTGATAAAATCCATGTGCAAAGCGTCTATGCCCAAGGTTAAAGACCAACAAGCCTAAACTCACTACAGCAATAAACAGGAGCGATGACAAGGGAGCAAAGAAAAATCCGCCTGCCAAAGCCAGCCCAATCCGTACAAATCCCTTATCATGGCTTGGATTGCTTAGGTAAGCAGCAACTAAACTAAAGGCCGCGAATAAAAAGGGAAGCGCTAAAAGAGTCGCATAACCTCCACCAAAAGCAAGACCTGTAACTAGCATGTAAAAAATAGTCACCACTTGTCCAGCTTGGTCTCCTTGCTCTGTCAAGGTATCCGCCGATTTAAAGAGGAAAAATCCTCCTGCTACCAAGGCTAACCACTCAAAAATGGCAAAGAAAAATCCGCCCTGAGTCACGTAAGTCAGCAAATAATAAAGCAAACCTTGACTTCCATAATAGTTGCTGTAAATTTTCCCTGTCTGATGAAGCGCCCAACCTGTATAAAAATCTTGCACTTCTTGTGCACTCATTAAATCGAGTAATAGCGGTACTCCTAGAGTTATTCCTGTTACAAGCGTACTCCATAGTAAAATTTTTACCAAAGGAAGACGACTTGATTCACGATGATGCGATTCTTGTTCGATTTGGTATTCTAGAGGTTCACGATTCTCCTGATGAACTTCTTCTACTCTACCATACACACTCATATCGTTTCTCCTATTCAATTTATCTGTCTTAGTATATCAAAAAGTCCTAGGATTGTCAGCTTGCGATGGCTGTTTGAGTGATTTTTTGCATAGTTTCACAAAGGTTTCAATTTCTCGAAATCGGTGTAAATGCGTCTGTTTAAATGACATGATATAATCCAATTCGTTCTGAGTTAGCATCTTCCCTCCTACATCTTCTTATTCGTAAAAGGCAAGAAAAAGAGGACTGGTTTGTGTCCTCAGTCCTAGATTTCTTATAAGATAGGAGCGAATAACTGGGCAATTTCCTTAATCAATTTCTGATACCAGCTATTTTTTATCGTATGAGGGAAAATTTCTTGCGATGCTGAAAAAATCTCCTGAAAATCTTTTTGAATCTCTGTGATTGATTCTGTTTTATATAGCAAGACTGCATTTTCATAGTGGTGAAGCAAACTTCTATAATCTAAGTTAATGGTCCCAACTGCAGCAAAGTCCTTATCCACTAAGATTTGTTTACTATGTATGAAGCCTGGACTATACTCAAAAATCCTTACTCCTGCTGACAACAAATCTGGATAAGCCCCTCTTGTAATGAGTTGGATTAATTTCTTATCTGGAATGAAAGGGGTCACGATACGGACATCAACACCCCTCATGGCCGCGTTTTTAATACTCTCTGTCAAGTCATAGTCAATAATCAAATAGGGCGTTGTGATATAGACTGAATCAGTAGCCTGATTAATCAAACTTTGATAGACTTTTTTCCCTACCTGAGTACGGAAGATGGGTTTGGGTCCACTACCGTAAGGAATGCAGAGCCCTTGGCTAGAACGAGGTTGATTTTCCAAGTGATACTGGTCAAAATCGCTGATTTCTCCACGATTGATGTACCAAGTCATCAAAAAGAGACGGGTGAGAGCCTTGACACCAGGACCATCTAAGCGAATCCCACTGTCCTTCCAATAGCCAAAGCGTTCTACATGATTGATGTATTCATCGGCTAAGTTAATGCCTCCTGTATAGGCTACCTGACCATCTATGACAAGGATTTTACGATGGTCCCGATTGTTGTAAGCCACCGTCAAACGAGGAATCACCTTGTTAAACTTATGGGCTTCAATTCCTCGACTACGAAGCTGAATAGTGTAGTCGCCAGGTAAAGTCGCCATACAGCCGATATCATCATAGAGCATCTTGATCTCTACTCCCTGAGCTGCCTTTTGCTCTAGTATATCTAGTATGCTATTCCACATCAGACCTTCTTCGACAATATAGTACTCTAGAAAGATAAATTTCTCAGCTCTCTTGAGATCTTCCAGCATATGTTGCCACATGCTTTCACCCGAAGAAAAGAATTGTGAGTCTGTTCGATTATAGACATCGGCATTGCTATCCATACTCAACAAAGATTTGATAACTCCATAAGCCGCCTTATCCTCTTCCTTCAATTTCTGGCGGAGAGCTTTACTGTTATCCTCCCGAAAATGCATAGAACCAAGTTTGTCCAACTGCTTGATTTCTTTTTTGGACAATCGCCTTTCACCAAACATCAGATAGAGCAAGGGGCCAATGACAGGTACAAAAGTTACCACTAACCACATCACTTTGCTTTCAGGCGCTATGGAGCGATTGACAATAGCGACAATGGTCGCCATACTCATAAAGATTAAGACAATAATCCATAGAATGGGGGCCATACGCCCTAAATAAAGAAAGAGACCAAAAACAAGACACAGTTCAAGTAGCATAATCGAAAGACTAAAGCCATACTTGGACATTAATAATTGAAATTTTCTATATTTCATATCCCCTCCTTGATATTTTGAATGCTAAAAACAGGTAATTGATACTCTTCGAAAATCAAATTCAAACCACGTCAGCTTCACCTTGCCGTACTTAAGTACAGCCTGCGGCTAGCTTCCTAGTTTGCTCTTTGATTTTCATTGAGTATGATACTAGTATAACGCAGGTATTCGATAGAAGGCAAGTATTTATGGTCATTTTTCTGAGTAATCATAAAAGAGACCGAAAAATCCAGTCTCCTTCTAGTCTATTTTGATAAAACGATGCGATCAGACGCGTCTCTATCCATATCGTCAATAATTATCTGATTGCCATTGATTGCATAAATCTTGGCATCATCCCCAATAATCATGCGTTGATTAGCAGCGTTGAAGCTAACCTGCTTGATTTCTTGTTCCCCATCAGTTTCTACCTGTGTCCAGGTGCCAGTTGTTCCAGTTACCACTAAAGTGATACGGTCTCCTTCGTCCTGACCAGTATAAGTCCCATCAATATTAGTTGGTTGAGCCGTAACTGTGTTTTGTGAAGAACTTGTCGCTGCCTGTTTTGTATTTTCTGTAGAAGATGAAGCTGTTGCTTGTGATTGCTGAGTTTGTTGTGTTTGCGGTTGAGCTGCTGGTTGTTGAACCTGTTGAACTCTTTGTGAACAAGCTACTAAGAGACTAAGACTTGCTAGAGAAGCAAGAGAAAGTGTGAATGTTTTTAATTTCATGATGAATTTCCTTTCTGCTACCAATTTAGAGAATTTTCCTTCTAACTGGCAGTTCCCCTAGTATAACAAGTTCAAAAAAGGAGGTCAATTTATCTGCTCATGCCCCAGTATGTGGCTCCGTACTTCTGAGATAAAATAGAGAGACCCTGTAATGAATAACAAGTCCTTGGTATCGGCTCTTTCTTCAAAACTGCTGATAAATTCTCGGTAAGAAGGAATTACATGGTAACCGGTCACATCTGTCTCGTCCAAGGACCCTTGATAGTCAAAGCCTGTCACCTTGAGTTCTACCTGAGGTAAATTTTCAGTCAGATAACCCAACATCCCTTGATAATCCTTACGTTTCAAGGCTCCAAAGAGGATTTGAGGTCGATAGCCTTCCTGCTCTTTTTCTTTGACAAACTCCACCAGGCGAGTCAAGGCAGGGAGGTTATGAGCACCGTCCAAGTAAATTTGAGGACAAATACGCTCCAAACGGCCAGCCCAATGGGTCTTCTCCAATGCCTGTTTTACAGCTTGCTCATCAACAGCTTCCTTTTCTTCCCACATAAAGAGAAGAAACGTTTGCAACGCCAAGGCCGCATTTTCCTGCTGATAAGCTCCTTCCAAGCCTATTTTCAGCTGCGAAATATTTAGTAAAGAGCTTGAAAAATCACCATCCTGCATTGAAAAATCCTGACCTGCCTGATAAAGGGTAACAGCTAAAGATTCAGCTTTTTTCTGACATACAAGCCTAGCTTCTGAAGGCAACTTAGCAATTACTGCCTTTTTACCAGCCTTAAAAATACCAGCTTTCTGCTCTGCAATTGCTGCTATACTGTCACCCAGAGTCTCCTGATGGTCAAGCCCGATGGAGGTGATGACAGCGATCTCTCCAGTTACCACATTAGTCGTGTCAAGTAAGCCACCAATTCCCACTTCTAGTAAAACCAAATCCACCTCTTTCTCCCTAAAGTAGAGAAAAGCAATCAGGGTCAGCAATTCAAAAAAAGACAACTGGTCATGGGTTTGCAGAAGCGTTTTTTCCATCTCCTTGACCTGCTCAGCTAAACGGATAAAGTCTGCGTCTGCTATAGGTTGTCCATTAATGCAGATTCGGTCATTGATGGATACGATATGAGGGGAAGTAAAGGTCGCAACTTTTTTGCCATGCCCCATAAATAATTCCCTCATGAAAGCAATGGTAGAACCTTTCCCATTAGTCCCGGTTACATGGATAATAGGATAAGACTTCTCAGGATTTCCTAACAAATCCACTGCTTGCTGCATTCGGCCCAAACCTGATCGAAAATTCAAACCAATCCGACTATGAAGCCATTCTTCTACTTCAAACATACACATCTCCTTGACAAAAGTCTGATCAATTACCTAGCAAAATTCCGTAGATAACAAAAAACGAGGCCAGGATTTTCGTCCCAACCTCTTACCTGGTTAGCTAATCACTAGCTCCTATGAATGTTAATCTGGGGTAAAACGTCCCCCAGACTTACCAGTTCTCCCTTATTTAAAGGAACTGGAGTAAAAATATCCCCTGGACTGCCTGCGTTTCTAATTTCTAGCGCCGGGCTAAACACGTCCACGGAACATTCCAACTCTTCTAATTTTCAGGAGTTGGGGTGATACAATCTCCCAGACGTTCCTGCGTTTCTAATTTCTAGCGCAGAGCTAAACACATCCACAGGACTTACCAGCTCTCTCTTAGTTTAAAGGAACTGGGGTAAAAATGTTCACCCGGACATTCCAACTCTTCTAATTTCTAGGAGTTGGGCTAAAAACATCCCCCGGACGTTCCAACTCTTCTAATTTCTAGGAGTTGGGGTGATACAGTCCCCCAGACTTACCTGTTCTCTCTTATTTAAAGGAACTGGGGTAAAAATATCCACTGGACTACCTGCGTTTCTAATTTCTAGCGCAGGGCTAAACACATCTCCCGGATGTTCCAACTCTTCCAATTTCTAGGAGTTGGGGTGATACAGTCTCCCAGACTGTATCACTCCTCCATAAAGCTGTTGAAGACTTCTTCAATCATGTTCCATTCGTCTTCTGAGTCTTCTGGAATTGGTTGCAATTCGCCTTCTGTTCCATCTTCGTTTTCGATGAATGAGTAAGCTTGGATTTCAACTTGTCCGTCTTCGTCTTCTTCTGCGTTAACTGGTACTAGGAGAACATAGTTTTTACCAAATTCTTCTTTTCCGTCAATCGTCAAAAGAATTTCAAACAAGGTTTCATTTCCTTGTTCATCTACTAGTGTGATTAGTTCACGTTCTTCGTGGTCGTGGTTATGATCGTGTGACATAGCCTCTCCTTTGTATTAAAATTTTCTATCTAAATAATTTTGTAAAATCAGCTGAGCTGCTAACTTATCAATGACTTTCTTGCGCTTGTTACGGCTGATATCTGCTTGTTCAATCAACATGCGTTCAGCCGCAACTGTTGTCAAGCGTTCATCTTGATAGTCTACTGGTAAACCAAAAAGCTCTTCTAGCTTTGCTCCGTAGGCTTGACTAGCTTCCACACGCGGTCCACTTGTATTGTTCATGTTTTTAGGCAAGCCCACTACAAATCGTTCCACCTTGTAAGTATCAACCAACTCCTTAACGCGGTCAAAACCAAATTGGCCTTGTTCCTCATTGATTTGGATGATTTCAAGTCCTTGAGCTGTAAAACCGAGCGGATCGCTAATAGCCACCCCTACCGTTTTTGAACCGACGTCCAATCCCATAATTCTCATAGGTTAAAGATCGACTCCTTGTCCTTTAAGGTAGTAGCGAACCAATTCCTCAACGATTTCATCACGCTCATACTTACGGATTTGATTTCGTGCATTATTATAACGAGGAACGTAGGCAGGGTCTCCACTCAATACGTAACCTACGATTTGGTTAATTGGGTTGTAGCCCTTATCGTTCAACGAAGCATAGACATCAGTCAAAGTTTCGCTAATTTCTTTTTTATTGGAATCGTCCAATTTAAAACGTACTGTTTCTTCAGTAAATCCCATTCTAACACCCTCTTTCCTTAGAATAGTACCATTATAGCATAATTCCTTACCTTCTACAATTCAGGCAGTCTATTTATTTGGATTTTCTATTGTTCTGTCGCACCATTTGCCAATCTGTCTGAAATATATTTGCTTGGTTCATTTTTCAAAAGATTTTCCAAGCCAATATTCTTCAGATATTCTAATTGAGAAGCCTTCTTGACATCCAAAACTTGAAAATCATAACTAGTCGTTGTTTGAAGTTCTGTTGCACTCAATAATTTGGTTTCAAGCTTAAAGCCTGCCAATTTACGAGCTTCAATGATAGACTCATCCTTCTCCTCCGCCTCAAGAAGAGCTTTTTGAGTTTCTTCCACACCATGTTGGTCAATATAGGTTTTCAACTCATCTGAGACTGGACGCTTTTGTTGGATGGTTAGGCTCAAAAAAGTCTTGTCTTTATAAGTAATGGTTTGGGTTTGCTGGCTGCCATCATCTGACTTGGGCAAAACCAAAGTCTTAGTTACAACTGTATTCTTCTCAGCATTTTCAATAACTGGCAATGCCGACTGAAGCGTATCCTTTTCTGTTTTTGTAGCTGGTCTAGCTTCTTTTTTCTGTCCACAACCAACCAGGACAAAAAGAAAAGCTAGACTAACAAGAACTATTTTTTTCATTTCTTTCTTCTTTCTTTTTGAGATTAAAATAGAATAAGACTGGGAATTGCTCCCAGCCTTGATGTTTATAGAGCTGCACGCAAACGTGCTTCTGCATTTTCTACATTACGGACAGAGCGTGGTAGGAAGGCACGAATATCGTCTTCCTTGTAGCCAACTTGCAGGCGTTTTTCATCCACAAGGATTGGGCTCTTTAAAATTCTCGGTGTTTCCATAATCAGATTGAGGACTTCATTGACGCTCAAATCTTCAATATCCACTCCAAGGGCTTTGGCATAGCGATTTTTAGATGAAACGATGCTGGCTATTCCGTTATCTGTTTTGGTTAGAATATCCAGTAATTCTTCTCTCGTAATTCCTTCTTTACCAAGGTTTTGTTCTTTATAACTTAACTGGTGGGCATTGAGCCAGGTTTTTGCTTTTTTACAGCTAGTACAACTTGAGACTGTATAAATTTTAATCATGTACCTACCCCTTTCGCTACATGTTACTATCAGTTTAGTCTATTATACCATAAAAAACATCCGACTTGCGACCTATTTTTAAATTTTTTTGACTTTTTTCGTCATTTTCGTACTTTTTTCTTGACAAAATGAAATTTACAGCCATTCTTTATATTTCTTGATATAGATTTTTTTCACAATTGTTACGCTAATCATATACAAAATAATGATGAAAAGTAAGAAGATGAAATAAATCGGTTTTAAAGGAATGAGATGAAGAAGATTTGCAAGAGGACTATAGGGAAGGAAGGTCACAAAGGCTGCAGCCAATAAGGTTGTCACAAGAACGAGACAAGCTGGACGACTTTGTAAAAAGGGAATTTTAGCTGAACGCAACATATGGATAACCATGGTCTGTGACCACATGGACTCGATAAACCAACCTGTCTGGAACAAGACAATAAAGCCTACGGCCGACTCTGCTCCATGAACATAGGCATGACCTGTCGTCATGGGTACAATGATAAAATAAAGCAAAATGAAGGTCAAAATATCAAAGGCAGAAGAGATAGGCCCCATCCAAACCATGAAACGTGTGATGGACTTGGCTTCCCAGGTATGCGGATTTCTCAAAAAATCTTTATCCACCTTGTCAAAAGGCAAGGCAATACAAGACAAATCATAGACTAGATTTAGGATAATCAAATGGACTGGTGCCATTGGTAAAAATGGTAAAAAGATTCCAGAGACCAACAGGGACAAGATATTCCCAAAATTAGAACTCACTGTCATCTTGATATATTTGGTCATATTGGCATAGACCTTACGCCCTTCAACCAGTCCTTTTTCAAGCACCATGAGATCCTTATCAAGTAGGATAACATCAGCTGTTTCTTTAGCAATATCTACTGCTGTATCAACAGAAATCCCCACATCTGCAACTTTCATAGAAGGGGCATCATTGATTCCATCTCCCATATAGCCGACAGCATGACCATTAGCCTTGAATTGCAAAATAATCCTTGCTTTTTGGTCAGGAGAAAGTTTGGCAAAGACTGTTACCTCCTCTACGGCTTGGGCCAATTCTTGATCACTCATCTGATCAATTTCAGACCCCAACAGCATCTGATTGATATCTAAACCAACCTTTTCACAGACTGCTTGGGTAACCTTTTCGTTGTCTCCCGTCAAAATCTTTGTTTGAACCCCATGTTCTAACAGAGCCTTAATTGCTGGTGCTGCAGATGGTTTTGGTGGATCTAGGAAGGCTAAATAACCAGTTAGAATCATATCCCCTTCATCATCAACTGTATAGGCATGACCTTCCCTCAAACCTGACTTATAGGCCACTCCCAAGACACGCAAACCTTGTTGATTGAGTTGTCTGACTTCTGCTAAAATTTCTTCTCTAATAACATCTGTCAAGGGAGTAATCACTCCTTGGTATTCCGCATGACTGGAAATCGTCAACATTTCCTCTAGGGCACCCTTGGTTACCAAACTAACAACTTCGTGTTCATCCTTAACGATGACACTCATCCGTCTGCGTTCAAAATCAAAGGGCAATTCATCTATTTTTTGAAAAGTTTGAGCCAGATTTTGCAAGAGGGCGTGTTCTTTTGCTTCCTTTTCAGTCCGTTTGATGATGGCTCTGTCCATCAAATTTTTCAAGCCCGTTTGAAAGTAGGAATTGAGATAGGCACGTCTCAAGACCGTCAAATCCAAGCGTCCGTGGATGTCCAAGGGATATTCTAGAACGATTTCGTCTTGGGTTAGAGTTCCTGTCTTATCTGTACACAAGATATCAATCGCCCCTAAATCCTGTATGGCATTGAGTTTCTTGATAACCACTTTTTCCTTGGCCATGATAATGGAGCCTTTTGCTAGACTGGCCGTGATGATCATAGGAAGCATCTCAGGTGTCAATCCAACACCAACACTCAAGGCAAATACGCCAGCTTCCAGCCAGTCACCATCTGTTAAACCATTGGACAAGAAAACGATGGGCACCATGACCAACATCAAACGGATCAAGAGCCAAGAGATACTATTCATCTCCCGCTCAAACGAAGTAGGCTCGTCATAGGTGTTCAGGGTCTGCTCAATGGCCCCCATCATGGTATCATCACCAACCGCCAAAACCACGGACTTGGCACTACCAGACAAGACATTGGTTCCCATAAAAGCCAAGGATTCGGCTTCTAGCAGACTATCAGGTTGTTGAACTGTTGCCTTGGTCAAGGCCAATTTTTCAACAGAATCACTTTCGCCTGTCAAGCCAGACTGTTGGACAAAGAAATCGCGCGACTCAAATAAAAGAAGATCTGCTGGAATCATATCCCCAGCGCTTAATTTAACCACGTCACCCACTACCAAATCATCGATAGGTACTTCTTGGATTTCTCCTTGACGAATGACAGTCGCTGTGTTGACAATCATTTTTGAAAGATTGGTGGCTGCCTTATCACTGCGGAGTTCTTGGACAAAGCGAATGCCTCCAGAAATGAGGACTAGGACAACGATGATAATGGAAGTCGTCGGATCTTCTTGACCTGGTTTTGCCAACCAGACATTGGTCACTAGGGAAATCACGGCGATAACCAGCAAGATGATTGTAAAAGGATTGATAATCGATTCGTAAATCTTTTTCAAAATCGAATCTTCTTGGCCTTTGGTAATCACATTTTCGCCATAGAGGTCACGATTTTTTTCGACTTGTTCCTCTGTCAAACCGTTTAAACTGGTATGATAAAAAGTTAGACTCTCGTCTAAAGGGACTTGAATAGCTGTTGCTAATCTTTCTTTTGTAGTTTTCATTGGTTTCTCCTATCTGTATGAATGATGTATTTCATACACAGAGACCAATCACTTTATAAGGGCAGAACGACACAAATCAGCGATTGGCTGTGTATGTGCGGTTCCGGATGGTCGTCAATTTGCATCGTCTATCTCCTTTCTTTGTTTTAAACAGTAGAAAATCCCACCATAAAATGGCAGGATTAAAAAACTAGTTATCTGTTTTTTCGTTCAAGCTTTAACTCCATAGGGCAATGAAATGAGCTTAGTCTTGGCCTTCGCGACCAGGACTGTTGACCAACGAGTAGTGTCTCCACTGCTTTGCGGTAGTCATCCGTATCCCTATGGTAGCCTCACCTACCGTTTTCGTCTTTCAGTATAAACCTTTAAAATTTAAAAGTCAATCATTTGAGTTGTTTGAGTCTTAAATGACTATCAACTCTTTTGGAGCAAGGGTCAATAATTCGCAACCTGTCTCTGTAATCAGGATATCATCCTCGATACGAACGCCATATTTGCCTTCAATATAGATACCTGGCTCGTCTGTCAAGGCCATACCTGCCTTAATAGTTTCTGTAGAAGTCTGGCTAAAGTATGGTTCCTCATGGATATCCAGTCCAATACCGTGTCCGATTCCGTGGGTAAAGTAGTCGCCATAACCTGCCTCGATGATAATATCACGAGGGATTTTGTCAAAGTCACGGAAACCTAAGCCAGCCTTAGCCTGATCAATCAAGGCTTGGTTGGCTTTCAAAACCGTATTGTAAATTTCTGCCTGCTCATCGCTGACATGCCCCAAGTAGATTGTCCGTGTCATATCACTGACATAGTGGTCATAAAGGCAACCGAAGTCCATGGTAATGGCTTCTCCTAGCTCAACTGGTTTGTGCATAGGATGGGCATGGGGCTTAGAAGAGTTGATACCGCTAGCTAGAATCGTATCAAAAGACAAGCCAGATGCTCCCAATTCACGCATGCGGAAGTCAAGGAAGTTGGCAATCTCAATTTCAGTCTTTCCTGGCTTAATAAAGTCAAGCGCATCGCGGAAAGCTTGGTCTGAGATAGAACAAGCCTTACGAATAGCTGCAATCTCCGCTTCATCCTTAATCATACGAAGACCTTCAACAAACTGAGTTTGTGGCAGCAAGTCAATTCCTTCAAAAGCTGCCTGCATACGGTGGTAATAAGAAACCGAAATCTCATCCTCAAAACCGATTCGAGACAAGCCCATATCCTTGACAATGCCTGCAATGACAGCTAATTCATCGCGATCAGCTACGATTTCAAAACCACTGGTTTCTTGCTTAGCTGCGATGATATAGCGAGAATCTGTCACCAAGACCTGACGGTCACGGCTGATAAAGACTGTTCCATTTGAACCCCAAAAACCAGTCAAGTAGTAGACGTTTTTAAGGTTGTTGATAATGATGCCATCTAGTTCTTTTTCTTGCATTTTAGCGAGAAATGCTTGTACACGTTTATTCATGATGTAACTTTCCTTTCAAATAGTGTCCTGTGTAGCTGGCTTCATTAGCCGCTACTTCTTCTGGGGTTCCTGTTGCGATGATGGTTCCACCACCGACACCGCCCTCAGGACCCAGGTCGATAATATGGTCTGCTGTCTTAATAACATCCAAATTGTGCTCAATAACGAGGACTGTATTGCCATCGTCTACAAAGCGAGCCAAGACTTTAAGCAAGCGAGCGATATCCTCGGTATGTAGCCCTGTCGTCGGTTCATCCAGAATATAGAATGACTTGCCTGTCGAGCGTTTGTGGAGTTCGCTAGCCAGCTTCATACGCTGGGCTTCTCCCCCAGAAAGGGTGGTAGCTGGTTGACCTAGCGTCACATAGCCCAGTCCCACATCCTTGATAGTCTGAAGTTTGCGTTGAATTTTCGGAATGTGTTGGAAAAATTCTACCGCATCGTTGACCGTCATATCCAAGACCTGCGAGATATTCTTTTCCTTGTAGTGAACTTCTAGGGTTTCACTGTTGTAGCGGGTCCCGTGGCAGACCTCACAAGCCACGTAAACATCTGGCAAGAAGTGCATCTCAATCTTGATAATCCCGTCACCTGAGCAGGCTTCACAACGACCTCCCTTGACGTTGAAACTGAAACGCCCCTTCTTGTAGCCTCGAATCTTGGCTTCGTTTGTCTGGGCAAAGAGGTCACGTATATCGTCAAAAACTCCCGTATAGGTAGCAGGGTTAGACCTTGGCGTTCGTCCGATTGGACTCTGGTCAATGTCAATCAAGCGGTCTACATGCTCAATCCCTGTGATGGTCTTGAATTTACCAGGTTTGTCTGAATTGCGGTTGAGCTTCTGGGCAATAGCTTTTTTGAGGATGCTGTTGATTAAGGTCGATTTCCCTGAACCTGACACACCTGTCACTGCGATGAATTTTCCTAACGGGAAACGAGCAGTGATATTTTGCAAGTTATTCTCACGTGCTCCTGCCACCTCGATAAAACGACCATTTCCCACACGGCGCTCTTCTGGTACTGGAATGGCACGTTTGCCTGACAAGTACTGGCCTGTGATAGACTTGCTGTTGCGAGCCACCTGCTTGGGCGTTCCTGCAGCAACAATCTCCCCACCAAAAACACCGGCACCGGGACCAACGTCAATCAGGTAATCCGCCTCGCGCATAGTATCTTCGTCGTGTTCCACCACGATGAGAGTATTGCCCAAGTCGCGCATCTTTTTCAGACTGGCAATCAGGCGGTCATTATCCCTCTGGTGAAGACCAATCGACGGCTCATCCAGGATATAAAGGACACCTGATAGGTTGGAACCAATCTGAGTTGCCAAGCGAATACGCTGACTCTCCCCACCTGAAAGGGTTCCTGCCGAACGTGACAGAGTTAGATAGTTGAGACCCACGTTATTGAGGAAGGTCAAGCGATCCTTGATTTCCTTTAGGATAGGCCGAGCAATTATGGCTTCATTTTCAGATAGAGTCAACTGGCTTACCAAGTCCAAGTGGTCTGCGATAGACAGGTCTGAGATTTCTCCGATATGTAGCCCTTGCTCGCCACCCACACGGACAGACAAGGCCTGGTCATTGAGACGATAGCCGTGACAGGTTCCGCAGGTCAGCTCATTCATGTAGAGACGCATCTGGGTGCGGGTGTAATCACTGTTGGTCTCATGGTAGCGACGCTTGATATTATTGGCAACTCCCTCAAACGGAATGTCGATATCTCGCACACCACCAAATTCATTCTCATAGTGGAAATGAAATTCCTTACCATCTGAGCCGTAGAGAATCAAGTTCTTATCTTCTTCTGACAAATCCTCAAAAGGCTTATCCATATCTACTCCAAAGGCTGTCATGGCTTGTTCCAGCATGTTTGGATAGTAGTTAGATGAGATAGGATTCCAAGGGGCCAAGGCTCCCTCACGTAGCGTTTTGCTGGCATCTGGCACTACCAAATCAGTATCCACCTCCAGCTTGATGCCCAAGCCGTCACACTCACTACAAGAACCAAAAGGAGCATTGAAGGAGAAGAGACGAGGCTCTAACTCTGGTACAGTAAAACCACAAACCGGGCAGGCATAATGCTCAGAGAAGAGCAACTCAGAATCGTCCATCGTGTCGATAATGACATAACCTTCTGCAATACGAAGGGCTGCCTCAATGGAATCAAAGAGACGGCTACGAATGCCCTCCTTGATGACAATACGGTCAACCACAACATCAATATTGTGTTGCTTGCTCTTGGACAACTCTGGTACTTCGGTCACATCATAGACTTCCCCATCCACACGGACACGAACATAGCCGTCTTTCTGAACCTTTTCAATGACGCTCTTATGCTGTCCTTTTTTCTTACGAATGACTGGTGCTAAGATTTGCAGGCGCTGGCGTTCTGGTAACTCCAAAACCTTATCCACAATTTGCTCCACAGAAGAAGCCTTGATAGCTCCATGCCCGTTGATACAGTAAGGCGTCCCCACACGCGCGTAGAGGAGACGCAGATAGTCATTGATTTCAGTCGTGGTTCCCACCGTCGAACGAGGATTTTTGCTTGTCGTTTTCTGGTCAATGGAAATAGCTGGGCTGAGACCATCAATGGCATCTACATCTGGTTTTTCCATATTCCCCAAGAACTGGCGAGCGTAGGCTGACAAACTCTCCACATAGCGACGTTGTCCCTCCGCATAGAGGGTATCAAAGGCCAGACTGGATTTCCCTGAACCTGACAAGCCGGTTACGACAACCAACTTGTCTCGTGGAATCTCCACATCAATATTTTTTAAATTATGGGCACGCGCCCCATGAATGACAATTTTATCTTGCATCTTTGTTCTTTCTAGTCCATTATTGCTTACCATTATACCAAAAAAAGTGAGATTCTATTACCCAAAAGGCTGAATTTATAGTATAATAGTACGGTGTGAAAAAATCTGAAAAATGAGAAAGGATATGGGATATGAAACAAGTTTTCCTCTCTACAACAACTGAATTTAAAGAGATCGATACGCTTGAACCGGGTACTTGGATCAATCTCGTCAATCCGACTCAAAATGAATCACTCGAAATCGCTAACGCCTTCGACATTGATATTGCTGACCTTCGAGCACCGCTCGATGCGGAAGAAATGTCTCGTATTACCATTGAAGACGAGTACACCCTGATTATCGTTGACGTGCCGGTCACAGAGGAAAGAAATAACCGCACCTACTACGTAACTATTCCGCTTGGTATTATCATCACTGAGGAAACCATTATCACTACGTGTTTGGAACCACTACCGGTCCTCGATGTCTTTATCAACCGTCGTTTGCGTAATTTCTATACTTTCATGCGTTCGCGTTTTATCTTCCAGATTCTCTATCGCAATGCAGAGCTTTACCTAACAGCCCTTCGTTCAATCGACCGTAAGAGTGAACAAATCGAAAGTCAACTGCATCAATCAACTCGTAATGAAGAATTGATTGAGCTTATGGAATTGGAAAAAACCATCGTCTATTTCAAGGCTTCCCTCAAAACAAATGAGCGTGTGATTAAGAAATTGACCAGCTCAACCAGCAATATCAAGAAATACCTTGAGGACGAAGACCTGCTTGAAGATACCCTGATTGAAACCCAACAGGCCATCGAGATGGCAGATATTTATGGAAACGTCTTGCATTCTATGACAGAGACCTTCGCCTCTATCATTTCCAATAACCAGAACAACATTATGAAGACCTTGGCCCTTGTGACCATCGTCATGTCCATCCCAACCATGGTCTTTTCTGCCTACGGGATGAACTTTAAGGATAATGAAATCCCCCTAAACGGTGAGCCAAATGCCTTCTGGTTAATCGTCTTTATCGCCTTTGCTATGAGTGTCTCGCTCACTCTCTATCTCATCCATAAAAAATGGTTCTAAGAGGAGTTCCTATGTCTCAGATTGATCTACAAAAATTAACAAAGAAAAACCAAGAATTTGTCCACATCGCTACCCAACAATTCATCAAAGATGGAAAAACAGATGCTGAAATCAAGGCTATTTTTGAGGAAGTCATTCCTCAAATCCTTGAAGAGCAAGCCAAAGGTACGACTGCTCGCTCCCTCTATGGCGCACCAACTCATTGGGCTCATAGTTTCACTGTCAAGGAACAATATGAAAAAGAGCATCCAAAAGAAAATGATGATCCAAAACTGATGATTATGGACTCAGCC
Source organism: bacterium (assembly GCA_905221235.1). Lineage (GTDB taxonomy): Bacteria > Bacillota > Bacilli > Lactobacillales > Streptococcaceae > Streptococcus. Next base: position 20,527 of record CAJNCJ010000007.1, read on the forward strand.
CTTTTCATCACTAGCCTCTTTGCCCTCGTCAGCGCACTCACAACTTTCTTTGCAGCAGATCAGGCTTTCGGCTATGGACTTGTCACTCTCCTGCTAGTTGGACTGGTTGGTGGATTTGCCTTCTACTTGATGTACTACTTTGTTTACCAATACTACGGGCCTGATATGGACCGCAGTCAACGTCCACCTTTCTGGAAATCTGTACTGGTTATCCTAGTTTCTATGTTCCTTTGGTTGCTTGTCTTCTTTGCAACAAGCTTCCTACCAGCTAGCCTTAACCCAGTACTTGCTCCATTGCCGCTGGCTATTATCGGAGCAGCCCTCCTAGCCCTTCGCTTCTATCTTAAGAAACGCTTGAATATCCGTAGCGCAAGTGCAGGACCAACACGCTATTAAGAATAATGATAAAAGCAACTGCAGATGCGGTTGCTTTTTCACGGCTCTTTTTTGATTTTAAAGTATTCTTCTGACATCCCACATAGTTTTCTCTCATCTTTTATGATAAAATAGGCTCAATCTATTTCTAGGAGAATAAAATATGATTTTTACTATTGGTATTGTTAGTTTATCTAGTGGCATTATCGGAGAAGACTTTATCAAACACGAAGTGGACTTGGGTGTCCAACGTCTCAAGGACTTGGGACTCAATCCTATCTTTTTGCCCCATTCGCTAAAGGGATTAGACTTTATCAAGAACCATCCTGAAGCGCGTGCAGAGGATTTGATTCATGCCTTTTCTGATGATAGCATCGACATGATCCTATGTGCCATCGGTGGAGACGATACCTATCGCTTGCTACCTTATCTTTTTGAAAATAACCAACTCCAAAAGGTTATCAAACAAAAAATTTTTCTTGGCTTCTCGGATACAACCATGAACCATCTCATGTTGCATAAACTAGGTGTTAAAACTTTTTATGGTCAATCCTTTTTAGCAGACATTTGTGAATTGGACAAGGAGATGTTGCCCTATAGCTTTCACTACTTTAAAGAATTGATCGAAACGGGAAAAATCTCAGAAATCCGCCCTAGTGACGTTTGGTATGATGAAAGGACTGACTTCAGTCCCAAGGCTCTGGGGACACCTCGTGTCAGTCATGCAAATACCGGTTTTGAGTTGTTGCAAGGAAATGCCCAGTTCGAGGGAAAAATCCTCGGTGGTTGCCTCGAATCCCTCTACGATATCTTTGACAATTCTCGATACGCAGATAGCACGGAGCTCTGCCAAAAATACAAACTTTTCCCCGACTTGTCAGACTGGGAAGGAAAAATCCTCTTACTAGAAACAAGCGAAGAAAAGCCTGAGCCGAAAGACTTCAAAAAGATGTTGCAAACTTTAAAGAACACTGGTATATTCGAGGCCATCAGTGGACTCTTGGTCGGAAAACCTATGGATGAAACTTTCTATGACGACTATAAAGAGGCACTATTGGATATCATTGATAGCAATATCCCGATTGTCTATAATCTGAATGTCGGCCACGCAACTCCAAGAGCCATTGTTCCCTTTGGAGTCCACGCTCATGTAGATGCACAGGAACAAGTCATTCGCTTTGACTATAACAAAAAATAAATAGTTTCTCTATTTTTGTGCTTTTGTATTGGTTTTCGTTACAATTTATATCTGAATTTATTGCATTTCGCTAATTTCTATGATATCCTTTTGAAGGAGGTGTATATGACAAAACAAAAAATTAATCGAATCGTAGGTTCTATTGGAGCCTTTATTGGAATTATAGTATTTATTGCCTACATTCCTCAAATTATCGCTAATTTACAGGGAAATAAAGCTCAACCATTTCAACCTTTATCAGCTGCTATATCTTGCTTAATCTGGGTTATTTATGGATGGACAAAAGAACCTAAGAAGGATTGGATATTAATCATTCCAAATTCAGCCGGTGTTATTTTAGGTGGAATCACTTTTCTGACTTCACTCTAACAAATATACTAGTATGTATAAAAAGCTGAGATAAATTTCTCAGCTTTTTTCTATATTCTCAGATATGCTAGCTATCTGTACACACTAATGACCGCTTTTCCACTCACAATCATTCTCATGGTCATCAACTAGGCCTGCTGCTTGTATAAAAGACAAGATGGCGACTGGGCCTGTGAACTTGAAGCCTCGTTTTTTGAGATCTTTGGCTAATCTCTCAGACAAGGGTGTTTTAGCTGGGGCTTGACGGTAATCGGGAACATCGTTAACGATCGTTTTCCCCTCAACAAAGGACCAAAGATAGGCATCAAAAGAGCCGTACTCTGCCTGTAGTCGTAGAAATGCTTGGGCGTTAGCTCGTGTAGCGAAAATCTTGGCTCTATTCCGAATGATAGCTGGATTCTCCAGCAAGGCTTCCAACTCGGTGTCGGTCATGTCTGCGACCGCTTGAATTTGATAGCCATGAAAGGCTTCTCGGAAAGCTTGGCGTTTGTTTAGTACCGTTTCCCAAGACAGGCCTGCCTGATAGGTTTCCATGCACAATAACTCAAACAATGCTTGGTCATCATGGAGGGGTTGGCCCCACTCCTCATCATGATAGGCAATGTAGAGCGGATTGGTCATCTTGACCCACGAACAACGTTTTGTCATGCTCTGCTCCTATTTGACCAACATTTTAAGGGCCGACTTGATATAGTTTTCTGCTGTATCTGTCGTTCCTTCAAAGAATTTCTTGATTTTCTTAAGCTCAGTTACCTTGTAGCCTAATGCCAACATGGCTTCCATGGCTTCTTCCAGTTCTTTGTTTTCAGCACTTGCTTGCACCGCGACCTTAGCAGGAAGATCATCTCCTGCAACTACTACCTTGCCTTCCAAGTCCAGCACCATCTGCTGGGCTGTTTTCTTGCCAATTTTAGGAAACTTGGTCAAGTAGGTGATGTTCTTGGTTTCGATGGCTTGAACCAAGCCAGCATTATCATCAGCAGCGATAATAGCCAGAGCTGATACAGGACCAATCCCAGAAACCGAAATCAGACTGAGAAAGAGTTTCTTCTCGTCCTCTGAACGAAATCCATAAAGTAGATGGGCATCTTCACGCACGACCTGATGCACAAAAATTTGGGCTTCTTGGTTAACTTGCCCTGAGTAAGCATAGGGATTGGCCACATGCAGGATATAGCCGATACCGTTGACTTCAAGAACAATGTATTTAGCAGTGATTTTGGTAATGATTCCTTTTAAATATTCGTACATAATTTTCCTTTTCTCTTATTTCGTTTATCTAGTATATCATATTTTCTTTATCCGAGGAGCGAGGAGAAATTAACTCAAACAAAATATATCAAAAATAATCTGTATTTATCTGTTGACATATTCAAAATTAAGTACTATAATCATCTGTAATTGAATAACTATCTTCAGGGCAGGGTGCAATTCCCTACCGGTGGTATAGCCCACGAGCCGAAAGGCATGATTTGGTGAAATTCCAAAGCCGACAGTATAGTCTGGATGAAAGAAGATAAAAGTATATTTGTGCTTTTTGTGTGCTCTGAAATGATTACTTGTCATTTCAGAGCATTTTTGTTAATCGCATAAGTTTTCTTTTGTATGCCTTGAATAGTCCCCTATTCAAGGTATATTTTTTTGGAGGTAGTGAGATGAGCGACTCAAAATATATGCAATTAGCAATAAAACTGGCACAAAAAGGGGCTGGTTACGTCAATCCCAATCCTATGGTCGGCGCAGTTATTGTAAAAGATAATCATATTATCGGACAAGGTTATCATGAGTTTTTTGGTGGCCCACATGCTGAGAGAAATGCTCTTAAAAACTGTAGAGAATCCCCTGTAGGAGCGACGCTTTATGTAACACTTGAACCCTGTTGTCACTTCGGGAAAACACCTCCCTGTATAGATGCTATAATCGATAGTGGTATTACGAGAGTAGTCGTTGGAAGCCTAGACTGTAACCCTATTGTATCTGGAAAAGGAGTAAAAATACTTGAGGAAAATAATCTTCAAGTTACTGTTGGAGTTTTAGAAAATGAGTGTCTTAACTTAATAAAAAGTTTTAGAAAGTACATTACTCAGCATGTACCCTATGTTTTTATGAAATATGCAATGACAATGGATGGAAAAATAGCCACTAAAACAAATCAATCCAAATGGATTACTGGAGAAGAGGCAAGAAAGCATGTACATCAATTGCGACACCAGGTTAGTGCGATTATGGTGGGAGTCAATACTGTTATTCAAGACGATCCTTTGCTGACATGTAGATTGGAGGAAGGGAAAAATCCTATCCGTATCATATGCGATACACATTTACGAACTCCTCTTACCTCTAAAATCGTAAAAACAGCAAATGATATTAAAACTTACATTGCCACTTCCTCTGAAGACAAAAATAAAATGAAGCTATATCAAAATCATGGCTGTGAAATACTTTCCATAAAGAAAAAAGGCAATCATATAGACTTATCGGATTTAATGCAACATCTAGGAAACATGCAGATTGATAGCCTACTTCTAGAAGGGGGCAGTCTAATGAATTGGAGTGCTTTGGAACAACAAATTGTTGATGAGCTGAAAATATATATCGCACCAAAAATTTTTGGAGGCAGTGCCAAGTTTCCTGTTGGAGGTGAAGGTATTGCTTTGCCAAATGACGCTATTAGATTGAAACCTTATGCTTTTTCTCAAATAGGAAATGACTATCTCATAGAAAGTGAAGTGATTTATCCATGTTCACAGGAATAATTGAAGAAATCGGAAAAGTTGAGAGAATACAGAAAGACTCTCGTAATTGCAAACTATCAATTAAAGCTTCAAAAATATTAACGGATATCCATTTAGGCGATAGTATAGCAGTAAATGGTATCTGTCTTACAGTTACTCATTTCAATCATCAAGCCTTTACAGTTGATGTAATGAATGAAACATGGAGTCGAACAGCTCTTACCCTATTAAAACATGGAAGTGAGGTAAATCTAGAAAGAGCCTTATCTGTCAACGGTCGACTTGGGGGTCACGTCGTTACAGGACACATTGATGGTACAGGAAAAATCTCGTCAATAAAAAAAGATGATAATGCTGTATGGTATCAAATCAACACACAAAAAGAAATTTTAGATTTAATAGTTGAAAAAGGATCTATTACAATTGACGGCATTAGTCTGACTGTCGCTAAAGTCTCCAAACTAAACTTTTCAGTATCTGTTATCCCTCATACCTTGGAACAAACCATTCTTAAGAATAAACAAGTCGGGAGTACAGTAAATCTTGAAAATGATATCTTAGGTAAATATGTGCAAAAACTGATGGATAATTCTCCAAAATCAGAAATATCTAGAGAACTATTATATCAAAATGGATTTTAGTAGAAAGGATGATCAGTCAATGGAATATCGAAAAATACAAGAAGCATTAGAAGCATTGCAGAAGGGACGACTTGTTCTTGTTATAGACGACAAGGATAGAGAAAACGAAGGAGACTTAATTTGTTCTGCACAAGCAGCTACAACAGAAAATGTTAATTTCATGGCTACTTATGCCAAAGGATTAATTTGTATGCCTATGAGCGAACGTTTAGCTAATCAATTAATGCTTTCACCTATGGTTGAAAACAATACAGATAATCATAAGACTGCTTTTACAGTTTCAATTGATTATAAGGAAACGACCACAGGTATTTCTGCCGAGGAAAGAGGATTGACCGCACGTATGTGTGTATCCGAAGATATAAGACCCTCTGATTTTCGCAGGCCAGGACATATGTTTCCTTTAATTGCGAAAAACGGTGGTGTTCTAGAAAGAAATGGACACACAGAAGCAACTGTTGATCTATTAAAATTAGCAGGACTAAAAGAGTGTGGCCTATGTTGTGAAATAATGAATCATGATGGCAAAATGATGAGAACAGATGATTTAATTCAGTTCTCGAAGAAACACAAGATCCCACTAATTACCATTAAAGAATTACAAGAATATAGAAAAGTATATGATCAGCTGGTAGAACGAGTTTCAACTGTCAATATGCCTACTAGATACGGTAATTTTAAAGCAATTAGCTATATAGATAAACTAAATGGGGAACATCATCTTGCTCTTATTATGGGAAATATAGAGGATGAAGCCAATGTATTATGTCGGGTCCACTCTGAATGTTTAACAGGAGATGTTTTAGGCTCTTTACGGTGCGATTGTGGACAGCAATTCGATAAAGCTATGAAAATGATTGCTGAAAATGGTTCGGGTGTCTTACTTTACTTGCGACAGGAGGGACGAGGAATTGGACTTATCAATAAATTAAAAGCCTATCATTTACAAGATCAAGGAATGGATACGCTCGATGCCAATCTTGCATTAGGCTTTGAAGGTGATTTAAGAGAATATTATATTGGAGCACAAATGCTTAAAGACCTGGGACTACAGTCACTTCATTTACTGACAAATAATCCTGACAAGGTTGAACAGTTAGAAAAATATGGAATTACCATTTCCAGTAGAATACCAATCGAAATAGAAGCCAATCCTTACGACAGTTTTTATTTAGAAACAAAGAAAAATCGAATGGGTCACATTTTAAATATGGAGGAAAAATAAATGAACACTTATGAAGGTAATTTAGTAGCGAACGATATTAAAATAGGTATTGTTGTAGCGAGATTTAATGAATTTATAACTTCAAAATTATTATCTGGAGCACTAGATAATCTCAAAAGAGAGAATGTAAATGAGAAAGATATTGAGGTAGCCTGGGTTCCAGGAGCTTTTGAAATACCACTGATTACATCAAAAATGGCAAAAAGTAAAAAATATGATGCAATTATCTGCTTGGGAGCTGTCATTAGAGGTAGTACAAGTCATTATGATTATGTATGTAGCGAGGTATCTAAGGGAATCGCCCAAATCAGTTTAAATAGCGAAATTCCTGTTATGTTTGGTGTGCTAACGACAGATACAATTGAACAAGCCATAGAGCGAGCTGGCACTAAAGCAGGAAATAAGGGTTCTGAGTGTGCACAAGCAGCTATTGAAATGGTCAACCTAATTCGTACATTAGACGCTTAGAACAGACTCTACTTTTAGGCGAATAAAGAAACTAAGCGAAATCTCAATTTTATACTAGAGCGAACTAGGAAGTCAGTCGCAGGTTGGTAAAACACAGCTTCGATGTTACAAACAAAACTGGCAAAATTAGCTCAAAACACTATTTTGAGATTACATATAAAACTTACGTGGCTTAAAAAGAGTTTCGAAAAGAATTAGGAAAAAACGAAGTAACTATTTCCATGATAAAACGCATAGAATCAAGGTTTTTGTGAACACCTGATTTTATGCGTTTTTCTGATTTTGAAAACTTTCCACAAAAGTTTTTTATATTTTAATATTTCCCCAACTCACGGAGACTGGTGTGATTTTCCTGAATGCGTCTGAACATCTTTTCCATATCCGACTTGGTAAAATGCACCAAAACAGGACGTCCGTGGGGACAGTTATAGGGATTGTCACATTGAGAAAGCTGATAAAGCAGCTGTCTAGCTGAGTGGTCATCGATACGATGGTTGGCCTTGATAGACCGCTTGCAGGACATCATGATAGCCAGCTCTGCCCGGTATTTCTTGATAGAAACCTCCTTGGTCAAGAGTAGCATGTCACACATTTCATAGATGCCTGACTCAATCTCCTCCTCTGCCATCCAAATAGGATGTTCACGTAGAATAAATTGATTTTCTCCGTAGTCTGCTAGAAAGACGCCCACTTCCTCCAAAAGAGGCATTCTTTCCTTGAGACGCAGGGCATCATCCGCAGGAAATTCAAAGATGTAGGGCACTAGCAGTTGCTGCTGGCTCTGATCAACATCGCCAATGCTTTCACGATACTCCTCATACTTGACCCGTTCCTGAGCCGCATGCTGGTCTATGATGTAGAGCCCATCTCGCCCTTGGGCAAAGAGATAAGTCCCGTGCATTTGCCCGAAAAATTCCAACTCAGGGAAACTGGATGATTCTTCTCGCTCCAGCTTGTCGTAGGCCTTATCAAGACTAGCTAGGTCTAACTCCGGATGGTCTAATTGGTCATAGTTAGCAGGCTTTCTCTCCGCAAAATGCAGTTTTGCTGGCTTGGTCAACTGGTCCAAGGTTTCCTTGGCAAATAAAGTCAAATCCTGTCCTTCATCGGTCAATTCTACCTGATAATCAGCCACCTCAGCTTGACTAGGTCTTGTCGGCTCAGTTTTCTCATAGTAGAGCGTATTTTCTTTGAGTGGGAGAATAGTTTGCTCCACCTTCTCACGATTGCGCACGGTCGATTTGGCAAGATTTTCCAAGGCATCTGGTATCAAGGTTTGCTCCTTGAGACTGTTGGAAATAGCTTCTGAGACCAGCGTCATCAGTTCTTTTTCCTTGGAAATCCGCACCTCTTGCTTAGTTGGATGCACATTGACATCTGCTAGATAGGGGTCGATATGGATGTGAATGACAGCCAGTGGAAAACGCCCCACCATGAGTTTGCTACCATAGCCGTCAAGAATAGCACGATTGAGCAGAAAGTTCTTGATATAACGGCCATTGATGAAGAGGCTGATATAGTTGCGGTTAGCCCGAGTCAACTCAGGCAAGGACACAAAACCTGAAATTTCGAAATCTAGGTCAGAGTTCTCAATTTCAATCATCTTCTTGGCACTCGCCAAACCATAAATTCCTGCGATGGCTTGACGCAGTTGACCAGTCCCTGCTGTCCGCGTCATTTCCTTGCCATCACTGATCAAACTAAAAGAAATCTCAGGATGGGCCAAGCCCAGACGGTTGACAATATCAATGATATGAGACAACTCCGCTTGCTGACTCTTCATATACTTGAGGCGGGCAGGCGTGTTGAAAAAGAGGTCCTCCACACAAACCTTGGTTCCCACAGGACTAGTCGCTGGGATGACTTCTTCGACTTCACCTCCACGCGCGACTAACTTAGTCCCATGACTCGCACCATCTACCGCCGTCAACAAAGTCAAGACACTGACAGACGCAATAGAAGGCAGGGCTTCACCACGAAAACCAAGCGTCCGAATCCGAAAAAGATCTGCTTGATTTTTTATCTTACTGGTCGCATGGCGACGCAGGGCTAATTCTACCTCATCGTGGGAAATTCCATGACCATTATCTGTTATTTGAATCTTCTTGAGACCAGCTTCCTCAATCTCAATGATAATCTGGCTAGAGCCAGCATCAATGGCATTTTCTACCAACTCTTTAACAACACTGGCAGGACGTTCAATGACCTCTCCTGCCGCAATCTGGTTTGCCAACACCTCTGGCAATTCAATAATATGAGACATTTTTCAGCCCCTTTCCGTATCTTTTTTCCTAGAAATTGATTAGTGCTATTATACCATATTTCAGAAAGGACAGAAAAGCTAGCACCACATAGAAGCCAAATCCCTCCACATAGACAAAGTCCCTTGTAAGGAGGCGTAAAATAGTGGTATACTCAATAAAAATCAAAGAGCAAACTAGAAAGCTAGGGGAGGGGAAAAAGTCTATGAAAAGATTAGCGGACGGCGTTTTGAGCGGACTTCAATTGTTGCAGGACAAGTAGACGGAGAGTTTATAGATCCCATGATTTACAAGAAAAGTATGACGAGCGACTTCTTTGTGGAGTGGTTCAAAACGCAACTCCTGCCTGCTTTGAAGACACCTCATATTATTGTCATGGACAATGCTAGTTTTCATCCCAAGAACATTTTGGATGAACTTTGCATTCAAGATAAACACTTTTTCTCACCTCTACAACCTTATTCACCAGATTTGAATCCTATTGAGCAAGCTTGGGCTATCTTGAAAAAGAAAGTGACGGATCTATTAAGGGAAGTCCCAACTATTTTTGAATGTTTAGAGCGCTTTTTTAAAACTAACTAGCTATAAAAGAAACAATTATATGTTTGGGATAGACAAAAACCGAGATTGGCTCAGTTTTCATAGTGTTAACATGATTTTGTTAAGAATATCCACTTTATTAGAATAATCATTAATAAGAGCCAATATGACCCCTAAGCAATTTTCAATGATATTCGGTGATTGATTTAGATTACCAAGTAAATTTTTACTATTTTGTAATTCTTCACGAAGCTTATCTCTTACAAAAATTCTATTTTTTCCTGTGTAATTAAATGCGCACATCATAATGCTCATTCCAGCATAACCATGGCAAAGATATGAATCATCATATTTCCAACTTCCACTGCTATCAAATATCTCTAACAATTCATTGTACAAGTAGCTACTTATCTCTTGTTCAACTGGTAGTGAATATAGTAATAAAAGTATAGAAAGTCTACTATTACACCATCCCATTTTTTTACCAAAAATTTCCTCAAATTTTTCTTTGTTTATAACTAGCTTCAAGTAACAATCCATCATTTTATTATATATTTCCTTTATTTCTTTAGATTCTTCTTTTTCCAAATAACTACGAAATATTTTCAAAAACGATACCATTCCATGTATAAGCGAAATATCAAAACTTTCTATATTTATTTCTTTTTTTATAACCCCTAATAATTTATTTAAACTTTCTTCTAAAATGTACGATTCCTTATGATTTATTGGTGTTTTTCTCTGTAAATAATAATATACAATTCCTAACAAGCCTCCAAAAAATTCATACTCTTTCTTTGAGTCCTTAAAAAAAGGAAGTAATACCAACATAGTATCACTTATAGTTTTATTGAAATATTGACTCAATAAATCAGAATACTCGCTATTCAACTTACTATGTTCTAACAAGAAAACAATACCGGTCATACCATTATAAAATGACAACTTAAATCTTGATTTATTAAGATATATTTCTTTTAAAATAAATTCATAGAACTGTTCATCAATGTAATCTATATATTCTGCATCTGATAAACAAGACAAAAAAAGTAATATATTATACAATATTTCTGGATAATTTTCATTATTCGATAGTTCTTTAAAATCTAGTTGCAGAAAATCCTGCTCAATTTTGTTCAGTATTCTTTCAATCATATTTGGTATAATTATCTGTATTAATTTCCGTTAGTATACGCTGTAAGGTGATGTTAGAAATTGTAGACTCTACAAGAGGATTATATTCAACCAAGTCCCAAATTATATTTTTTCCATATATTTTTTTGATTTCTTTTATTTGTCTGATAAAGTATACAAGATTTACTAAACTTAACCCCCCAGGCATTGGAAAGCTAACACCTGGAAAGTCCGATACATTTAGAACATCGACATCAAGACTAATGTAAATCGTATCAAATTTTTCAAAGTATTCTCTTATATTTTCTAGAATAATTTCTTTATTTTCATATACTGCGATATCATCATAAACTTTATATTTTCTAGGGGTAAGAACCTTATAATAATCGTGTCTAGTTCCTATTATCATACCACTCTCAATACTATCCTCTATCCAATTAAGAACATTCCAATTATAATATCCATCCGATATATCTCCTTTATCTAAATGAGCATCAAATATTATAATTCCGATACTTTTCTCAGTATCTATAATATGATCAAAAACAAAACTGGTAGTACAATGATCGCCGCCAAAAATAAATATGTCCTCTTCACTATACCGAGAAGATATTTTTGATCTCAATTCTGATATGAAGTCACTATTTTCATAATCAGAGGCATTTATAAAGTTATTTTGTAAATAATACTTTCTCTCTAAATAGTTATTTCTAATAAAATTATTAAATCCACATTCGGATCCTGGTACTTTCGTTCGTCCTTTATAAGGTAAATTTATAAACATTTACTCCTCCTTAATCATTTATAATCAAACTTACATTTTAGATTTCTGGATAAATTTTTTATCCATCAAATATAGATAGAACAGTTGATAAATTTTCTCCTCATAAAATTTATTGAAAAAAATTTTATTTAAAAATAGATGTATATATCTCTTAGCAATTTCTATTTTTTCAGATGTATTAACTTTTCGTTTACTCTCAATTTCATTTGATAGTCCGACTAGATATTTACATTTTTTGAAAAGTTCCTCACTAAATGGAAAAACATCTAAATCTATATTTTTAATTTCTTTTTTTACATTTCTATATAACGAGTAATTTTTTGATACTTCAATGTCCTTAAAATGTTTAATTAATTCCGCAGTGTCTATTCCAAATGATTCAAAAATACTTTGTAGTATAAGTACATAATATTGTATCGGAAGTGTTCTCAAAATGGAATAATTAGAAATAACATAAAGAGAATCTAGTGTTAATATCTTCTCGATATTACAAGCACTATCTGAACCACCAAGTAGTGAAAAATCTATTCGATACGGTAGCATTTCATACCGTGTTAGAAGTCCGTCGTCTATACTAGATGAAAAAAGTTTTATCATTAACATTAAGACTTTAATTTTATCCGTATCATTTGTTCCCAAAATTTTAATTCTAAATCGAATATGATATTCATCGTAGTAATATTGAACAAAATTTATACTATATTGAATATCGTCATCAATCAAATTTAAGAACCTCTTTAAAATATCTTCTACACAAATCGATGTTAATTCCTCTTTACAATACAAATGAAAACTAAACCAGTCTTTAGATACCAGATGTACTTCCTCCAAGCTACAGTTTTTTTCTAAACACTGTGTACTATTATCTATATTTTTTGAAAATGCTATTATTTCATTAGAGCTTTTTAACTCCCCTAAGTACTCTGTTAAAACTACTTTATCTGTCTTTAATTTTTGTTTTACCTTCTCTATATCTCCTTTTTTATCTAAATTTATCAGTAACTCCATGTCTCCCTCTACTAAATTTACAAATTTCGGAACATTATAGTTTTTTATAAACTTATCAAAATTAGAATTTTTAGATAACCTCCATGTTTCAGGATATACAATTATGTCTTTATAGACTATCCTATTTTGATAATGTAAATACTCAATTGAAAAAACCTTATAGAAATCATAATACGATAATTGATTGCAAAAAATACTATATAAAAATCGGGTTTGATTATTTAATAGATCTGGAGAAATCCTATTTCTTTTTACAACACGCATATTAGTATCTATTTTCTTAGAAAAAACTTGAAAATTATTCTTATTATCTAAATATACATATATATCTGAAATATCAATATTTTTAAAAAATGGAAAATCTAATATCAAGTTATCTAAGATATTCTCTCTTTTGATGTCATTTAATACTAAATTATTATAAAATTCATCAACTCCAATTAGAAGTTCGTTATAAAATTTTCTCTCTATCTCTAACATCTTGTGTATATTGAGATTTTCCTTAAAGTAAGACACATATTTCCCAGAAATCGAAAAAAAATTATCTGAGTATTGATTCCCATGCCATCTTAATTTAATCCTATTATCAACTTCATAGATTGAAAAAACTACTTCAGCAGTAGGAAAACTATCCTTGACTACCTGTCCTTGTTCAATTAAATTCTCTAATTTTATCTCTTCACCACTTGTAGTGTTCAAAATCTGATTCACTAAATCATGTTGGAATTTATCTGTTCCATCATTAATATTTAAAGTTTCTCCCAAATAAGTACTCAAAATTGGGTTTGAATAGTTTGAGGGAGAACCTAGCCCTTTAACTGAAAGCAATTCCGTTAAAGGCACTAAATTGTTACTACCATACAAATTATAAAATTTTCTTGTATATTCTTTCAGACTGCGCTCTTGCTTATATTTTAAATTAATAGTTAATAGTATGTTAAGAAACTCTTCTATTTCATTCTTTATCTGATAATCTATTTGAAATTTCTGATGACTAATACATAAAATATTAAGCGGAGTATTTACCTTACATATATCGTCCATAATACTATATAAATCTATCAGAACTCGACTCCCCTCTCCTAGAGGATTACTATTATATAATTCTATTTTTGATTTTATACAAGAAATTTGCCTTTTGAATTTTGCAGGTATTAATTCTATTCTATTAATAAAATCATCTATCAAATTTATTTTATTGTCCCTGGTTAATATCTCAAAACATTCAAAAAATAATATCTCACTATCTATCAATTGCTGTATATAATCATAGATAGTATTTAATTCAAATCCCTTCTCTAATAACAAATTAACTAGGGAACTTATTTTTAAAGGTGTTTTACAAGTCTCGATAATGTCTGAAAGAACAATGTTTAAATCCGTCAAGACAATTTTTTGTATATCTGATTGGCAAAAATACAGTTTCTGATTTAACAGCTTTGTTCCGACTCCTATTAAATTGGGATTTAAAAATACGAATAGTTCTTTTAATACATCCCGTTCTCTCAAAATCAATTTTAAAAAATCAAAAGCCCACTCTGTAGAAATATCTGTTATCTTTTCTACACTATTTGATTCACATTTCAGATTTTCTTCTATCGCACCATGAGAAAATTCTCCTACTCCTACATATCCAAACGTGAAGAATGTTGAGGGACGTGTACAAAATCTAATAAAATAATTTTCTAAAGTTCGTAATAATCTTCTCTTATTTTTCTCTGGTTTTTTATAAAAATTTGATAGCTCCATAAAAAGAGTGCGATTACAAAGTAAAATTGCTTCTTGAAGTAAAACGTTTTTCCAAAGGTACTCATAGCAGCTGTCTCTGTTATCAAATTTTAACGAGTAATACTCCTTTAAAGCCCAATTATTACCTGTTTTTTGTCTATAAATATATTGAGGTAGTATTTCTTTTTTCATAAATTTTTCCTAGCAATTTAGTGTGATTATGATATTTTACCGTTAAGTAAGCATTCCTTCTTCAAGAGTTATTACTTCATCAAACATTGAGATAAAAGTATCTGATGGCTCGTGAGCAATACAAATAATCATTTTTTCCTGCAATGAGTCCACTAATTTTTCAATACGCAATCTATTTTCTTTATCCAGAGACGATGTAACCTCATCCAAAAGTAAAATTTCCTTATTCGCAAGCAGAGATCTAGCAAAATCTAGTCTCCTCTCTTGTCCTCCAGATAACTTATTTTTGATGGGATCCTCTAAATTAATATTTTCTAAGCTTACCTTTTGTAACACTTGATGAATTAGACTTTTATCATAGTCTTTATACATTGTTAAATTATCAATAGCTGGTTTATCAAAAATAAATGTTTTCTGCTCCACGTAAGCAACTGATGAGTAATCTAACTTAATGCTAGTTAAATCCTGTCCATTAACTAAAATATTACCATTAGTATTAAAACCATCTGGTATCAAACCTATTAATGCATTCAAAAGTGTACTTTTCCCACTACCACTTTTTCCAACAATAAGATACTTTTTACCCACCTTAAATGTTAAATTTATATTTTGTAATATATTTTGTTTCTCACCTAATATTCCGAAATCAACAAGTTCAATTGTATTAATTTTTACATTTTCTGTTTTGGTGGAATCCTCTGGTACTTGATGTATAGTTCCAACTAGGTCGTTAACCAATTTTTTTGAAGACAATATATCAGTATAGCTATGCTTCATGTTAGTAATTGGGTATGTAATATACATCACTAATTGACGAAGTCCGATAAATTCTCCTAGGGAAAGTCTTCCCTTGAGTACAAAAAATCCTCCTACTACCCAAGCTCCCTGATTTACAAGCATTGTTATTGCATAAGATATTGCCTCTATTGAATTTGCCTTTTTGTAATAAGCTACATTAGTTTGTCCTAACTGCTTACTTTTTGAATTCACTATATCAATGAAAGAGTGCACTGCATTAAATAGTTTGACTGTCTTTAAACCAGAGTAAAAATCTGATACCACATTAAAATAATTTTCTTTTGATTTTACACTTACATCTCTTGCATTTTGTAAAGAATTTTGAGTTAACAAAGGATAAAAAAGAGGAAGTAAACTCAAAACGACCATTATGATAGTATATGACGGTTGTATAAACAAAGATATGACTGAGGCAAAAATAAAAACTAAAATATCATTAGTTATACTAATAATTTGCTCTAAATATTGTTTTTCTAAGACTTCTAATTCATTAGTATAGGTTGAAATGTGCATTTCAGGATTATTACGATAAACATCAATCAATGGTTTTCTTCCGTTACTATCAGTCAAATCACTTCGTATATCATGTAAAATTTTTTGAATTAATTTCTGATTTGAAACCTCAACACAGTACTCCATTACAGAATCAAAAACTATGTAGACTAGCAACAACACTACATATAAGATGAATGTTTTTGAATTAACATTTGAAATAGAATCAATAATGCCTTCTAGCACAAAAGCCAAGCTCAGTACAGAAATTGCTCCAATAATATTTACTATTAAGAATTGACCTACTAAAAAGGGATTTTGATAAAAATATTTTTTCATTTGAGATTCTTTTATAACTTCTTTAATTAAATTAACCTAATAAAAATCAGGAGCGATAACAATCACCACCCCTGACTCAACAAAATGTGCTTTAGCATTTGTGCTGGCTTGGCTGATTTCTTCCCACCAAGATAGCAACAAGATCAACGTCAACATCTAGAGAAACATTCTCTTGTTTTAGAATAAGGTCTGTATTTCCCATGGCATGTTTATCCTTCCATAAATAGATTTAAGATTTTTATCCGGTGAGGAGAAATCTTATCAAACCTCATAATGTCGTTATAGATTAGTCTGAACAGTTAGAGAGCTTTTCCATTCGCAGGACCAGGATCAATCCCTCTAGCCATCTTATGAACTTGAGGTGTTCTCGCAATTCCTAACAGAATCAAGCCAATAACTAATACAGCAACTATTTTCTTAAACAAACTTCTCATATATCTCTCTTTTTTTCTTGCATTTATTTTATCACTTCAAAATTAGCTCGTCAAGTATTTTTATAACGTTTTTTTATTTTTTTTATTTTAATGCTTTTTTGTATTAAAAGTTAGATCTAAAAAAAACGATGCTCACTTGAACACCGTATTCATTATTCTGTTATATCTGCAATGTAATGCTCAACTTTCAGAGTCATTGACATGTTCTCCTCAAGTTTGTATAGAAAATGTGCCGTCTCAAAATATTCTTTCACCGAACTTTTAGAAGAAAAATTTTCACTTACGTTTCCCATCAATAAGTACAAATCAGCCAAAAGATAATTCGTTCTGTAAGCCTTACATTGTTTTATAGTAGCTGTAATTTTAGTAATAGCTTCTTCAATATTTTTCTGTAACCATAGATAACGACAAACGTTGTAGTTAAACTTAATAGATAGCTCTAACTCTTCTATTGTACTCAAATTGAGTTGATTTACTCGATACTCTAGTTTTTCACGAATTTTATTGAAACGACCTAAATTTCCAATATCATAGTAAAAATTGAATAGAGTGTTTGAAACTTGGAGATAGTTCAAATCAGACGCACTTAACTGTGATAATACCTCCTCTAATCGTACAATCGCATCTTCTTTCTGTCCGTAAAAATAAAAATCTATCAGAGATTTTATCCATTCCATGTAGATTTTATCTGCTAAAGATAAGCGGTGAGCTTTTACATTCTCCAATTCATATATATATTTCAAAGACTCATAATTGCGATTTGTAATAAATGTCTGTGCTAATTTCTTAAATTCTGATAACTCCTCAACTTTCTCTACAACCTGCTCATCAAAAAAATAATCCATACTGACTTTTAACTTCTTAGCAAGGGCATGCAGGAAATCTGCTCCAGGAGTAAACTCTCCGCTCTCTAATCGACTGATTTGCCCCTGTTTACAGATACCTTCAGCTAGTTCTCGCTGAGACATTTTTAATTCTTTTCGTCTATTTTTTAATCTTGTTGCTAATAGTGTGCCCACGTTTGCATCTTCCTCTTCTATTTGATTTCATTTTTAATTGTAACATGATTAAATCTAAAATTCAAATCAATGATTTTAAAGATACAAATTGTATATAAAATCTATTTTTGTAATTCATCATCAACTTATTTACTTTTGATTTCTTCATTCAAACTCTTTATAAACTTATCCAGCTTCAACGCCACTTTTCATACCTATCACCTTCTAATTACAACTATTCCCCTAGTTCTTTCAGCCCCTTTCTGTATCTTTTTTCCTAGAAATTGATTAGTGCTATTATACCATATTTCAGATAGGACAGAAAAGCTCCACCACATAGGAGCCAAATCCCTCCACATAAACAAAGTCCCTTGCCAGGTGTCGTAAAATAGTGTTTAATAAAGGTGTACAAGAAGTGATCACAATTTTGTATGAAAAACAAGGAGAGAAATTTATGAAAGTAGAACTACAGATTAGTGAAACTTACGAAGAGGAAAAACTGATTGTCCAAGCACCTCAAGAAACCGAAAAAATCCAAAAAGTCATCGAGTTCGCAGAAAATCTGGACCTCAAAGAAAAAATCAAAGGGAAAATCGAAGATCAGGTCTATCTAGTTGAGATTGGCAAGATTCAGCGCTTCTATATCGAGAATCGGAAGGTTCTAGCAGAAACCGCGAGTCAGACCTACACCATTGATTTGCGACTCTATCAAGTTCTTGAACTCTTGCCAAGCAATTTTATCCAAATTTCGCAATCAGAAATCATCAATATCAATTCAATCTCTCATCTCAAGCTCACGCCCAACGGTCTGGTAGAAATCTTTCTAAAAAACGAAAGCTTCACCTACTCATCTCGCCGTTACCTAAAAACCATCAAGGAGAAATTAGAACTATGAAAAAACAAGTATTTCACGACGCAGCTGCTGGTGTCCTCATCGGCCTCATCCTCTCTATCATCTTTTCACTCATTTATGCACCAAGTACCTACGCACCCCTAAATCCCTACTCTCTCATTGGCCAAGTGATGGCTCAGCATCAGGTTCACGGTGCCCTGGTCTTGCTCTACTGCACACTTATCTGGTCAGCTATCGGTATGCTCTTCAACTTTGGCAACCGCTTATTCAGCCGTGACTGGAGCATGCTTCGTGCCACTCTGACTCATTTCTTCCTTATGCTGGCTGGCTTTGTTCCACTAGCAACTCTGGCTGGTTGGTTCCCCTTCCACTGGTTCTTCTATCTCCAGCTCATTATCGAGTTTGCGATTGTCTACCTCATCATTTGGGCTATTCTCTATAAAAGAGAGGCTAAAAAAGTAGATCACATCAATCAACTCTTAGAGCATAAAAAGTAAGAGCCTCATAATAAGCAAAGCCGAGAAAGAAACTTCTCGGTTTTGCTTTATCCTGCTGCACCTTACTACCATAACAGTTATTTTCAGATTTTCTTTGTAAATTTTCTGTAATTTTCTATCTTTTTTCAAAATATTCTTGCATTTTCCCAAAGTTTTTTGTAGAATATAGATTACATATCCAGATTATTCTGAAAATTCAAAAAGGAGTATCTATCATGTCGCAAGCTATTTCGTTAAATCAATCAACCTGGACAAGTAAACTAAAAGCAATGGGACCGGGAATCCTAATGGCTTCTGCCGCTGTTGGAGGTTCCCACATTGTATCTTCCACTCAAGCTGGTGGTTCTTACGGTTGGTCTCTACTTCTCTTGGTCATCTTAGCCAATGTCTTTAAATATCCATTTTTCCGTTTTGGTGCTGAATACACAGCTGATACTGGAAAGACTTTGGTTGAAGGTTATGCCGAAAAAGGAAAACTCTATCTCTGGATTTTCTTTATCCTCAATGTCTTTTCTGCTATGGTCAACACAGCTGGTGTCGCCATTCTGTGCTCAGCTATCATCGCCAGCGCCTTCCCAATGATCGGTCTTAGCATTACTCAGTGGTCCCTCATTCTCGTTGCCATCATTTGGGCTATGCTGCTCTTTGGAGGCTACAAACTCTTAGACGGCATGGCAAAATGGATCATGTCAGCTTTGACCATTGCAACTGTTCTTGCAGTTATCATCGCGGCGGTCAAGCATCCCGAATACAGCTCTGATTTTGTCGAGAAAACACCTTGGCAAATGGCAGCTCTACCCTTCATCGTTTCCCTCTTAGGGTGGATGCCGGCTCCTATTGAAATTTCAGCTATCAATTCACTTTGGTCTGCTGAAAAGAAAAAGACCGTCAACTTTAACACAGAGGACGCTCTATTTGACTTTAACGTTGGTTACATTGGAACAGCTATCCTAGCTGTATTCTTTGTAGCACTGGGAGCACTGATTCAGTATCCTACAGGACAAGCAGTTGAAGCTGCTTCAGCCAAATACATCTCTCAATTCGTGGGCATGTATGCCTCTGTTCTTGGCGAATGGTCCCGTTACTTGATTACTTTTATTGCTTTCCTGTGTATCTTTGGAACAGTTATCACTGTTATCGATGGCTATTCTCGCGTCAATCAGGAATCTCTACGACTGCTAATCCGTCAAAAAGAAGACAATCGTAAATCTTTGAACATCTGGATGACCATCACTGCTATCATCGGTATCGTCATTATCAAGTTCTTCGCTGGTCAGGTTTCAACCATGCTCCGCTTTGCTATGATTGGTTCTTTCCTGACAACACCATTCTTCGCTCTTTTGAACTACGCCTTGGTAACGCGTGAAAACAAAAATCTTCCTTCTTGGCTCAAACACCTTGCCATTGCAGGATTGATTTTCCTCTTTGGCTTCGCCATCTTCTTTATCTACGCACTCGCAATCGGAAAAGCAGGATAACTAACAAGCTCTAGATGAAGATAAGGTTTCATTTCAAGAGAAAATTCAGCAAATATTTCTATGATAAAAAGCATAAGAACAAGGTTTTGAATACCTGAACTTATGCTTTTTTACCTTCTCAAAGACTGTTTATACTCAAAAAGCAGTTGAACAACTTCAACCACCTCTTATATTGAGTATTAATTCTCCCTTTCCAACTCATACAAATCTGCGATAATCGCTGCGACACGTTTGATATCTTCCAGCATGCCTCGCATTTCAAAGTCAGCCAAGACAGGGAAACCAAAGCGTTGGCTGTATTGCTTAGCTGTCAGGCAGTATTGGTTATTAAAGTTGCGATTTCCTGAACCAACTACACCAAAACACTTACTAGCATTGTCGCCATAGGCGATAAAATCCCCAACGGGTGTCGTCAAAATCTCGACATCTCCGTTATCCACGCCATTCCCACCTTCGAGGTAGGTCGGCAAAAAAGTGACATAGGGATGGTCCATTTCATAGAAATCTTGGCCTTCCTTGACCAAATCCTTGATATGAATCTTTTGAACTTCAATCCCCTCGTACTGGGACAAGAGATAATCTTTCAAGCGTGTCACAAAACTCTCAGTATTCCCACTCAGACTGATATAAACTAAAGAAATTGTCTTCATATTTACCTCCATGATTTTATCTATAATCGAAAAATAACTACCAAGATTGTAACTTGATAGTTATTTTTTGTCAATACTTAGGCAAGTTCTTCTGTTTCCTCTTCTTCTGCCAAGGCTTTTTGCTGACGCCACATCTTGTAGAAGACAAGGGCTAGGAAGAGAACATTGATGACGATAGAGAAAATGCTAACGGCTTGTGAAATAACACTTATCCCTAAACGCATGGTCTCATCGTGAACTAACTGCACAGCGTCCTGTAAACCAACATAGCCATAAATCGAACCAATAATGGCTAGCAAAACATAGCCGACATAAGTATAGTTTGCATACTGCAAATTCTTACGAACAAGGAACACAATCGCTACTACAACTAAAATAGCAGATAGCACAATCAAGGCCATATTAAAAATAGAATGAGTTGATTCTGCTACTCTATAGGTATAATTAAGCTGGTCTTCTAATTGCTGAGCACTGACCCCTGCAACCTGTTTCTGAGCGGCAGCAGCACGAAGGGCTTCTTTGCTAGGCAAGGGACTCAACATTCCAAACAGAGACGTAGCTGAAATAAGAGCAGACAAGATTAGCAAGACCCATAGATAAATCGGTTTCTTTTTCATGATAGAACCTCCTGATGTTATTATTGATATTATAGCACTTTTTGTAAAGGGATACAAATTTTATAGTATCGTTTCTACCTGTTTTCGGTAGGCTTTTGGTGATTTTCCGCACAATTTTCGGAAAACTTTATAGAAATATCCAACGTTACTGTAACCAACCGCATAACAAATATCTTCGATACTGTCACTGGTTGAAAGTAAGAGCTGCTGGGCGGCCTTAATGCGTTGTTTATTTAGTAATTCTGCGAAGGTCGAATTGGTTTCTCGCTTAATCAACTGTCCCAGATAAACAGGATTGATAAAGAGATCCTTACTGATATCCTTGAGAGAGAGTTCTTTCTGATAATCACGCCCAATCACTTCCAGCACACTGACCACATTTTCATTCATACGATATTGCCCAAAGAAGCGAGTCAGAGTTTCCTTGATATAAAGAACCAATTCATCGAAGGTTTGAATAGCATGAATGGTTTTGACAATATCCGTCATATCATCAGCTTTGAGGTGTTCAAACAAGTGGAAGACATCCATGACAAACTGGATAAAAAGCTGTTTGGTAATCGGAACACGGGGTGTATTTTCAAGAACCACTTTCTCCAAGAGGTTCAACTCTTCCACGATTTGATTGAGATTTCCCTGAATGATAACCCTATAAATCGGTTCGTAATAGGCGAAGAGGCTCTCCGACTGCTGCAGATTTACAGAGCCGTAAAAGAGGGCTTTCTCAGCATTCAGCTTCCAACGTTCAAAATGTTCTTGATAAGGGGCTTCAAAGGGAGTAACGACTAAACCATCTAGGGGTTGGTCAGAAATGAAAATCTGCCAGTCTTGCCCCAAGACATAGTAGGGAATGGTGAAGGAGCCTTGTTTCTCCTTGGATAGACCTATCCACCAATTCTCCTTACCTCCTAAATAACTAACAAATCCAGCCTCGTCTAAATCTTGACTGAGGGTTTGACTTTTCTTTCCTCTCTCGCCGAGCTGACCCGCAATCTTCTCTAGCAGATTACCCAACTCTACCTTATCTACTGGCTTGACCAGATAGTCCACAACACTAAGGTTCATGGCTCTTTTTACGTAATCAAACTCCTGATAACCCGAGAGCAAGATATAGGCAGCATCTGGTAAGATTTCTTTCATTTCCCGAATCATATCAAGCCCTGTTTTGTCGGGCATATTGACATCGGAAATGATGACATCGACAGGATTTTCCTGAACATATTCTAGGGCTTCATCGGCATGACTGGCTGTTGCGACGACCTCCATATCCCACTTATCAAAGGGAATCAAACGTTTCAGACCTTCTGTCACCATGTACTCATCATCCACTAATAATACTTTATACATTTTCTCCCTTTCTACTCATCTTGAATTGTAATACGATACTGAACACCTGCTTGCTCTGCAGACTCTACACTAATGGCATAGCGGTCCCCAAAATAGAGCACAAAACGCTCGTGTACATTGACAATCCCGATGGACTGCCTTTTTTCACTGTAGCTAACTTGGTGTTCAAAGTTTCTCTGACTTAATTTTTCTCGGAGATTTGCCAGCTTTTCAGTCGGCATTCCACGGCCGTTATCAACCACTAAAATTTCCACAAAGCCATCCTGTTTAAGAGCCTTGATGCTAATCACATTATCTGTCCGTCTGTGGTCAACACCATGCGCAAAATAATTTTCTACCAGCGGTTGCAAGGTAAACTTGGGAATCTTCATATTCTCTAACTCTGGATCTATCTTGAAACCATAGGCAATGGACTTGGGATAGCGAACCATGCAGAGGTAGCTATATTTACGGCAAAATTCTAATTCCTGTTTGAGAAGAGTTTCTCTTTCGTCAGAAATATTGTTACGCAAGAGACTACTGAATTCATAAATGATATCTGCTAACTCATCTTGACTCTGCATAACTGCATACATGCGCAAGAACTCCAGCGTATTATACATAAAATGAGGATTGATTTGCGCCTGCAGTGCTCGCATATTGGCATCTTTTTGACTAAGCTCTAACTGGTAAATATCATGGATGTTCTTTTCCAATCGATCCAACATATCATTGGTCGTCTCCGCGATTAAGAGCAATTCCTGATCCTTTTCAAGCGTAGCAATGCGAAGACCTTCTTCCCCTTGGGCAATAGCCTGAATGGAATCCACCAAATCCACTACCTGCTTTTGGTAATTAGCAAAGGTCTGCCTCAACGTCAGATAGAGAATGACAATAAAGAGAAGGCTTAAGCCCACAATCAAAGCCGAGCTGGTCACCGTTCCTTGTAAAACAAAATTTTTGGGAACTGCCACCTGAACCTGATAGCCATGAGAGGTCACACCAACAAACCAGTTTTCATGCTCCCTATTGACTCTCTCACCAATATGAAAAATCTCCGTATCAAAAGGCGATGTCACAGTAACAGCCATCGGGATATGACCTCGGGTATTGTCTACAGCATGGTATAAGATTTCTGGATCCAAGGAAATATAAACAACCCCTATAGATTGATCCGTCGCTGGATCTAAAATAGGAACTCCAAAACTATTGGCCTTCGGTTTAAAGCCTTTCGCAAGTACCGAATGACCCCCTCTCTCATTTCTGCTCGAAACATAAACTTCTTTAAAGTCCTGCAAGACGATTGCAACACCCGTTATATAGTCATTCTGAACATACAGGTCATCGATATTTTCATACAGAGAAATAGAAGTTGACGAAGCTGCTTGATGCTCCAACAGCCAATAAAAATACTCAGAAGTTGACAGGCTAAAGTACTTATAAACCCCTTGTATACGGTCTTGATTGGCTACTAAATCTTGCGCTAGTTGAGCTGACTCGCGATAATAATATTCCACCTCTTCGACTGTTCGAGTGGTTACACGCTGGGCTACTCTTTGAGCTTCCTTTTCCCGTGAATCCCAGTCAGCGTAAGAGAGTAAGATTGCAAAACTGGCAATAATAATTATCATAACTGAACTGTAGGTTCGCAGAAGCGTATGTAGCCAAAACTGCTTCATTCTATTTTGTCGCCAATTTTTCATGGATGCTTTCATAGACCGGTTCCAACATATCACTGATAAAGAAATGCCACATCCCAATTCCTACAAAGAAAAGTAGGGCAGGCATATAGTAACCAATTGCCACAAGTAGCACTGTCCCAAGGAGAACCTTAGCCACAGCTGCTAAGCTCATAAAGATGCCAATCAAGGATAGTTTGAGACTATTTCGATAAGACAAGTCAAAATAAACTTGTAGTTTCAAAGATACTGTATAGGCCAAAAAGAGAAGGGCAACTACTAGGACATTCAAAAAGGTCGCAATCAAATGAATAATAGTCTGATGAGGCAATTGCACCAAGAGATACAGGCCATAGACCAAAATCAAATCCACTCCTATAAAGCTATAGAAAATCAGGTTGCTTGATACAAAATTTTGCTTATAAAGAGACCAAGCCTCCTTCAAACTGTATTCCCGAAAACTATAACCATGTTCTGCATATAGGCTCATCAAGGTGGTACTAGCCGGCGCTAGACCAAGGATAATCCCTCCTGCTAAAGTTAATAGCCAAAAGAAGGCTGTCGCAATCATCCCTAAAAAGAAACGATTAAAGACAAAGTCTAAAAATCTCCCCATGATATCCTCCTAAAAATAACTATGAAACTATTATATCATATTTCAAGCGTTTTCAAAAACTTCTAGTGCCCATTTACAATCCCATCAAACCGTGGTACAATGAGAATTATGAAAAAATTATCAGGAGACAATTCATGAAGAAATCTATCTTAACTACACTGCTTTTTTCAGTTCTTTACTTCCTCTCCATGGGGATTGGTGTCCTTTTGGGCAATCTCTTTGACCAAACTGGAAACATGTTTTATGCGCCTGCCTTTACTGCCCTTGTCGGCGGTAGCGTCTATATGATTCTAATCGCAAAAGTTCCGCGTTTTGGAGCCATTACCACTATCGGTCTTGTTATTGCTCTCTTTTTCTTGGGAACTAAACACGGTGCCGGTGCCTTCCTTCCTGGAATTATCTGTGGTCTCCTAGCAGATACAGTAGCTAACCTAGGAAAATACAAGGACCAAACAAAGAACTTCCTTTCTTTCATTCTCTTTGCCTTTAGTTCAACGGGTCCAATCTTGCTTATGTGGATTGCTCCCAAAGCCTATATGGCTACCCTCCTAGCAAGAGGAAAATCCCAAGAATATATCGACCGTATCATGGTTGCGCCAAATCCTGGAACCATCCTTCTATTTGTCGCAAGTGTTGTCATCGGAGCACTAGTGGGTGCCTTGATTGGACAAGCCTTGAGTAAAAAATTTGCGCAGAAAATCTAGTCAATAAAAAAGAGCCAGGCGGCTCTTTTTATTTATGGCTCAAGACTTAGTCAAGAAGTCTCCCAAGAATTGGATCGCAAAGATAATCAAAATGATAATGATGGTTGCCAAGATGGTCACATCGTGATTGTAGCGGTTAAATCCATAAGCGATGGCTACATTACCCATACCACCAGCACCAACCGCACCGACCATAGCTGTTTCCCCAACAAGGGAAATCAAGGTCACAGTCGTCACACGAATCAAATCTGGAAGACCTTCTAGTAAGCCTTATCTTCCTAGGTTAAAATTTTTTACCTGAAAAACTTCTTTTTTCTAGGGATAAAATCAACCCTATCATACTCACTAGCAAAAACACCCACCAACAAAGCCTGATATCCTGTAAAGCTAAGAAGGAAAATACAGACATTCCCAAGGGTAATGTTAGGGAAAAAATCATACTCAAGAGATTATTACTTCTAGCTAATACATCCGCACTCAAATTCGACAGTAACAGAGTATCTAATTTAGGCATTGATTTCGACATCAAATACATGACAAAGGCTAAGCAGGCAACACCTACTAGAGGAGAGAACTCTAAAATATTAGCAGTAGCCAGCAAGACAAACAGAATTGCATTGAGCGATAGCAAACTTGAAAACGACAATTTCCCAAAATAATCATGGGGAGTTAGGCTACCAAGAATAGCTCCTCCCAAGCTAACACATTCAATTAAAAATAGGGATTGAGCATAGCTGAGATGATAAATAGTATGGTCTAATAAGTAAAAGTGATAAATACCTCCAACAGCTCCTCCCAAAGTATTCATTACCAAAATAACAAGAATAATTTTAAACAATGATTTACTTTCTCTCTGTCTAAATATGTCATCCATGTCCGTATAGATTGCCTTAACTTGTTGAAGTAAACTAATCGACTTATTCTCTACACTTACAGACAAATGCGTCAATTCTCTTCTATTTTTGAACAAAATGAGAGAAGATAGTAAAAAGAAACCAGCATTCACAATTGCAACAAAAGAAAAATTTTGGTGGCTTGTTGTGAGTAACCACACTCCTAAGGCTTGACCTCCTAGATTTGATAAATAGGAAACAAACTGAGTAAAGGAATAAGCTTCATAGAGCCTATCTTCCGAAATGTTATGCTGGATAATCGGCATACGAAGGCCTGCTGTATAATCTGATAAAATATCCGAACAGATATTAACCATACAGATAAAAGCAAACGTTACGAAGTTCTGGTCATGAATCACACTAGCAATCAAAAGAAATAGTAGACTTTGCACACAACCAACCCAGATAATTGCCCCTGCTTTATTCCGAGTATGATCCGCCTTAATCCCAACATAAAAAGTAAATAGGAAAGGTAAAATCGTAATCATATTCGCCATAAATACTGCTATATTTTTAAAGGGTAGACTCGCAGCATAAACGATAAATACCAGATTATAAATATAAGCTCCACTTGAGCTCAAAAATCTTGATAAGGTAAGTATTCTAAATAAATGATGTTTTAAAAATAATTTCATAGCAGACTTCCTTTGCAATCCAGTAAACTATCCATCTTCACTCTAGGAATAAGATTTTCTGTATTTGACTCCACGTCCTTTAGAATAGAACTAGTTATTAATAATTCTTTTGCTGCTACAATAAATTCATTATTAGGAAAATATTTGTTAACTGCTAACAGAGTATCTGCTAACCCAACCATTCCCATCCAATATCCAGAAAACTGAGCATACTCAACCAATATACTCGAGCTCAAATCCAAAATAATATCTTTGTATTTAAATGGATCAATATATAACAACATTCTTATGACCCCAGATGTTCCATCTAACAAATAAGGAGAAACTGTAGTGGTAGAATTTTTCAAAAACTTTCTACCACCTATGTCTAACAGATTAGATAAGACAATCTCAACACCTCTATTTATAGTATATCTACTGAAAGAAATTTTATGTAAAAAAATTAAAAATCCCGATAAACCATTTAAACCATAAGTATTAAAACTATCAAATATATCCAACGATTCATCAGAGATTATATCTATACTTTCTGTAAAATCAAATCTTGACTCTAATAAATTCAAAAATTCTTCATCGCTTAGTGGTATAAATTCTGTACTTGAGGGTGTAATGTTTGTTTCTTTCTGTCTCTCTGCATATATATTTGAAAATATTTTTTTAGCAATAAGTATATCTGGATTATCACTGAATAGATAATTTATTAGAACATCTATATTCGTTACTATTCCTTTTTGAAGAAGTAATTCTTTTACTTTATTAGTTTTTAAATCCTCTTCTTCTCTCAAGTGTAATCTCCCCAGTAAAAATAACATCAAGTTTGCAACTTTATAACAATCTGCTTTTTTACCTTCTATACAATTCCATTTTTTTAAACAAATGTCATTATAAATACCTACTATAGGAGATTCAGATGATTGATAAGAATTTTCTAAGTCAATAAAATACAAATCTAACATTTTTGTAATCATCATATTATCCGGATGAATATCATTCAACACAATATTCTCTTTATGAAAGTATTCAACCACTTCAATTATTTTTTCAAAAATTCTTAATAAAGTAAGAAAATTGGAGTAATTTTTAATAATGTCACTACTAGAATAAGAATATAAGTTATAATCATCTACAAAATCTTTTAATGTGTAGCCGTCTATAAATTCATAAATAAAATATCCATTTGTCCATTCATTAATATTTTCAAGCGATTTGGGAATATATTGGGTTAGCTTCTTAGATAACTCCCACTCCCTTTCTCTAAATTCCCTCTTTTCTACATTTATATATGATAAAACGAAATTACGACATTCCTTTATCACAACTTTCCTATTGTATTTTTTTGAATTAGCTAAATAAATATTGCCACCATTACTAGACTTTATTATTGAATTTATTTCGTAATTATTAGACATATATGTATCTTCAAATATTTGAGGTTCTTGAATATCTTCAATCCATTTAGGTAAGTCAAAATAAGATTTTTGATAATCTTGCCAAACTTCCCCATTTGGTCCATACATACTAGGTAAGCCGTCAATTAAATTCGCTTCATTAACAATATTACATCCAAATCTGTAGAAAATATTATTTGAATTTTTATATTTTCTATCACTTAGTATATAAATACCTTGGAAATCACAAGGTATTTTTTGATAAAGCTTTTCAAGTAAATCTATACAGTGCTCTCTATTCTTTGGATAAATAGTTATAAACTTCCCTGATTCTGCAGATGATTCATTTTCTGAAAAATTTTTATAAATTTTATCAAAGTCAGACAAACATTTATACATAGTTCTTTCTCGTTCTAGCAACTTACTAACTATATCAAATACTTGTGTATAATTCTTTATAGTAGCAGAAATATGAATTTTAAAACCAAATTCTTCCAATTTATATAAATTATCATTATAGTATGTGAAGTCCATTCTATCCATAGTTCACCTTTTTATAAATAGATAAAGGAGTATGATATACAAATCTATACTCCTTATAAAATATTGCCAATCTGAGTTCATTATCCTTTATGAACTGAACATTTGTAAGTAGCTACAAATTCTTTGACTGGTTCTGCATGTTTTGATGCAGTCATTGCAAATTTTGTCATTTCTGTTACCTCCTTTGTTTTATGGAACCAGTATAACAAAAAAAGCGGGACTCCCCACTTTTTTGTAATATATTTTTTCTGAAAATGGAAACTCTAGCTCCTGGAAACTACTAATTATCAATCCACCTACAAGCCCATTTATTTTTCGTCAATCGATGTAATGAGAATATATTACAAATCTTCATTTGAAAGCTGATTTGCAAAATAGTTTTCATAGTATCTTGCACCATCTACATACTCTAAATCTTGTAAGATTGTAATGCCTCTCTGGATTTTTTCAAGACCCTTATTTTTTACATTAAAAATAGTATCATAATACCCTTTCGCAATCATATAAATGATTTTAAGATAGGCTTCAGATTCTGGCAATTCTCGTTTTTCAATCTGAAAAACAAAATAGTCTGCTTTTAATTTATCCTTTTCCTCTATCGCTTTAAAGAGTCCATTAATCAAAATGGTATCAATGCCGACTTTGTTACTAGGTAAAGAGCCTAATAAATCCGTCTTTTGTAACATCTCCCTAGAATATTTAAAATAGAGGGGCAGAGGGAACAAAGTAGAAATCGTTGAAAATAATTCCAATTCATAATTTCCCCAGATATCAATAGTAAAAAAATAGTCATAGAGAAAAGTCAGTTCTTCATCCGTTGCCCTTATTTCTGAATCAAAAAACACGAGAAGGCTTTTGATACGAATCATTTGTAAGAGATATCCTTTTTTAGCACTTGATCTATACTTTTGAGTCGTCTCTTCATACAAGGATTGGAGAGAATCGATCCCTTCTCGGTCATATAGATCCCAGAGATTTTCTTGAAAAGCCAAAACCTGTTTCTGAGAAAAACCACGTACCAAGTACATAAATTCATTCAAATCAGAGTGGATGTTATCTAAGGCAGTAATCAATTTCATAGAGGACAAGTCTGCTTCTCCGCGCTCAAATTTGCTCAGCATGGAATAAGTAAACTCTCCTCCTGTCGCCTCTTGTAGGGATACATTCCGACTCTTTCTCAATTCTTTAAAAACTTCTCCTAGATTTTGCATATTGACTCCCCACAATTCTTAACTCTCTAACTCATAAAAGTAACGGTTGATAGCAACCAGTACAGAGAATTTTAAGTATGGACTATACCTTAAACTCCTATGAATGATGTACAGATTGCCTAATTCTCTTTATTTATGGCTCAATTTCTTAGTCAAGAAATCTCCCAAGAATTGGATCGCAAAGATAATCAAAATGATAATGATGGTTGCCAAGATAGTCACATCGTGATTATAGCGGTTAAATCCATAAGCGATGGCTACGTTACCGATACCACCAGCTCCAACTGCACCGGCCATAGCTGTTTCCCCAACAAGGGAAATCAAGGTCACAGTCGTCACACGAATCAAATCTGGAAGACCTTCTGATAGGTAAACACCTACGATATCCCAGAAGGTCGCTCCGCTCGCTTGAGCCGCCTCAATGACACCGCCATCCAGTTCAGCCAAGACAACCTGCACCTGACGGGCAAAGAAGGCAAAGACTGCAAATGAAAGTGGCACAAGAGCTGCATTTGGCCCGATGCTCGTCTTCACAATCAAGTGAGAGAGTGGCGACATGATTGCCAAGAGGATGATGAAAGGAACCGCACGGAAAATAGAGGTAATCTTATCTAAAATCCAGAAGACGACCTTATTTTCCAAGACACCACCTGGCGCTGTCAAGACAAGGAAGAGACCTGCTACCAACCCCAAGAAACCTCCGATGATAAAGGAAAGAACTGTCATATAAAGAGTTAGATAGATGGCTGTTCCCCAGCCTGCTTGACCAGCCCAGCCCATTTTATAAACATTTGGTAAATAGGTTTGAATCAATGATTCCATCTTACTGTCCTCCCTTCAATACTTTTAGCTGTACTCCTGCTTGACGAATGGCTTCTTGAGCACCTGCTAGCGCTGCTTTTTCACCTGACAAGACCACAACCAATTCTCCAACAGGAGTGCCATCGAGAATTTCGATATTTCCATAGAGAATATTAGCTGTTACTTGGTAATGCTTGTACAATTCATTCAAAAGTGGCTCGTCTGTTGAAGCACCTGCATACTTGAGTTGTACCAAGAGACTGTTTTCAGACAAGTGTTCCACGATTTCTTGCTTCTCAATCTTAACCATGGCTTCATCAATACCTGTGGCTGTTGAGATAAAGTCTTGGGTCAAAGGTTGTTTAGGATCTGAGAAGATTTCAAGGACACTGCCCTCTTCAATCAAATGCCCATCCTGCATAACTGCCACACGGTTGGCAATGTCTTTGACAATCTGCATTTCATGCGTAATCAAGACAACCGTCAAGCCTAATTTTTGGTTCAAATCTTGCAATAAGGCCAAAATCTGCTTGGTTGTCTTAGGGTCAAGGGCAGACGTTGACTCATCTGAAATCAAGATTTTTGGATCATTGGCCAAGGCACGCGCAATGGCCACACGCTGTTTTTGCCCTCCAGATAGTTGTGAAGGGTAGTTTTCAGCACGGTCTGCCAAGCCAACCAAGTCCAACAACTTGGCTACTTTAGCCTTCTTTTCTTCCTTGCTGAGTCCAGAGTGTTTAAGGGCAAAGGCTACATTCTCCTCTGCCGTCTTTTGACTCATCAGGTTAAAGTGCTGGAAAATCATTCCGATATCTTGACGTTTACGACGCAGCTGCTCTGCCGTTAAGGTCACCTTGCCATCAAAAATCACATCGTCGTCAATGGTAATTTTCCCTGCAGATGGTTTTTGCAAGAGGTTAATTACCCGTACAAGGGTTGATTTCCCTGCTCCAGAATATCCAACGATTCCGTAGATATCCCCTTCTTGGATGTGAATGGTCACATCCTTGACCGCTGTGATAGTTCTCTTCTTTTGGTGAAAAGTCACATCGATCTGATCTAACTTGATAATATCTCTACTCATAGCTTCTAATCAGCTCCTCTACTAATTCAATATGGGTGTAGTAATCGGCGATTCGCACGTTTTCATCTCCACCGTGGTCTCGACTATTGGCATTTCCTAGACCGAAGGCCACCATTGGCACCTCTAGGGCATCAAAGACCGTATGCATAGGCCCTGTCCCCGCTGTCGTCGGCAAGACTGAAACGCCCTGTGGATAGAATTTCTTGGCCAACTCGATCACATTGAGAATGGCTGGCGCGCTCATATCGCTTCGATAGCTCATCTCTCCCAAGGTATAGTATAATTCTACCTTATCAAAGCCATTTTTGTCTAGCTGTTTCCGAATTTTTTCCAGAACATCATGAGGTTCTAGACCAGGAACCAAACGAACCTCTAGCTTGGCACTAGCTTCTGCAGGCAAAATCGTTTTAACCCCTTGCCCTTGATAACCTGACTGAATCCCTTCGATATTAAGGGCTGGCTCGAAAAAGAAACGTTTTAGAAAGGCTGCACGGTCCTCTTGTAAAAGAGGCAATTCCAAACCATAAATCTGGCTGATTTCCCCTGGATTTCGTTGAGCGTAGGTGTCCACCAAGGCTAATTCTCGTTCATTCGGCTCTTGTACTTCTTCGTACAAACCTTCAACCAAGATACGGCCATCTGCGGCACGAAGAGACTGTAGGGCTTGAAGGAGATACCAGGGAGCTGATTCCACAACCCCACCATAACTAGAATGGATATCCACATCAGCACTTTTTACCTTGGCATCAAAAGTCACAATCCCCTTATTCCCACCAGAAATTTCTAGCTGTTCCAAGGCATTTTTGGTCCCTTGTTCCCAGACCAACAAATCTGCCCCACGGAGTTTATCCGCATGTTTTTCTAGATACTTATCTAGGTCTGTCGAAGCCGATTCCTCCGCTCCCTCCATGATAAAGCTGATATTGACAGGCAGGTCATCATGATGCTTCATGTATTTTCTCAAAGCACTCAAACGAGCCGTGATATGACCCTTGTCGTCATCAACCCCACGCCCATATATGAAGCCATTGCGCACCGAAAGCGTAAAGGGATCCTCTGTCCAGACCTGATCCCCGTCCGCTGGCACAGTGTCATAGTGGTTATAGAAAATCAGGGTCTTAGCATCTGGGCGCGAACTCTTGAAATGCGCCATGACAAAGGGAGCCGTATAAGTCTCATCAATCTCCACTTCAGCCCCAACATGCTTGAAAATCTCACCCAGATAATTGGCGACTTCCTTAAGTCCAACCTGCTGGGCAAAGACCGACTTCTTAGAAATCAAGGTACGCAAAACCTCAAAATAATGCTGGGCTACATGATCTTTTTCAAATTTTTCAATCTGTTCTTGTTCGCTAGGAAAAACCATATTCTCTCTACCTTTCTATGAACTACTCTTCCTGACAATCCATGCTCTATACAAAAGCAAGAGGTGGAATTTTCTCTCCCACCTCCCTGTTTCTTATTACCAAACTGGTTGATCCAAACCGTCTGATGTTTCTTCGATAACTTTTTTCACGTCATCTGTGTGGTAAGCTGCGATCACTTTCTTGATAGCATCAGCTTTTGGTGATGTTTCCCAATCTTTTTTCGCAACGATGATGTTGTACCATTGTTTTGAATTTTCATCAGCTTGTTCTTTGAAAAGTGCTTTCTTGTAGTCCAATTTTGCTTCTGTAACGAAGGTATTGTTTACAACGGCAGCGTCAACTGATGACAATGAACGAGCTGTTTGGCTAGCGTCCAATTCAGTGATTTTCAAGTTCTTTGGATTTTCTTTGATGTTAGCAACTGTTGCAAGAGCAGTTCCTGAAACATCCAATTTAATCAAGCCAGCTGATTGAAGCAAGTAAAGCGCACGGCTTTCGTTTGTAGCATCGTTCGGTACAGCGATTTCTCCGTTTGCTGGGATGTCTTCTACTTTAGTGTACTTGTTGTCACTTCCATTCAAACCTGAGTAAAGGCGAATTGGAGAGA
The DNA here is from genome assembly GCA_905221235.1 of bacterium. Classification (GTDB taxonomy): domain Bacteria; phylum Bacillota; class Bacilli; order Lactobacillales; family Streptococcaceae; genus Streptococcus. The sequence goes on from CAJNCJ010000007.1 coordinate 55,195, forward strand.
TGTAAGTATCTGCAATCGCTACAAGGTCTTTTCCGTTTTCTTTGTTCCAGTTGTTCAAGAAGTTGTAGTGTTGGAAAGCGTTCAAGTCTACTTCGCCATCAGCAGTTGCCTTGTTTGGTTGTGAGTAGTCTGTGAACTCTGTAAATTCCAAGGTGATACCGTCTTTTTTAACCAATTCTTGGATTTTGTCCCAACGTTTTTCTTCAGAACCGCTACGGTTAACAGTTGCGATTTTGATAGTTGTTGCATTGTCTGCTTTCTTTTCTGAGTTTCCGCAAGCTGCAAGAGCTAAACCTGCGACTGTAGCAAGGACTGCTACACCAAGCCATTTTTTAATTTTCATGATTCTTTCTCCTTAAAAATAATACCGTACTAGTATCTCACAATTTGTTTGATTTCACAAATTGTTATTAGATAGCCAGATATATAGTTTAAAACTATATCCCTAAAAACTGAGAAATCATCCACCTTATGCAGAATGGATGACTTCAAGAAATTATTTAATATCAGCTTCTGCTGGTAGATAAGTGTCTCCGAAGAATTGTTTAGACAACTTTTCAAGCGTTCCGTCTTTGTAGAGTTCTTGGATGCGTTTGTCCACAAACGTTTTCAACTCATCTTGACCTTTAGCAAGAAGTGGGTAAACGTAAGGTTGTTGGTCGCTTGGAAGTTCAATAACTTTCAAGTTGTCCAAACCTTGGTCTTTGATGACTGTTTCAACACCGATTTTATCAAAAATCTTATAGTCAAACTGGCCATCGCTCAAGCGTCCCATGATTTGTTGGAAGTCCGCTTTAGTATACTTTAGGACAGTTGGATTATCTGAATGTTGTTTGTTGTAGTCTTCTAGCTGTTTAGCAGATGTTGTCCCTTGAACAACTTCTGTTGATTTTCCACCGATATCATCAAGCGATTTAATGCTAGGGTCATCTTTTTTCACTACAAGAACGTTAGGGTTTTTAGCAGTTGGAGCTGCATAAAGGTATTTTTCAGCACGTTCTTTAGTGTAGCTGATGTTGCTAACAGCCATATTGTAACGGTCAGCATCAAGTCCTGCAAAGACTCCTGACCACTCTGTCTTCTCAAACTTGACATCATACTTGTCAGAGTCTTTAAAGATAGCGCGAACCACTTCAATTTCGTAACCAGTCAATTCGCCATTTTCTTCATAGTTGAATGGTTTTGGTGTAGCATTAGTTGCAACGATAATTTCTTTCTTGCTAGCTGCTTCTCCTTCTTTTTTCGCACCACCTGAGCAAGCTGCTAACACACCTGCAGCAACAAGCCCTAAGGCAGCAAGAGATGAGTATTTAACGATTTTTTTCATGTCATTTCCTCCAAAATAGAATACCTTATAATCTTAACAGAAAAAGTCCATTTGCGCCATTATATGATATCTATCTCTGTGATAGGTTTTCTTTATGGCTGATTTAAAAGACCAAACGCAAGACTGCAATCAATACCACCCCAAAGAGAACTGTTCCGACTAGATTGCGGTAACGAAAGGCCACCCAAGCTGTTGGAAAAACTGCTAAGAAGTCCAGCCATTTAATTTGAGGAAGACTACCAACCTTGCCTGTCACTACGCTTGAAAGAATCAAGGCAAAGATAATAGAAACGGGCAAGAATTTCAAAAAACGCTCAACGATAGCAGGCAAGCCCTTATACTTGACCAAGATGAAGGGAATCATACGGGGAATCCACGTCACCAAGCCAGAGAAAATAACTGCTAATAAAAGATACTTACTGACCATCTAAAACCACCCCCATGCTACAACCAAGTAGCGTCGCAAACAGAACAGCTAGCGACTGAGACACCACTGTCAAGAGTAAAAAGAAGGACACCGCAACAACCGCTAGGATAATAAGCAAATTGCGGACAGGAATTCGTCTTTGCATAATCTGGAATTGTGAAGCAAAAATTCCGATGAACATCCCAACAAGGGCAAAGTCTAAACCAAAGATTTCTGGATTTGGCAGCAGGCCACCCAGAGCCGTTCCAACCACTGTTCCCACAAACCAAGCCACATAGCTGTTGAGATTGTTTCCGTGCATCCACATAGGATTGACCTTGTCTGTATGGGCCAATTCGCCCATCAAAACGCCATAGGTCTCATCTGTCAAGAGACTAGACATACCAATATTTTGCCAGAGACTGGTATGACGGAAATAGGTTGACGCATGTAAGCTCAGCAAAAAGAGACGCAAATTGATCAGAAAAACCGTCATGGCAATAGCTGCCACAGGCGCTTGAACCGCAATCAATGCCAGCATAGCAAACTGGGCGCTCCCAGCATAAACAAAGAGGCTCATCAAGCCCATCTCCACAGGTGTCACATAAGGCGCACCAATAATTCCACAGGCCAGTCCAATACTGATATAACCAAGGGCCGTTGGCATGGCTGCCTGCGCCCCCTCCCAAAATCCTTTTTCTTTCATATTTCTCCTCATATTGTCTTAATAAATGGGCTGAAAAGGCTCCAGCCATAGCATGGACTATTATAACACATTCAAGAAAGAGAAAAAAGTCTGTTGATTTTGACCATCATAAAAAGACTGGCAATTCAGTCTCAAACACATATTATATAAATTCTCCGCTAAACACTTTCACGGATATTCAGGAGCATGAAAAAGGCGACTAGAAGAAATAGCAATAAAACAAAGCTAGTAGCAATAGTTACTAAAACTAAGATCATTTTTATGAAAAGGATACCTAAAAATGCGATTACAAACAAATATAAGAGTATTCAGCAAGGAAATAAACTAGATGGGTAGAATACCTAGGAACACTCTTCCTAAAATATTACTAAGCAAATGAAATTACAGCAACGGTAAAATTTGACCAATACCATTGTAGACTATATGCAGTCCAATAGGCCAATAAATTGACTTTGTCATTCTAAATAAGACTGCAAATATAAGACCTCCACCCATATAGAAGACAAAGTCTGTCAAGACCCAACCATGACTACTAATGTGCAAGATTCCAAATAATATAGCTGATCCGAGTACATCCAGTCCCCATTTCTTCCCTTTTTCCAGAGCAGTCATCACTAATCCACGATAAATCATGTCTTCAAAAATGGGACCTGCAATCACAGGATAAAAAAAATACATCAAAAATGCCGTAGCTCCTGTAAAAGTAGGAGCAGCATGCTGATAAGAAATTTCATTTCGAGTAGGTGGGAAAAGAAAAAAGGTGACGAAATTCCAAACAACAAAAGTAAGCAGAGCTAGGAAGGAATAGAAAAGATAGGATCTTTTAAACTTTCTACTCTTGATTTTCTGCCATTTTCCTGACTTAACCATAGCAAAAAAAGCAATAAAAACGACAAGAAAATGCAACATCATATCCGACAGATAATAGCCAAAGTCAGATAGACCAGTAACAAGATCGCTATGTAAAAGCAAACGAATGAAGAACTGGTCAGCAATGATAAGCATAGCAACTACAATAAAATAGTATTTAGAAATTATCTTTCTCATATTTCATCTTTCTAATATCCAAACACCAATAAGCTCACAATAATTAAAAAGGTATTCCACAAGATGTGAAGTGCCATTGACCAATAAATTGAACGTGTATAACGAAAGAGAATACAGAGTAGCAGACCTGCTCCTGCATAAACGATGAAGTCTGTTAACACCCATCCATATTGTAAAACATGGATGAGACTAAAGAGTGCGGAAGAAATAATGGCATCAATATAGTATTTTTTAAATTTAGATAGGGCTGTCATCAGAAGGCCACGGAAAACTAACTCCTCAACTATCGGAGCAATAAGACTGCCATAGAGAATACGTGTCACAAAATAACTAATTCCCGTCAAATTGGCTACGACTTCTTTTATAGCACTACTATTTTGTGTGCTGGGAAAGATCCTAGTCGTTATATTTACCCACAAAAACATCAATATAAAGGAAAGAAAGAAGATACCCAGATAGGACCAACGAAACTGAAATCGACCGTAATCTTTCCAACGTTGACTCTTAACAAGAAGCACAGTACTAGCAATTCCTTCAATTACTATCAATAAAATTTGAATCCCATAAAATCCAAAATCTGATAATTGATCCATAAACTCTAATCTCACTACTAAACTAAAAATCAAGTAATAAGACATAAGTACCAAAATGGTTCCTAGGTAAAATTTCGTTTCTCCCCTTTTCATAGTTTCTTCTCCTAAATATTAGTTACGGCGTTTTCCAAACAGTCCTTCAATCAGCCCATTAGTCCAATCAAATGCCCCATAAGGTCTGGGACTAATACCTCTACCTCCCCAAGCAGGCAAAGCACTACCACCACAACCAATATTTTCACCCACGCAAACCGAAGTGATATTTCCTCCTCTAACATCTTGCAACTCAGCTTCTGTCAATTCCATCGTTTCTGCAAATTGTAAATTTAACATCTTTTACACTCCTTCAATTATCTTCATTTGTAAACCACTTCTGCGACCTAGGATTAGCTTCAAGTGCTTTACAAGGACAGTATAACACAGAAATTGGCTTATTTTAGAAAATCGCATATTTGATATTTTTTCTTATAGAAATTTCAGATTTGCGATTTTAGTAGATTTGATTATTTCACTGGTATAATAAAGTTATTACTAATGAGGAGTGGAGAAACTATGAAAAAACAAATTTTAACATTATTGACAATCGTTGCTGAGATTATTATCATTTTCCCGTTTCTAACTAATCGATAAGTTCTTTGTATTGCTGAAAACGCAAGTCGAAGAGGGCTATCAATTGTGGATTTTCTAATACTTGCAGAGATTGGATAAAGTGTTCAATCTCTTTTTGATTGTTTCCTTTGGTTTGAAGGAAAATACTCATTTTCTTTAAAAATTGCCACAACACTTTTTCAAAAACATCATACGGACGGAGCATACTCTCCAACTCGGCTTCAAAGATTGGGATGTAAGAGAAAAGTTTGCGCTCCATGAGCTCTGATATAATATTCAGAAAGCCACTTTTCATATACAGTCTATTATGTACCAACTCTTTAAATTCCTTGGATTTTTCAAGTAAAGAGGTTGATAAAAATATCAAATCTTGATTACTCAAGAAAGGCATGGTATTACAGAATATATAGAGTTCAAACCAGGTCCAAGACTCGATAGCATAGAGATAGGTGGTTAAAAACTCGCTATCCTCCTCTGCTAGCGGATAGCTTTTATCTAAGGAATGGATAGCATCTTTGATTACAATAGCATTCAAACGACGATAGGTCTCTGCCATCTGTTCTTGCTCGACTTCCTCCAACAGTTGCTCTAAGCCAGCAATATCTTGATGGGCAAAGCGATCCACAACCTTTCTACCAATCTGCATATGTGGAGATTCTTGATAGTTGTTGAGCTTGTGCCCAAACTCATCGAAGGTCACATTGATTCCTTGGATGGCTAAGATCAGCTTATCCGCAGACAGCATAGACTGCCCTAGTTCAAACTTGGACAACTGAGAGGCTGTTAGACCAGCACAAGCCACATCTGACTGCTTGAGCTTTCTCGCCAAGCGCAATTCCTTGTAAAATTCTCCCAATTCCATTCTCTCAATCATCTCACCACCTCCTAATTTTTATGTATTATATCATTATTTACACTAATTTGTCAAAATATTCTGACATCTAAGAGAGCAAAAAAGCCAGCCTCAAGCTGACTCCTTATTCTATGGTATCAAAAGCGAGGCTTGGTTTGGCATTGAGGTCCAAACCTGCAAAGTTTTCTTTGTTCCACTCGCTAACGCTGGCATAGGCAATCATACCTGCATTGTCTCCGCAGAGGCGTAGGGGTGGGATGATGACCTTAACATCTGTGATTTCGGCTGCTAGGCGTTCTCTAAGTCCTTTATTAGCTGCCACGCCACCTGCCACGACCAGAGTTTTTACAGGATATTTCTTCAAGGCTTTCTTAGTTTTTGCCATGAGAATATCCAGTACAGCTGCTTGGAAGGAAGCACACAAGTCCTCTGTTGACAAGCTCTCTCCCTTTTGCTCGGCATTGTGGTGAAGATTAATAAAGGCAGATTTCAAACCTGAGAATGAAAACTCCAGATTATCTTCCTTAATCATGGCACGGGGGAAATCATAAATATCCTGTCCCTGATGAGCTAGCTCGTCAATCTCACGACCGGCAGGATAGGTCAAGCCCATGACACGGCCAACCTTATCATAAGCCTCACCAACCGCGTCATCTCGCGTTTCCCCAACAATCTTGTGGTCACCAGCCTCCGAAACATAAACCAACTCTGTGTGTCCACCACTGACTAAAAGGGCTAGCAAGGGAAACTCCAAAGGCTCCACACTCTGAGCGGCCATGAGGTGGCCAGCCATGTGGTTAACGGGAATCAGTGGAAGTCTATGTGCCCAAGCAAAGGCCTTAGCAGCTGATAAACCAACTAGTAAAGCTCCAACCAAGCCCGGTCCATAGGTAACCGCAACAGCTGTCACATCATCTTCGGTAATCCCTGCTTCTGCCAGAGCCTCCTCAATACAGGCTGTAATGACCTCAACATGGTGACGACTGGCTACTTCGGGCACTACGCCCCCAAAACGTTTGTGACTCTCAATTTGACTAGCAATGACATTGGACAAGAGCTCATCGTCGTTTTTCAAGACGGCGACACTGGTCTCGTCACAGGATGTCTCAAATGCTAAAATATATCTATCCTTCATCTATTTCTCTCTTCATGATAATGGCGTCCTCGACTGGATCATGGTAGTAGGCCTTTCGCTCAGCGATGACTGCCATCTTTTCTTTCTTGTAAAATGCTTGCGCTCGTTGATTTGACTTTCTGACTTCTAGGAAAATCTCCTTGTCTGTCGGCAGTGTCGCAAACAAGGCAGAGGCTAGCCCCTGACCTTGATAGGCTTTTTTGACAGCGATTTGCAGGACTTCTGCTTCAAAAAGATTCTCCTGCACAGCTAGAAAGCCAATCACTTCTTCCCCATCATAAGCCAGAGCATACCAAGTCTGGTCTTGGGACAGGTCTGCTTGGATTTGTTCCAGCGTCCAAGGGCTAACCGAGTAAACAGCTGCCATGACAGCGTAGATGGCTTGAGCCAAGTCAGGCTGTCCTTGGATTCGTTTGATTTCTATCATAGGCGTTTGATGTAAGATGCGCCAGACTCGGTATGGTTCTTGAGCCAGTTTTCCTCAGCCTCGACACGCTTGAGGTAGTTAGGCACAAAATCATGCAAGGAGTCTGCTTCCTTGTCCCAGACCAAAAGAGCTAGATTGGCTGCATTAGGCAAGGTTTCTTTGAAATTAGTCCTTGGCAAGTGTTCTTGAATCTGCTCAACAAAGGGGCCAACTTCTCCGACAAAGGTTACCTGACTAGCACCCTTGATTAGCTCGATGACTCGCTCAAAGGGCAGGTGTGCTTCTGGCATGACAGGTTTGGCATTTTCATAAAATCCTGCATAAACATTGTTACGACGCGCATCCATCAAAGGAACGAACAGACCTTCTTGTTGGTATGGCACCAGAGCCAAAAGGCTAGACATACCAACCAACTCAATGTTCAGGGTATGAGCCAAGGTCTTGGCAGTTGCCACCGCAATTCGCAAGCCTGTATAGCTACCTGGTCCTGCCGCCACCACGATTCGATCCAAATCCTTGGGTGTCCAATCCAAACTTGCCATCAAAAAATCGATGGCAGGCATGAGGGTAATACTGTGATTTTTCTTGATATTAATCGTCGTCTCGGCAAGAATCTGCTTGTCCTCTAAAATAGCGAGAGAAAGAGCCTTGCTAGACGTATCAAAAGCTAATACTTTCATAACACATTCCTATCTTTTTGTCTGCTTACTATTATACTACAAAAGCTGGCACATGGGAATTTTCTTTATCCCCAAACAAAAAAGCCTATACTTAGCTAAAAAATAATTTGCAAATAAAATTCAAAAAAATGCTCACTTTTCCTTTTCTTTTCCGAATATAAAAGTGAACAAGAAAAAAGGAGGAAAGTTCAATGACAAATTTTGATGTTCTTGACAATCAATTTTTATCCTTATCTGAAAATGAATTATCAGATATTGATGGCGGTCTCGCTCCCTTGGTTATCTTTGGAGTAGCAGTATCTTGGAAAGCTATTGCAGGTGGAACAGCACTTATAGGTTCTGGTTTGGCAGCTGGTTATTTTTTAGGAGGAGATTAATATGATGAAAGATTTGAACAACTATTGTGAAATTTCTAATAAGGAATTGCAAGAAATAAAGGGTGGCTTTGGTGTAGGTGTTGGTATCGCTTTATTTATGGCAGGTTATACCATTGGAAAAGACCTTCGTAAAAAGTTTGGTAAGTCATGCTAGATAAAAAACACATTTTTAAAAGGATAAATTTTATTATCTTTATCTCTTATAGTTTGCTCAGTATTCTCAATGATTTAAACATTACTACTATCCCTTTACCAATCGATTTATCTGTTTGTATTGTTTTGTTTTTAGTCTTCAACTCTATTTTTGAGCAGAAGAATCATTAATATAAAACTAATAAGCTCTGAAAATTCCATTGTCATGTCATTTTAGAAAAATGCAAAGACCACCTCATCTTGATAGATGGGGTGGAATTTTTCGTATCGTAAATCTACTATCTACATATCCCCAAACAAAAATGCCCCAGCATGAGCAGGGCATCTAAGCATTTAATCCAAAGTAAAATACAAACCAAACGACATAGGTCACGAGGAGGAGAAAAAGCGAGTAGAGAGTCACAAAACTAATCTTCCACAAGAGCTTGCTTTGTCGTCGTTCCATTTTGGCAAATAGAAGATTCCCCGCATAAACACAAACAACAAAAACAATAAAAGCCACCAAGCGGACTCCGATAGCAAAAGAAAATAAGTTATACATAGGGCAACCTCCTTGACTTAAAAACTATAGGGAATTATGACAAACGATAAATTCCACTTCCGTTATCAAGATAACATATTTTCTTTATTTTTGCAAACGCTTCCCAACGAGTGACTCTGTGACTTTCTCGTTCCCGTCTTTTACTAATTTTTCATTTTGTGGTATAATTGAAATAATTGTAACGAATCAAGGTCAATCTAGACAAAAAATGGAATGAAATCAAGCAAATATCTGCTAAAAGTTTGGAATAAGCTGACCTGTAAATAGAAAGGAACTATATGATTTACAAAGTTTTTTATCAAGAAACAAAAGAACGTAGCCCACGTCGTGAAACAACACGCGCACTATACCTAGACATCGATGCTAACTCAGAACTTGAGGGCCGTATCGCTGCTCGTCAACTTGTCGAAGAAAATCGCCCAGAGTACAATATCGAGTATATCGAACTCTTGTCTGACAAATTGCTAGATTACGAAAAAGAAACTGGCGCCTTCGAAATCACGGAGTTCTAATATGGCCTATACTCTTAAACCTGAAGAAGTCGGCGTTTTTGCCATCGGTGGTCTGGGAGAAATCGGGAAAAATACATACGGGATTGAATACCAAGATGAGATTATCATCGTCGATGCTGGGATTAAATTCCCAGAAGATGACTTGCTGGGTATCGACTATGTCATTCCTGACTACTCTTACATCGTAGACAATATCGACCGCGTCAAGGCTGTTTTGATTACCCACGGACACGAGGACCACATCGGTGGGATTCCTTTCCTGCTCAAGCAAGCAAATGTCCCGATTTACGCTGGACCACTTGCCTTGGCTTTAATCCGTGGGAAGCTCGAAGAACATGGCCTCCTGCGCAACGCCAAACTTTACGAAATCAACCACAACACTGAGTTGACCTTTAAAAATCTCAAGGCAACTTTCTTTAGAACGACTCACTCTATTCCAGAGCCTTTGGGGATTGTCATTCATACTCCTCAAGGGAAAATTGTCTGTACGGGTGACTTCAAGTTTGACTTAACACCAGTTGGTGAACCAGCAGATTTGCACCGTATGGCTGCGCTTGGTGAAGAAGGCGTGCTCTGTCTCCTGTCTGACTCAACAAATGCAGAAGTGCCAACCTTTACCAACTCTGAAAAAGTCGTTGGCCAGTCCATCATGAAGATTATCCAAGGCATCGAAGGACGTATCATCTTTGCATCCTTTGCCTCAAATATCTTCCGTCTCCAGCAAGCAACAGAAGCTGCTGTTAAGACTGGACGTAAGATTGCGGTCTTTGGTCGTTCTATGGAAAAGGCCATTGTTAACGGAATCGACCTTGGCTACATCAAAGCTCCTAAAGGAACCTTTATCGAGCCAAATGAAATCAAAGACTACCCTGCAGGAGAAATTCTGATCCTCTGTACAGGTAGTCAAGGCGAGCCTATGGCAGCCCTCTCTCGTATCGCCAACGGAACCCACCGTCAGGTACAACTCCAACCAGGCGATACGGTTATCTTCTCTTCAAGTCCAATCCCTGGAAACACTACTAGCGTCAACAAACTGATCAACATCATTTCTGAAGCTGGTGTCGAAGTTATCCACGGTAAGGTTAACAATATCCATACATCTGGACACGGTGGTCAGCAAGAGCAAAAACTCATGCTCCGCTTGATTAAGCCAAAATACTTCATGCCTGTCCACGGTGAATACCGCATGCAAAAAGTCCACGCTGGACTAGCGGTGGATACTGGTGTTGAAAAGGACAATATCTTTATCATGAGCAATGGTGATGTGCTTGCCCTCACTGCTAACTCAGCTCGTATAGCAGGTCATTTCAACGCCCAAGACATCTATGTCGATGGAAATCGTATCGGTGAAATTGGTGCAGCTGTTCTTAAAGATCGTCGTGATCTATCTGAAGACGGTGTCGTTCTGGCAGTCGCAACTGTCGACTTCAAGTCTCAGATGATTCTGTCTGGTCCAGACATCCTCAGCCGAGGCTTTGTCTACATGAGAGAGTCTGGAGACTTGATTCGTCAAAGTCAGCGTATCCTCTTCAATGCCATTCGTATCGCACTGAAAAACAAGGATGCTAGCGTGCAATCTGTCAATGGTGCCATTGTCAACGCTATTCGCCCCTTCCTTTATGAAAATACAGAACGTGAACCAATCATTATCCCTATGATTCTCACACCAGATGAAGAATAAGTAAACAAAACAGCCCCGATTTTTCGGAGCTGTTTTTCTCTATGCTTTCTTTTCTTGATTTTTAGAAATACTACGATTTTTACCTTCCAAATACACCATCAAAATAGAAATATCTGCTGGGTTTACTCCCGAAATACGGCTGGCTTGGCCGATGGTTTCTGGATTGATGAGTTTGAACTTCTGACGGGCTTCTGTCGCGATAGAATCAATATCATCCCAATCGATATTGGCTGGAATGCGTTTTTCTTCCATACGTTTCATCTTGGCAACCTGATCCATAGCTTTTGAGATGTAACCCTCGTATTTGATTTCTGTTTCAATCAATTCGATAATCTTGTCATCCAAGTCCTCTGCAGCTGGTCCGATGAAAGCTACCACATCTTGGTAAGAAACTTCTGGACGGCGAAGGAATTCCTTGGCTGTCACTGCATCTGTCAACGACTTAAAGCCCATCTCCTCAACCTTAGCATTGGTTTCCTTGACTGGCTTGAGTTTGATACTGTCTAGGCGTTTCATCTCATTGTCAAATTGATTTTTCTTAATTTCAAAGCGAGCCCAGCGTTCATCATCCACAAGACCAATCTCACGTCCCATCTCTGTCAAACGCATATCAGCATTATCATGACGGAGGATGAGACGGTATTCAGCACGACTGGTCAAGAGACGGTAGGGTTCAATAGTTCCCTTGGTCACCAAGTCGTCAATCATGACCCCAATATAACCGTCACTACGCTTCAAAATCAACTCAGGCTTGCCTTGGATTTTCAGAGCCGCATTGATACCCGCGATAATCCCTTGGCCAGCAGCTTCTTCGTAACCTGACGTTCCATTTGTCTGACCAGCTGTGAAAAGTCCTGAGATTTTCTTGGTTTCCAGAGTCGCACGCAACTGATGAGGCAAGACCATGTCGTACTCAATGGCATAACCTGTTCGCATCATCTCAGCATTTTCCAAACCTTTGATGGAATGAACCAGTTCACGTTGCACATCTTCAGGCAGACTCGTTGAAAGACCTTGGACGTAAACTTCCTCTGTATTGCGCCCTTCTGGCTCAAGGAAGAGTTGGTGGCGTTCCTTGTCCGCAAAGCGCACAATCTTGTCCTCAATCGACGGACAGTAACGAGGCCCCACTCCCTTGACCACACCTGTAAACATAGGCGCACGGTGAAGGTTGTTTTGGATAATCTCATGACTGGTACCGTTGGTATAGGTCAACCAGCATGGCACTTGGTCCTTGACATAATCTTCATCACGTGAAGTGTATGAGAAGTGATTAGGCGCTTCGTCTCCTGGTTGGATTTCTGTCACATCGTAATTGATAGAGGAAGCCTTGACACGTGGAGGTGTACCCGTCTTGAAACGACCAATTTCAAGTCCCAATTCCTTGAGATTGTCAGCTAGGTTAATCGAAGCTAGGCTATGGTTAGGACCTGACGAATACTTGAGGTCTCCGATGATAATTTCCCCACGGAGGGCAGTCCCTGTCGTCACGATAACAGCCTTAGCAGCATACTCTTGATGGGTCGCTGTACGCACACCGACAACCTTGTCATCTTCCACCAAAATCTCATCAATCATGGTTTGACGAAGGGTGAGATTCTCTTGATTTTCAACTGTCTTGCGCATTTCCTTAGAGTAAAGCTCCTTGTCAGCCTGCGCACGAAGGGCACGCACCGCTGGCCCCTTCCCTGTGTTGAGCATCTTCATCTGGATGTAAGTCTTGTCAATGGTCTTGGCCATCTCACCACCAAGTGCATCAACTTCACGCACGACAATCCCCTTGGCAGAACCACCGATAGAGGGATTACATGGCATGAAAGCCAGCATTTCAATATTGATGGTCGCAAGCAAGACCTTGCAGCCCATACGGCTGGCTGCTAGGGATGCTTCGACCCCAGCGTGTCCCGCACCGATTACAATAATATCGTATTCTTCTGTAAAATTATAATTCATGTTTCTCTCCTATTCCTCAAGATGAATGTGTCTTAGTTGGCCGTCCCAATCTGGCAGGGCCGTTTTTAAAAAGGCTGGAACTAGATTGATACCCTTAAGCTTGTCCAAGTCAATCCACTCACAGGGCTGCGATTTTTCATCTTCCTGCATGGTCAATGGGGCATCCTCAAGCAAGTCCACCAAATAATGAAACTCGATATTGTGATAGGAAACACCGTCCTGTTCAAAACGATTTTCAACTACGAAAGCTAGTTGCCCAGCTTGAGCTCGGACACCTAATTCTTCCCTCACTTCACGAACTACCGCGTCTTCCGTGCTTTCATTGACTTGAATCGCACCGCCGATAGTATAATACTTGCCCTCATCTTTGGTAACTAGGAGTTTGCGATTTTGAAGAATCAAGGCTGTCGCTCGAACACCAAAAACCGTATTTCCTACTTTTGTCCGAAAGTCTTGTTGAGTCATTTTTATCCTTTCCTCTAAACGACACAAAAACAGTCAAAACTCCAAAGAAGTGCAGGACAAAAAAGCCTGCAACATCCATGAGCTTTGACCATCATTTCTATTGCTTTTATTATTGTAGCAAATTGAGAAAATTTGTCAATCTAAATGTACTGACAAACTTGTCCATCTCGATAAGCATTGTCAATCAAGCCACCACCTAGACACTCTTCGCCATCATAAAAGACAACTGCCTGCCCTGGTGTGATGGCGCGTTGCGGTTCCGCAAAGATGACCTCTGCCTTGTCTCCTTTGACATATACTGTCACCTTAGAGTCAGGCTGACGGTAGCGGAATTTAGCCGTACATTCTAGCGTAAACTCCTCTGGCATGTCACGAGTAAAGTGGACTTGACTGGCCTCTAGGCTGGTTGACATGAGCGAGTCATGGTAGAAGCCTTGTCCTACATAGAGAATATTCTTACTTAGGTCTTTTCCAACAACGAACCAAGGGGCATTGTCACCGCCGTGTTGCCCACCGATACCGAGACCACCACGCTGACCAATCGTATAGTACATGAGCCCGGCATGCTCGCCCATATCGCGACCATCCACAGTCATCATGCGACCAGGCTGAGCTGGTAGGTAGTTGCTGAGGAAGTTTTTAAAGTTCTTTTCTCCGATAAAGCAAATCCCTGTCGAGTCTTTCTTCTTAGCAGTCGCAAGTCCTGCTTCTTCTGCGAGTCTGCGAACTTCAGGCTTTTCCAAATGTCCCAGAGGGAACATGGTTTTTTGGAGTTGTTCTTGCGAAAGTTGACTGAGGAAATAGGTCTGATCCTTGCCATTGTCCACACCACGAAGCATGTGAACTGTCCCATCCTCATCACGCGCCACTCGGGCATAATGCCCAGTCGCTACATAGTCTGCTCCTAAAGTCATGGCATAGTCCAAAAAGGCCTTGAACTTGATTTCCTTGTTACACATAACGTCTGGATTTGGCGTGCGCCCTGCACGGTATTCCGCTAGGAAATACTCAAAAACGCGGTCCCAGTACTCTTTTTCAAAATTGACAGAGTAGTAGGGAATGCCGATCTGGTCTGCCACCGCAGCCACATCCTTGTAATCTTCGGTCGCCGTACAGACGCCATTTTCATCTGTGTCATCCCAGTTCTTCATGAAGATACCGATCACATCGTAGCCCTGCTCCTTGAGCAAGAGAGCCGTCACCGACGAATCAACACCACCACTCATCCCCACGACAACACGTGTTTTAGAGTTATCACTCATGGTAAGTCTCCCATCTATTCGTTTATTCACGATTGAAGGTCGTGTGTGCTTCACGATTGAAGGTCGCTTGAGCAGTATTCATTATAACATGCTTGGTTAGAGAAGACAAGGAAAGGAGCCAATCTTGACTCCTTTGTTGAAAAAATTGTTTTAACCTTGTCCTTTCTTTTCTAAACCGAAAATGAAACGGTAATCGATAAAGATGCCCATGATTGAATAGGCACATAAAAATATCCTACACTTACTTTGCATTATTCCGTGATTGAATGTATTTAACAACAATATAGATAAGAAAGGCAAGCATGATTGCCAAATAGCTCACTATAAGGAAAACATGCTTAAAAATAATAGTATCAAATAAACTCACGATAGCTAATAATAGATTTATAATAAATACTATAGTCGCAAATAGTTGTACTTTTTTATCTTTCATAACTAGTCCCAGCCTAAATTACTTTCCAATATCCTACCGAAATTATAGCCGGTAATAAAGCCTGACATATAACCTGTTGCTGCACCACAAGTAGCTAAAATGAATGCATAGCTAACTGTACCAATAACTGGTAAGTTTATTGTCCCTAGTGCTGCACCAGCTGCCGCACCAGTTATAGCTCCTGCTATTCCGCCTGCGACAGCACCTACACCTCCACAAAGCATGGCAAGCCACCCTTCGCCATCAAGATACATCATTTCTTGTTCATCAATAGTAACATAGTTGTTTGGTAATACGAGTTCCATCAAAATTCTCCTTTTTTATTAAGCATGGTTAGGATAGTTTCCTAACAAGTGATTGTCGACTGTGTTTATAGCACTTAGTTACCTAGATAGCTTTCCTTTATCATGTCTGATTTTAAGCCGTTCTAAGATTTAATCCATATTTCTATTACTTGCTATTTTTAAATAATTCGTATTCCTTTTCTTTGATAAATGGAACTGAAAAATTAGAAAAAATTAGTAGAATCGAAAACAGATATCCGTCTTTTTGTATCACTAAAACATAACTTAAAAATATATAGACCATCAAATCTAGTGCAAAAAGAGAAAATATCCTCCTTTTCATCATCTCACTTGAATTAAAGATTCTGTTTAATAGAAGCTTTATCGTAGTATCTACACAAATTTTTATCAAAAAGATAAGAGCCAATACACGATTATCAACTGTACCATGAAGAATAAATGGAAATATAGTTAATATAAAACTAGAAATCTCTAAATATTTTATCCAAGGAGATTGAGACATCTTACTTTTAAACTGACTGATTTTCCTATATTCACTAGCTAATCTAGTATCAAAATCTCTACCAATTTTATTAAAGATTAAGAACTCCAGAATAAAAATACTGATTAATACGATATAAGTAGAAACGTTTCCTGGGAAAAATTTATTGATTAAAATTGGAAAACTCATTAACAGAATCGAATTTATGGCTAGACAGATAGATACTATTTTATTTTTCACAGAATATAGAGGTAGTGATACTATTGAGTAGATAAATGCTAAAAAAATAAGCAAGAAATACTCAGTACTGCTAATTAACGGCGCCCTTAATGATAAAAATAGATAGGCACCCCACACGATGATATGCGCTTTACGAATTGACTCTAGATTACTCATGCTTCTTCCTCTTATCCTTGGTTCCATTTTTAAACTATGTCAACCTTTTTCACAACTTTATTTCGACTTTCTTTTTTACTTTCTACATTGCTATGATACAATATTTTTAACAAGATTTTATTGTTTGTTAACTTTTTTCACGAAAAGGAGAAAATCATGCGTTATGATTTCGGAAAGGTCTATAAAGAAATACGTGAGTCAAAGGGGCTGACCCAAGAAGAGGTCTGTGGGGGTGTTCTCTCAAGAACCAGCCTATCAAAAATCGAAAGCGGTAAGACAACTCCAAAATATGAAAATATGGAATTTCTTCTCCGTCAAATCAATATGAGTTTTGAAGAGTTTGAGTATATCTGCCACCTCTATCAACCGAGCCAACGAACAGAAATCATGCAAACCTATCTCAATATGAG
Source organism: bacterium (assembly GCA_905221235.1). GTDB lineage: Bacteria > Bacillota > Bacilli > Lactobacillales > Streptococcaceae > Streptococcus. The sequence goes on from CAJNCJ010000007.1 coordinate 71,947, forward strand.
CTCAACCCTAGGGACTAGTGAACTCGAAAAACTATTTCAAAAATGCCAAGACTATCTCAAAACCCACCACGACCTGCCCATAGAAGAAATCAGAGATATGTTGGAAATTGTCATTCATATCCGTCAACATGGTACAGAGCAACTGTCAAACCAAGTGAAACAGACTGTCAAAAAACTTTGGGAGAAAATTGAAAAACAAGATACATGGTATGAAAATGACCTAAAAATCCTCAATACCATCCTTTTCAGCTTTCCCATTGAACACCTCCATCTCATCACTGAAAAAATCTTGCAACGCTTGGAAGTCTATAAAAACTATCAACATCTACATGACTTGCGAGTGACAATCCTACTCAACCTTTCCACCATTTACTTATACAATCAAGACAAAAACATGTGTAAGCAAATCTGCTATACTTTACTAGAGGACGCCAAGAACAAGAAAAGCTACGATAGGCTTGCTATCTGCTATGTCCGTATCGGGATTTGTAGGAATGATGCTAAATTGATCCAAAAAGGCTTCACACTTCTAGAGCTGACCGAGGAAACTTCTATGCTGTCTCATCTCAAAAAAGAAGTGGAGACCTATTACCAACCAAAGAAATTATAAAAAAGTCGAGGGGTTTCCTCGACCTTTTCATCTTATTCTATTCGTTATTCCTTAATACCAGCCGTTGTTAAGCCAGAAGTTTTTCGCAGCTGACCATGAACCGTAACGTCCTGCAACGTAAGCATCTGCTACACGTTCTTGGTTTTCTGCTGAGTAATCACCATTCAAGTATGAATCTGTCAATTGGTAGCGTCCGATGTAACGTCCGTTTGTAGCTGTGTAGCTACCGCCTGATTCTTTTTGAGCGATCCATTCTTTGGCTTCTGCTTCAGATCCGCTTACAGTTGTAGCAACTGTTTCTTCGGCTACTGGCGCGCTTGCCGCTGGAGTTTCTTCTTCTGCCACCTCTGTAGTTTCTGCTGCTGGAGCTGAAACAGTCTCATCTTGGGCAGCTGGTGCTGCATAAGTCGTTGAAGCTGGTGCTACTGGCGCTGCTGGACCATCGATAACCAACTCTTGACCAACATAAATCATATGGATGTTGTCAATGTGGTTATTTTCTGCCAATTTCTCAACTGTTGTGTTGTGAGTTTCAGCGATTTCTGAAAGTGTATCACCTTCTTTAACAGTGTAAGTTGATGATTCTTGAGCAGATACAAATGATGGAGCAAATACTGCAAACAAGGCAGCTACTCCTGCAAGAGTTGTTTTAATCTTTTTAGTTGTTGATTTCATATTCGAAAATTCTCCTTCTTTCTATAGTACTATCATACCCTTTAAATATTACTGTTTCTTGACACTTTTATGTAGAAATATTACAAAATTATTTTTTATTTCCCTAAATAAGCTATTTTTTGTCATAAAAGATACTATTTTTATGCTATTTGTAGTGTAAAAAGGTTTTCATCCACAATTAAAGCCAAGACCTTCATTCTTTGATATAATAGAGATAAGAATTTTTATAAGGGGAAACTGATGAAATCACTTCGTTTTCAATCTGTCTTTGATATCATCGGACCAGTTATGATTGGCCCATCTAGTAGCCATACCGCTGGTGCTGTTCGTATTGGGAAGATTGTCTCTTCCATTTTTGATGATACTCCGACAGAAGTCGAATTCCAACTATTTAACTCATTTGCCAAGACTTATCGTGGTCACGGGACAGACCTAGCCCTTGTTGCTGGTATTTTAGGCATGGATACAGATGATCCTGAAATTCCAAATAGTCTGGAAATTGCCCACAAGCGTGGTATCAAGATTGTCTGGACTATTCAGAAAGACAGCAATGCTCCGCATCCTAATACCACTAAAATTACCGTCAAAAATGCCCACAAGACTATCAGCGTGACTGGTATTTCTATCGGTGGAGGAAATATTCAGGTCACCGAACTCAATGGCTTTGCCGTCTCTCTCAATATGAATACACCGACTATCATTATCGTTCATCAAGATATTCCAGGTATGATTGCACTCGTAACAGAGGCACTTTCACGCTATGGTATCAATATCGCCCAGATGAATGTCACTCGTGAAAAAGCTGGTGAAAAAGCCATTATGATTATCGAAGTCGACAGTCGCAACTGTGATGAGGCCATCGAAGAAATTCGAAAAATCCCTCATCTCCACAATGTCAATTTCTTTAAATAGGAGGAAGCATGTTTTATTCTATCAAAGAATTGGTCGAACAGGCAGAACTGGACTTTCAAGGAAATGTCGCAGAACTCATGATTACAACAGAGTTTGAATTGACCGGTCGCGAACGTGAAGAAGTCCTCCTTCTCATGGAACGCAATCTAGAAGTCATGAAAGCCTCTGTCCAACTCGGCCTCAATGAAAATAAATCTCGTAGTGGCCTGACAGGTGGAGATGCTGCCAAGCTGGACCACTACATCAAAAACGGAAAAACTCTGTCAGATTATACGATTCTCTCGGCTGCCCGAAATGCCATTGCAGTCAATGAACACAATGCCAAAATGGGCTTGGTCTGTGCCACTCCGACAGCAGGAAGTGCCGGCTGTCTGCCTTCTGTTCTAACTGCTGCCATTGAAAAATTAGCCCTCAGCCACGAGCAACAGCTGGATTTCCTCTTTGCTGCTGGTGCCTTTGGACTAGTCATCGCAAACAATGCCTCTATCTCAGGTGCTGAAGGTGGCTGTCAGGCCGAAGTCGGCTCTGCCTCTGCTATGAGTGCTGCCGCCTTGACTCTAGCTGCTGGTGGGACACCTTATCAGGCCAGCCAGGCCATTGCCTTTGTCATTAAAAATATGCTAGGCCTCATCTGTGATCCTGTGGCCGGCTTGGTCGAAGTTCCCTGTGTCAAACGCAATGCCATGGGAGCCAGCTTTGCCTTTATCGCAGCAGACATGGCTCTGGCAGGTATCGAATCTAAGATCCCTGTGGATGAAGTCATCGATGCCATGTACCAAGTAGGAGCAAGCATGCCAACTGCCTTTCGTGAAACAGCTGAAGGTGGACTCGCTGCTACACCTACTGGTCGTCGCCTCCAAAAAGAAATTTTCGGAGAATAAGCTTATCAAATAGGAGAAACTATGACCTCTATCTCAGCTATCTTTTTCGATCTGGATGGAACCCTCGTGGATAGTTCTATCGGGATTCACAATGCCTTTACCCATACTTTTAAGGAGCTTGGCGTGCCTAGCCCTGATACCAAAACGATTCGTGGTTTTATGGGACCGCCCCTCGAAAGTAGTTTTGCGACCTGCCTGCCCAAAGAACAAATCTCTGAAGCTGTGCAGATATACCGTTCTTACTATAAGGAAAAAGGCATCCATGAAGCTCAGCTCTTCCCTCAGATTGTAGAATTACTTGAGGAATTATCAAGCAATTATCCTCTCTACATCACCACTACAAAGAATACACCAACCGCTCAGGACATGACTAAAAATTTGGGAATCCATCATTTCTTTGAGGGCATTTATGGTTCCAGCCCTGAGGCACCCCATAAGGCCGATGTCATTCGCCAAGCCTTGCAGGCACATCAATTAATTCCAGAACAAGCCATCATCATCGGTGATACCAAGTTTGATATGCTGGGGGCTCAGGAAACAGGCATTCAGAAATTAGCTGTCACTTGGGGATTTGGAGAGCAATCAGACTTGCTCAACTATCAGCCTGATTATATCGCCCACAAACCCTTAGAAGTTTTGGCGTATTTCCAATAACATAACGGAGACTGGGCAAAAACTCCATTTCATACTCAATGAAAACGAAGCAAGTCTCTACATAACAAAACGCATATTACCAAGACTTTTAAAGTCCTGATAATATGCGTTTTTCTGATTTTAAAGATTTTTTATTCAACGTGGGTTGTTTGATTAGCAAAGGCGATAATAGCTTGTTTCAACTCATCTCCACTGAGAGTGCGGAATTCTTCAATCTTTTGATCGATGGCTTCTAGAGGCATGACATTCACCTTACCAACGAAAATCTTATCCATAACCTGATTATCAACAAGTTCGGTGGATACCAAGAGTTCTTCGTAGAGTTTTTCACCTGGACGGATTCCAACTTCAACGATTGGAATTTCACTTTCGGTGTGGCCACTTAGAAGGACCATTTTCTTGGCCAAATCATAAATCTTGACTGGTTTGCCCATATCAAGGATAAAGACTTCTCCATCCTTGGCATAAGCACCAGCATGGATAACCAGACGACTAGCTTCTGGGATGGTCATAAAGTAACGGGTCATACGGAAGTCTGTCACCGTTACAGGACCGCCTTCAGCAATCTGACGTTCAAAGACTGGAATGACACTACCACGGCTACCAAGAACATTCCCAAAACGAACTGCACAGTAGGTCGATTGGCTACGTTGGTTAAAGCCAGTAACAATCAACTCAGCCACGCGCTTGGTTGCTCCCATAACATTGGGTGGGTTGACCGCCTTATCCGTCGAAATCATAACCATCTTAGGCACCTTGGCTTCATCAACAGCCCTAGCAACATTGTAGGTTCCACGAATATTGTTTTTGAAGGCTTCTTTTGGATTGCGTTCCATCATAGGAACGTGCTTGTGGGCAGCCGCATGATAAACAATAGCTGGCTTGTACTGCTCAAAGACTTGCAACAAACGGTCGTAATCTTGAATGTCCGCAATCACAGGTACATAATCAATCCCTTGGAACTTGCGAATCAATTCATGATAAACAAGGTAGATTGAATTTTCCCCATGACCGAGCAAGACGATGCGTTCAGGATTGAAGCGGCTAACTTGGCGACAGATTTCAGAACCAATTGAACCACCAGCACCTGTGACTAAGATGGTCTTACCTGTAAGTTCTGCGCCCAGACGCGATTCGTCAAGACGAATTTCCTGACGACCCAAAAGGTCTGTGATATCAATCTTCTGGAAGCCTCCACCTGCTTGGTGAAGTCCCTGAACAACTGTTTCAACCTTAGGCATCTTGTAACATTTGACACCCAGCTTATTACACATTTGCAGGATACGTTCATACTCTGACGGATCAAGCGACGGAATTGCAACGATAACACGCTCGATTTGATGGCGTTTGGCTAATTCAGGCAGATTATCATAAGAGCCCAAAACAGGGATACCACCGAGTTTTTGACCCTTTTTCTTTTCATCATTATCCAAAATACCGACAAGTTCCAAATCACTGGTTGGGTGTTGGTAGCTATTCATAAAGAGAGCTCCACCATCGCCAGCACCAATCAAGAAGGTACGACGATGTTCCCCATCACCACTGCCTTTTTTGCGTTTAGAGTAGATTAACTGCCAAGTAATCCGTGGCAATAAAATCAAGAAGGTACTCAACAAGATAAAGAGAATGATGAAACGGATTGAAAAGAGTGGCAAGAAGGCATAGCAGATTCCATAAGACAAAACACTGCTCGCAGTCACGCCAAAAAAGATTTTCATAAAGTCCGTAATCTTGCTGTAACGGCTGATACTAGCGTTCAACCCCCAAAATCCAATCATCAATTGATAGAGCAGGAAGGCCAAACTCGTATAGATAATGTAGTCAACAGGCGCTGGATTAATCAATCCGTAGAATAAAATATAAGATACAATGATGGAAACCACCATACTGAAAATATCAAATATGCCCCAAAAGACCTGTTTTTGTTGTTTATTTAAAATTTCCACCAGATCAATGACATAATCTGTGAGTTTTTTATTCATAGAAATTTACTCCTCCTTAAAAGAGTTTTACTATATTGTTATTGTAGCACATTTTAATTTATTTGGCTTATTTTTCCAAATAAATTACTGTTCCCTTGTACTCTTTCTTCCATTTAAATCCTCTAATTAAACCTACAATCGTCCCAAGGCCATAAGCAAAGTGAATGAAAAATAAAAGAAAGGGCATCACAATTAGAAATCCATTTTTATGTTTTAATAAAGTTAGCAAAGTGAGTAATAATAAAAGTAGAAAATAGGCACCTAATAGTAAAGTTATGAATACGAATGTGATCGGTAACAATGCTAGACTAAACACAAGACTCAAAACAAATAAACAAGGAACATAGTGAAATAATGATAAACACTTAGGCTGAACATGACTTGTCAAGCCAATCCACAAACCATTTGAATACTTTTGATGCAGCATTTTCTTGAATGTTGGTCGAATATACTGATAAGATAGAATACTTGGGCTATAGCGGATTTTATAACCATGTTCTCGAATTCTATAATGAATATCATTATCTTCCGTTCGACCAAGTTGCTCATTTACTAAACCAACCTTCTGGAAAACCTCTCGTTTATACATCCCATGGAAAATAGAAGAAACATATCTATCCTCGGAACTATTTCGATAATTGGCAATGCTACTGCCAAACATATTTTCCTCAACAAGATGCAAGGTCTCTGCCCATTTTCCCTTTCCTTCGACAATCGTCGGCCTAGGACCTCCACAGACAGATTCACCTTGTTGAATAACAGCCACATTGTTTATTACAAAACTTTCAGTAACTTTTGAATGAGCATCAATTTTTAAAATAAGGTCCCCTACAGAGTGTTTAACACCCAGGTTAAAACCACTAGCTTGATTTTTCTTAGGATTGTTATACAATCTGATTGAGTTAAACTCTGTGTCTTCTTTTATAAATTGCTGAATGATGGCTGTTGTCCCATCTGTAGACATAGCATTTATAAATAGAATTTCAATATTTTCTTTAGGATAGGTTTGATTTTTTAAGTCTTCAATTAGACCAGGCAGATATTTTTCTTCATTGTATGCACTGATTACAATGGATACGAGAAGACTTTCAACATTTTGAGTCACTACTACTCTCCTGAATTTTTCCTTCCACTATTTTATCATAATTTTCAAGACTTTCCCATTTTTATCTTGAAAGCCAGAAACCTTACTTGACATTATAGTGAAAAAGCCTTAAAATAAGCTGTTATTAAAATCAGCTAGAAGAGGTATTATATGAAAAAGCAATCACTCTTTTTTGTTCCAGGTATTATCCTGATTGGTGTTTCCTTGCGGACTCCTTTTACTGTTTTACCTATTATTTTGGGGGATATTTCGCAAGGCCTGGGAGTAGAAGTTAGTTCACTTGGTGTCTTGACCAGCCTTCCCCTTCTCATGTTTACTCTCTTCTCGCTATTTTCTACCCGACTGGCTCAGAAAATCGGCTTGGAGCATCTCTTTACCTACAGTCTCTTCTTCTTAACCATTGGCTCTCTGATTCGACTAATCAATCTGCCTCTCCTCTATCTAGGAACCTTGATGGTTGGGGCAAGTATCGCAGTCATCAACGTTCTGCTTCCTAGTCTTATCCAAGCCAATCAACCAAAGAAAATTGGTTTTCTGACCACCTTATATGTGACGTCTATGGGGATTGCGACAGCTCTGGCTTCCTATCTGGCTGTGCCCATTACACAAGCCAGTTCTTGGAAAGGCCTCATCATCCTCCTCACCCTGCTCTGTCTAGCAACTTTTTTGGTCTGGCTCCCAAATCACCGCTATAATCACAGACTAGCTCCACAAACCAAACAGAAAAGCCAAACAAAGGTCATGCGTAATAAACAGGTCTGGGCAGTTATTGTTTTTGCAGGTTTTCAATCCTTGCTCTTTTACACTGCTATGACCTGGCTACCTACTATGGCTATCCATGCAGGCCTATCCAGTCACGAAGCTGGCTTGCTGACATCTATCTTCTCTCTGATTAGCATTCCTTTTTCAATGACCATCCCAAGCCTGACAACCAGCTTATCTACTCGCAACCGTCAGATCATGCTCATTTTGGTTTCACTAGCTGGTGTGGTCGGCATTTCCATGCTCTTTTTCCCTGTTAGTAATTTCTTTTACTGGCTTGCCATCCATCTCCTCATCGGAACCGCAACCAGCGCCCTCTTCCCTTATCTCATGGTCAACTTTTCACTCAAGACAAGCGCTCCTGAAAAGACAGCCCAATTGTCCGGTCTATCTCAAACAGGAGGCTATATTCTGGCAGCCTTTGGACCGACTCTCTTTGGTTACAGTTTTGACCTGTTCCATTCTTGGGTGCCAGCTGTAGCTGCCCTCTTGCTCGTCGATATCCTGATGACTGTGGCCCTCTTTACAGTGGATAGAGCTGATAAAATCCTTTAAACTTCTAGTTTTGGCTAGAAGTTTTTTATATATAAAAATTTTACACATTTCTCTTGACAGGGCTTTCTTTTAGATGTACAATGTATGTGTAGAAAAATTATATATAAAAATCTTACACATTAGAAAAGGAGGTTTCCCATGTACTTTCCAACATCCTCTGCCTTGATTGAATTTCTCATCTTGGCCGTACTGGAAAAAGGGGATTCTTATGGTTATGAGATTAGCCAAACCATTAAGCTGATCGCTAATATCAAAGAATCCACACTCTATCCCATTCTCAAAAAATTGGAGGGCAATAGCTTTCTGACAACCTATTCTAGAGAGTTCCAAGGTCGCATGCGCAAATACTACTCCTTGACAAACGGTGGTATAGAACAGCTCTTGACCCTAAAAGATGAATGGACACTCTATACAGACACCATCAATGGCATCATAGAAGGGAGTATCCGCCATGACAAGAACTGAATACCTGACTCAGCTAGAACTCTATCTCAAAAAACTGCCTCAGGCTGACCAAATTGAAGCCATGGACTATTTCAGAGAACTCTTTGACGATGCTGGAGTCGAAGGAGAAGAAGAACTCATCGCTAGCTTGGGAACTCCTAAGGAAGCGGCCCACGAAGTTCTCTCCAATCTTCTCGATAAAAAAATCAATGAAGCGCCCGCTCAAAAAAATAACCGACAAATTTTGCATATCGCCTTGTTAGCTCTCCTTGCAGCACCCATCGGTATTCCTCTGGGAATCGCCATCCTCGTGGCCCTGTTCGGAATCCTTGTGGCAGCTTTGACTGTCATCTTGGCTTTCTTTGCGGTTTCCATACTTGGTATCATCGGCGGATTCCTATTTTTAGTTGAAAGTTTCACTGTCTTAGCCCAAGCCAAATCAGCCTTTATCTTGATTTTCGGTTCTGGCTTACTAGCCATCGGTGCTTCTTCGCTGGTTTTACTAGGCATTTCCTATGTAGCCCGCTTCTTCGGCCTACTCATTGTTCGCCTGGTGCAATTTGTTCTCAAAAAAGGAAAGAGAGGTGACCAGCATGCGTAAATTGACAAAAGGATTTCTCATCTTTGGTGTGGTGACTACTGTTATCGGCTTTATCCTACTCTTTATAGGTATTCAATCTGACGGAATTAAGAGCCTACTTGCCATGTCCAAGGAGCCTGTCTATGATAGTCGGATGGAAGAGTTGACCTTTGGCAAGGAAGTCGAAAACCTAGAGATTACTCTCCATCAACACGCACTGACCATCACAGACTCTTTCGATGATCAAATCCACATTTCTTACCATCCATCACTCTCTTCTCACCATGATCTTGTCACAAATCAAAACGATAAAACACTGAGCCTAACGGATAAAAAACTGTCTGAAACTCCGTTTCTCTCTTCTGGAATTGGCGGGATTCTCCATATCGCAAGTAGCTACTCTCGTCGTTTTGAAGAAGTTATTCTCCAAGTTCCAAAAGGAAGAAGTTTAAAAGGGATCAACGTGTCAGCCAATCGTGGACAAACCACCATCATAAATGCTAGCCTTGAAAATGCGACCCTCAATACCAATAATGGCTATCTCCTCCGAATCGAAGGAAGTCGTATCAAAAACAGCAAACTCACAACCCCAAATATCATTAATATCTTTGATACAGACCTTACAGATAGTCAGCTAGAGTCAACAGAAAATCACTTCCACGCTGAAAATATTAAAGTATATGGTAAAGTAGAACTATCTTCTAAAAATGCGCTCAGTATCATGCTAACTCAAAAAGAAAGCCAAGAAATCAACTTAGACCTATCAAGTCACTATGGTCCTATTTATCAGTTATCAAGAGATGAGAGTCAACATCACCCAAACGAATTAAGCAACCCTTACAAAACTGAAAAAACCAATGTAAAAGGTCAACTCATAGCTAGGGCTAAAGATTATATTAGTCTTGAAACTACAGCCAACAGACCCTAACAAATCTACTTATATCTACCAAAATGATGTATATACAACTAAAAAGGAGGTTCTACCATGAAACAAGAATGGTTTGAAAGTAATGATTTTGTAAAAACAACAAGTAAGAACAAGTCTGATGAACAAGTCAAAGATGTTGCAGACAAGGCTGAAGAAACAATAGCCGATCTCGATACACCAATTGAAAAAAATACTCAAGTAGAGGAGGAAGTCTCTCAAGCTGAAGTCGAACTTGAAAGCCAGCAAGAAGAGAAAATTGAAACGCCTGAAGACAGTGAATCGAGAACAGAAATAGAAGAAAAGAAAGCATTAGATTCTACTGAAGAAGAGCAAGATCTTTCTAAAGAAACCGAAAAAGTCACTATAGCTGAAGAGAACCAAGAAGCACTTCCTCAGCAAAAAACAACTACGAAAGAGCCCCTTCTTCTCAGTAAATCCTTAGAAAGTCCTTATATTCCCGACCAAGCTCTAAAATCGACGGATAAATGGAAAGAGCAAGTGCTTGATTTTTGGTCTTGGCTAGTGGAAGCGATCAAATCTCCTACAAGCAAGCTTGAAACAAGTAGCACACACAGTTACACAGCCTTTCTCTTACTCATTCTGTTTTCTGCATCTTCCTTTTTCTTTAGTATCTACCACATCAAACATGCTTACTATGGACATATAGCAACTATCAACAGCCACTTCCCTGAGCAACTAGCTCCTTTAACTCTCTTTTCTATCATTTCTATCCTAGTAGCGACAACACTCTTCTTCTTTTCATTCCTCTTAGGTAGTTTCGTCGTAAGACGATTTATCTACCAAGAAACGGACTGGACGCTAGAAAAAGTTCTCCAACAATATAGTCAACTCTTGGCAATTCCAATCATCCTCACTGCTATTGCTAGTTTCTTTGCCTTCTTTGATAGCCTACGATTTACAGCTCTCTTGTGTGTGATTAGCATTGGAATCATTCTACTTGCCAGTCTCCATATCATTACAAGACCAAGTCAAGCAAGTGAAACCGACTCCTTTTATCAGTTATTCTTGTCTGTCCTTGTGAACGGAGTGATTATCCTCCTCTTCTTTGTAGCTGAAGTGGCACTGATTGGGGATTATCTTCGTATCTTGGCCTTTCTTTAAACTTCAATCCTGTCATCCATGGCAGGATTTTTTATATACCAAAAAAGCAAGTCGATTGACCTGCTTCTACTTTACTTTTCTTGTGCTAATGCTTTAAAATCTTTGTCTAAGATGGGTTGCACTTCTAATTGATTGGCATCTAGTTGGTGGTAAAATGCTGATGGTAGTGACTCTAGGAATTTTGCATAGTTCAAGCGGGCAATGGCTTCATAGTCTTCTGGTTTAGAGCCGTCTCCTGTGATTTGAACCAAGTCAATCTCCCACTGCACTTCCTTATCCACCAATTGCTCAATATAGGCTGCAGGAACAAATGGTTCTCTCGGTAAAACGGTCTTGACGCCTTGAGCCAGATGGTAAACACCGTGCACTTGGCCTTCTCCATCCTGATAGAAGGAAACTCTTGCAAAGTAAGCATCCGTCTCTTGAACCGCACGTATACGCGCTTCAAACTGAGCCAAGCCGTCTTCCTCTAAAAAGCTTTTCAAGTCCTCACGACTAAAGAAAACAGGGTTAAAAATTCCTTGGCAAATCGTAAAGCGGGCTACAGTGTCTGCCAGATAGGCTTGAATACTTGCTTGGAAATAAGCTTCAAAGTCGAAACCATCTAGCCCCTCAATCTCAGTTCCTGTGTAAGCAACCAGGGCATCTAAAAATGCTTTGATAATCTGCCAGTCTGTTTTTGTAAGTAGGTCAGGAAGATCGACACGATAGGCCTTTTGACCATCAGCATAACTGACCTTAAAGAGAAATTGTGATTGCCCCACTATCGCACACTCGATATACTCGAGACGATTAAGCGGTTGACGGAGATAGACAGCATCATAGCTATGTGACTCCAAACCATCTACCAAGGACAAGATAGACTTGGCAGTCAAAATTTCCTGTTCTCCTAAAATGCTCTGTTTATTTGGAATAAAAAATGTTTTCGTCATAACTGAACTCCTTTTGAAATCGTTTACATATAGTATACCTTATTTTCCTGAAAGATACAAAAACAAACTTTATACTCTTCGAAAATCAAATTCAAACCGCGTCAGCTTCGCCTTGCCGTACTCAAGTACAGCCTGCGGCTTGCTTCCTAGTTTGCTCTTTGATTTTCATTGAGTATTAGATTTTTAAGTAAAAAGCATAGAAAAACAGCCCCTGAGGACTGTTTGATCTTATACTGTAGCTACTTGATCCAAGCTTTCACCGATAGCGGTTAGGCGCTCGATCACTTCTGCTTGTGTCAATTCATTTTCTGAAACATAGCGGTTACGTGGGTGAACACGGCACTCGTGTGAGCATCCACGAAGGTACTTGTCTTCATTGTCTTCTGATGTCAAGATACGACGGTTACAGAATGGATTTCCACAGTTGACATAACGTTCACATGGTGTTCCATCAAACCAGTCTTTCCCTACGATGGTTGGGTTAACATGGTTAACATCAACGGCGATACGCTCGTCAAAAACGTACATTTTCCCATCCCAAAGCTCACCTTGGACTTCTGGGTCTTTACCGTAAGTTGCGATTCCTCCGTGCAATTGGCCAACATCTTTGTAGCCTTCACGAACCATCCAGCCTGAGAATTTCTCACAGCGAACCCCACCTGTACAGTAAACCACGACACGCTTGTCCATGAATTTTTCTTTGTTATCACGAACCCATTGTGGCAACTCACGGAAGTTGCGAATGTCTGGGCGGATAGCCCCACGGAAATGTCCTAGATCGTACTCGTAATCGTTACGTGTGTCAAGGACAACTGTATCTTCGTCAAGAAGAGCTTCTTTGAACTCTTTTGGAGACAGGTAAGCACCTGTTGTTTCAAGTGGGTTGATGTCGTTGTCAAAGTCGTTGTCTTCCAAACCAAGGTGGACAATTTCTTTCTTGTAGCGAACAAACATCTTCTTGAAGGCTTGTTCACTTTCTTCGTCAATCTTGAACCAGAGGTCTTCCATGCCTGGGAGGCCGTGAACGTAGTCCATGTATTTTTGAGTTGTTTCATAATCCCCTGAAACTGTTCCGTTAATTCCTTCGTCAGCGACTAGGATACGGCCTTTAAGGCCGATTGATTTACAGAAAGCCAAGTGGTCTGCAGCAAATTGCTCTGCATTTTCAATTGGAGTGTAAAGGTAGTAAAGTAAGACACGAATATCTTTTGCCATAAGATTTGTTCTCTTTTCTATTATTAAATTTTCAGAATTTTTCATCTAACTATACTAGTATACCTGCTTGAGAAAACGAATGCAATTTATTTGACTGGAAATTGTAGAAGGTGGCCTGTCCCTGCACTTCATCATTAGCCATAGCGAATAGCAGATAATTCTCTCAATTTTTTGATCTGCTCGGATTGACTTTCTGATAACATCAGCTTATTGTCAATTAACATACGTGAGATGTCAACATTCATTTGGCTCAATATAAATGGGGTAGAGGTCCCATCGTCCTCTAATCGTCTTTTATAACTCACTAACAGATTTTTCAAGGGAGTCAGTTGAGGCGTATCCTTTATATCTTCCAATAGATAATTTATGATAGTCATGGCTTCACAACGCCTTTCACTTCCTCCGGCAAACCATTTTAATGGTGTCATTCTCATTTTCCTCCTTAAATTGAAAAACTATCATTCCTAACTCTCGTACCAACATTTTACCCAAATATCCTGTGTAAAAAAGTCAGCAAAAATGGTAATGTCGCGAAAATATTATTAATCACATGCACCGCATAGGAAGGATAAATGCTCTTGGTATAGCGGGTCAAACTAGCAAAGATGATGCCAGATGTTGCAAAGACGAAGATATCTAACAGACTAGGCAGGCTTGAAAAATGAGGAAGAGCAAATAAAATTGACGGAAGAAGCAAATCAAGGCCAAATCTCGAATGCTTAAAAAAGGCGTGTTGCAGTAATCCTCTATAGATTAGCTCTTCCATAAGTGGAGTCAGAAAGAACAAAGTTATATAGATACCTAGCTCAGCAAAGTTGGTCCCACTATAACCGATCAATACAGCCCAACCTTCAGCAGTTGACTGAACATGTTTAGCTGTCTGAACGTTAAAAGAGATCTGGAGCACTAGCACTAATACTGTCAAAATCGAATACCCAAGCCATTTTTTTCTTGGAATGTGAAAGAGATAACCATGACCTGTCTTAACCAGAATCCAAATCATGACCCCACTAAATAGCAGACTCAAGAGATTTTGAATCCAGACGAAATTGCCAATCTGGGAAGAAAATTGCCAATAATTTTGAACAATAAGCGTCAGCTGAGAAAGACCAAATACGAAAAATAAGTAAGACAAGACTGCACTTATTTTGAATAAAAGTTGATACTTTTTCATATGAACTCTCCTTTGTAAACTCGATACATCTCTAATATAAACTATATTTTCCTAAATCCTTACTCCAAATCCTAAATGGTACTTGAGATTTCCTGAATGGTTAAATAATGATAAGAAAGCGCGGATATCTATGCTATCGTTTCAAAAAATCACTGCCTCCCCCAGATAAGCCTGAGGAAAACAGTGATTCAGTTTTTAGGAATTAGGAATGAATACACGAAATCAATTGATCTTATGATTTTTTGTTTTTCAAGAATTCATCGTATTGTTTTTGCATTTCGTTCAATACTTTTTCGTAGGCACCTTCAGATTTCAATTTTTCCATCAATTCTGGAATAGCTTTGTCTGGGTCTACAGTACCAGTGTTGATAGCTGTATCGAATTGTTGCATTGTGTTAGAGATTGCTGAGATTTCAGATTTCACATTGTCAGTGTTAAAGATGAATCCAAGTGCTGGAGATTCTTTAGCTTCAGCCAACTGTTTCTTAGAATCTTCGATTTGTTGGTCTGTAACGTTTTCGTTGATGTAAAGGATCCAGTTGTTACCAGTGTTCCATCCACCCATGTGAGTGTTTCCTTTGTAGCCATCAAGAACTTTAACACGGTTTTCTTTACCTGCAAGTTTTTCCCAGTTCTTGCCTTCTGGACCATAAACAAGACCATTCAAGAGTTCTGGGTTAGTGTTCAAGAGGTTCAACACTTCCATTGATTTTTCTTTGTTCTTAGAGTTGTTTGAGATAACAAAGTTAGCAACTTGTGTTGTTTGGTTTTTCTTGATGAAGTTAGTGATTGGTTTGATTTGGATGTCTTTGTTTGCAACACGTGAAAGCAAGCTGTTACCGTAGTCAGCTGGTCCTACTGTTTCTTCACGAACAAACCAAGTATCTTGTTGAAGATCAAATGAAGTATCGCTTGTTGCTACGTCTTTTGGAATGTATCCAGCTTCATAGAATTTGTGAAGAGTCTTCAAGTGTTCTTTAAAGCGAGGCACTTCGTAACGGTTTACGATCTTAGTAGTGTCGCCTTCAAGGTCGATAACAAATGGAAGTCCATTTGGAACTGGGTAGTCAAAGTTATCAGATGGGATGAAGTTCTTAGTAACCGCAAATGGCACTACATCTGGAGCTTTTTCTTTGATTTGTTTCAAGACTGGTTCAAGTGTTTCGTATGAAGTGACACCTGAAATATCGATACCGTATTTAGCAAGAAGAGTTCCGTTGAAGGCGAAGTTTTGAGATGATGCAACGTTGGCTGCAACTGGAACTGCGTAAATTTTACCGTTAATGCTGTTACCTTTGATGTAAGCTGGGTCAAGTACTTTGTAAAGCTCTGCCCCTTCTTTCTTGTACAAGTCAGTCAAGTCAGCATAGGCACCTTTTTGAGCATTTACAACATAGTTAGATGCAAATGCGATATCGTAGTTTTCACCAGATGATGTGATAACTGACATTTTCTTATCATAGTCACCCCATCCAAGATATTGGATATCCAATTTAGCACCAACTTTTTCACCGATAATTTTGTTAGCATTTTCTAACAATTCATCCAAGTTATCTGGTTTGTCACCGATTTGGTACATTTTAATAACAGTCTTATCACCTGAAGCTGAGTCAGCAGCTTTCTTGTTACCTGAAAGGTTTCCACAAGCAGCGAGACCAGCAGCCAAAGCGACTACACTAGCAGATGCAAAAGCATATTTTTTCCAGTTTTTCATGACAAAAACTCCTTTTTTTATTTTTAAACTTATAAACAATGTAATGATCTTATACTCAATGAAAATCAAAGAGCAAACTAGGAAACTAACCGCAGGTTGCTCAAAACACTGTTTTGAGGTTGCAGATAGAACTGACGGAGTCAGTAACATCTATACGGCAAGGCGACGTTGACGTGGTTTGAAGAGATTTTCGAAGAGTATTAACTTCACACAAGGGAAGTTGGGAACTGAGAAATGTTCTTTCTCAACAAGCACTATTCTTTCACACCACCGATGGTCAAACCTTTTACAAAGTAGCGTTGGAAGAATGGATACAGAATCGCGATTGGAAGGGTTGCGACCACAACCATGGCCATACGGCCTGTTTCTTTCGGTAGAGCAACTCCCAGTTGACCAGATAGACCGACTGCTTTTGCGATGTAGTCCATATTTTGTTGGATTTGCATGAGCAAATATTGCAATGGATACAAGTTGTCACTCTTGATATAAAGAAGGGCGTTGAACCAGTCATTCCAGAAACCAAGAGCTGTCAAAAGCGTGATGGTTGCGATACCTGGTAGTGACAATGGCAAACAGATTTGGAAGAAGATCCGGGCTTCACTGGCACCATCGATACGAGCAGATTCTAGAATGGCTTCTGGAATGGTCTTCTTGAAGAAGGAACGCATCAAGATGATGTTAAATGGAGAGAGAAGCATTGGAACAATCAAGGCCCAAACTGTATCACCAAGTTGAAGTAAACGAGTTACCACGATATATCCTGGTACCAAACCAGCGTTGAACAACATGCTAAGAAGGGCAAAGATTGTAAAGAATCTGCGATACTTAAAGGTTGTCCGTGAGATGGCATAAGCATAGGTTGTTGTGATAAAAACGTTGGTGATAGTCCCCACCACTGTTACAAAAACTGAGATGAAGAGGGCTTGTAGGATTTTATCCTTAAACTGTGCCAAAAATTCAAAACCGTCAAATCCAAATTGGGATGGGAAGAAGCTATATCCATTTTGGAGGATACTCTTTTCATCTGTCACCGAAATCACGATAACGAATACAAAGGGTAGGATACAAGAGAGGGCGATCAAACCAGAAATAATACTGAAGAAGATATCTGCTTTCTTACTGAAGGAGTGAATGCCGACATTATCAATTTTTTCTTTTTTAATTTTCTTTTCTGCCATATTCTCCTCCTTTCTAGAACAAGGCTGAGTTTGGATCAACTCGTCTTGCAAGTAAGTTTGATAAGATAACCAGAATCAAGCCGACAACTGATTGGTAGAGACCTGCCGCTGAAGCCATCCCGATATCCGCTGTCTGAGTCAAGCCATTATATACATATACGTCCAAGACGTTGGTTACGTTATAAAGCTGACCAGCATTGTGGGGGATTTGGTAGAAGAGACCGAAGTCTGCACGGAAGATATTTCCGACTGCAAGGATGGTCAATACGGTTACCAATGGTGTCAACTGCGGAATAGTTACATTGCGAATGCGTTGCCACTTGCTAGCCCCGTCCACTGTTGCTGCTTCGTAGTAGGTTGGATCAATTCCCATGATTGTCGCATAGTACATGACACTGCTATATCCAAAGCCTTTCCAGATACCTAGGAAAAGTAGGAGATATGGCCAGATGCCCAAGTCAGCGTAGAAATTGATTTCTTTGAGACCAAGAGTTTCCAATAAATGGTTGAACACCCCTTTATCAATGTTTAGGAAGGCATCTGTAAAGAAACTGATGATAACCCAAGACAAGAAGTAAGGGAACAACATAGAAGTTTGGAAGATCTTAACCATTCTCTTAGAACGGAGTTCACTGAGGATGATGGCAATTCCTACAGATACAATCAAACCGATAAAGATAAAGCCAAGATTGTAGAGGACAGTATTTCGTGTGATAATAAAGGCGTCTTTTGAACTAAACAAGAATCTGAAGTTATCTAGTCCGACCCATTTACTATTCATGATACTATCTATGAATCCATTACTGGTCATGTGATAGTCTTTGAAGGCAACCACGTTCCCAAATACTGGAATGTAGAAGAATAGAATCAACCAGAGTGCCCCTGGTAAAACCATCAAGAGAAAGATCCAGTTGTCTCTCAAGGTTTTTGAAAACTTATTCATAATTTCCTCCCTTTTTATTTTGATATCCATCTAAAAATTCCTTTTTAGACTTTTGATAACGATTACATTATTAGTATACTCCTATTTGCAGGTTAGGTTAAACTACTAATTATAGAAAAAACTCCACAAATTATTTTATGTGGAGTACTTTTTTAAGAAAGGGATGTTTCACGAGAAACACTCTTCATAAGACACAATGTTCTTGTTTTAGGTCGTGTAGATCGTTGAAGCTGTCGCAATAGTATGCCACTGGTTGGCTGTTGTAGCTGCGAAGTCCTTGTCTGCGTAGAAATCAGTAAATGGTAAGATTTCCACTTCTAGCTCATCGATGCGGTCAAGCTGACCTGCCAGATAAGCCTCTATACGACTTTCTGCTCGCTTGATGCGTTGCAAGAGTCCGCCCATACGGATATCAACTGTATCCAAGCCAAAGACCTTGTTTTCCTTCAACCATTGACGGCTAAAGAGGGTATGGAAGTGTTCGATTTGGCTTCTGAGTTCTGGTAATTCTTGTCTTGCGATTTCTTGCAGGCTTTCTTTATCAGCTTCTTTGTAAGCCTGACGGATGCGTCGTCCTACATCCACTTTGCTACTTAAAATCTGGTTCAACTGAGCCTGAGTTTCAAAGAGGTAAGCATACTTTCCTGCTTTCTCTTTAATGTCAGCAAGTGTCTCAGCAGCCTGAGCGAAGTGTGGTTTGTCCTGTTCAGGTGTCATGTGTCTGTCAAGAATCGGACAGAGAATATCCTGATAAAAGACATAGCGGTTGGGATTGATGCCACTGAGATTGCCTGGTAGGTCTGGTAAAAGGTTGGCAAGGTCAATCTGCATAAATTCCTCAACTGCTAGACCTGTATTGGTCTTGAAGTGAGCAGACAAACGATCGAGGTTATTGCGGTAGCTGAGTTCTGCCCAGATTTGCAAGCTTGGTAGGATAGAAAACTGAGCGGTCTCACCACCATTGTCCCCCCAACCTGTCACAATAACTTCTTTGATATTATTGGCACGGCAGGCTTTATTGGCTTCAAGAGCGATGAGACGGCTGAAATGGTTGTTGGGTGTGAAACCAATCCACTTCCAAGCACCACCTGCAAAGGCAAGGTCATGGCTAATCTTGTGATGGTTGCGGAAGTTGCGATTGTATTTTTCCTCGCTATCTTGGTAATAATCCCAGTAAACCAAGGTCACACGGTCTTTGAGACGGTCTAGGTAGACTCGCGTTTCCTCTGGAATTTCCACATCACGGTCGTACTGACCATCCGCTGACATGAGCTTGAAGAACATATCGCTCCACATCTGACAGTGGAAACCATATTTGTCAGCAATATCCAGCACGCGCTCCAAGTGTTGGCACATGAGGAGACTACGGTCTACTACACCATTCAAAATCAAGTAACGTCCTAAACCAACCAAGTGGGCTTCGTCCATTCCGATATTGACCTTGCGAGTCTTCAATTTAGACAGGGTGGCAAACATGCCATCAATCAGGTCATAAACCTTTTCTTCGCCAATGAGGAGAATATCCTCTACATCACGGAGCTCCTGCACTTCTTTGACACCCCATTTGACGAAGGCTGACAAATGGGCCAAGGTCTGGATGCAGGGCACAAAGGTCATATCAAACTGCTGGGCATAGGCTTCGATTTCCTGCAACTCCTCAGCCGAGTAGGCACCACGGAAATAGCCAAAATAAGGTTGCCCCTCAATCTGGTAGGTGTCTTCCATGTAGAGCTCAAAGGTTGAGTAGCCCATGAGCGCCAAGACCTCAATCATCTGCTTGGCAGAGGCTACATTCAAAACTGCATTGCGCGAACAGTCTGCCATGTAGGCTAAATCTTCATAAGCCGCCTGTTCTTCAATCGCTACTTTGTCACCTTCTACTAGAGCCGTTGCCAACATGGACAAGGCGCGATAGAGTTGGTGAGGTTTGTCATAAGTTAGTTGATATTGTCCACTTTTACCCTTGATAGAGATAGACGCTTGGTCAGACTGAGCGACTGCCACTTCCACATCTGGTAAAGAGATATGTTTTGTCAGCAAGTCGATTGCCTGAGTTTGTTTGGGACTAAGTCCTGTAAATCTTACCATTGGTTTTCCTCCTGTAGCCAGTTGACAAGGGCACCGTAGAGATTGGCATCTGCATGATAGGTGCAGGCTTGTATGACAGGTGCGACCGTGTATTCTTCGTAGATATCGACAAAGTCATCGACAGCTTTTTTGACCCCTTGGATGAAGTCTGGATTTTGGCTGATAGAGCCTCCCAGACTGATAACATCTGGATCGATGAGATACTGAATATTGAGCAAGCCTTGCGCCAGATTGCGATTCATGCGCTCAATGGCTTCTTGACAAAGAACATTGCCAGCTGCAGCCTCTTGGTAAATCTTGCGACCGTCCCAATCAGTCTGACCAGATTTTTCAATCACGTATCGCACCATATTTCCAGTTGACGCTAATTGCGACCAATTGTTGAGCTTTTTCGCAGGGGCAAGGGTTGTCATGTAGCCAAATTCTCCACCCAAGCCGTGGCGACCTCGGTGAAGTCTGCCATTGATAATCATGGCTCCGCCAATCCCTGTCCCAATCACGACACAGGCTGCATTTTCAAGCTCTGGATGAACAAGCAATTCACTGAGCCCAACGCAGTTGGCGTCATTTTCAAGATGGACAGGTAGCTGATAAGAGCTAAGCGCCTCATACCAAGAAAAGCCGTGGATATAAGGTACGGCACTGAAGCCATCAATCACACCTGTTTCTTGATTGACCGCACCTGGAACGCTCATAGCAATCCCGCTGTAATCCTGTTCTGACAAGCACTGGTCTAACCAAGCTAGTAATTCCTCCAAGCTTTCTGGCGTTGGAATGCTTTTCTTATCCAATATTTTCCCATCAGGAGTCAGACTAGCAAACTTAATCCCAGTCCCTCCGATATCAATCGTTGCAATGGTCATTGTTTTTACCATAAAAAGGGGCGAATCAGCAGTTAGTCCTTACTTTTTCGCCCCTCCTTTCTTTTTATGTTTACTTTTTGAAATTAAATTTCTTCTTTTTTGATCAATTCTGTACGAATCTCTTGTGGTGAAATGAGACCTCTATGAACTGGGTATGGTCGTTCCAGTAGGTCCAGGAAGAGATGTTGACTTTCCGGTACACGCACATTTTCACTACACATATTGTAGTAACGAAGAACATAGCCTTCTTCATTTTCAGCTACCTTAAAGGCTGTCGGACAGATTTGCGGTATGCTGAGAACAGAATGACTCAAGAGGCTACCAGTCGCAGCCACGCTTCCTTCTTGTCTAGCAATCTGAAGGCTGGTAAATGGTGTCTGCAAGGCTTTAGCCCGACGATAGGCTGAAAAGCGTTCTTGGGCTTGGTGGCATTCAATCGCAAATTCGACCTCAAACTCACGCAAGCATTGTGCTTCTGGTGTTGGGAAGTAACCCCAGTCACCCAACTCACCTGATGCACGCAAAATAGTCACGGCAATGGTGTCGTCTCCAAGGATTTCGTATTCATTCAATCCCTTGTTAGATACAGTCACCCCTTTTTCATCGTCATACAGACTAACAAAGGCTTGTTGGTGTTGAGGATTTTCAGGATTTTCCCATGAAGCTGCTGGTTTGTTTGGTCGTGTCACCACTTCATAGATGCTTTCAGAATCATTGCTTGGACGCGTGTTATGAGTCTTGACCAAGAGACGGATACGGTGGTCTTTGGCAGTGTTAGTAAAGCGAGTCTTAAAGCGGATTTGTGGATTGTCAACAAAGACAGTCAACTCAGTTTCAAGAGGAATGTTTGTCAATTCTTCTGACCGTCCAGCCTCACGCTTCATAAACTCAATGATGCCTTTTTGCTCTTCTTCTAGCTTTTCATCAGCACTGACAGGCACTGTCAATTCATGTTTGAGCAAAATCTTAGTGTAGCGAGCTGTGTTTTCCAAGACCTCGTAGCCCTTAAGCTCTGCATAGATGGGCTCTGTTCCTTTTGGTTGGAAATAGATGTATTCGTTTCCGATATCCCCACGGTCTTCAAAGCGGATAAAGTCTTCGTAAGCTTCGTGAGTTGTCTTGTCATAGACTGTGATGTTGTCATCCACACTCACCGTTACAAATGGCGTATCAATCACTCCGTTTTGGTAGATGCCATCACGGTGTTCTTGTTCTCCTTCCAGCAATTGGAAGGTAGTCCAAGAAAGCGGTGCTAGATGAACGGGGATGGTCACGCGCACTTGACGAGCAATACGAGCTTGGCGGAACTTGTCTTTTGGTAAATCATACTCAAAATTAGCCCCAAGGTCTTCGATTTTAGCCTCTACAGGACGACCATCCAAGTCCTCCACACGGTAGCTTGGCAAGGTAAGAGCAGCCATCTTCTTGTAGCCTTCTGTTGGATGCAATTCCTTGAAATCACAAGTCGCAACATCAATCACTGTGCTGACAGTATCAACCTTATCATGCAAGCCTGTATTAATGATAGTAAAGAGATAATCACTTTGAGCCTTAGCTGTAGCAATTTTACCCTTCCACTCGTTAAGAAGATTGCTCTTAACAAAGTTTCCTACTTGGTTGACCTTGGCAAAACGCGTTTCCATCTCTCGGTGAACTTCGTCCACACTACAGCCACAGATACTATCATGCGGCGCATTCTGCAAAAGTGTTTTCCAAGCATAGGTCAACTGATCCTTGTGGTTGTGGCCCCCAGTGATAATTGTCAAGGGTTCTACCACTTGCTCTAGGAGATTGCTATTTTCTTGGAAGGCTTGTTTGAGATAAATACGAGATGAAGAAGTGTTGGCAAGTGTGTACCAGCCATCTGTTTCCTGACTGGTCAACTCTCCTGTAACCGTTGATAATTGCTCTGGTAGGGCACTTTCTACGGCTTGGACATATTCATCAAAAGAACTATGAACAAAGGTCACATCTGGGAAGAGCTCGTTAGCTACACGAATGGCTTCGCTCAGATCTCTTTGTACAGGTTGATGGTCACATCCGTTCATCATCAACCACTGATTGGTCGAAGCGTAGTCACGCACATCTGACAATTTTTGTTTCCAGAAGGTCAAGGCCTCGTCTTTATCAACTGGAATTTCATTCCCGTTACTATACCAGTTGGCAAAGAGAATCCCGAGGACACGACTACCATCCGCACCTTGCCAGTACATTTCTGAAAACTGGGAAGTAAATTGCCCATCTTCAAGAACTTGGTTATCAAAACCAATCGGTTTCACCCCACGCCCAAAGGCTGCCACGTGAATGCCTGATTTTTGTAGGATTTGAGGCGCTTGTCCCATATTTCCAAAGGTATCTGGGAAGTAGCCAATCTGAGTGGATTTGCCCCATTTTGCAGCTTCTTGCTGACCGATAAGAGTATTGCGGACATTGGCTTCACTTGAAATCAAGTAGTCATCTTGCAAAATGTAAAAGGGACCAATTTTAAGTTTGCCTTCGTCGATGTATCGTTGGACTTTGTCACGATTTTCAGGGCGAATCTCCAAGTAGTCATCAAGGACAATGGTTTGTCCATCCAAGTGGAAACTCTTGAACTCAGGGTCATTTTCAAAGAGATCAAAGAGATTGTCAAATAATTCCACCAACTGCATACGGTGGCTTTCAAAAGGCAAGTACCACTCACGATCCCAGTGACTGTGCGAGATAATATGTACAACAACATTTTCCATGAAGTAAAACCTCATTCTAAATTTAAATTTTAACGTTTTAAATGTAAACTTGTGATTCTAACAAGAATCGGTTGAGCTAAAACGCTCTCCTTAGCGGATATCCAAGTAATCCAAGACCAACTCGCAGAACATCATGTTGGCCCAAGAGAACCATTCACGAGAGTAAAGCGTTGGGTCGTCCACGTGGAAACTTTCATGCATGACACCTGTGCCCCCATCGCAAGCAACCAGCTGATCCAGCAAGAATTTCTTCTCTGCCTTATCACTTGTTGTCAAGCCTTGGATAGAAAGGGCAATGGGCCAGATATAGCGATAGAAGGTATGGGAACTTCCAAGACCACTAGCATATTCACCTTGGTAGAAATATGGATTTTCAGGGCTCAAAATGGTACGACGAGTTGCTTGATAGACTTCGTCGTTGACATCGCAGTAGCCCAGATAAGGCGCAGCCAACAAACTTGGTACGTTTGGATCATCCATGATGCTGGCATTTCCTAGGCCATCCACTTCAAAGGCATAAATCTTTTCACCCTTGTTGTTGGTGGTGTAGGCGTAGTTTTCGATGCCTTCTTGAATCTCAGTCTGGAGACGCTTGGCATCAGCAATAATACTCTCGCTATCAGCTAGGTCTAGTTCGGCAAAGATTTCTTGCACATACCCCAAGACTACAACTGCAAACATATTGGACGGAATCAAGTAGCTATACTGGCAGCAGTCATCACTTGGGCGAAAGGCTGACCAGGTCATACCAGTCACTGCAAAATCAGGTCCAAAGCCATCATTTACCAGTGTATCTTCCTTACGGTCCGTATCTCGGACAAAACGATAAGGAGAGTTCTTGTGGTCTTGTTCTACTGTCCAGAGATGAAGAATTTCCTTGGTCGCTGCGACAAAAGTCTCATCAAACTGACTAGTATCGCCAGTCTCTTTCCAGAGGAGATAAGCCAACTGCAAAGGATAGCAAAGCGAATCCACCTCATACTTGCGTTCCCAAATCCAACCATTAAGGTCTGTGTGGTCAGTCTCGTGGTGCCCCTTCCAGTTCTCCTCAATGTTAAAGGAGTTGGCATAGGGATCCTTGAGAATCAAGGTCATCTGACGTTTAACCAAACCTGCAATGGTCTGGCGCAAGAGAGGGTCTCTTTTAGCCACATGAAGATATGGTCGTAGCTGGGCTGTCGAATCTCGAAGCCACATAGCAGGAATATCCCCTGTCAATACAAAAGTTGAACCATCTTCTAGGATTTCAACCGTATTGTCCAAGGTGTCTGTATAGCAACGCTCGAAGACATCCACCCACTCTGGATGGTCCTTAGCCTGCTCTGCTACTTCATCCAGCCACTCTCTAACAATTTCTTTCGAATAAATCATCGTGTAGTTTCCTCTTTCAAACAAGTTTCATTTTCAGTATATAGCTTTTGAAACAGAAAATACATACACAAATGATAGTCATTTTTCTACAAAATAGTTATCTTTGAAACTCCTTTTCTAAAGGTCCTCTTTTTCTGATATAATGTAGAAAAACAGCTAAAGGAAAGACTATGAAACCACTACTTGAAACCATCGATACCCGCTTTGGAACTGCCAGTAAGCATGCCTTTTCTCGTGGAAATACCCTGCCTTATACAGGCCTTCCTTTTGGGATGAATTACTTTGTGCCCCAGACCAGTGATCAGGAAGGAGCTTGGTTTTTCGATCCGCATTTGCCCATCTTTCAGGGGATTCGATTAACCCACCAGCCCAGTCCTTGGATTGGAGACTACTCTTGGCTCCTCCTGACTCCTGTCACCGGCCAACTTGGGGGAGACAGCCTCTTTCACCGCCAATCTTCCTATGATATGGATAAATCCTCCTTCCAGCCTCATTATCTGAAGATTTTCTCCCTGCGCTATCAAATTGAAAGCCAGCTCACACCGACTTGCTACGGCGCTTCTATTCGCTTAGAGCAAAATCAAGGTAAAGCCCTCTCCCTCTATCTTCACACAGCAGATGAACTGACAATAGAACAAGTAAATAAGCGGACTCTTGCCCTGCGACAAGAAGGAAAAACTGAGACCAATAAAAATCCGCTAATAATGTTCACTGCCCTGAAAATGAACACGGATATTCTTGCTATCAGCCAAGAAGGTGAAGATTGGCGAATTGACTTAGCAAGCAGTCAGGCTGAGATTCAACTAGCGACTTCTTTCATCTCTCCTTCTCAAGCTTTAATCAATCTACCTCAAGAAGATTTTGATAGCTGTAAAGCAAGTGCCCAAGCGAACTGGGAAAATCTCCTCCATCGTTTTGACGTTATCGAGACAGGAGAGGCTGACCGAACCTTCTTCGACCACTGTCTTTACAGACTCTTCCTATTTCCTCAGACTTTTTATGAGGTTAATGAATCAGGGCAAGCCATCCACATAGATCTGGATACTGGTACTGTCAAGCCCGGTGTCCTCTTTAGCAACAATGGTTTCTGGGATACCTTCCGCACCACCTTCCCCCTCTTTGCCCTTATCATACCAGAGCATTATCGTCGCTTTTTAGAAGGATTTCTCAATAGCTACCGCGATACTGGTTTCCTTCCAAAATGGCTGGCCCCAGATGAACGTGGCATGATGCCGGGTACCCTTTTAGACGGTATTATCACAGATAGCGCCTGCAAGGACATGGCCCCTGACCTAGAAGCAGAACTCCTCCAAGCCATGCTTGAAACAGCCACCAACTCCGACCCTCTTGGCATCAATGGCCGCCACGGACTAGCCCAATACCAAGAACTTGGCTACCTCTCTACCGACTACCACGAAAGCGTCAGCCATACCCTAGACTATGCCTATAGCGACTTTTGTATCGCTAGCTGTGCCGAAAAACTCGGAAAAACAAACATCGCAGAAACTTATAAAACCGCTTCACAAAATTACCGCCATCTATTTGACGCTAAAACGGGCTACATGCGAGTGCGAGACAATCAAGGGAACTTCCGTCCTGACTTCTCTCCTTATAGTTGGGGACGAGACTACGCTGAATGCTCTGCTATTCAAGCGACTTTAGGCGTCCTCCACGACATCCCTGGCTTAATTCAGCTTATGGGTGGAAAGGAAACCTTTAGCAAGTATCTTTTGAAAATCTGTCAGGATGCTCCCCTCTTTGAGACGACTGGCTATGGTTACGAGATTCATGAGATGAGCGAAATGGCTACCGCTCCTTTTGGACAACTCGCTATTTCCAACCAACCGAGCTTCCACATTCCTTATCTCTTCCGTTACAGCAACTACCCTGACTACACCGCCCTTCTCATCAAGACACTGCGTCAGAAAGCCTTTCACCCAAGCTGGCAAGCCTATCCTGGCGATGAAGACAATGGTAGCCTATCTGCTTGGTACATCTGGTCAGCTCTTGGTTTTTATCCGACCTGTCCAGGAAAACCCAGCTACGACCTCGGAATCCCTCTCTTTGACCACCTCCGAGTCTATCTCACTAAAGAAGATAAATGGCTGGATATCCATACTGAGCAAAACCACAGCCACTTCAACTTTGTCAAAGAATGTCGACTTGACAAGCTCCCCGTATCTAGTATCCAACACCAAGACCTCTTAAAAGCTGATCATCTAACCTTCACCCTCAGCTGGTTGCCAAGTCAGCCGTCCACTTCCTGAAATGCAAAAATCTCCTAGCAGGCTTTCCTGCTAGGAGATTTTCTTATGAGAGGTACTTGCTTAAGCTCTGACAATCGGATTTATCATCTGATAGGTATCAAACAATCTACCAATTAAGCTTCTTCGTCTTCTTTACGACGACGGCCTGCAAGACCAAGACCAAGTACTGCACTTGCGGCAGCTGCTACCATAGATGCTACAGAATCTGCTGTACCTGTATTTGGCAATTCTTTAGCTGCTTTACGCGCATTTGCTTGTGCTGATGCTGTTTGACTAGCATTAGCTGCTGCTTGAGTTGTAGCTGGAGCTACAGCTGGTGTTTGAGCAGCTTGATCGTTAGCTGGTGTTGCATGATCAGTTGATGGAGCAACTTTCGCCATGAAGTCTTCGATACGTTTAACCATTGCATCCACTTCTGCTTGAGTTGCGTCTGCATTAGCAAATACTTTCTTAGCATCTGCTGATAATGCATTCGCTTCTTTTGCAGTTTCTGCATCAAACTTAGCTGATTCTTTAATGATCAATTCATCTAATTGATGGATAGCACCTTCTAACTTAGCTTTATCCACTTTTGCATCAGTGTTATTAGCTGCGTTATTGCCAGAAGTTCCGTTACCGTTACCACTGTTATTGCCTCCACCATTTGATGGTACATATGGACGTTGTTTAAAGATATCTTCAGCTGTTACTGCCAACACTTTACCATCTTCTGTTACGATATTTGCAGTTCCATTAGCTTCAAAAGTAACCGCTAATTGAGTTTTACCGTCTTTCGTAACTTTCATATTACCATCTTTATCGATTGTAATTGTTACGTTAGATTTAGGATCTTTTGAAGTATAAACTGTGTTTCCTTCAGCATCTGTAGTTTTAAGGAAGGCATCAAGATCAAATTCATCTTTAGAGTTAATCGCACCTAAAATCATGAATTGGAATTGTTCTTTTTCTTCTTTAGTGATGTTATGAAGATCAGTCACTAACACCTTGTCAAAGTCAAGATTGATGTTATTTCCTTTATTCTTGTCTGAAGTATCTTTAGCATCTTTAACTAGAAGATCATTTGTAATAGTTGCTGTGTCACCTGATGGTGTTGTAACTGTAGCATTACCCTTATCATCTACAACTACTGTTGATCCTGGGTTGACTGCTTTAATAGCCTTCTTAACAGCTTCTTTTTCAGTGTCTGTTAAGTTGTCTTTCTTATCTACCAACGTACGGATAGCAGGAGTCTTAACCTTAGCATCTGTAGCTGCATCTGCTAATTTTTCAGCTGGGATTACCAAGTCTAAAGCTGGAATATCTAGAACTGTTCCGTCACCTTTAGCTACTGTAGCATTTCCTTTATCGTCTACAGCTACTGTTGATCCTGGGTTAACAGCTGATACTTTAGCTGCGACTGCTGTCTTCTCAGCATCTGTAAGTTTAGCTGGATTTGCTACTACTGTCTTAGCTGCTGGAGTCTTAGCATCGTTACCATTAGTTTCTTTTTCAAGATCAGCCTGTTTCTTGACTAATTCTGAAGCAGGAATTACAGAAACATTACCTTCTGGAGTTGTGACTGTCGCATTTCCTTTATCGTCCACAGCTACTGTTGATCCTGGGTTAACAGCTGATACTTTAGCTGCGACTGCTGTCTTCTCAGCATCTGTAAGTTTATCCAGATTTACTACTGGTGTTTTAGCTACTGGAGTCTTAGCATTATTTCCTACCAATTGATCAGCTGCATCTTTTGTCAAGTCTGCCGCTGGAATTACCGCTGTCTTACCATTTACTGTTACTGTTGCGTTTCCTTTATCGTCCACTACAACTTCAGCACCTGGGTTGACTGCTTTAACTTTATCTTCGATTGCTGTCTTCTCAGCATCTGTAAGTTTGGCTGGATTTGCTACTACTGTCTTAGCTGCTGGTTTAACGATGTCATCGCCTGCGTTTGGTTTAGCTGCATCTGCTGCTGACTTAGTCAAATCTGCTGCTGGAATTACGGCTGTCTTACCTTCTGGAGTTGTGACTGTCGCATTTCCTTTATCATCTACAACTACTGTTGCATCTGGATTTACAGCTTTAACTTTATCTTCGATCGCTTTCTTCTCAGCGTCTGTTAATTTAGCTGGGTCTTTAACTGCTGTCTTATCTGCTGGTTTAACGATGTCGTTACCTGCATTTGGTTTAGTTGCAGCTTCTGGATCTTTCGTCAAGTCTGCTGCTGGAATTACTGCTGTCTTACCTTCTGGAGTTGTGACTGTCGCATTTCCTTTATCATCTACAACTACTGTTGCATCTGGATTTACAGCTTTAACTTTATCTTCGATCGCTTTCTTCTC
>CAJNCJ010000008.1 GCA_905221235.1 bacterium
CGAACACAGAAGTTAAGCCCTAGAACGCCGGAAGTAGTTGGGGGTTGCCCCCTGTGAGATATGGAAGTCGCTTAGCTTTAATCCGCCATAGCTCAGTTGGTAGTAGCGCATGACTGTTAATCATGATGTCGTAGGTTCGAGTCCTACTGGCGGAGTAGTTAATTAAAGGAGGTTTCGACCTCTTTTTTTGTTATGTAATTAATAATCTGTCTTGCACCTAATGACAAGTGATATTTTTATTGGCTCTTTGTCAACTGTAGTGGGTTGAAGAAAAGCTAAGATAGAGAAAGGACGGATTTCGTCCTTTCTTTTTTGATATTGAGAGCGATAAAAATCCGTTTTTTGAAGTTTTCAAAGTTCCGAAAACCAAAGGCATTGCGCTTGATAAGTTTGATGAGATTATTGGTCGCTTCTAATTTGGCGTTCGAATAGGGTAGTTGAAGAGCGTTGACAAGCTTCTCTTTATCCTTGAGGAAGGTTTTAAAGACAGTCTGAAAAAGAGGATGAACCTGCTTTAGATTGTCCTTAATAAGTCCGAAGAATTTGTTAGGTTCCTTGTTCTGAAAGTGAAAAAGCAAGAGTTGATAGAGATTGTAGTGGTGTCTCAAGTCTTCTGAATAGCTCAAAAGCTTGTCTAGAATTTCTTTATTCGTTAAGTGCATACGAAAAGTAGGGCGATAAAATCGCTTATCACTCAGTTTACGACTATCTTGTTGAATAAGCTTCCAGTAGCGCTTGATGGCCTTATATTCATGGGATTTTCGCTCAAATTGATTCATGATTTGAACACGGACGCGACTCATAGCACGATTGAGATGTTGGACAATGTGAAATCGATCTAGAACGATTTTAGCACATGGAAAAAGCTGTTTAGCTAAGTCATAATAAGGACTAAACATATCCATAGTAATGATTTTCACCTGACAACGAACGGCTCTATCGTAGCGCAGAAAGTGATTTCGGATGATAGCCTGTGTTCTGCCTTCAAGAACAGTGATGATGTTGAGATTATCAAAATCTTGTGCAATGAAACTCATCTTTCCCTTGGTAAAGGCATACTCGTCCCAGGACATAATCTCAGGAAGACGAGAAAAATCAGTCTTAAAACGGAAGTCACTAAGCTTGCGAATGACAGTTGAAGTTGAAATAGCCAGTTGATGAGCGATATCGGTCATAGAAGTTTTTTCAATCAACTTTTGCGCAATCTTTTGGTTGATAATACGAGGAATTTGGTGATTTTTCTTGACGAGAGAGGTCTCGGCTACCATCATTTTAGAACACTGATAGCACTTGAAACGACGCTTTTTCAGGAGGATTCTGGTAGGCATACCAGTTGTTTCAAGGTAAGGAATTTTCGATGGTTTTTGGAAGTCATATTTATCCATTTGCCCTAGGCAATGTGGACACTTAGTGTCAGGATGATCTAGCTTAGCGATAATTTCCTTGTGTGTATCCATATTGATGATATCTAGAATTTTGATGTTTGAGTCTTGGATATCAAGTAGTTTTTGATAAAAAGTAATGATTCCATATGATTTTTTCTATGGAACTTTTTCTACAACAAAATAGGGTCCATAATATCCATAGGGGGTACCCACTACAAATATTATAGAGCCTTTTTATTGACGAGAGAAATTTCACTGACAGCTATTTTTGAGCAATGATTGCAAGTGAAACTGTGCTTTTCGAGGATTTAACCAATATAAATATTGCAAATTTAAAAGTCTTAAGGAGATCTTTTTAGGTCTTTAACCGTTTGAAATTTATTTAAGATATTTGTTTCTATTATGTCTATCTTTCTCATTTTTTATTTTGTTGAGGTTGGTATTTGAGCAATTCAGGAATTGTTGATAACTTTTTATAATTTTTTGTTAGAATAAGGTCATAAAAAGTAAAGGAGTGTATGCTTATGCTACAAAGTATTTATGATCAGATGTCTGATTTCTATGAGAGTATCGAAGAAGAGTATGCTACTTTCTTTGATAATAGTTGGGAATGGGAACATTTTCATTTTAAATTTTTGATTTATTATTTAGTTCGATATGGCATTGGGTGTCGTAGGGATTTTATCGTTTACCATTATCGTGTTGCTTATCGTTTGTATCTTGAAAAGATGATAATGAATCGGGGGGTTATTTCTTGATGAGGTAATTTTAGTACATTTCCGAACAAACTTACTTTTTTATGGCAATATAACAATAAATAGCTGGTAATTTTTCTAAATCATTTTTTAATAGTTGGAAATAGCAAATCTTTCTATTGTTTCTTCTTGATAAAAAGGCGATTTTTTCTTATAATAAATTGTAAGATATAATTGCGGGTGAGATTCCTGCCATGTATGTGAGAAAGGAAGAGCCTGAGGGCTCAGACAAGATTATGACTTCAGTTGTTGTTGTAGGTACCCAGTGGGGTGATGAAGGTAAAGGGAAGATTACAGACTTCCTTTCAGCGAATGCAGAAGTGATTGCACGTTACCAAGGTGGTGATAATGCAGGTCACACGATTGTGATTGATGGTAAGAAATTTAAGTTGCACTTGATTCCATCTGGGATTTTCTTCCCTGAAAAAATTTCTGTTATTGGGAATGGTATGGTTGTAAATCCTAAATCTCTTGTGAAAGAGTTGAGCTATCTTCATGAGGAGGGTGTTACAACTGATAACTTGCGTATTTCTGATCGCGCGCATGTTATTCTGCCTTATCATATCGAGTTAGACCGTTTGCAAGAAGAAGCTAAGGGCGACAATAAGATTGGGACTACAATCAAGGGAATTGGTCCAGCTTATATGGATAAGGCTGCTCGTGTGGGAATTCGTATCGCAGATCTTTTGGATAAAGATATTTTCCGTGAGCGTTTAGAACGTAACCTTGCTGAAAAGAATCGTCTTTTTGAAAAATTGTATGATAGTAAAGCGATTGCTTTCGATGATATTTTTGAAGAATATTACGAATATGGTCAACAAATCAAGAAATATGTGACCGATACATCTGTTATTTTGAATGATGCGCTTGATAATGGTAAACGTGTGCTTTTTGAAGGTGCACAAGGTGTTATGCTAGATATCGACCAAGGTACCTATCCATTTGTTACGTCTTCAAACCCTGTAGCTGGTGGTGTGACAATTGGTTCTGGTGTTGGTCCAAGCAAGATTGACAAGGTTGTAGGTGTATGTAAAGCCTATACGAGTCGTGTGGGAGATGGTCCTTTCCCAACTGAGTTGTTTGACGAAGTGGGAGAACGTATTCGTGAAGTAGGTCATGAATATGGTACAACAACTGGTCGTCCACGTCGTGTAGGTTGGTTTGACTCAGTTGTGATGCGTCATAGCCGTCGAGTATCTGGTATTACGAACCTTTCATTGAACTCTATTGATGTTTTGAGTGGTTTGGATACAGTAAAAATCTGTGTAGCCTATGATCTTGATGGTCAACGTATTGACTACTATCCAGCTAGTCTTGAGCAATTGAAACGCTGCAAGCCTATCTATGAAGAGTTGCTAGGTTGGTCAGAAGATATTACTGGAGTTCGTAATTTGGAAGACCTTCCTGAGAATGCGCGTAATTATGTTCGTCGTGTGAGTGAATTGGTTGGCGTTCGTATTTCTACTTTCTCAGTAGGTCCTGGTCGTGAACAAACAAATATTTTAGAAAGTGTTTGGTCGTAAGAGATTTTTAAGATTTGTTTAAGATAGGTCGGGTATACTATAGACAGTTACAAGAAGACCTCCTAACTTGTTGTAACAAATATCCTAAACTTTTCTTTTTCATAATAATCTCCCTATAGAGTCACCGCATTCGGTGGCTTTTTTTGTGTTGGGATTCATGATATAATAATAAAATCGACAAGTAGGAAAAGGGAAAAGAGATGGATTATACGCTTGAAGAAAAAGAAGTCTTTATGAGGGAGGCTTTGAGAGAGGCTGAGATTGCCTTAGAACACGATGAAATTCCAATTGGTTGTGTGATTGTTAAGGACGGAGAAATCATTGGTCGTGGGCATAATGCGCGTGAGGAATTGCAGCGAGCGGTTATGCATGCGGAGATTATGGCTATAGAGAATGCGAACTTGAGTGAGGAGAGTTGGCGCTTGCTGGACTGCACGCTTTTTGTGACCATTGAGCCTTGTGTCATGTGTAGTGGGGCGATTGGGCTTGCCCGTATTCCAAATGTGGTCTATGGGGCTAAAAACCAGAAATTTGGTGCTGCTGGGAGTTTGTACGATATCTTGACAGATGAGCGTCTCAATCATCGTGTGGAGGTTGAAACGGGAATTTTGGAAGATGAATGCGCAGCTATTATGCAGGACTTTTTTAGAAATAGACGGAAAAAATAATTTTGCTTTTAAAATGAATAGGAATGTGATATAATAAATAGTGGAGCAACAGTTCTGCGTGAAGCGGGTCAGGGGAGGAATCCAGCAGCCCTAAGCGATTTGAATTGTGTGCTCTTTTTTTCGTGCTTTTTCCGAATAAATAAGATAGAATAATCTAGAATAAATGATAATAGAAAAGAGAAGATTATGAGAATTCGTGGTTTTGAATTGGTTTCGAGTTTTACAGATGAAAATTTATTGCCCAAGCGTGAGACAGCGCATGCGGCTGGTTACGACTTAAAGGTTGCGGAACGGACTGTGATTGCTCCAGGAGAGATTGTTTTGGTTCCGACAGGGGTTAAGGCTTATATGCAGCCGACTGAGGTTCTCTACCTCTATGATCGATCTTCAAATCCTCGTAAGAAGGGCTTGGTTTTAATTAATTCAGTTGGAGTCATTGATGGGGATTATTATGGAAATCCTGGGAATGAAGGGCATATTTTTGCGCAGATGAAGAATATCACAGACCAAGAGGTTGTTCTTGAAGTTGGGGAACGTGTGGTTCAGGCTGTCTTTGCTCCTTTCTTAATTGCAGATGGAGATGCGGCTGATGGCGTTCGAACTGGTGGATTTGGATCGACAGGGCACTAGAATGAAGATTATCTTTGTACGTCATGGGGAGCCAGATTACCGTGAGTTAGAGGAGCGTTCTTATATGGGATTTGGGATAGATTTGGCACCATTGTCTGATAAGGGACGGCAGCAAGCCCAGAAATTGAGTACCAATTCTTTACTATCCTCAGCTGAAATAATCATATCTTCTGCAGTGACGCGAGCTTTAGAAACGGCTTTTTATGTATCCTGTGCTACTGGTCTTCCTTTAAGAGTAGAGCCTTTATTACATGAATGGCAGGTCTATGAAAGTGGCACAGATAATTTTGAAAAAGCTCGTACTATGTTTCTAGAAAACAAGGGGGAGTTACTTCCTAATAGTCCTATTCAATATGAGACAGCTACGGAAATGAAGTCTCGTTTTCTAGAATGCATGGCTAAGTATCGAGAACATCAGACTGTGGTAGTTATTGCTCATCGAATGCTCATGCGCCAGTTTGTGCCAAATGAGAAGATTGATTTTTGTCAAGTGATTGAGTGTGAGTTAGAGATTTAGAAAGAGGTTTATCATCGCAAAGAAAAAAGCGACATTTGTATGTCAAAATTGTGGGTATAATTCCCCTAAATATCTGGGACGATGCCCCAACTGTGGGTCTTGGTCTTCTTTTGTAGAAGAGGTTGAGGTTGCCGAGGTCAAAAATGCGCGTGTGTCATTGACAGGGGAGAAAACCAAGCCCATGAAACTGGCTGAGGTGACTTCCATCAATGTCAATCGAACCAAGACTGAGATGGAGGAATTTAACCGTGTACTCGGTGGAGGAGTGGTGCCAGGAAGCCTAGTCCTCATCGGTGGGGATCCTGGTATTGGGAAATCAACCCTTCTATTACAAGTCTCAACCCAGTTGTCCCAAGTGGGAACGGTTCTCTACGTCAGTGGGGAGGAGTCTGCCCAGCAGATTAAACTACGTGCAGAGCGTTTGGGTGATATTGATAGCGAGTTTTATCTCTATGCAGAGACCAATATGCAGAGTGTTCGTGCTGAGGTGGAGCGCATTCAACCAGACTTTCTCATTATCGATTCCATCCAGACCATTATGTCTCCTGAGATTTCAGGGGTGCAGGGGTCTGTGTCTCAGGTGCGTGAGGTGACGGCTGAGCTCATGCAACTGGCCAAAACTAATAACATTGCTATCTTTATCGTCGGCCATGTGACCAAGGAAGGAACCTTGGCTGGGCCTCGTATGTTGGAGCATATGGTGGATACGGTGCTTTACTTTGAAGGGGAGCGTCACCATACCTTTCGTATTTTGAGAGCGGTCAAAAACCGTTTTGGTTCCACTAATGAGATTGGGATTTTTGAGATGCAGTCGGGTGGCTTGGTTGAGGTCCTCAATCCGAGCCAAGTTTTCCTAGAAGAGCGTTTGGACGGGGCGACTGGTTCGTCAATCGTTGTGACCATGGAAGGGACACGTCCTATTCTAGCGGAGGTACAGGCTTTGGTGACACCAACCATGTTTGGAAATGCCAAACGTACGACGACAGGACTTGATTTTAATCGTGCGAGTCTGATTATGGCTGTTTTGGAAAAGCGTGCAGGTCTTCTCTTGCAAAATCAGGACGCCTATCTCAAATCTGCTGGCGGTGTCAAATTGGATGAACCTGCCATTGACTTGGCTGTTGCTGTTGCCATTGCTTCAAGCTACAAGGACAAGCCTACCAATCCTCAGGAATGTTTTGTAGGCGAACTGGGCTTGACGGGTGAGATTCGGCGCGTGAATCGTATCGAGCAGCGCATCAATGAAGCTGCTAAACTGGGCTTTACTAAGATTTATGTACCTAAGAATTCCTTGACAGGAATTACTCCGCCTAAGGAAATTCAGGTCATTGGAGTGACAATGATTCAGGAAGTTTTGAAAAAGGTCTTTGCATAATCCGTGACAAATCCTCTTAAAAATGATAAGATAGGAGAAATATTTGACTATCAAATTTTCGAGGAGGGAATCGTGTCGTATTTTGAACAGTTTATGCAAGCCAATCAGGCTT
Source organism: bacterium (assembly GCA_905221235.1). Lineage (GTDB taxonomy): Bacteria > Bacillota > Bacilli > Lactobacillales > Streptococcaceae > Streptococcus. The sequence goes on from CAJNCJ010000008.1 coordinate 6,966, forward strand.
ATGTTGCCCTACATGGGCAGTTAAATTTGCCACTTAAACCCAAAACAAGAGTAGCCATTGTGACCTGTATGGACTCACGTCTGCACGTTGCACAAGCTCTAGGTTTGGCACTTGGGGATGCTCATATCTTGCGGAATGCAGGTGGTCGAGTGACTGAGGACATGATTCGTTCGCTGGTGATTTCCCAGCAACAGATGGGAACAAGAGAGATTGTGGTGCTGCACCATACAGACTGTGGTGCTCAGACTTTTGAAAATGGTCCTTTTCAGGAGTATCTGAAAGAGGAACTAGGTGTCGATGTGTCAGATCAGGACTTCTTGCCCTTCCAAGATATAGAGGAGAGTGTACGTGAGGATATGCAACTCCTTATCGAATCTCCCCTAATACCAGACGATGTCATTATCTCTGGTGCCATTTACGATGTAGATACAGGAAGTATGACAGTTGTAGAATTGTAAATACTTTATTTAGAAAGAAAGTGTATGAAGAAAAACAGTATTTTATTTATTTTTATTTTCTTGCTCTGTATTGGTTTACAGTATGAAACCATCTACTATACGGATGGTTCGATGTCAGCTGTGGAATATGGACTAATGGGAGTTTCTATCTTTCTAGCTCTCTTTTACATGATTCCGGCTCTTTATTTCCTTTTCCGTATTGGGAAAAAATGGGAATTGTCAAAGAAGGCCTTGATTTTGTCTTTATTGGGTGGGATGTTCCTTTCAGGCTGGTTGTCTAGCTTTGCGAATACCTATATCCATGATTTACTGGGTGTTCTTTTCCCAGATAGTGCCTTTTTAAATGCTTTTGAAAGTGCTATTGTGGCTCCTTTGGTAGAAGAACCGCTGAAATTACTGCCACTTGTTTTTGTTTTAGCTTTGGTTCCTGTGCGAAAATTAAAATCTTTGTTTTTATTAGGGATTGCTTCTGGTTTGGGATTTCAAATGATTGAGGATATTGGCTACATTCGTACGGATTTGCCAGAGGGCTTTGACTTTACTATTTCGAGAATTTTAGAGCGTATCATCTCAGGAATTGCCTCTCACTGGACTTTTTCAGGTTTGGCTGTAGTGGGTGTTTACTTGCTTTACAGAGCCTATAAAGGGCAGAAGGCTGGCAAGAAAGAGGGGCTTATTTTCCTAGGTTTAGCCTTGGGAACTCACTTCTTATTTAACTCTCCTTTTGTAGAATTAGAGACAGAGTTGCCATTAGCGATTCCAGTGGTTACGGCTATTACTCTCTATGGTTTTTATCAGGCTTATCGCTTTGTTGAGAAGAACGATGAGATAATGAACTAGAATATTTTTCAAAAGAATGATGCAAGGGTACAAATATGGTGCCCTTCTTTTATTTTTGATTGAAAAATAGTGTAAAAAGCGCTACAATGGTAGATGGAAAATCTTGTGAAAAGCACAAGTGATACATATATACCGGAGGAAATCATGTCTTTTTCTGATTTAAAGCTGTTTGCCCTTTCTTCTAATCAAGAATTGGCAAAACGTGTGGCGCAGGAGATTGGGATAGAGTTGGGGAAATCAAGTGTTCGCCAATTTTCAGATGGAGAGATTCAGGTCAACATCGAAGAATCAATCCGTGGGAAACACGTCTTTATTCTACAATCAACTAGCTCGCCTGTAAATGACAATCTGCTTGAAATTTTGATTATGGTAGATGCTTTGAAGCGTGCGAGTGCAGAATCTGTCAATGTTGTCATGCCTTACTATGGGTATGCACGTCAGGATAGAAAGGCGAGAGCGCGTGAGCCAATCACTTCAAAACTTGTCGCAAATATGCTTGAAGTAGCTGGAGTGGATCGTTTATTGACAATCGACTTGCATGCTGCGCAGATTCAAGGATTCTTTGATATTCCTGTGGATCATTTGATGGGAGCTCCTCTGATTGCGGATTATTTTGAGCGTCGTGGCATGGTTGGTTCTGACTATGTGGTTGTCAGCCCAGACCATGGAGGGGTGACTCGTGCTCGTAAGTTGGCAGAATTTTTGAAAACATCTATTGCTATCATTGACAAACGTCGTAGTGTTGATAAGATGAATACCAGTGAAGTCATGAACATCATCGGTAAGGTAGAAGGCAAGACTTGTATCTTGATTGATGATATGATTGATACGGCTGGAACCATTTGTCATGCAGCAGATGCCCTTGCGGAAGCTGGTGCTGTTGAAGTCTATGCAAGCTGTACGCACCCAGTTCTTTCTGGTCCTGCTATGGACAATATCCAAAAATCAGCTATTAAGAAATTGGTTGTTTTGGATACTATCTACTTGCCAGAAGAGCGTTTGATTGATAAGATTGAGCAGATTTCGATTGCTCATCTATTAGGGGATGCTATCGTGCGTATCCATGAAAAACGCCCACTTTCTCCACTTTTCAGTATTGAGAAAAAGATTTAATAACCAAGCCTGAGATAATTCTCAGGTTTTTTCGTCTCTTTTGCGAATAAATAGATAGAGTCAGTGAATCTAGTAAACCTAGATTTAAAACTCTTCGAAAATCAAATTCAAACCACGTCAACGTCGCCTTGCCGTAGGTATGGTTACTGACTTCATCAGTTCTATCTACAACCTCAAAGCAGTGCTTTGAGCAGCCTGTGGCTAGTTTCCTAGTTTGCTCTTTGATTTTCATTGAGTATAAAACTGTGGTATAATAAAAGGAGGAAAAGGATGATTTTAAGACATCCGGGCATCAGCCCAACTAATGACTTGGTTGCTAAGAAAATCTTTAGCAATCCGGAAATCACTTGTCAATTTATTCGCGATATGCTGGACTTACCAGCCAAAAATGTGACCATTTTGGAGGGAAGTAATATTCATGTACTACCTTCCCTGCCCTACTCGGCTCAGGATTTCTATACAAGTATAGACGTCTTGGCAGAGTTGGACAATGGTACTCAGGTAATTATTGAGATTCAGGTGCATCATCAGAATTTTTTCATCAATCGCCTATGGGCTTATTTGTGCAGTCAGGTCAATCAAAACCTAGAAAAAATTCGTCAACGAGAAGGTGATACTCATCAGAGTTACAAGCATATCGCACCAGTATACGCAATTGCTATTGTGGATAGTAATTATTTCTCAGATGACTTGGCTTTTCATAGTTTTAGCATGCGAGAGGATACGACAGGTGAGGTCTTAACCATCACAAACAATGGACAAGAAAACCATCTGGTTAAGATGGCATTCTTGGAATTAAAAAAATACAGAGAAACCAGCAAAGACGAGGTTCGCAAGCCGTGGTTGGAGTTTTTCGGGAACAAGCCCTTTACCCAGCGCCCCGAGCGAGCCATCAGCCAAGCAGATCAACTGCTAGACTATAAAAGCTGGTCCGAGGAGGACAGAAAAATGTTTAGTCAACTACGTATGCGTGAAGAACAAGCCTTGTTAGCGCATGACTATGCCTTGGAACAAGCTGAAGAAAAAGGATTAGAACGTGGGCGAGCTGAGGGCATTGAACAGGGACTGGAGCGTGGAAAAGTTGAAGGAAGTTTGTCTATGCTACTGAATCTAGTCCGTCAAGGTCTTTTGACTTCTGAAGTTGCCAGTCAGCAATTGGGCATGACTGTCGCTGAGTTTGAGGCACTGTTAGAAAGGCATAAGTAAGAAATCTGTAAACAAACGTTATACAATCTGAAAATAACTAAAAAGGATAGCTAAATTTCTTAATGTAAAAGAGATTGGCTATCTTTTTTATTAGGAAAATTTGAACTTTCACCTCTCTTTTCCGAATAAATAGATAGAGCCAGAGAATCTAGTAAACCTAGATTTAAAACTATGGTATAATGAAAGGAGAAGAAATATGACTGTACGTCATCCGGGCATCAGCCCGACCAACGATTTGGTTGCTAAGAAAATCTTCAGCAATCCAGAAATCACTTGTCAATTTATTCGCGATATGCTGGACTTACCAGCCAAAAATGTAACCATTTTGGAGGAGAGTAATATTCATGTATTGCCTTCCTTGCCATACTCGGCACAGGATTTCTACACTAGTATTGATGTCTTGGCTGAACTAGATAATGGAACGCAAGTAATTATTGAGATTCAAGTTCATCATCAGAATTTTTTCATCAATCGCCTGTGGGCTTATCTGTGCAGTCAGGTCAATCAAAACCTAGAAAAAATTCGTCAGCAAGAAGGAAATACTCATCAGAGTTACAAACACATCGCACCAGTATACGCAATCGCAATTGTCGATAGTAACTACTTCTCAGATGAGTTGGCCTTTCACAGTTTCAGTATGCGCGAGGACACGACAGGTGAGGTTTTAACCATCACAAACAATGGTCAAGAAAACCATCTAGTCAAGATGGCGTTCTTGGAACTAAAAAAATACAGAGAAACCAGCAAAGACGAGATTCGCAAGCCATGGTTGGAGTTTTTCGGGAACAAACCTTTTACCCAGCAACCTGAGCGAGCTATTAGCCAAGCAGACCAACTGCTGGACTATAAAAGCTGGTCCGAGGAGGACAGGAAAATGTTTAGTCAACTACGTATGCGAGAAGAACAGGCATTGTTGGCACAGGACTATGCCTTGGAGCAAGCTGAGGAGAAAGGTTTAGAGCGTGGGAAAGTTGAAGGAAGGGAAGAAGGGAAACTTTTTGCATTTCTGGATATGGTCCGTCAAGGTCTTTTGACTTCTGAAGTTGCTAGCCAGCAATTAGGTATGACTGTCTCTGAGTTTGAGGCTTTACTATGAGTTCGATCTTTTATCTAATAGTAGGAAGTTGATGAAATGGCAAGTGTTATCCAAATACTTGCCGTTTTTACTTGACTTTTACAAGGGTTTGTAAGATAATACCAAGGAAGTAAGTTCTGTCTAACTATCTATATAGTTTGGATATAAAAGCTATCATCTGAGGGATGAGTAGTTGCGAAATGTCAACTTGGAGGCTAGAGTATTTCAGGGGGAATTTTTTCGCGAGTTAGTTTTCTTCTCCTTTTTTCGAAGAAATAGGTAAAAAGTTTAAAAAACATAAGAAAACCCTTGACAAATCCTGCAAATATTTATATACTGTATGGTAGTAAGATAGTCTTACGAAAAATATTATAAAGAAAAATGAAGGAGATAAAACGATGAAAAAAGTTTTATTGACAAGCGCAGTCGCTCTTGCAGCATTTGGTGCTGTTCAAGCTGTTTCAGCTAATACTGTAACTCTTAAACCTGGTATGGTAGATCCAAAAACAGGTAAATTGATTAGTGAAGGTACTGTTGGAGATGCAACTTCATATCAAGATGCATTTGTTAATGGTAAATTAGATGTAAACAACCTTCCAGCTTACTCACGCTTTGGTACTTTTGATCTTAGAAAAGCATCAGTGACTCCAGCTGCTGAAGTTGACAAATCTGCGCATTATGCTCGCGTGAATATTGCAGACGCTTTGGTAAATGGAAAATCTTTGAAAGGCGTTGAAGTTGATTTTATAGTAAATGGTCAAGTTTTTGAAGTTACAACTGATGAAGCAGGTTCTGCAGTTGTAACTAAGACAATGGTTCATGATAAATCTAAGAATGTTTTATTAGACCCTAAAGCTGAAGCTGATAAAGCTAAAATCGCTGCATTGTCTCAAAATGAAAAAGAAGAAGTTGAAGTTCCAGTTAATTTCCCTGAAGGAACAGTTGTAAAATACCGTCTAGCAAAATCTCTTGCTACAGATGGGAAAGATGTAGACTTTAAAGGTGAATTCACAATTTCTAAAGATTTGTATACTAATGCAAATATCATTGTTGCTACTCGTACAGATGTAACATTCCAAGGACAATCTGCTGCTGGTCAATCAACTGAAACACCTGCTAAAAAAGCAGAATGGATTCAATCAGGTTCTCGCTGGTGGTACAAACACGCTGATGGTTCTTACACAACTAACGGTTGGGAAAAAATCAACGGAACTTGGTACTACTTCGACCAAGCTGGTTGGATGGCAACTGGTTGGGTTAAAGACAACGGAACTTGGTACTACCTTGAAAACTCAGGTGCTATGAAAGCTAGCCAATGGTTTGAAGTTGGTGGTAAATGGTACTACGTAAACGGTTCAGGTGCCCTTGCAGTTAACACTACTGTAGATGGTTACACTGTAAACGGAAACGGTGAATGGGTTAAATAATTAATTATTTAATATCGCAGGAGATGAATCTCCTGCTTTTTTTGTTCACCTCTTTGTCAACTGTAGTATATTGAATTTTGGAAATAAAATAATAGTGTAAATGCTCTTAATATTTCTATTTTTCTTTTCTTTTTAAATTTTTCTACACTTTTTATGTTTTTTATTGCATTTATTATAGGAAAAGGATATAATCTAGATAAATTTATCATTATAATACAGGAGGTTTTCCTATGAGAAAAATACTAACAGGCATGTTGCTAGCTGCTTCTGTGCTAGCTATTGCAACAGTTCAACCAGCAAGTGCTGCAAGTACAGGAACAGAGGCGTCTGCTACAGTGGATACATCTACTTCATCATTTAAGGAAATTCATTTTGTGACATTCCAAAATGGTAGACCTGTTGATATCAAAGCAGCGGTTACAGGAGCGGCAACATCTGATACAAGTCATCCAGCTATTGATAACTATATGTATACTACTAGTAGAGTAGAAGATGGTATTCTTTACCATATGTATGCGCCTACTAGTACCTCAAGTAATACTAGTAATACCTCTCAAACAAACCCATATCGTAGAGATAATAACCAAACTAATGGTAGTAATGCCAATCAAAACAATGCTAGTGCTAATAATGGGGGAAGTAGCAACCAGACTAATGGAAATGTAGCTAATAATGGAGCTAATACCAATCAGAACAATAGTGCTACTACTAACAATAGCACAAGTAGCGGTCAGTTTAAAGCAGAGGGTGGTAAAGTCTACTATATCAAGGATGGTAAAAAAGTTACTGGTTGGCAAAAGATTGATGGTAAGACATACTACTTTGAAACTGATGGAGTAATGAAAAAAGGCCTACTAACCTTAGGTGATAAGCAATACTACCTAAATGAAAAAGATGGATTAAAACAATTAGGATTGGTAAAAGTTGCTGACAAGACTTATTATTTCGTTGAAAATGGTGAGAAGAAAACTGGATTTATCAAAATAGATGAAAAAACTTACTATCTAAAAGATGGTGTTCTGACACCAAATATTGCTGTAATTGATGGTAAAAAATTCTTTATTGATAATGAGGGAAATCGCTCTGTTGGATGGAAGAAAATTGACGGTGACTGGTATTATTTCTCTAAAGAAGATGGAATGAAGACAGGCTGGCTGAAAGATGGTTCATGGTATTACTTGGATGAAACTGGTGTGATGAGAACTGGTTGGAAACAAGTTGATGGCAATTGGTACTATCTCAATGATTTAGGTGCCATGCAAACTGGCTGGAAACTTATAAATGGTAGTTGGTACCATCTCGACAGTTTAGGTAAAATGAGTACTAGATGGATAAAAGAAAATGGTACATGGTATTATCTAGATGGCTCAGGTGCTATGCAGACAGGTTGGAAACTTGTAGATGGTAAGTGGTATTATCTCAATAATTCAGGTGCTATGAAAACTGGCTGGTTGAAACAAGGTGGTACATGGTATTATCTTGATGGTTCAGGCGCTATGAAGACTGGCTGGTTCAAAGTAGATGGTAAGTGGTACTATGCTTATAGTTCAGGTGCCCTTGCTGTTAGCACTACAATCAATGGTTACACAGTAAACGCTAACGGTGAGTGGGTGTAGTTTGAATTTGTTTATGTCACTAGGAGTTTTTTCTCCTAGTTTTTTATAACAGATACTTGCTGATATAATACTTATTAAGCTTAAGCTACAAAAATAGAAGATAAGAAAGAACTTCCAAATAGTAGTGGAAAAGATAATGTTGTGGTTACATCATTAGGATTCCTTGGATTATTCTTTGGTGCCCTTCCATTTGTGAAACGCAAAAACTAATTAATTAAAAATATGAAAGAGAGGGACGCTTTGCCTTCTCTTTTGTCGTGTAGAATTCTGTGAGGGTTTTGTTGGATAGCAAAAAATAAAAAGTGAACAGGATAGTATTTTAGTCCTGTTCACTTTTATGTTATTAGTGATTGTATGGTCTTACAAGAATTCCTCAAACTCAGAGACGGTCATACCTAACTGCTGGCTAGCAACCTCTGAAGTCAAAAGACCTTGACGAACGAGATTTACTAGACCTACTTTTAATCCCTCTTCGATACCCTCCGCCCTAGCAGTTTCCAAGGCATAGTCCTGTGCTAACAAGGCTTGTTCTTCACGCATACGTAGTTGACTAAACATTTTCCTGTCCTCCTCGGACCAGCTCTTATAGTCTAGCAGTTGGTCTGCCTGGCTGATAGCTCGCTCTGGTTCTTGGGTAAAGGGTTTATTCCCAAAAAACTCCAACCATGGCTTGCGAATGCTATCTTTGCTGGTTTCTATGTATTGTTTTAGTTCTTATTTGAGATGCTCTTTCAATAGTTCTTCAAACTCAGAGACAGTCATACCTAACTGCTGGCTGGCAACCTCTGAAGTCAGAAGGCCTTGACGAACGAGATTTACTAAACCTACTTTTAATCCCTCTTCGATACCCTCTGCTCGTCCTTACTCCAGTCCTTGTTCCAGTCCTTGTTCCAGTCCTTGTTCCAGTCCCTGTTCTAAACCTTGTTCAATCCCCTCAGCACGGCCACGTTCAAGGCCACGCTCTAGACCTTGTTCGATACCCTCCGCCCTAGCAGTTTCCAAGGCATAGTCATGAGCGAGTAAGGCTTGTTCTTCACGCATACGTAGTTGACTAAACATTTTCCTGTCCTCCTCGGACCAGCTCTTGTAGTCTAGCAATTGATCTGCTTGGCTGATGGCTCGTTCAGGTTGCTGGGTAAAGGGTTTGTTACCGAAAAACTCCAACCACGGTTTACGAACCTCGTCTTTGCTGGTTTCTCTGTATTTTTTGAGTTCTAAGAACGCCATCTTGACTAGATGGTTTTCTTGTCCATTATTTGTGATGGTTAAGACCTCACCTGTCGTGTCCTCTCGCATGCTAAAACTGTGAAAGGCTAGGTCATCTGAGAAATAATTACTATCCACAATAGCAATTGCGTATACTGGTGCGATATGTTTGTAACTCTGGTGTGTATCACCTTCACGTTGGCGAATTTTTTCAAGATTCTGATTGACCTGACTGCACAGATAAGCCCACAGGCGATTGATGAAAAAATTCTGATGATGTACCTGAATCTCAATGATTACTTGTGTCCCATTGTCTAACTCTGCCAAGACGTCTATACTGGTATAGAAATCCTGCGCTGAGTACGGCAGGGAAGGCAAGACGTGAATATTACTTCCCTCCAAAATGGTCACATTTTTTGCTGGCAAGTCCAGCATATCGCGAATAAATTGACAAGTGATTTCTGGATTGCTGAAGATTTTCTTAGCAACCAAATCGTTGGTCGGGCTGATGCCCGGATGACGTACAGTCATATTTCTTCTCCTTTCATTATACCATAGTTTTAAATCTAGGTTTACTAGATTCTCTGGCTCTATCTATTTATTCGGAAAAAGTTTGAAAAATACTTGCTCTGGCTCTTTCCAATGGTATTTTTTGGTGCTTTCCTTTATAATGGGTGTATGGATAAGAAAAAATTATTATTGATTGATGGGTCTTCTGTTGCTTTTCGGGCGTTTTTTGCGCTCTATCAGCAGTTGGACCGTTTTAAGAATGCGGCTGGTTTGCATACCAATGCGATTTATGGCTTTCAGTTGATGTTGAGCCATTTGTTGGAGCGGATTGAGCCTAGTCATATTTTGGTGGCTTTTGATGCGGGAAAGACGACCTTCCGTACAGAGATGTATGCGGACTATAAGGGTGGTCGGGCTAAGACTCCTGATGAGTTTCGTGAGCAATTTCCTTTCATTCGTGAGTTGCTGGATCATATGGGGATTCGCCACTATGAGTTGGCTCAGTATGAGGCGGATGACATCATTGGGACGCTGGATAAACTAGCTGAGCAGGCTGGTTTTGATATCACCATTGTCAGTGGGGACAAGGATTTGATTCAGCTGACGGATGAGCATACGGTGGTTGAGATTTCCAAGAAAGGTGTGGCTGAGTTTGAGGCCTTTACGCCGGATTATCTCATGGAAAAGATGGGCCTCACACCGACTCAGTTTATCGATCTCAAGGCGCTTATGGGAGATAAGTCGGATAATATCCCTGGGGTGACCAAAATCGGTGAAAAGACGGGTATCAAGCTCTTGCTGGAGCATGGTTCGCTTGAGGGGATTTATGAGAATATCGATGGGATGAAGGCTTCTAAGATGAAGGAAAATCTCATCAATGATAAGGAACAGGCCTTTTTGTCGAAAACACTGGCGACCATTGATACCAAGGCACCGATTGAGATTGGTTTGGAGGATTTGGTTTATAGCGGTCCAGATGTTGAAAATCTCGGGAAATTCTACGATGAGATGGGCTTCAAACAGCTCAAGCAGGCTTTAAATGCTTCTTCAGCTGATGTGGCTGAGAGTTTGAACTTTACTATCGTTGACCAAGTTAGTCAAGACATGCTGAGTGCGGAGTCTATCTTCCATTTTGAGCTTTTTGGTGAGAATTACCATACGGATGATTTGGTTGGATTTGCCTGGTCTTGTGGGGAAAAGCTTTATGCTACAGACAAGCTTGAACTTTTGCAAGACCCGATTTTTAAGGATTTTCTAGAAAAAACACCTCTGATAGTGTATGACTTTAAGAAGGCTAAAGTTCTCTTGAATCGTTTGGGTGTGGATTTGCAGGCTCCTGCCTTTGATAGCCGTTTGGCTAAATACCTCCTTTCGACTGTGGAGGACAATGAAATTGCGACCATCGCTAGTCTTTATAGTCAGACTTATTTAGTCGATGATGAGACTTTCTATGGTAAGGGTGTCAAGAAGGCCATTCCTGAACGCGAGAAATTCTTGGAACATTTAGCTCGTAAGATTGCTGTTTTGGTCGAAACAGAGCCTGTTTTACTTGAAAAACTCAGTGAAAATGGACAATTAGAGCTTCTTTATGATATAGAGCAACCTCTAGCCTTCGTCCTTGCCAAGATGGAAATTGCTGGGATTACGGTCAAGAAAGAGACCTTGCTTGAGATGCAGGCTGAAAATGAGCTTGTTATTGAAAAACTGACTCAAGAGATTTACGAGTTAGCTGGTGAGGAGTTTAATATCAACTCGCCTAAGCAGTTGGGTGTCCTTCTCTTTGAAAAATTGGGACTTCCTCTAGAATATACCAAGAAAACCAAGACAGGTTACTCGACAGCGGTGGATGTGCTAGAGCGTTTGGCTCCTATTGCGCCGATTGTTAAGAAAATCCTGGATTACCGTCAGATTGCTAAGATTCAATCGACTTATGTAATTGGCTTGCAGGACTGGATTTTGGCTGATGGCAAGATTCATACTCGCTATGTGCAGGATTTGACCCAGACTGGGCGTTTGTCTAGTGTGGATCCAAACTTGCAAAATATTCCTGTGCGTTTGGAGCAAGGTCGTCTCATTCGTAAGGCTTTTGTGCCTGAGTGGGAGGATAGTGTGCTACTCAGCTCGGACTATTCACAGATTGAATTGCGCGTTTTGGCGCATATTTCTAAGGATGAGCACTTGATTAAGGCCTTTCAAGAGGGAGCAGATATCCATACTTCGACAGCCATGCGGTTTTTTGGCATTGAGCGTCCTGAGGATGTGACTGCAAATGATCGTCGTAATGCCAAGGCGGTTAACTTTGGAGTGGTTTACGGGATTTCAGATTTTGGTTTGTCTAATAATCTGGGCATCAGCCGTAAGGAGGCCAAAGCCTACATTGATACCTACTTTGAACGCTTCCCGGGTATTAAAAACTACATGGATGAAGTGGTGCGTGAGGCGCGTGATAAGGGCTATGTAGAGACCCTCTTCAAGCGTCGTCGTGAGTTGCCAGATATCAATTCGCGCAACTTCAATATTCGTGGTTTTGCAGAGCGGACGGCTATCAACTCTCCTATTCAGGGTTCGGCAGCAGATATTCTCAAGATTGCTATGATTCAGCTAGACAAGGCCTTGGTTGCAGGTAGTTATCAGACTAAGATGCTTCTGCAAGTGCACGATGAAATCGTCCTTGAAGTTCCTAAATCAGAACTGGCAGAGATGAAACAATTGGTCAAACAAACCATGGAAGAAGCCATTCAACTCAGTGTTCCCCTCATCGCAGATGAGAATGAAGGGGCAACTTGGTACGAAGCTAAATAAAAAGGGGGCTAGTCCTCCTTTTTTGTAGTCAAAATCTGCAAGCCTTTTCAAAATGTGCTATACTGATGAAAAAGGAGGATTTCTATGAGTCAAGAATTTATCAATCCAAGTGATGGCGTGATTCGTCAGTATCTCGCAACGAGTAAAACCCTAGCTGTGGTGGGTCTGTCAGACCGTGAAGAAACAACTAGCAATCGAGTGACCAAGGAAATGCAGGCTCGGGGTTATAAAATTATCCCTGTCAATCCCAAGGCGGCAGGTGGCGAAATCTTGGGTGAAAAGGCTTATGCCAGCCTTGCTGAAATTCCTTTTCCTGTAGATATTGTCAATGTTTACCGTCGTAGCGAGTTTCTGCCAGATGTGGCGCGTGATTTTCTCAAGGCTGATGCTAAGATTTTTTGGGCACAGCTGGGACTTGAAAGTCTAGAGGCGGAAGAAATCTTGCGTGCTGGTGGATGCGATGACATTGTAATGAACCGTTGCATCAAGAGAGAACATACTCGCTTGATTGAGGAAGCATAAGAAAAGGTAGCTGATGGGCTACCTTTTGTGTTAGAAAATGCCGATAAGGGTCTGCATCCCGAGACTGGTGAGAATGATGGCTATCCAGCAAATGGCTCCGAGGACAATGGATTTTCCGCTGGATTTGACCATAGCTACCAGATTTGTTTTGAGACCGATAGCACTCATGGCCATGATAATGAGGAATTTGGAGAGTTGTTTGAGAGGAGTAAAGAAGATATTGGACACACCGAGAGAGGTCAGTAGGGTGGTTAGGAGAGATGCAAGGATGAAGTAGAGGATAAAAAGTGGAAAGACTTTTTTCAGTTGCAATCCTTGCTTATTTTCTTGTTGGCGACTTTGCCAGTAGGAGAGAAAGAGAGTGATGGGGATGATAGCTAGGGTTCGTGTGAGTTTGATAATGGTTGCAGATTCGAGGGTATTAGTCTGGTAGAGACTGTCCCAGGCGCTGGCGGTAGCCGTTACAGAGGAAGTATCATTGACCGCAGTTCCTGCAAAGAGGGCGAAGCCGTCATTGGATAGATGAAGCCAGGTGCCGAGGGTTGGAAAGATGAGCGCAGCCAAGACATTGAAGAAAAAGATAACGGAGATGGCTTGGGCTACTTCTTTTTCCTTTGCATGAATAACAGGCGCTGTCGCTGCAATAGCAGAGCCACCACAGATAGAAGAACCCACTCCAATCAAGGTAGCCAATTTTGTGTCTAGTGCAAAGAAGCGCTGGAAAAGGTAGGCAACAATCAAGGCTATTGAAATGGTGGATAGGATGACAGGGAGCGAAGATTGCCCAACTGCGAAGACTTGCGAGATATTGAGACCAAAACCAAGCAAGATAACGGCATACTGGAGCAATTTTTTGGAACTAAAGGTCAATCCAGCATCCAGTTGTTTATAGGATGAGAGAAAGGGATGGAGAAGCATTCCCATAAAAATCGCAAAGACGGGTGCGCCAATGACAGGGAAGAATCCTCCTAAGTACCAAGATAGGATGGAAATGAGAAGGCAGGCCAAGATGCCTGCTCCATTTTTTGATAGAAATGACATAAAAACCTCCAAATAGAATCTGTTACCATTATAGACCTGTAAACAGGAAAAGTAAAATAGAAAGTGGAGCTAACAATTATTTGACAAGTAGTGCTAATTATGTGATAATAATCTTACAAGAACTGTAACGAAGTCTTGGCAAAAACAAAAATACCAGAGCTCCACCTCTGGTATTTCTTTTTGTCTAGTTACATTAAAACTAAACTCAGGTTATATTTTTTTGTCGCGCTTATCTAACCACTTTCTGACTATCCACTCAGAAATGACATTACCGGTAATAGTAATCAGTAATGGTGCTAGAATAGTTGTAACGAAGATTATCAAAACCTCAATACTCGTCGAAAATCTCATGATACGTTGTCATCTTCGGCTTACCTAACTTTAGTTATGCTTTCACCTAGATTCCTAGTCTCATGAGATTTTCATTGAGTATTCTAAAAACATAGTGTTGTAATCAATTTAAATTAACATACTTCAATTTGTCATGCTAGCGTTATTCTATCATGTATTTTTGCGGTCGGGGGGCTTTTGTAGTATAATAGAGATACGTTTTGAAAGTAGGAGGTATCTATGGACTTAACTAAGCGCTTTAATAAACAGTTAGATAAGATTCAAGTTTCGTTGATTCGTCAGTTTGACCAGGCTATTTCGGAGATTCCTGGGGTCTTGCGTTTGACCTTGGGGGAACCTGATTTTACAACGCCAGATCATGTCAAGGAGGCGGCTAAGCGGGCGATTGACAAGAACCAATCCTACTATACAGGGATGAGTGGTCTGCTGACTCTACGTCAGGCGGCCAGTGACTTTGTTAAGGAAAAGTACCAACTGGACTATGCTCCTGAAAATGAAATTTTGGTTACAATTGGGGCGACAGAGGCTTTATCTGCTACTTTGACAGCTATTTTGGAAGAGGGCGACAAGGTGCTTTTGCCAGCTCCTGCCTATCCAGGTTATGAACCGATTGTCAATCTAGTTGGGGCAGAGGTTGTCGAGATTGATACGACTGAAAATGGTTTTGTCTTGACTCCAGAGATGTTGGAAAAGGCCATTTTGGAGCAGGGAGATAAGCTCAAGGCGGTTATTCTCAACTATCCAGCCAACCCGACAGGCATTACCTATAGTCGGGAGCAGTTGGAAGCCTTGGCAGCTGTTTTACGCAAGTATGAGATTTTCGTGGTCTGTGATGAGGTTTATTCAGAATTGACCTACACAGGGCAAGCCCATGTATCTTTGGGAACTATGTTGAGAGATCAGGCTATTATTATCAATGGTTTGTCTAAATCGCATGCTATGACAGGTTGGCGTTTGGGTCTGATTTTCGCTCCTGCGGCCTTTACAGCTCAGTTGATCAAGAGTCATCAGTACTTGGTCACTGCCGCAAATACCATGGCTCAACACGCTGCGGTGGCAGCCTTGACGGCTGGTAAAAACGATACCGAACCTATGAAGAAGGAATACATCCAGCGCCGGGATTATATTATCGAGAAAATGACTGCTCTTGGTTTTGAGATTATCAAACCAGACGGTGCCTTCTATATCTTTGCTAAGATTCCAGCGGGCTACAATCAAGACTCCTTTGCCTTTCTCAAGGATTTTGCTCAGAAGAAGGCCGTTGCCTTTATCCCTGGTGCCGCCTTTGGGCGTTACGGGGAAGGTTATGTTCGCCTATCTTATGCAGCCAGCATGGAGACGATCAAAGAAGCCATGAAACGACTTGAGGAGTACATGAGAGAAGCATGATTCAGTCAATCACGAGTCAAGGCTTGGTGCTCTACAATCGTAATTTTCGTGAGGATGACAAGTTAGTCAAGATTTTTACAGAGCAGGCTGGCAAGCGTATGTTTTTCGTCAAACACGCTGGTCAGTCCAAGCTAGCTCCGGTTATTCAGCCCTTGGTGCTGGCACGATTTCTCTTGCGAATCAATGATGACGGGCTCAGCTACATCGAGGACTATCATGAGGTCATGACCTTTCCCAAGATTAATAGTGATCTCTTTGTCATGGCCTATGCGACCTATGTGGCAGCTCTTGCAGATGCGAGTTTACAGGATAATCAGCAGGATGCTCCCTTGTTTGCTTTTTTGCAAAAGACTTTGGAGTTGATGGAAGCGGGTTTGGATTATCAGGTTTTGACCAATATTTTTGAAATTCAAATCTTGACCAGATTTGGAATCAGTCTTAATTTTAATGAGTGTGTCTTTTGTCATCGGGTTGGTCAGGCTTTTGACTTTTCTTTCAAATATGGAGCCTGCCTCTGTCCAGAGCATTATCATGAGGATGAGAGACGTTGCCATCTAAATCCTAACATCCCTTATCTACTTAATCAATTTCAAGCCATTGATTTTGAGACCTTGGAAACCATTTCGCTTAAGCCTGAAATCAAGCAAGGGCTACGACAATTTATGGATCAGCTCTACGAAGAGTACGTGGGGATTCACCTAAAATCAAAGAAATTTATTGATTCCCTATCCGACTGGGGTCAATTATTAAAAGAGGAAGACAAATGAAAAAAATCGCAGTAGATGCCATGGGGGGTGATTATGCACCTCAGGCCATCGTTGAGGGGGTCAATCAAGCCCTGGCTGACTTTTCAGATATTAAGGTTCAACTCTACGGAGATGAAAGTAAAATCAAGCAATATCTGACAGCGACAGAGCGCGTCAGCATTATCCATACGGATGAGAAGATTGATTCAGACGATGAACCTACGAGAGCTATTCGGAAGAAGAAAAATGCCAGTATGGTATTGGCAGCCAAGGCTGTCAAAGAAGGCGAAGCAGACGCTGTTCTCTCAGCTGGGAATACAGGTGCCTTGTTGGCAGCAGGATTCTTCATCGTGGGTCGTATCAAGAATATCGATCGACCTGGGCTTATGTCGACCTTGCCGACTGTAGATGGAAAAGGTTTTGACATGCTGGACCTCGGTGCCAATGCGGAAAATACAGCCCAGCATCTCCATCAATACGCTGTCCTCGGTTCCTTCTATGCAAAAAATGTCCGTGGCATTGCGCAACCACGTGTTGGTTTGCTCAACAATGGAACAGAGAGTAGTAAGGGCGACCCACTTCGCAAGGAAACCTACGAATTATTAGCGGCTGATGAAAGTTTGAACTTTATCGGAAACGTGGAAGCGCGTGATTTGATGAATGGCATTGCGGATGTTGTCGTGGCAGATGGTTTCACGGGAAACGCTGTGCTCAAATCCATTGAAGGGACAGCCATGGGAATCATGAGTTTGCTCAAGACAGCTATTACAGGTGGTGGTCTTCGAGCGAAACTAGGAGCCCTTCTTCTCAAGGACAGCCTCAGAGGTTTGAAAAAACAGCTCAACTATTCAGATGTTGGTGGAGCAGTCTTGTTTGGTGTTAAGGCACCGGTTGTCAAGACTCATGGCTCAAGCGATGCCAAGGCTGTCTATAGTACGATTCGCCAGATTCGTACCATGCTAGAAACAGACGTAGTTGCCCAGACTGCGCGTGAATTTTCAGGAGAATAAAAGAGATGACAGAAAAAGAAATTTTTGACCGTATTGTGACTATTATCCAAGAGCGACAGGGAGAGGACTTTGTGGTGACAGAATCCTTGAGTCTGAAAGACGATTTGGATGCTGACTCAGTTGACTTGATGGAGTTTATCTTGACACTGGAAGATGAATTTAATATCGAAATCAGTGATGAGGAAATTGACCAACTGCAAAGTGTAGGCGATGTGGTTAAGATCATTCAAGCAAAATAATGATAAGAAGTTCCAAGGCATTTGCTTTGGAATTTTTCTTTGGTTCAAGTGACCGTTTAGGAACAGATTTAGTCTTTCTAGGGACAGGAGAGATATGAAAACAAATAAAGGATATAATGGAGTCAGAAAAATCAATCTCCAAAAGGAGATAAGAAATGAAGATCAAAAGAAGAGATAGATTGATTTTTGTTAAAACGTAAAGGTTAATATAATTACAATTTTAATTGACTTTCCTTTTTTCCAGGACTATAATGTAGATATAAAAAAGGATTTATTTTATAGTTGGGAGAAGGTGATGGCTATGTACTTTTGATAAACTAGTCTCTATCTTATGTTCATGGAAATGTTAGGAGGTCTTATGGTTCGGGATCATGAACCTGACACCTATTTTGACTTCGTTTCTATTGGATTTTCTTGCTTTGGATTTATCTATTTTAGGAGGAAATGGCTATGAAAAAATCTAAACTTCTCACTCTCGGTTTACTTGCAGGTGCTGGTCTACTTTTGTCTATCAACCAAGCACAGGCTGCAGATACTTGGGTTAAAAATGGTGCTGATTGGAATCTTTCACAAGATGGCAGTCTAGCTAAAAATAAATGGGTAGAAAATGCTGGCTCTTGGTATCACTTCGACGGTTCTGGTAAAATGCAGACAGGATGGCTCAAAGATGGCAACACATGGTATTCACTAGCAGATAGTGGAGCTATGCGTACAGGTTGGTACAAAGAAGGATCTACATGGTATTACCTCAAAGACAGTGGCACTATGGCAACAGGATGGGCGACTGCCAATGGTCAATGGTCTTACTTTGAAAAATCAGGTGCTATGGTCGCAGATAGAGCTATTCCAGCAAGCGATGGGGAAAGTTATGTCATTGGTAAGGATGGTTATATGTTAACCAAACTCCCAAGTCAGGTTGAACAATCTCAAGAGGATGATACAATTATCACAAATATTGTTACTTTGTCTGATGGTTATGATTATCACCTTATTTATACAAAAGATGGAGTCATTGTTGAAAAGAATGCCTGGTATATCAAACCAGAGTTTAAAAAGTTTTCTAATAAATATGGGGATTACGTTTCCAATACGATGTTGGCTTTAGTAGATAATACGGAAGAAGGACAAGAAATTAATCCTAAGGCTGTCGTGAAAAATTTCCAAAACTTACCAAACAGGTATTACTTTGGGGCAGATGGTCGTCGCGTAACAAATTTACCAGAAATGACCACCTATTCAGAGATTAAAAAAGTTGGAAATGATGTCTATCTAGAAAATCCGGGTGCACGACTTTTTCTTGGAGCTACCAGCTTCACAATCAATAATAATAAACTATATTACTTAGATGGTGCTAATGGTAAACTAAAAACAGGCTATCTCGCATTGATTGATGATAGACCAAGTTCTCATCACTATCATATTCTTGTTTATGCAGACCAATCTGGTGAAATTCTTAAAATGAAACGATTGCCAACAGGAATTTCAGATTATCTTAATAAAGAAATTGACGGTTTCTACGGTCAAACTGTTAAAATCGATAGTAAGACAGGCAATGTTTCTGTTGTGAAATAAACTATCAGACAGAGTAAAACGAAAAAAGCGAACAACTTTGTTTACTAGGAAGTCATGTTCGCTTTTATCCATAAAATAGTAGTTGCTATTAGCCCTCTGTTTCAAAAAAATCTGCTTGATAATAATCACTAACTTCTCTTTTCATTTCCCTTAGTAATCGACTTTCATCTGTTGATTCGAGTAAGGATAATCCTTTATTAATCATAGCATGATCTTCATTAACGATTCCCAGACGTACTTGAGCTACACCTAATAAATCGTATCTTTTCAATATCTTTGCTAAATCAAGACATTCTTGAATTAAGCATAGACAGTCATCTTTCTTTCCTGCTTCAAGGTACATTCGGGTCATATTGGCTAGAATGGAGTAATGAATACTTTGAATTGGACGATAATCTGTGTATTTATTTAGAGATTTTACAAGTCTTTGACGCAGCATTTCTAGTGAATCAACAGGGAAATGGAAAATAATCATCACTAACAACCGTAAATCTGAGAGGAACCACTGATCTCTTTTTTCCAATTCTTTCCATAACTCTTCAGCCAAGGCTTGGGCTTTATCGGAAAACTGATTTTCAATCACTTCTATAAAAATGGTTAGTTCTTTCACAGCATGCTCTATTGGGATATCATTCTGTACTTCATCTAGATAAATTTGACATTTTGATAGCAGTTTCTTCATTTCTTCTAGATTAGGCGAAGAAATGACTTGATAATATTCTGAAAATAATTTCTTACGAGAATCCATTTGGTAATGTTGACAAATATAATGAAATTCATCGAAACTCATATCAATTTGCCTCAAAAGCAACTCCATAGTATCATACCTAGGAGTAGAATGATTATTTTCAAACTTAGATAAGTTAGAATGAGTAATGTAGTCACCACAGACCTCATTTTGTGTAATCCCTTTTGACTTACGAATGTATTTATAAACTGAACCAATATCCCACCGCATATTTTTGCCTCCAAAAATGTTCCAAAAGTAGAAGTTTTAAGAAAATATTTATATTTAGTATATCATAAAGGTGTGGGGTGGGCAATGATGATAGAAAGAAGGTGTTGGTTGACTCTTAAGGATTATTAGGAGTTATGTAGAATGTTTATGATGGAAAAATATCTTTTTATAACTATTCAATAAAGGAGGAAATAACTATGAAAAAATCTAAATTACTCACACTTGGTTTGCTTGCAGGTGCTGGTCTGCTTTTGTCAATCAATCAAGCACAAGCTGCAGATACTTGGGTTAAAAATGGGTCTGACTGGAATCTTTCTCAAGATGGCAGTCTCGCTAAAAATAAATGGGTACAAAACGCTGGCTCTTGGTACCACTTTGACGGTTCTGGTAAAATGCAGACAGGCTGGCTCAAAGACGGCAATACCTGGTATTCACTAGCAGATAGTGGGGCTATGCGTACTGGATGGTACAAGGAAGGCAATACCTGGTATTCACTAGCAGATAGTGGCGCCATGCGTACAGGTTGGTACAAAGAAGGGGCTACATGGTACTATCTTCGTTTTAGTGGTTCTATGCAGACAGGTTGGGAGTTCATAGATAATAATTGGTATTATTTCGAACAATCAGGTGCAATGGCCTCTGATAGAGTTGTAAATTCTAGTGATGGCACAGGCTATATTCTCAGCAAGGATGGTCATATGTTCACTTTACAAAATAGCCCTTATAAAAATGGTGACATTGTTCGTTTAGGCGATGGATATGAATATCTGATTACAGCAAAATTTGACGGAAATAACTTTACTGATGTTATCGTGGATAAAAACACTTGGTATATCAAACCTGAGTTCAAGAAATTTTCCGACAAATACGGGGATGAGGTTGCAAATACTACCTTAGCTTTAGTGGATAATAAAGAAGAAGGACAAGAAATTGATCCTAAAGCTGTTATTCGTAATTTCCAAAATCTGCCAGGTCGATATTACTTTGGAGCAGATGGTCGTAGAGTGACACCACTTCCAGAGATGACAACTAGATCAGAAATCAAAAAAGTTGGTAATGATCTTTATCTAGAAGACCCAGGTGTACGACTTAGACTTCCATCTACTAGCTTCACAATCAATAACAATAAATTATACTATTTAGATGAAGCTAATGGTAAGCTTAAAACAGGTTACTTTGTATTGATTGATGACGGTATGTCTACAACCCACTATCATTTCCTTGTATATGCAGACCAATCTGGTGAGGTTCTTAAGATGAAACGCTTGCCATCAGGATTTTCAGATTATTTTGACAAAGAAATAGATGGTTTCTATGGTCAAAAAATTAAGATTACACAGCCAAATAAGTATGAATATTACAAGGTTCTTGTGGTAAAATAAATAGATAAGCAATCTTCACAACGAATAAAAAAAATAAAACGTGCAAATCATTTTCAAGAGGCTTTAGATTTCTTGTATTTTAAAAGAAACTAAAGCCTTTTGTGGATGTATCGTTTTTCAGAAAGTATGAAAAACTAGAGAGTTGTATCGGGGAGATAATATTATTTCGCTTAAATAAATTAGGAGTCGTTTTATTCTATGATTATTTTAGAATTCTTAGTTTCTGTGCTATATATTCTGTTGGTAGTCGTTTCAACCATGGTGCCTACTATTTATTTGGGCGCTCAAATTTCCCCAGAATTTTATAAAAAACGTTATTGGATCATTGTATTTTTAATTAGTTTATCCGCTCGTCAAACATTTGGAGAATTATTTCATATAGGAATCCTTCTCTTCTTTTACTGTATTTTTTTACTCGTATTGCATAAGAGAAAAGTAGAAGCTCTTTTTCTTTCCCTATATCTTTTTCTCTTCTTTCAAAGTATTCGTTATTTATTTGTGACAATTTGGCTTCGTGTATTATCTGGTGAGAATTGGTTGTTCTTAGATGAGTTTTCGACGCTATATATATCTATATTTGATTTATTATCAATATTTCTATGTTGTAAAATTATGAAGCGTTGGTCTTTGGATTTGGATTTATTCTTTTCAGATGCTTTCAAAACCCACTATCGTAAGAGTTTTTTCATTATCCTACCTCTGACTGGATTTAGGATATTCTCTT
The DNA here is from genome assembly GCA_905221235.1 of bacterium. GTDB lineage: Bacteria > Bacillota > Bacilli > Lactobacillales > Streptococcaceae > Streptococcus. The sequence continues at coordinate 29,153 of CAJNCJ010000008.1, forward strand.
CATTTATGACCAATAGAAATAGTTCTTTCTACGTTCGTTTTGACACGACCATTTCTCTTCTGATTTTCATTCTCTTTTTCTCTTGGCTCTTTTACATCAAGCATTTGGAGCAGGTTTATCGTGATGAGCAGACCATTCAGAGACAGGAAGATGAAAATCGTTCCTTGCAAGGAATGGTGGATAAGTTGGGTCATCTCTATGACGAAGTTCGAGGTTTCCGTCATGATTTTGCAGGAATTGTCGCTAGCATGGAGCCTGCCATAGCGAATCAAGATATGGCTGAGGTGTCTACCATTTATCAAGATGTCTTTCTAAAGACCAATGAAAAGCTGAGGAAGGCGGACTACACAGCCTTTAATCTTCACAATATCCATGACATAGCCATTCGTAATACCTTGGCCAAAGCCATGATTGTGGCAGATAAGCAAGGAATTCATTTTAGTTTGGAGACGGTGGGGGTCGTAGAAGAACTAGCATTGCCGATGTTGGAGGCTATCCGTATCCTCTCTATCCTCACGACAAATGCCTTAGAGGCAGCCAGTGAGGCGGAAAATCCGCAGATTCGGGTTGCTTTATTGGCAAGCGATAGGAGTGTCCGTTTTATCATTGAAAACACTCGTAAGAAAGAAGAACTGAATCCCAGCATTCTCAGTCAAAAGGGGTATTCGACCAAGGGTAACCATAGTGGACTGGGCTTAGCAACCTTGGAGGATATGGTTTTTCATTATGATTTAAACTTAGATACCCAGCTAGGAGAGACGACTTTTAGACAAGATTTAGAATTACCATTTAAGGATGAGAAACGAGGAGGAGAGGAATGAGGATTTTAGTTTTGGAAGACGATAGAGTCCAGCAAGGACGGATAGAGCAGACTTTACTAGACATCGGTCGCTCTCGCAATTTAAGATTGGAAATTGATATTGCCAAAAACTATGGAGATGTTGAAAAGTATTCTCAGTATTTTGACAATTACCAGTTCTATTTATTGGATTTAGAGATTGATGGAGAGCGTGATTTGATAGTATGATTTTGACTTTTCTTAAGGAAACTCTATTTGCTTTATTGTTGATAGTCTCCATTATAGTTCCTCCAATCTATCTAGGTTACCAAATTACACCGGAATTTCGTAAAAAGAGATACATAGTCTATTTATTAATGATGCAAGTAATAGCTGGTAAAACTTTTTTTGAAATTATGTATTTGGAAGTTTTAATCTTTTTTTACCTTATTTTCTATGTGAATAGGAAGAAAAAGGGGGAATCGTTATTTCTTTCATTCTATCTTTTTAGTTTTTATCAGAGTATTCGCTATTTATTGGTATTGTTCTATATTCGGATGTTAGATATAGATATGCTATCAGAAGTAGGAAATGGTATTGTTAATTCTACTTTTTCTCTACTAGCTCTTGTACTGACAGTAGTTATGATGAAACGTTGGTCTTTGGATTTGGATTTATTCTTTTCAGATGCTTTCAAAACCCACTATCGTAAGAGTTTCTTCATTATCCTACCTCTGACTGGATTTAGGATATTCTCTTCGTTTATGACCAATAGAAATAGTTCTTTCTATGTTCGTTTTGACACGACCATTTCCCTTCTGATTTTCATTCTCTTTTTCTCTTGGCTCTTTTATATCAAGCATTTGGAGCAGGTTTATCGTGATGAGCAGACCATTCAGAGACAGGAAGATGAAAATCGTTCCTTGCAAGGAATGGTGGATAAGTTGGGTCATCTCTATGACGAAGTTCGAGGTTTCCGTCATGATTTTGCAGGAATTGTCGCTAGCATGGAGCCTGCCATAGCGAATCAAGATATGGCTGAGGTGTCTACCATTTATCAAGATGTTTTTCTAAAGACCAATGAAAAGCTGAGGAAGGCGGACTACACAGCCTTTAATCTTCACAATATCCATGACATAGCCATTCGCAATACCTTGGCAAAAGCCATGATTGTAGCAGATAAGCAGGGAATTCATTTTAGTTTGGAGACGGTGGGGGTCGTAGAAGAGCTGGCATTACCGATGTTGGAGGCTATTCGTATCCTCTCTATCCTCACGACAAATGCCTTAGAGGCAGCCAGTGAGGCTGAAAATCCGCAGATTCGGGTTGCTTTGTTGGCAGGTGATAGGAGTGTTCGTTTTATCATTGAAAACACTCGTAAGAAAGAAGAACTGAATCCCAGCATTCTCAGTCAAAAGGGTTATTCGACTAAGGGAAGCCACAGTGGGCTGGGCTTAGCGACCTTGGAGGATATGATTTTTCATTATGATTTAAACTTAGATACCCAGCTAGGAGAGACGACCTTTAGACAAGATTTAGAATTACCATTTAAGGATGAGAAACGAGGGGGAGAGGAATGAGAATTTTAGTTTTGGAAGATGATAGAGTCCAGCAGGGACGGATAGAGCAGACTTTACTAGATATTGGTCGCTCTCGTAATTTAAGATTGGAAATTGATATTGCCAAAAACTATGGAGATGTTGAAAAGTATTCTCAGTATTTTGACAATTACCAGTTCTATTTATTGGATTTAGAGATTGATGGAGAGCGTGAACGGGGCTTTCAGGTTGCTCAACAGGTTCGGGAGCGGGATCCTTTTACAAGCATTGTCTTTGTGTCCACGCACTCGGAGGCCTTGCCTCTAGCTTTTCGTTACCACTTATCTGCCTTGGATTTTATTTCCAAGGATCAGCCTGAGGAGGATTACCGTCAACAGCTGGAGCGCTGTCTGGACTATGTACTGGCAGTGGATAAGAGGGAAAATATGCGTCTCTTCACCTATAGTTTTGAGGGGAGACGGGGCTTTACTCTGCCCTACCATGAGATTTTAGCCTTTGAAACCTCAGTGGAATCCCATCGTATCAAGGTCTATTATGCCAATCATTCTATCAAGACCATTTACGGCAGTCTCAAGGATATCGCTGCTAAGGCTGAAAAAGATTACTTTGTCTATGCCAATCGCAATACGTTGGTCAGTTTACAGGCCATTGAAGAGATGACTGCGACCGAAGTGACCCTGTTAGAAGGTTTGCATTTCCCCGTATCACGGACAGCCAGAAGAACCCTTAAAAAACATCTCAATGTCTAATATCTGTTAGATTGGAATGAATTTATCAATAAGAATGTCGGAAAAATTTCTGATATTCTTATTTTTTTGACATCTTTTTCGAATAGATAAGTAAGAGGAAAAGGAGGGAGTTTGGTTTATGTATCTACCGATTTTCTATTCATGGTACATTAAATTATTTTTCAAATAAAATTTAATTTAGTTGTACATTTTCGAAATTTTTTTCGAATAGATAAGTAAGAGGAAACAGAAAGGAGTTTACTTCATGTATCTACCAATTTTCTATCCATGGTTTACTAAATTATTTTTCAAATAAAATTTAATTTAGTTGTACATTTTCGAAAATTTTTTTCGAATAGATAAGTAAGAGGAAAAAAGAAAGGAATAAAATAATGAAAGAACATTACTATGGATTTGTTGAGCTAACTTCGGAAGAATTGACCGATATTCAAGGTGGAGAAAATTGGACAAAGACCCTTGTAGATTGGTACATTGGATTTCGTAGAGGTTTTGGTTTTTAGGAGGATAAGAGATGAATGAAATGAATGATAAGTATACTATTGAAGTATTAAAGGAAAGCGACTTAGCCTTGCTGGTGGGTGGTAGCAAGGAAAGCTATCAACGGGGTTTAAATACAGGTCTATTGTTACGTAGTGTATTTATTGGAACTCCATTTTTTAGAGGATAAGATTTAGAAAAAAATAGAACAAGAGGAGAAAAAGATGACAAATTTTGACAAAATGGAACAGAACTTTGTAGCTCTTACAGAAGAAGAGTTGATGGATGTGGATGGGGGAATTGCTTGGGAGGTAGTCTCTTTGAGTATTGCGATTGGCTGGGGGATTTACCAAGCTGGTGAAGCTGCTGGTAAAACATTCTACTATATTACTCATCCATAGTATTTGATAAATATGAGCAAGAAAACATTTTGGATTATACTACTCGTTATTACAATTGTGGTGACTGCCGTTGGTTTAGGATTGTCTGCATATAATTATTACGTTTTTAATAGACCTTTTTTCAATAGTACTACTAAAGGATTGTTATCTGCATTTGTTATGAGTGTATTGATGATTATTATTGGTTTATTAAAAGAAAACTAATTTTTATTATTAAAATGGAGGATAAATATGTCAAATTTACAAACTATTGAACAAAATTATACTACGTTAAGTGATATTGAACTGCAAGAAGTTGATGGTGGAGGAGTGTTACTTTTGGTTGGTGGTGGTATTTTGGCTGTCGGACTATTAGCTTGGGGTGCGTATAATGGTTATCAGTCGGCATCACGAGGTGGATAAAAAGATGGTAGATTGTTTTTTAGTAAATAGGAGTCTACCATGAAACAATTCTTATTAGACTTCGCTGAGGGTTATTTTATCGTATCGCTCATAATCTACATCGCAACGTATTTGATTTTGAAAAATCCGATCAATACCCTATTTTATCTAGAAATTTACCCTGTTTTATTTGGGCTCTTTTATCTAGGATATAAGGCCAATAAAAAGCAAGTAGGGTGAACAGTTAAGAATGACTTGTTAGCCTTCGCTGAAAAATGGCTGGGGTAGAATCTAAGGATGCATCACAATGGAGTTTAAAAGGAGTAACTATGAATCGTAATTTAGAACGGTGTTATCTATTCTGACTAGGAATGGATCATACCAGAGGTGGCTTAGAAATAACGGGGACATTGGAAATTGAAGTAACTTTAAATAGGATGTCGTAAATGTTGCTATCAATGATTTATTTGTCCCAAGCTTGCCTAGGGTGTCAGTAAAACATCACTTTCCTTTCATATCATATTTTTAGTAGGTAGGACGTTTGTTCTGCCTATTTTTTGCCAAAAAAGTGTAGTTGAGCTGTTTATTTGGAGTTTTACATGTATTTTTTGATAAAATTTGATAAAATAGGTATAGAAATTAGGAGAGTTGAAGAAAAGAAATGAAGAAGGTTTTAAAATATTTTTTAGTATTTGTTTTTCTATTTTTGATGAATATTTTCATCTTTAAGATACTAGCAACTCTGGGATTTCAGCTGACAATGAGTGAAAAGAGTTATATTGTACCACCGCTGTTTTCGATTATCGTTTTATATATGATTGACAAAAGAATTAGGAAGAAAAAGAAATAAATATGTATTTTAGGCATGACGTTTGTTCTGCTTATTTTTTTATCCCAAAAGTGCATTTGGGAGGTAGATAGGCGCATTTGGGAAGGAAGTCCAGTTTTTGTTTGGGAATTGGGGTAAGATAGGTATTATCAGATGAGTTTAGGAAAAAGGAGATGAATATGAAATTTGGGAAACGTCACTATCGTCCGCAGGTGGATCAGATGGACTGCGGTGTAGCTTCATTAGCCATGGTTTTTGGCTACTATGGTAGTTACTATTCTTTGGCTCACTTGCGTGAATTAGCCAAGACGACCATGGATGGGACGACGGCTTTGGGCTTGGTCAAGGTGGCAGAGGAGATTGGCTTTGAGACGCGAGCTATTAAGGCGGATATGACGCTCTTTGACTTGCCAGATTTGACCTTTCCTTTTGTTGCTCATGTACTTAAGGAAGGGAAATTGCTCCACTACTATGTGGTGACTGGGCAGGACAAGGACAGCATTCATATTGCCGATCCAGATCCTGGGGTGAAATTGACAAAACTGCCACGTGAGCGTTTTGCGGAAGAATGGACAGGAGTGACTCTGTTTATGGCACCTAGTCCAGACTACAAGCCTCATAAGGATCAAAAGAATGGCCTTCTTTCTTTTATCCCTATATTAGTGAAACAGCGTGGTTTGATTGCTAATATCGTTTTGGCAACACTCTTGGTCACCGTGATTAACATTGTGGGTTCTTATTATCTGCAGTCTATCATTGATACCTATGTGCCAGATCAGATGCGTTCGACGCTGGGGATTATTTCTATTGGGCTGGTAATTGTCTACATCCTTCAGCAGGTCTTGTCTTACGCTCAGGAGTATCTCTTGCTTGTTTTGGGGCAACGCTTGTCGATTGATGTGATTTTATCCTACATCAAGCATGTGTTTCACCTGCCTATGTCTTTCTTTGCGACACGCAGAACAGGGGAAATCGTGTCTCGTTTTACGGATGCTAACAGTATCATTGACGCGCTGGCTTCGACCATTCTTTCGATTTTCCTAGATGTGTCAACGGTTGTCATTATTTCTCTTGTTTTATTTTCACAAAATACCAATCTCTTTTTCATGACTTTATTGGCACTTCCTATCTACACAGTGATTATTTTTGCTTTTATGAAGCCGTTTGAAAAGATGAATCGGGATACCATGGAAGCCAATGCGGTTCTGTCTTCTTCTATCATCGAGGACATCAACGGTATTGAGACCATTAAGTCCTTGACTAGTGAGAGTCAGCGTTACCAAAAGATTGATAAGGAATTTGTGGATTATCTGAAGAAATCCTTTACCTATAGTCGGGCAGAGAGTCAGCAAAAGGCTCTGAAAAAAGTTGCCCATCTCTTGCTCAATGTCGGCATTCTCTGGATGGGGGCTGTTCTGGTTATGGATGGCAAGATGAGTTTGGGGCAGTTGATTACCTATAATACCTTGCTGGTTTACTTTACCAATCCTTTGGAAAATATCATCAATCTGCAAACTAAGCTTCAGACAGCGCAGGTTGCCAATAATCGTCTAAATGAAGTGTATCTGGTAGCTTCTGAGTTTGAGGAGAAGAAAACGGTTGAGGATTTGAGCTTGATGAAGGGAGAGATGACCTTCAAACAGGTTTCTTACAAGTATGGCTATGGTCGAGACGTCTTGTCGGATATCAATTTGACCATTCCCCAAGGTTCTAAGGTGGCTTTTGTGGGGATTTCAGGGTCAGGTAAGACGACTTTGGCCAAGATGATGGTTAATTTTTACGATCCAAGTCAGGGAGAGATTAGTCTGGGTGGTGTCAATCTCAATCAGATTGATAAAAAGGCCTTGCGCCAGTATATCAACTATCTGCCTCAACAGCCTTATGTCTTTAACGGGACGATTTTGGACAATCTTCTTTTGGGAGCCAAGGAGGGGACGACACAGGAAGATATCTTACGGGCGGTCGAGTTGGCGGAGATTCGAGAGGATATCGAGCGCATGCCCCTGAATTACCAGACAGAATTGACTTCGGATGGGGCAGGGATTTCAGGTGGACAACGTCAGAGAATTGCTTTGGCGCGTGCTCTCTTGACAGATGCGCCGGTCTTGATTTTGGATGAGGCGACCAGCAGTTTGGATATTCTGACAGAGAAGCGGATTGTTGATAATCTCATGGCTTTAGATAAGACCTTGATTTTCATCGCCCACCGCTTGACCATTGCTGAGCGGACAGAGAAGGTTGTTGTCTTGGATCAGGGCAAGATTGTTGAAGAAGGAAATCATGCTGATTTGCTTGCACAGGGTGGCTTCTACGCCCATTTGGTGAATAGCTAGAAAGAGGAGAGGATGAAACCAGAATTTTTAGAAAGTGCGGAGTTTTATAATCGTCGTTACCATAATTTTTCCAGTCGGGTGATTGTACCCATGTCCCTTCTGCTCGTGTTTTTACTTGGCTTTGCAATATTTGCAGAGAAGGAGATGAGTTTGTCAACAAGAGCTACTGTTGAGCCTAGTCGTATCCTTTCAAATATCCAGTCAACTAGCAACAATCGCATTCTTGTCAATCATTTGGAAGAAAATAAGCTGGTTAAGAAGGGGGATCTCTTGGTTCAATATCAGGAAGGGGCAGAAGGTGTTCAAGCGGAGGCTTATGCTAGTCAGTTGGACATGCTTAAGGATCAAAAAAAGCAATTGGAGTATTTGCAAAAGAGCTTGCAAGAAGGAGAGAACCACTTTCCAGAGGAGGATAAGTTTGGCTACCAGGCCACCTTTCGCGACTACATCAGCCAAGCAGGCAGTCTTAGGGCTAGTACATCGCAACAAAATGAGACCATCGCGTCCCAGAATGCAGCAGCTAGCCAAACCCAAGCTGAAATCGGCAACCTCATCAGCCAAACAGAGGCTAAAATTCGCGATTACCAGACAGCTAAATCAGCTATTGAAACAGGTGCTTCCTTGGCCAGTCAGAATCTAGCTTACTCTTTCTACCAGTCCTACAAGTCTCAGGGTGAGGAAAATCTCCAAACTAAGGCCCAGGCTGTTGCGCAGGTTGAAGCACAGCTTTCTCAGTTAGAATCCAGTCTTGCTACTTACCGTGTTCAGTATGCAGGTTCAGGTAGCCAGCAAGCCTATGCGTCTGGTTTAGGCAGTCAATTGGAATCCCTCAAATCACAACACTTGGCAAAGGTTGGTCAGGAATTGACTCTTTTAGACCAGAAAATCTTGGAGGCAGAGTCAGGTAAGAAGGTGCAGGGAAATCTTTTAGATAAGGGGAAAATTACGGCCAGTGAGGATGGGGTGCTTCATCTTAATCCTGAGACTAGTGATTCTACGATGGTAGCAGAAGGTTCTCTACTAGCCCAACTCTATCCGTCCTTGGAAAAAGAAGGGAAAGCCAAACTTACAGCCTATCTTAGTTCAAAAGATGTAGTAAGAGTCAAGATTGGGGATTCTGTTCGTTATACTACGACTCATGATGCCAAGAATCAAATTTTCCTAGATTCTACCATTACCAGTATAGATGCGACAGCTACCAAGACTGAAAAAGGGAATTTCTTTAAAATCGAGGCGGAGACTAATCTAACTTCTGAGCAGGCTGAAAAACTTCGGTACGGGGTGGAAGGTCGCCTACAGATGATTACAGGTAAGAAAAGTTATCTGCGCTATTATTTGGATCAATTTTTGAACAAAGAGTAATGTTCGTGTTTTTAGAGTTAAATGATTTTAAAACTGTGAGAAAGATACTTCTTGCAGTTTTTTCTTTACGATTCTTGCCTTGTATTTGCTATTTATTCGGTTAAATTCTTGTATTTTTAGGTTTTTTGTGGTAGAATGTGCTCAAGTAAAACGAAAGGCGAACTTTAAAATGTCAAAACAACTGATCTATTCGGGAAAAGCTAAAGATATCTATACAACTGAGGATGAAAATCTTATTATTTCAACTTACAAGGACCAGGCGACTGCTTTCAATGGTGTCAAGAAGGAGCAGATTGCGGGTAAGGGAGTATTGAATAATCAGATTTCATCTTTTATTTTTGAGAAATTAAATGAGGCGGGTGTGGCGACTCACTTTGTGGAGAAACTTTCAGACACAGAACAACTTAATAAAAAGGTGGAAATCATTCCTTTAGAAGTCGTGCTTCGCAACTACACTGCTGGTTCCTTTTCAAAACGTTTTGGCGTTGGTGAAGGAATCGCCTTGGAGACTCCGATTGTCGAATTTTACTACAAAAATGATGATTTGGATGATCCATTCATCAATGATGAGCATGTGAAATTCCTACAGATTGCGGATGACCAGCAGATTGCTTACTTAAAAGAAGAAACCCGTCGTATCAATGAACTCTTGAAGGCTTGGTTTGCTGAGATTGGTCTCAAATTGATTGACTTTAAGCTAGAATTCGGTTTTGACAAAGATGGCAAGATTATCTTAGCGGACGAATTTTCACCAGATAACTGCCGTTTGTGGGATGCAGAGGGCAACCACATGGACAAGGATGTTTTCCGTCGAGGCTTGGGAGAACTGACAGATGTTTACGAAGTTGTCTGGGAAAAGTTGCAGGGATTGAAATAACAACCTAGAAGTCGTTTGGGAATATTGCAAGAGCTGAAATAAAGGAATAAGAATTGATGGATAAACGTATTTTTGTAGAGAAAAAGGCTGATTTTCAGGTCAAGTCAGAGAGTTTGGTAAGGGAGCTCCAGCATAATTTGGGACTTTCAAGCTTGAAAAGTATTCGCATTGTGCAAGTTTATGATGTCTTTGATTTGGCAGAGGACTTGTTTGTACCTGCAGAGAAACACATCTTCTCTGAGCAGGTGACAGACCATGTCTTGGACGAATCGACTGTGCAGGCGGATCTGGACAACTATGCTTTCTTTGCCATTGAAAGTCTACCAGGACAGTTTGACCAACGCGCGGCTTCTTCACAGGAAGCCTTGCTTTTGCTGGGAAGTTCGAGTGACGTGACGGTCAACACAGCCCAACTTTACTTGGTCAATAAAGATATTGATGCGATGGAGTTAGAAGCAGTCAAAAACTACCTGCTCAATCCAGTTGATTCTCGTTTCAAGGACATCTCGACTGGGATTGCCAAGCAGGAATTTTCAGAGTCAGACAAGACTATTCCCAAATTGACTTTCTTTGAAAGCTATACAGCAGAAGACTTTGCCCGCTACAAGGCCGAGCAAGGGATGGCTATGGAAGTGGATGATTTGCTCTTTATCCAAGACTACTTCAAGTCAATCGGGCGCGTGCCAACTGAGACTGAACTCAAAGTTTTGGACACTTACTGGTCTGACCACTGCCGTCACACAACATTCGAGACTGAGTTGAAAAACATTGATTTTTCAGCTTCTAAATTCCAAAAGCAATTGCAGTCAACCTATGACAAGTATATTGCCATGCGTGATGAGTTGGGGCGTTCTGAAAAAGCGCAAACCTTGATGGATATGGCGACTATTTTCGGTCGTTATGAGCGTGCTAATGGACGTTTGGATGATATGGAAGTGTCAGACGAAATCAATGCTTGCTCAGTAGAAATCGAAGTGGATGTTGATGGTGTGAAAGAGCCATGGCTCCTAATGTTCAAGAATGAAACTCACAACCACCCAACGGAAATTGAGCCATTTGGTGGAGCGGCTACTTGTATCGGTGGTGCTATTCGTGACCCATTGTCAGGTCGCTCATATGTCTACCAAGCCATGCGCATCTCAGGTGCTGGTGATATTACAGCACCGATTTCGGAAACTCGCGCTGGGAAATTGCCACAACAGGTTATTTCTAAAACAGCGGCTCATGGTTATTCTTCATATGGTAACCAGATTGGTCTGGCGACGACTTATGTTCGTGAGTACTTCCACCCAGGCTTTGTAGCTAAACGCATGGAGCTAGGTGCTGTTGTCGGAGCGGCTCCAAAGGGCAATGTAGTCCGTGAAAAACCGGAAGCCGGTGACGTGATTATCTTGCTCGGTGGTAAGACTGGACGTGATGGTGTCGGTGGTGCGACAGGCTCTTCTAAGGTTCAAACGGTTGAGTCTGTGGAGACTGCTGGTGCTGAGGTTCAAAAGGGGAATGCCATCGAAGAGCGCAAGATTCAACGTCTTTTCCGTAATGGGGACGTGACACGCCTTATCAAGAAATCCAACGACTTTGGGGCAGGCGGTGTCTGTGTAGCTATCGGTGAATTGGCAGACAGCCTTGAAATCGACCTTAATAAAGTGCCTCTTAAATACCAAGGCTTGAATGGTACAGAAATTGCTATCTCTGAATCACAAGAACGGATGGCAGTCGTGGTTCGTCCTGAGGATGTAGATGCCTTCGTTGCCGAATGTAACAAAGAAAATATTGATGCTGTTGTGGTGGCGACAGTAACTGAAAAACCAAATCTAGTCATGCACTGGAATGGTGAAACCATTGTAGACTTGGAACGTCGTTTCCTTGATACAAATGGTGTGCGCGTGGTCGTTGATGCCAAGGTTGTGGACAAGGATATCAAGCTCCCAGAAGAACGTACAACAAGCGCTGACACACTTGAAGCAGATACCCTTGCGGTTCTATCTAACCTCAACCATGCGAGTCAAAAAGGCTTGCAGACCATCTTTGATTGCTCTGTTGGTCGTTCAACGGTCAATCACCCACTTGGTGGTCGTTACCAACTCACACCAACTGAGGCATCTGTGCAGAAATTGCCAGTTCAACACGGTGTGACTCATACTGCGTCGGTCATGGCCCAAGGATTCAATCCATATGTGGCAGAATGGTCTCCATATCACGGTGCTGCCTATGCGGTTATCGAAGCAACTGCTCGTTTGGTGGCTACAGGTGCAAACTGGTCTAAGGCTCGTTTCTCATACCAAGAATATTTTGAGCGCATGGACAAACAGGCAGAGCGTTTCGGTCAGCCAGTAGCCGCCCTTCTAGGCTCTATCGAAGCACAAATCCAACTTGGCTTGCCATCTATCGGTGGTAAGGATTCTATGTCTGGGACCTTTGAAGAATTGACCGTACCGCCAACCTTGGTCGCTTTTGGAGTGACGACGGCAGATAGCCGGAAGGTGCTCTCTCCTGAGTTCAAGACTACTGGTGAAAACATCTACTACATCCCAGGGCAAGCCCTCTCTGCAGAGATTGATTTTGACTTGATTAAGAAAAATTTTGCTCAGTTTGAAGACATCCAAGCTGGCCACAAAGTGACATCTGCGTCAGCTGTTAAATACGGTGGTGTGGTTGAAAGCTTGGCTCTTGCTACCTTTGGGAACCATATCGGTGCAGAGGTAACCTTGCCTGAACTTGAGACAGCTTTGACAGCTCAATTGGGTGGATTTGTCTTCACATCTCCTGAAGAAATTGCTGAAGTAGAGAAAATCGGTCAAACGAAAGCAGACTTTACACTCATTGTCAACGGTGTGAAGCTAGATGGACACAAGCTTGACAGTGCCTTCCAAGGAAAACTAGAAGAAGTTTACCCAACAGAATTTGCCCAAGCCAAAGAACTGGACGAAGTTCCAGCTGTCGCTACTAATGCAGTCATCAAAGCCGAGGAAACTATTGAAAAACCAGTGGTTTACATCCCAGTTTTCCCAGGAACCAACTCAGAATATGACTCAGCTAAGGCCTTTGAAAAAGAAGGTGCCGAGGTTAACTTGGTGCCATTTGTGACCTTGAATGAAGATGCTATTGTTAAGTCAGTTGAAACTATGGTTGACAATATCGACAAGGCCAACATTCTCTTCTTTGCCGGTGGCTTCTCAGCTGCGGATGAGCCAGATGGTTCAGCCAAGTTTATTGTCAATATCCTTCTTAATGAAAAAGTGCGTGTAGCTATTGATAGCTTTATCGCTCGTGGTGGTTTAATTATTGGTATCTGTAATGGATTCCAAGCCCTCGTCAAATCAGGTCTTCTTCCATATGGTAACTTTGAAGATGCAAGTAGCACTAGTCCAACCCTCTTTTACAATGATGCCAACCAGCACGTAGCTAAGATGGTGGAAACTCGGATTGCCAATACCAACTCACCATGGTTGACTGGCGTGCAAGTGGGGGATATCCACGCTATTCCTGTTTCGCACGGTGAAGGGAAATTTGTCGTGACGGCTGAGGAATTTGCAGAGCTCCGTGACAATGGACAAATTTTCAGCCAATACGTTGACTTTGACGGAAAACCAAGCATGGATTCTAAGTACAATCCAAATGGTTCTGTAAATGCCATCGAAGGAATTACTAGCAAGAACGGTCAAATCATCGGTAAGATGGGTCATTCAGAACGTTATGAAGACGGTCTTTTCCAAAACATCCCAGGAAATAAAGACCAGTACCTATTCGCGTCAGCGGTGAGTTATTTCACAGGGAAATAAAAGGTATAAAAAATGACATACGAAGTAAAATCTCTTAATGAAGAATGTGGTGTTTTCGGTATCTGGGGTCATCCAGATGCTGCCAAATTGACCTATTTTGGTCTACACAGTCTTCAGCACCGTGGTCAGGAGGGGGCAGGAATCCTCTCCAATGACCAAGGGAAACTAAAGCGCCATCGCGATATGGGGCTTCTATCAGAAGTCTTCAGAAATCCTGCTAATTTGGATAAATTGACAGGAACTGGTGCGATTGGGCATGTTCGTTACGCGACTGCTGGCGAAGCTTCTGTAGATAACATTCAGCCCTTCCTCTTCCGTTTTCATGATATGCAGTTTGGCTTGGCTCATAATGGGAATCTGACCAATGCAGCCTCCCTCAAGAAAGAATTGGAAGATAGAGGAGCGATTTTCAGCGCGACTTCGGACTCGGAAATCTTAGCTCACCTCATTCGTCGCAGTCACAATCCGAGCTTGATGGGAAAAATCAAGGAAGCACTTAGTCTTGTCAAAGGTGGCTTTGCCTATATCTTGCTGTTTGAAGACAAGCTGATTGCTGCACTTGATCCTAATGGCTTCCGTCCGCTTTCTATCGGGAAAATGGCTAATGGAGCGGTGGTTGTTTCCTCTGAAACTTGCGCTTTTGAAGTCATTGGTGCTGAGTGGATTCGTGATTTGAAGCCAGGTGAGATTGTGATCATTGATGACAAGGGCATCCAGTATGACAGCTATACAGATGATACCCAGTTGGCGATTTGCTCTATGGAGTATATCTATTTTGCCCGTCCTGACTCTAATATCCATGGTGTCAACATCCATACTGCACGTAAACGTATGGGGGCTCAATTGGCGCGTGAATTTAAGCATGAGGCAGATATCGTGGTCGGTGTGCCAAATTCTTCACTCAGCGCGGCCATGGGATTTGCAGAAGAATCTGGTCTGCCAAATGAAATGGGACTTATCAAAAATCAATACACGCAACGCACCTTTATCCAACCGACTCAAGAATTGCGGGAGCAAGGTGTGCGGATGAAACTATCTGCTGTTTCTGGTGTTGTTAAAGGCAAGCGTGTGGTTATGATTGATGACTCTATTGTACGTGGAACAACCTCTCGTCGTATCGTTCAGCTTTTGAAAGAGGCAGGGGCGACTGAGGTTCACGTTGCTATCGGGAGTCCAGCGCTAGCTTATCCATGTTTCTACGGGATTGATATCCAGACCCGTCAGGAACTGATTGCGGCTAATCATACGGTCGAAGAAACTCGCCAAATCATTGGGGCGGATAGCCTGACCTATCTTTCTGTTGAGGGATTGATTGATTCGATTGGGATTGAAACAGATGCGCCAAATGGTGGTCTCTGTGTCGCTTACTTTGACGGTGACTACCCAACTCCTCTCTACGACTACGAAGAGGACTACCGTCGAAGTTTGGAAGAAAAGACTAGTTTTTACAAGTAGGCGTCAGATTCTCCATTAAAGAAAAGGAAAAAACAAATGACAAATAAGAATGCGTACGCTCAATCTGGTGTAGATGTTGAAGCGGGTTATGAAGTTGTTGAACGGATTAAAAAGCACGTGGCTCGTACGGAGCGTGCAGGTGTCATGGGAGCTCTTGGTGGCTTTGGTGGTATGTTTGACCTTTCAAAGACTGGGGTTAAAGAGCCTGTATTAATTTCAGGGACTGATGGTGTCGGAACCAAGCTCATGCTGGCTATCAAGTACGACAAGCACGATACCATCGGTCAGGACTGTGTGGCCATGTGTGTCAATGATATCATCGCTGCGGGTGCGGAGCCCCTCTATTTCCTTGACTACGTAGCGACAGGGAAGAATGAACCAGCTAAGCTAGAACAAGTTGTCGCTGGTGTAGCAGAAGGTTGTGTGCAGGCAGGCGCTGCCCTCATCGGTGGGGAAACTGCTGAAATGCCTGGTATGTACGGCGAAGATGACTATGACTTGGCTGGCTTTGCGGTCGGTGTGGCTGAAAAATCTCAAATCATTGACGGTTCAAAGGTGGCAGAAGGAGATGTTCTTCTCGGACTTGCTTCAAGTGGGATTCATTCCAATGGTTACTCTCTCGTCCGTCGTGTCTTTGCGGATTACACAGGTGAGGAAATTTTGCCAGAATTGGAAGGTAAGCAACTCAAGGAAGTTCTTCTTGAGCCGACTCGTATCTATGTTAAGGCTGTTTTGCCACTCATCAAAGAAGGCTTGGTAAATGGTATTGCCCACATCACAGGTGGTGGCTTTATTGAGAATATCCCTCGCATGTTTGCAGATGACCTAGCAGCTGAGATTGAGGAAGACAAGGTTCCCGTGCTTCCAATTTTCAAAGTCCTTGAAAAATATGGTAAAATCAAACATGAAGAAATGTTTGAAATCTTCAATATGGGTGTGGGACTCATGCTGGCAGTTAGCCCTGAAAATGTAAGTCGTGTCAAGGAATTGTTGGATGAACCAGTCTATGAAATTGGTCGCATCGTCAAGAAAGAAAACGAAAGTGTCATCATCAAATGAAAAAAATAGCGGTTTTTGCCTCTGGTAATGGCTCAAATTTTCAGGTGATAGCGGAACAATTTCCGGTTGAGTTTGTCTTTTCAGACCATCGTGACGCCTATGTGCTCGAACGTGCAGACAAGCTCGGCGTTCTGTCCTATGCTTTTGAACTCAAGGGGTTTGAGAGCAAGGTAGACTACGAAGCGGCCCTTGTCGAACTCTTGGAAGAACACCAGATTGACTTGGTTTGTCTAGCAGGCTACATGAAAATCGTTGGGCCAACCTTATTGGCGGCTTATGAAGGTCGGATTATCAACATTCATCCAGCCTACTTGCCAGAATTTCCAGGAGCTCATGGGATTGAGGATGCTTGGAATGCTGGTGTGGATCAGTCTGGTGTGACCATTCACTGGGTGGATTCAGGTGTGGATACGGGAAAAGTTATCAAACAAGTCCGTGTGCCACGGTTAGCTGATGATACCATCGAAAGTTTTGAAGAACGGATTCATGCCACCGAGTATCAGCTCTATCCTCAAGTGTTGGAGAGTTTAGGTGTGGGTAGAAGATAAGAAGTAAATCAAGTTTTGATTTTGCAATATTGCTAGGAGAAAAAATGATTGAGATAAAATTAGTAGATGAGAGCAGTTTTCAGGCAGTGCTGGATTTGAAAATATCTGAAGCTGATGAACGAGCACGTTTCGTGTCTCCAAATGTACGCTCTTTAGCTGACGCATGGCTCTACCGAGAGAATGGGGATGTGTTTCCAATGGCAATTTATTGGAATGAGCTTGTAGTTGGTTTTCTCCTGTTGGAAATAGATAAGGATGAAGCGGAATACTTTATCTGGCGGATAATGATTGGCCAGCAGTACCAAGGAAGAGGTTATGGACGAAAAGCCGTGGAAGTTCTGATCAAAAAGGCTCATATGGATAATATTTGCAATCATATTATCGCAGATTATGTGGTTGGAAATGAAAAAATGAAGCACCTGTTGACTAGTCTGGGTTTTCAGGAAACAGGATTTATAGAAGAAAATAACGAAGTCGCTATGCGCTTGGATTTAAAGAAAGAGGAATAGAATGACGAAAAAAGCTTTAATCAGTATCTCAAACAAAGATGGTATTGTTGAATTTGCCCAAGAACTTAAAAAAACTCGGTTGGGACATCATCTCAACAGGTGGAACCAAGGTTGCCCTTGATAATGCTGGGGTGAGCACCATTGCCATTGATGATTCATATGATATCTTTGATTCAAAATTGGAGTCAGTGATTGTTGAAGATGGCTTCAAACGGAGGTATTTGTAATGTTAGAATCTAAAAAAACAACTCGATATGTATTTTATGTCTATCTGATGTTATTAACTTGGGGAATCTTATTTAAGTTTGAGACCAATCCTGAATTTATAGCATTTTTCTTAGCTCCAAGGTACATCAATTGGATTCCATTTTCAGAACCACTAATAGTAGATGGAAAAATTGTTTTTGCTGAAATGTTATTTAATCTGATTTCCTTTATTCCATTAGGTGTTTGTTTCCCTCTGATAAAAACTAATTTATCTAATTTAAAAATAGTCGGGACAGGTTTTTTGATTAGTTTATTGTTTGAGTGCTTACAGTATATTTTAGCAATAGGTATAACAGATATCACGGATTTGACTTTAAATACGCTAGGTGTTTGTGTAGGCTTACTGATTTATCAAATTTTTATAAGAGTGTTCAAATCACAGACTAGAAAATGGGTCAATATCTTAGGTATGCTTAGCCTTGGTTTTGCTTATCTTGTTTTACTGTTACTGCATTTAATTGGTGTTTAACTAATGATTAAAAAGGAGAATATAATGACTAAACGCGCCTTAATCAGCGTCTCAGACAAAGCGGGCATTGTTGAATTTGCCCAAGAACTTAAAAAACTTGGTTGGGAGATTATCTCGACAGGTGGAACTAAGGTTGCCCTTGATAATGCCGGGGTAGACACCATTGCTATCGATTATGTGACTGGTTTTCCAGAAATGATGGATGGTCGTGTCAAGACCCTTCATCCAAATATCCACGGGGGACTCCTCGCTCGTCGTGACTTGGATAGTCACTTGGAAGCAGCTAAGGAGAACCAGATTGAGCTCATTGATCTTGTTGTGGTAAACCTTTACCCATTTAAGGAAACCATTCTCAAACCAGACGTAACTTACGCTGATGCAGTTGAAAATATCGATATCGGCGGGCCATCTATGCTTCGTTCAGCAGCTAAAAACCATGCCAGCGTGACGGTTGTGGTAGACCCTGCTGACTATACAGTGGTTTTGGACGAGTTGTCAGCCAATGGTGAAACGACTTACGAAACGCGTCAACGTTTGGCAGCCAAGGTTTTCCGTCACACAGCGGCTTATGATGCCTTGATTGCAGAGTATTTCACAGCTCAAGTGGGTGAAAGCAAACCTGAAAAGCTCACTTTGACTTATGACCTCAAGCAAGCCATGCGTTACGGTGAGAACCCTCAACAAGACGCGGATTTCTACCAAAAAGCTTTGCCGACTGACTACTCGATTGCTTCAGCCAAACAGCTTAACGGTAAGGAATTGTCATTCAATAACATCCGTGATGCTGACGCTGCCATTTGTATCATCCGTGACTTCAAAGATCGTCCAACCGTTGTGGCTCTTAAACACATGAACCCATGTGGAATCGGTCAGGCTGATGACATCGAGACTGCTTGGGACTACGCTTATGAGTCTGACCCAGTGTCTATCTTTGGTGGGATTGTCGTTCTCAACCGTGAGGTGGATGCTGCGACAGCTGAGAAGATGCATGGTGTATTCCTTGAAATCATCATCGCACCAAGCTATACGGATGAGGCGCTAGCTATTTTGACCAATAAAAAGAAAAACTTGCGTATCCTTGCCTTGCCATTTGATGCTCAAGAGGCTAGCGAAGTGGAAGCTGAATACACAGGTGTAGTTGGTGGACTTCTGGTGCAAAACCAAGACGTGGTCAAAGAAAGCTCAGCTGACTGGCAAGTGGTGACCAAACGCCAGCCAACTGAGACAGAAGAGACAGCTCTTGAGTTCGCTTGGAAGGCTATTAAATACGTCAAATCAAACGGAATCATTGTAACCAACGACCACATGACACTTGGTGTTGGCCCAGGTCAGACTAACCGTGTGGCTTCCGTCCGTATTGCCATTGACCAAGCTAAAGACCGTCTTGATGGTGCTGTCCTTGCCTCGGATGCCTTCTTCCCATTTGCGGATAATGTGGAAGAAATCGCTAAAGCAGGAATCAAGGCTATCATCCAGCCAGGAGGCTCCGTCCGTGACCAAGAATCCATCGAAGCTGCTGACAAATATGGCTTGACCATGGTCTTCACAGGCGTGAGACATTTTAGACATTAAGAACGTTAAAGGGAAGAAAACAGTTTCTTTCTTTTTTTGCGTAAAAACGCGGAGTGAAGCAAGATTAAAACGAACGTTTATGTTATAATGTTAGTAAATAATTCGCAAAAGAGGTTGAGGAATGAAACTGCTTGTTGTCGGTTCGGGTGGTCGTGAGCATGCGATTGCTAAAAAGTTACTTGAATCAAAAGACGTTGAAAAAGTATTTGTAGCTCCTGGGAATGACGGGATGACTCTGGACGGTTTGGAATTGGTAAATATCTCTATTTCCGAACATTATAAGTTAATTGATTTCGCAAAGGCCAACGATATTGCTTGGACCTTTATTGGTCCAGATGATGCCCTTGCTGCTGGTATCGTGGATGATTTCCATGCAGCTAGTCTCAAAGCCTTTGGTCCGACAAGATTGGCGGCAGAGCTGGAGTGGTCCAAGGATTTTGCCAAGGAAATCATGGTCAAATACGGCGTTCCGACAGCAGCCTATGGCACATTTTCTGATTTTGAGGAAGCTAAGGCCTATATCGAAAAGCAGGGGGCTCCAATCGTCGTCAAGGCAGACGGTTTGGCACTTGGGAAAGGTGTCGTTGTTGCTGAGACAGTCGAGCAAGCGGTCGAAGCAGCCCACGAGATGCTCTTAGACAATAAATTCGGGGACTCAGGTGCGCGTGTGGTTATCGAGGAATTCCTTGAAGGAGAGGAATTTTCACTCTTTGCCTTTGTCAATGGTGATAAGTTCTACATCATGCCAACGGCTCAGGACCATAAACGTGCTTATGATGGTGATAAGGGGCCTAACACGGGAGGTATGGGAGCATATGCACCAGTTCCTCACTTGCCACAGAGTGTAATAGATACAGCGGTTGAGACTATTGTCAAGCCAGTCCTAGAGGGCATGATCCAAGAAGGGCGTCCATATCTGGGAGTTCTTTACGCAGGGCTTATCTTGACAGCTGATGGACCTAAGGTTATCGAGTTTAACGCTCGTTTCGGAGATCCTGAAACCCAGATTATCTTGCCTCGTTTGACATCTGACTTTGCGCAAAATATTACTGATATTTTGGAAGGTAAAGAACCAGCCATCACTTGGACGGACAAGGGTGTGACTCTGGGTGTGGTTGTCGCATCAAACGGTTACCCACTGGCTTATGAGAAGGGCGTCAAGCTTCCAGCCAAAACTGAAGGCGACATCATTACCTACTATGCAGGGGCTAAGTTTGCGGAAAATAGCAGAGCACTGCTCTCAAACGGAGGCCGTGTCTATATGCTAGTCACCACAGCAGACACCGTTAAAGAAGCCCAAGAAACCATCTACCAAGAACTCGCCCAACAAAAAACAGAAGGCCTCTTTTACAGAAAAGATATCGGAAGCAAGGCGATAAAAGATTAACAGCTACTAAATTTGTCATGGCGAGCGAAAGCGAGCCAAAGTACGATAATGGTCGCCGTGGTGAAAAGACCAGAACAATTTCTGTTCTGGTCTAGGGAAACTTTGAGACCTTAGGCTCAAAGTTTAGGAATGAAACCGAAGGTTTGCTTCCGTCCCTACCACCTAAGACCATTATCAAAAAAGAAGAAAAAAGGAAAAATTATGACTAAACCAATTATTTCCATCATCATGGGCTCCAAATCCGACTGGGCAACCATGCAAAAAACAGCAGAAGTCCTAGACCGCTTCGGTGTAGCCTACGAAAAGAAAGTTGTTTCTGCCCACCGTACACCAGACCTCATGTTCAGACATGCGGAGGAGGCTCGTAGCCGTGGCATCAAGGCCATTATCGCAGGTGCTGGTGGCGCAGCCCATTTGCCAGGTATGGTCGCAGCTAAAACAACCCTTCCTGTCATCGGGGTGCCTGTCAAATCGCGTGCCCTTAGTGGCGTGGATTCACTCTACTCTATCGTGCAGATGCCGGGTGGGGTGCCTGTTGCGACAATGGCTATCGGTGAAGCTGGTGCGACAAATGCGGCTCTCTTCGCCCTCCGTCTTCTTTCAGTAGAGGATCAAGCTATCGCGACGGCTTTGGCAGATTTTGCAGAAGAACAAGGAAAAATCGCAGAGGAGTCGACGAATGAGCTCATCTAAAACAATCGGAATTATCGGTGGCGGCCAGCTGGGCCAAATGATGGCTATTTCTGCTATCTACATGGGCCACAAGGTTATAGTGCTGGAGCCTGTGGCTGATTGCCCAGCCTCTCGTGTGGCGGAAATCATCGTGGCTCCTTATAACGATGTGGATGCTCTTCGTCAGCTGGCAGAGCGTTGCGATGTCCTCACCTATGAGTTTGAAAATGTCGATGCTGACGGTTTGGATGCTGTCATTAAGGATGGTCAGCTCCCTCAAGGGACAGACCTACTCCGTATTTCTCAAAATCGCATTTTTGAAAAGGATTTTCTCTCAAACAAGGCTCAAGTCACTGTAGCACCCTACAAGGTTGTGACTTCAAGTCAAGATTTGGCAGATATCGATCTATCGAAAAACTATGTCCTTAAGACTGCGACTGGTGGCTATGACGGACATGGTCAAAAGGTCATTCGCTCAGAAGCAGATTTGGCAGAAGCCTATGCGCTGGCTGATTCTGCAGACTGTGTTTTGGAAGAGTTTGTCAATTTTAACCTTGAAATTTCTGTCATTGTATCGGGAAATGGTAAGAACATGACGGTTTTCCCAGTTCAGGAAAATATCCACCGCAACAACATTCTTTCAAAAACCATTGTGCCTGCTCGCATTTCAGAAAGTCTAGCTGAAAAAGCCAAAGCTATGGCAGTGCGAATCGCTGAACAATTGAACTTGTCTGGAACACTTTGTGTGGAAATGTTTGCGACAGCTGATGATATCATTGTCAACGAAATTGCCCCACGACCACACAACTCTGGGCACTACTCGATTGAAGCTTGTGACTTTTCACAGTTTGACACGCATATTTTGGGTGTTCTCGGAGCACCATTGCCAATTATCCAACTACATGCGCCTGCCGTCATGCTCAACGTACTCGGTCAGCATGTCGAGGCTGCTGAAAAATATGTCACAGAAAATCCAAGCGCCCACCTCCATATGTATGGTAAAATAGAAGCGAAGCACAATCGCAAGATGGGGCATGTGACTGTGTTTAGTGATACGCCGGATAGTGTGGAAGAGTTTGGGAAAGGGATTGATTTTTAGGTGAAGTCTATGATTCAAATCATCGTCAATGCTTTTGTTGAAAAGGATAATACTGGAGCAGTCGTTGAAGTCTTGTATGCTAGTAGCGATCATGAAAAAGTGAAAGCTAAGCATGAAGAACTAGTTGCACAATATCCTGAAAACTATTTGGCGATTTATGATTTGCCATTGGATACAGATTTGAATAAACTAGATCACTATCCATCGGTGTTTATTGGGAAAGAGGAGTTTGAGTGATCCTCTAACTTGAGTCCTTAAGAAAATGAAAGATAGGTGAAAGAAAATATGAAATATTACGCCGTAAAGTTAGGCAGACAAACTGGAATTTTTGAGACATGGGGAGAAGCGGAAGCACAGGTTAAAGGATTTCCTAATGCAAAGTTTAAATCGTTCTCTTCGTTTGAGGAGGCTAAATCTTATCTTGAAGATTCTAATCAGAGCCAATCTAGTAATCTAGTTGAGTATGAAGCTTATGTAGATGGCTCTTTTGATAAAAATAAAAATATATATGGTTCAGGTGTAGTTATAATTAAGAATAATGAAGTGATAGAAAAAATTTCATTTTCGGGCTCTGATGAAAAATATATTGAAAGCTATCAGGTTGCAGGAGAGGTAAAAGCAGCCCTTCGAGCGATGGAATGGGCTGTTAACCATAATATTTCTTCAATTGCTATCTATTACGACTATGAGGGAATAAGATCATGGGCTTTAGGAGAATGGAAGACAAATAAAGCCGTCTCTAAAGACTATAAATATAAATTTGATGTACTTTCTAGGAGAATCGATGTATATTTTAAAAAGGTAAAGGCTCATAGCGGGGTATACTTCAATGAACTTGCTGATGAATTGGCAAAAAGTGCAGCATTAGGAAGAGTATTTATTTCTGAAACTAATGAGGAAAAAAGTAATGTCGAATCTAATCTATCTGAATTTTTAATGAACTCGGATTCTGCTGATAATCAAGGAAATTTAATTTACATAAATGATTTTATAGTCAGTGATAAAAGAATTGTGAAGTTTATAAAAGATAAATGGAAGTCGAATGGAAGAAAGGTTGGAGAAATAAAAAAACTAACTTATGAATTGGATTTCAATAAAAAACTATTGACTGCCAAAATTGAAGCAGATGAGGTTACAGAATATAGAATAGAGTGGTAGGAGTATGTGATGGGAAAAGGATATATGAATCTTAGACTGAATCGAGAAGAAATAATTGACTCTGTAAAGAGCTTCTTTGCTTCAAAGAGTGAATTAGAAGCAAAGGTTGCTGATATTTTTGAGGAAATAAATTCGAAAAATGGTCAAAATAGATGTATAGTGAATACAAATCAAGGTGAATTTTTTCTTGATGTCTATTTCAAAAAAGATGGCAAGACAACTCTTATGAGTAATGGAGGAGACAGCAAATTTCTTAAATTGAGAGAAGAGTTGTGTGATTATATTGTCGAAAGTTGTAAAAATAATGAAAATCAGGCAAGTTCACAGGTTCCATGGTTTACGGCTAAAAATCTGATTAATGAAGATGTTGAGACTGTAATTAGCCTAATTGAGGATTCTGAGTATTGTAAAGAAGAATTGTCTCATTCTAAAAACAATGGATATCCAGCATGGAAGTTTAGAGGAGTTCAAGGTGAAAGTCTAACAATTACCTATTATAATAAAAATGATGATGGAAATGGTAAGCTTCTCTTACAAGGTAAACCAGAGTTATTATTTTTAGAATCAATTGAAATAATAACTCAGCTATTTGATACCGATGAGATTAGTACTAAGTTAAATGAGAGCGGATTTTTCGAAAGTCAGATTGATGACTCAATTATTCAAAATGATATTTTCAAGCTAATGCCAAATTCTTTTGATAAATTACCTAGTGATCAGTTGAGAAAAACTGTAAAACAAGCAGTTATATTTAAAAATTTTAAATCTAAGTGGGAAGATTATACAGTGTACACTTTTCCAGCTTATCGTGCTTTAGAGGGGCACTATCGCTTTATTCTAAGTGAATGTAATATAGAGTATAACGGAACCGCTATAAGTATATGGAAAGATAGCATTAGAGATGCTAACTATCCTCGTATATTAAAAGAAGATAATAATAATGCAGTGATTCAAAAATTTGGAGCTAAAAGTGAGGACTTTAAAAAATATCTCACGGATGTAAATAGAATAATAAAAGATGAAAGAAATAAGTATTTTCATTGGGAAAAATTTGAACTAGGAGTGCAGTTGGATGAAACTGCATTGATTGAAGATGAGGAGATGGCTAGAGCAATTATTGTAAAATGCTTGACTAAAATTGAAGAATATTATAAACTGTTCTATTAATATTAAAATTAAAAGGGAGTAAGAGAATGTTTCATATAATAAAAATTGATTTGGAGAAATATTCGGCAATTATCTATTCGTGTTCTTATGATTCTCCTGTTTCTTACCTCTTTGATATTGAAAACAAGGTAAAAGAATTAGGTATTGAAGAAGGCTATATTCTATTTGATACCTTACTAAGTAAAGGAAATATTTCTACAAGATTTTTTGAGGCAAAGTTAGAAGATGGAAAATTTATCAAATCATCTTTTAAAACTATTGAAGTTGCAAAAAATTCAAAAATTAGAAAAAAAGCTTGTGAATTTTATAGAGAGTCTGGGATAAATTTAAATAATTCTTTATTAACAGAGGTACAAAAAAGAATAATCAGCAAAGGATTAGTCTTGTAATGTTCTAATAAATATAGGAGAAACAACATGATCAACCGTTACTCTCGCCCTGAGATGGCGAACATTTGGAGTGAAGAAAATAAATACCGTGCTTGGCTTGAGGTGGAAATCCTAGCTGACGAGGCATGGGCTGAGTTGGGGGAAATCCCTAAGGAAGATGTGGCTTTGATTCGTGAAAAAGCGGACTTTGACATCGACCGTATTTTGGAGATTGAGCAAGAGACGCGTCACGATGTGGTGGCTTTCACGCGTGCGGTTTCTGAAACGCTAGGGGAAGAGCGCAAGTGGGTCCATTACGGCTTGACATCAACTGACGTGGTGGATACGGCCTACGGTTACCTCTACAAGCAGGCCAACGACATCATTCGTCGTGACCTTGAAAACTTCACCAACATCATCGCTGATAAGGCTAAGGAGCACAAGTTCACCATCATGATGGGTCGTACCCACGGTGTGCATGCTGAGCCGACAACTTTTGGTCTTAAATTGGCGACTTGGTACAGTGAAATGAAGCGCAACATCGAGCGTTTCGAGCATGCGGCTGCTGGTGTTGAAGCTGGTAAGATTTCGGGTGCGGTTGGGAACTTTGCCAACATCCCACCATTTGTAGAGGAATATGTCTGTGAAAAATTGGGCATCCGTGCTCAAGAAATCTCTACACAGGTCCTTCCTCGTGACCTCCACGCTGAGTACTTTGCAGTTCTTGCCAGCATCGCGACTTCCATCGAGCGTATGGCGACTGAGATTCGTGGTTTGCAAAAGTCTGAGCAACGCGAAGTAGAAGAGTTCTTTGCTAAAGGACAAAAAGGTTCATCTGCTATGCCTCACAAACGTAACCCTATCGGTTCTGAGAATATGACTGGGCTTGCACGTGTTATTCGTGGTCACATGATTACAGCCTATGAGAACGTCGCTCTCTGGCATGAGCGTGATATCTCTCACTCGTCAGCAGAGCGTATCATCACGCCAGATACGACTATTTTGATTGACTACATGCTTAACCGTTTTGGAAATATCGTTAAGAATTTGACAGTCTTTCCAGAAAACATGATCCGCAACATGAACTCTACGTTTGGTTTGATCTTTAGCCAACGTGCTATGTTGACCTTGATTGAAAAAGGGATGACCCGTGAGCAAGCCTATGACTTGGTACAACCAAAAACTGCCCATTCATGGGACAATCAAGTCGACTTTAAACCACTTCTAGAAGCAGATCCAGAAGTGACCTCACGCCTCACTCAAGAAGAAATCGATGAAATCTTTAACCCAGTTTATTACACTAAACGAGTGGATGATATCTTTGAACGTCTTGGTTTAGGATAATTAAAATAAAATCGAAGTTCTATTACTCTATTCACTGGAGTAGAAGAACTTCGGTTTTTCTTGTTTATTAAAGCTCTTTTGCTAAAAAGATTCCCAATATTTTAGTAAAATTTCAACTAATTTAATCGATCTTCATTGACATATAGAAAATACAGTTTTGATGGGATATAATAATCATAGAAAAAAGCCCAAGCAAGGCTCAGGCTTTCTTCTTAGTGATCACGGTCACATGAAATGAATTTGATTTTGTAGTAATCCGCTCGTTTATAAGTTTCGCTGTAAGCGAGAACCTGACCAGTAGACTCTAATTTAGTAGTCTTGGTTTGTAAAACGCTAGGGAATTGCTCATCGACTCCGAGGACTGAAGCCGCATGTTCTGGAGTTGGAAATGCTATTTCATTGATTTCTTCAAAATGTTCATCATTCATGTGGATGTGATAATCCAATTTGAAACGGTTATAGATAGAGCTATAATATTCAAGATTTGGATAATTTGCGTTGATGTATTGTTCTGGAATATAAGATGTGTGATAGATGTATACGACACCATTTGTTTCGCGTACACGTTCAATCTTGTAGTAGAATTGATTACCGCGTAGTCCAAGTTTTTCTAAGTAGCTTAGTTTGTTTCCACGCTCAATAGAAAGGACGGTCACTTTATCATCTTTAGTTTCAAAAACTTCTACATCAGAAAACTCCACGAGTTTATGTTTGCGTGCGCGTGAAACGAATGTACCCTTTCCTTGTTGGCGGACAATATAGCCATCTTTGGCAAGGTCGTTTAAGGCGCGGACAACTGTGATAGAACTTACATCATACATAGCGATCAATTCAGCTTCAGTGTAAAATTTATCTCCACTAGCGAATTGGCCAGAAATGATTTTGTTCTTTAATTCATCTTTTATATATTGATACTTTGGAATTGCCATAATTTCACCTCGATTTTCCTTCTCCGTTAAAGATTTTACCATAAAACTGGAAAGAATAGTAGTCTTTTGAATAAAAAAATTAGAATAATAGGCTATAAGGTTAATTTACATAAAAAATAGGAGATTTTATACATTTTTATACATGCTACCTGTTTGAAGCTATCTGTCTGTAAAATCTATATCTTTATAAGTTTTTTGTGTAAAAGTTGGTGAAAAATGAAAAAATTGTGAAAAGCTATTGACAAATGCAGTATATTGAGTTATATTCAATATATCAACAAATGAAAGCGTAAACTTAAAATGTCAAAAAGTAAGAATATGACACGATTTGAGATACGAGATGATTTCTATCTTGATGGAAAATCATTTAAGATTTTATCTGGCGCCATTCATTATTTTAGGGTTCCTCCAGAGGATTGGTATCATTCGCTCTATAACTTGAAGGCTCTTGGTTTTAATACTGTAGAGACTTATGTGGCTTGGAATTTACACGAGCCTCGTGAGGGCGAGTTTCACTTTGAAGGGGCTCTGGATTTGGAGCGGTTTCTACAGACAGCACAAGATTTGGGTCTCTATGCGATTGTTCGTCCGTCACCCTTCATCTGTGCGGAGTGGGAATTCGGTGGCTTACCAGCTTGGCTTCTAACCAAAGATATGAGGATTCGTTCCTCAGATCCAGCCTATATTGAAGCTGTCGGTCGCTACTATGACCAGCTCTTGTCACGGTTGGTTCCACATTTGTTGGACAATGGTGGCAATATCCTCATGATGCAGGTTGAAAATGAGTATGGTTCTTATGGAGAAGATAAGGCTTATCTGAGAGCAATTCGACAGTTGATGGAAGAGCGTGGCGTAACCTGTCCCCTCTTTACATCAGATGGTCCATGGCGAGCTACTCTAAAAGCTGGGACCTTAATCGAAGATGACCTCTTTGTAACAGGGAACTTTGGTTCTAAGGCACCTTATAACTTTTCACAGATGCAGGAATTCTTTGATGAGCATGGCAAGAAATGGCCGCTCATGTGTATGGAGTTCTGGGATGGTTGGTTCAATCGTTGGAAAGAACCGATTATCACACGGGATCCCAAAGAGTTGGCAGATGCAGTTCGAGAGGTTTTGGAACAAGGCTCCATAAATCTTTACATGTTCCACGGTGGTACAAACTTTGGCTTCATGAATGGTTGCTCGGCTCGAGGGACCTTGGACCTACCACAAGTTACATCTTATGATTACGATGCCCTTCTGGATGAAGAAGGAAATCCAACTGCCAAATATCTGGCAGTAAAGAAGATGATGGCAACACATTTTCCAGAGTATCCGCAGTTGGAACCACTCTACAAAGAGAGTATGGAGTTGGATGCTATTCCACTTGCTGAAAAAGTTTCCTTGTTTGAAACCTTAGATAGCTTGTCAAGCCCTGTAGAAAGCCTCTATCCTAAAAAGATGGAGGAGTTGGGACAAAGTTATGGCTACCTACTCTATCGAACAGAAACAAACTGGGATGCAGAAGAAGAAAGACTTCGTATCATTGATGGTCGAGATAGGGCTCAGCTTTATGTCGATGGTCAGTGGGTCGAAACCCAATATCAGACAGAGATTGGGGAAGATATTTTTTATCAAGGTAAAAAGAAAGCGCTGTCTAGATTGGATATCTTAGTGGAAAATATGGGGCGTGTCAACTATGGGCATAAGTTCTTAGCGGATACGCAACGTAAGGGAATTCGGACAGGGGTTTGTAAGGATTTGCACTTCTTACTAAACTGGAAACACTATTCACTCCCACTAGATAATCCTGAGAAAATTGATTTTTCAAAAGGATGGACAGAAGGACAACCAGCCTTTTACGCTTATGACTTTACAGTCCAAGAGCCAAAAGATACTTACCTAGACTTGTCTGAGTTTGGTAAGGGAGTTGCCTTTGTCAATGGGCAGAATCTAGGACGTTTTTGGAACGTCGGCCCAACCCTCTCTCTTTATATTCCTCATAGCTATCTCAAGGAAGGTGCCAACCGCATCATTATCTTTGAAACAGAGGGCCAATATAAAGAAGAAATTCATTTAACTCGTAAACCTACACTAAAACACATAAAGGGGGAAAACTTATGACAATTGTAGGATGCCGTATTGATGGACGTTTGATCCACGGACAAGTAGCCAATCTATGGGCTGGAAAACTAAATGTTTCACGTATTATGGTTGTAGATGATGAAGTTGTCAACAACGACGTTGAAAAGAGTGGTTTGAAACTTGCGACACCACCAGGTGTGAAATTGAGTATTTTGCCAATTGAAAAAGCGGCAGCCAATATTCTTGCTGGAAAATACGATAGCCAACGTCTCTTTATCGTGGCTCGCAAACCAGACCGCTTCCTTGGTTTGGTTGAAGCAGGTGTACCACTTGAAACCCTTAATGTTGGGAATATGTCTCAAACACCAGAAACTCGCCCCATCACACGTTCTATCAATGTAGTAGACAAGGATGTGGAAGACTTCCACAAATTGGCAGAAAAAGGTGTTAAACTTACTGCTCAAATGGTTCCAAATGATCCAATTTCAGACTTTTTGAGCTTATTAAAATAGGAAAAAATTTTTAGGAGGTCATTGTTATGATACAATGGTGGCAAATTTTACTTCTCACTTTGTACTCAGCTTATCAAATCTGTGATGAGTTGACGATCGTTTCATCTGCAGGTTCCCCTGTATTTGCTGGTTTCATTACTGGTTTAATCATGGGAGATGTGACTACTGGTTTGCTTATCGGTGGTAACTTGCAATTGTTCGTTCTTGGGGTTGGTACCTTCGGTGGTGCTTCTCGTATTGACGCAACTTCTGGTGCGGTTCTTGCGACAGCCTTCTCTGTTTCACAAGGAATTGATACAGCACTTGCGATTACAACAATCGCTGTGCCAGTAGCAACTCTCTTGACATACTTCGACGTTCTTGGTCGTATGACAACTACTTTCTTCGCTCACCGTGTGGATGCTGCAATCGAACGCTTTGACTATAAAGGTATTGAACGCAACTACCTACTTGGTGCGATTCCTTGGGCTTTATCTCGTGCCCTTCCAGTTTTCTTTGCCCTTGCCTTTGGTGGTGCCTTTGTACAATCAGTTGTAGACTTCGTTGAAGCATACAAATGGGTTGCAGCTGGTTTGACACTTGCAGGGCGTATGCTTCCAGGTCTTGGATTTGCAATCTTGCTTCGTTACCTTCCAGTTAAACGTAACCTTCACTACCTTGCAATGGGATTTGGTTTGACAGCTATGTTGACTGTTCTTTACTCATATGTAACAGGTCTTGGTGGCGCTGTTGCTGGTATCGTAGGTACTCTTCCTGCTGAAGTTGCTGAAAAAATTGGTTTCGTGAACAACTTCAAAGGTTTGTCTATGATTGGTATCTCTATCGTAGGTATCTTCCTTGCAGTGCTTCACTTCAAAAATAGCCAAAAAGTAGCTGTAGCAGCACCTTCTACACCATCAGAAAGTGGGGAAATCGAAGATGACGAATTCTAATTACAAACTTACAAAAGAAGATTTTAACCAAATCAATAAACGTAGCTTGTTTACTTTCCAATTAGGTTGGAACTACGAACGTATGCAAGCTTCTGGTTACCTTTACATGATTTTGCCTCAATTGCGTAAAATGTATGGTGATGGAACCCCTGAATTGAAAGAAATGATGAAAGTTCATACTCAATTCTTCAATACTTCACCATTCTTCCACACCATTATCGCTGGTTTTGACCTTGCCATGGAAGAAAAAGATGGTGTAGGTTCAAAAGATGCCGTTAACGGTATCAAGACAGGTTTGATGGGACCATTTGCTCCTCTTGGAGATACAATCTTTGGTTCACTTGTACCTGCTATCATGGGATCTATCGCAGCAACTATGGCTATCGGTGGTCAACCTTGGGGTATCTTCCTTTGGATCGCAGTTGCAGTAGCGTATGACATCTTCCGTTGGAAACAGTTGGAATTTGCCTACAAAGAAGGGGTTAACCTGATCAACAACATGCAAAGTACCTTGACAGCTTTGATTGACGCTGCATCTGTACTTGGTGTCTTCATGATGGGTGCTCTTGTAGCAACAATGATCAATTTTGAAATTTCTTACAAATGGGCAATCGGTGAAAAGATGATTGACTTCCAAGATATCTTGAACCAAATCTTCCCACGTTTGCTTCCAGCAATCTTTACAGCCTTTATCTTCTGGTTGCTTGGTAAGAAAGGTATGAACTCTACTAAAGCTATCGGTATTATTATCGTACTTGCTTTGGCTCTTTCTGCCTTTGGTAAATTTGTACTTGGAATGGGCGCATAATTTATGACGAAATCATTAATTTTGGTGAGTCATGGTCGTTTCTGTGAAGAGCTTAAAGGTAGCACTGAAATGATCATGGGTCCACAAGACAATATTCATGCAGTGGCTCTTCTTCCAGAAGATGGCCCAGAAGAATTTACTGCAAAATTTGAAGCTGCTATTGAAGGAGTGGATGATTTCCTAGTCTTTGCGGATCTTCTCGGTGGAACACCATGTAACGTGGTAAGCCGTTTGATTATGGAAGGTCGTGACATCGAACTTTACGCAGGGATGAATCTTCCAATGGTGATTGAATTTATCAATGCGAGCCTTACAGGCGCAGCTGCGAACTATAAGAACCGTGCTGCAGAAAGCATTGTGAAAGTTAATGACCTATTAGCGGGCTTCGATGATGACGAAGATGAATAAGATGTGACAACGTGAAAATCAGAGGGAAAATAGGCGATAGGAGGATGGAGCGATGCTCCGACGATAATCGGTCTTTTTCCCAAAGATTTTAGTTGGAACTCAATTCAATTCATGTGACAACGTGAAAATCGTTAGAGCATTTTATATAGAATATACATGGGAATGGGGCTTACTCCCGTTCCCATATTTAATAGAAAAAGAGGAACTCAATGCTACATTATACAAAAGAAGACTTGCTCGAATTGGGTGCAGAAATCACTACACGTGAAATCTACCAACAGCCTGATGTATGGAAAGAAGCTTTTGAATCTTATCAAGCAAAACGTGAAGAAATTGTAGCCTTCCTACAAGGGATTGCTGATAAACATGACTATATCAAGGTTATCTTGATAGGTGCTGGGACTTCTGCTTATGTGGGAGACACCTTGCTACCTTACTTTAAGGAAGTCTATGACGAACGCAAATGGAATTTCAATGCTATTGCGACAACAGATATCGTTGCCAATCCAGAAACTTATTTGAAAAAAGATGTGGCAACTGTCCTTGTGTCTTTTGCTCGTAGTGGGAACTCGCCTGAAAGTGTGGCGACTGTTGATTTGGCAAAAGCCTTGGTAGATGAGCTTTACCAAGTGACGATTACTTGTGCAGCAGATGGTAAATTGGCTCTTCAAGCTCATGGAGATGACCGCAATCTCTTGCTCTTGCAACCAGCTGCTTCCAATGATGCTGGATTTGCCATGACTTCTAGCTTTACCTCTATGATGCTAACAGCTCTCTTGGTCTTTGATCCTACAGAATTTGCTGTTAAAGCTGAACGTTTTGAAGTTGTATCTAGTCTTGCCCGTAAAATTCTAGACAATGCAGAAGATGTCAAAGAACTTGTTGACCTAGACTTTAACCGTGTCATTTATCTAGGTGCTGGTCCTTTTTTCGGTCTTGCTCATGAAGCTCAGCTCAAGATTTTGGAACTAACTGCTGGTCAAGTTGCGACTATGTATGAAAGCCCAGTCGGCTTCCGTCACGGTCCAAAATCACTGATCAACGAAGATACAGTTGTTTTGATCTTTGGTACAACGACAGACTATACTCGTAAGTACGACTTGGACTTGGTTCGTGAAGTTGCTAGTGACCAGATTGCTCGTCGTGTTGTACTTTTGAGTGATCAAGCCTTTGGTCTTGAAAATGTCAAAGAAGTGGCCCTTGGTTGTGGCAGTGTCTTGAATGATATTTATCGCGTCTTCCCTTACATCGTTTATGCCCAACTCTTTGCCCTATTAACTTCACTCAAGGTAGAAAATAAACCAGATACACCGTCTCCTACAGGTACAGTAAACCGTGTGGTACAGGGTGTTATCATCCACGAATATCAAAAGTAATACTCTTCGAAAATCTCTTCAAACCATGCTAGTGTCGCCTTGCCGTAGGTATATGATACTGACTCTGTCAGTTCTATCCACAACCTCAAAACAGTGTTTTGAGCTAACTTCGTCAGTTCTATCTGCAACCTCAAAACAGTGCTTTGAGCAGCCTGCGGCTAGCTTCCTAGTTTGCTCTTTGATTTTCATTGAGTATAAGGCAATGTTTATGAATTCTTGACAAGAGGATTTGTGAATTATCAGATAAACCATAGATTGTCAGTCGGCTTTCTATGGTTTGTTTACTTGAGAGAAATAGTAAAAGGAGAACAGAATGAAAGCATACACAGAGCGTGTATTTGGAAATGTTGAGGGACAAGATGTCTTGGCCTATCAATTTGAAACTGACGGCGGCTACCAGCTTGAAGTTATGACCTATGGTGCGACTATCTTGCGTTATGTCACGCCTGACAAGGCTGGAAATTTTGCCAACGTTATTTTGGGATTTGATGATTTTGATAGCTATGTAGGCAATAGTCCTAAGCATGGAGCGAGCGTAGGTCCTGTGGCAGGGCGTATTGCAGGTGCGAGTTTTGAATTAAATGGTAAGACCTATGCCCTTGAAGTCAACAATGCTAGCAACTGTAACCATAGTGGTTCAACTGGTTGGGATTCCAGCTTGTTTGAACTAGTTGAAGTGAGCGACCATGGCTTGACCCTCTATACAGAGCGTACAAATGGGACAGGAGGATTTCCTGGAAATCTCAAAATCTGGATCAGTTACCACTTAGAAGAAACTGGTGCTTATGAAATCAGCTACAAGGTGACGACCGATCAAGATACGCTGGTCAATCCAACCAACCACAGCTATTTCAACTTGTCTGGTGATTTCACGCAGACGATTGACCGTCATGTCTTCCAACTAAACACAGAGGGCATTTACCCAATCGCTCCAGATGGTGTTCCTGCCAAAACTCCAGATGCCAATCGTGATGTGGTCAAACATATCTACAATGGTGCCTTGTTGAAGGATATCTTTGCAGAAGAAGATGAGCAAATTCAGCTGGTATCTGGTTTGGACCATCCCTTTGCCCTTCCTGCAGGCCATGACAATGCTGGTTTCCTTTATGACCAAAACTCAGGTCGCTTCCTGCTTTTCAAGACAGAGGCCCCTTGTTTTGTAGTCTACACAGCAAACTTTGTGGATGAGAGTGTACTTGTGGCTGGTCAGCCAATGATTCAGCACAATGGGATTGCCCTTGAAGCGCAAGCTTTACCAGATGCCATTCACAGTGACCTCAAAGACCAAGTCATTCTCAAAGCCGGTCAAACCTTTACCAGTAAGACACGTTATGAGCTTGTTGTGAAATAAAAGGATAGAAATTTCTACTTTTCGGAGGAAATAGCATTTGCCTCATGACATTGGTAGAAACGGGCAAAGAGTAGGGAAATATGATATAATTTAATATTGAAAATACCTGTCCTATCTAAAGGATAAAAGGAGAAAAAGATGAAGAAAATTGTATTTGCTAGTGCCTTGGCTTTGACCTTGGCAGGAGCAGTTTTGACAACTGATGTTTTTGCGAATGACAGACTGGTGGCAACACAATCTATTAATGGTAAAAATGAAAATGTATTGACCTCAGAGGTGCTAAAACCTTCTAGTGGCAACGTTTTGGTTGGAATCAAGGGAGAATTTTTAACTCCAAATAAACAATCTATTTTGGACGCGATTAATAAGATTCGTAAGGAAGCAGCTGATGAAGGTTTGGTAGATAAGTATGTCCCTATTAAATGGTCTACTGATCTTGAGAAAACTGCTTTTGTACGCGCTACTGAGGTGTCAGTAACTCTGAAACCTGAGCGTCTTTCTACGAAAGAAATCTGGACTGCTTTTCCATCTAGTAATAGTATAAGAGGAGAAGCTTTAGATGTGAACTATGAAGGTTTTCTAAAAGCAATTGAAAACTGGCATGCTGAGAAGGCGAATTATGTAGCGAAAAAGAAGGGTGGAACATCTAAAGAATTTACAGGTTATTATGAGGTTTTGATCAATTCTAAATTTACCTATGTGGGTCTCGCAGCCTTTAAAAACGCAGCTAGCTCTCAGCAAGTAGCAACGATTTCTTTAGCTTTAGGTGATGATGCCTCTTCAGAAGAATTGGCTGGTGGCTATGGTTCTGCTATTCAATATACAGAAGTGACTGCATCAAATCTTTCAACAGTTAAAAGTAAAGCTACGGTTGTAGAAAAACCACTGAAAGATTTTAGAACATCTACATCTAGTCAGTCTGGCTGGGTACAATCTAATGGTAAATGGTATTTTTATGAGTCTGGTGATGTGAAGACAGGCTGGGTGAAAACGGGTGGCAAATGGTACTACTTGAATGATTTAGGTGTCATGCAGACTGGATTTGTAGAAGTTGATGGAACATGGTATTTCCTTGATAGTTCTGGCGCGATGTTTACAGGCTGGGGAACAGATGGTAGCAGATGGTTCTACTTTGATGGCTCAGGAGCTATGAAGACAGGCTGGTACAAGGAAAATGGTACTTGGTATTATCTTGATCAATCAGGTGTCATGAAGACAGGCTGGTTTAAAGTAGGCAAGTACTGGTACTATGCATATGGTTCAGGAGCTTTGGCAGTTAGCACAACAACACCAGATGGTTACCGTGTAAATGGTAATGGTGAATGGGTTAACTAGGCTGAAAATAGTAAGTTATAGGGAAAGTATTCATCTTACTTAACAAAAAGAATGAATGATAAAAAAGAGGTTGATGGCGAACATTGACCTCTTTTTGTTAGAATAGAGGATTCAAGTTGTCTGACTTGACTTTCTTGATGGGAATGATATAATAGTTGTAACAAAAAATATTACAACAAAAAAGAGGACTATTTATGACCTATGAATACAAGAGCCACATTTATTTGGCAGAGGCAGTTTTAAATGTAAAGGATTTGGCAAGCCAAACAGCCTTTTATCAGCAAATCATTGGTTTAGAAATCTTATCTCAAACTGAGACAGAGTCCATTCTAGGACTGGGTGGAAAAGCCTTGGTACAGCTGATTCAAGCTCAAGAGAGTGGAGAAGTAAGGGAACATTATGGCCTTTACCATCTGGCTATTCTCTTGCCGACACGCAAGGCATTGGCTGATGTATTGAAACACCTGACAGATTTACAGATTCCTCTTGTTGGCGGTGCAGATCACGGTTACAGTGAGGCCCTTTACTTGGAAGATTTGGAGGGGAATGGCATCGAGCTCTATCGAGATAAGCCAGTTTCCACATGGGATATTCGAGAAGATGGACGCATTATTGGGGTGACAGAGGCCCTTGCGGCGCAGGATATCTATGAGTTGGGGGAAAGAGTAGAGCCCTTTATCCTAGCAGAAGGTACGAGAATGGGGCATATCCATCTTTCCGTTAAGGATAGTCGAAAGTCCAGCCAGTTTTATCAAAAGGTGTTAGGACTAGAGGATAAATTCAGTTTGCCGAGCGCTAGTTGGATTGCAGCTGGGGATTACCATCATCATTTGGCAGTCAACGAATGGGGAGGAAAAGGCCTAGCTCCGCGTAAGCAAGGCTTGCCAGGCTTAGCCTATTATGTTATTGAAGTCGCACATAAAGAAGAACTGTTAGCGATTGCCCAACGAGCACAAGAAGTTGATGCACCAGTTAAGTGGCTGACATCGAGCCAGTTGGAAATCACAGACCCAGACGGAATTGTGACTCGTATTCGTGTAGCAAGGTAAACTTAGGAATTTCTATCAAGTTATCAGCAAGGCTAGTTTACCTTTTGAAAAGTCTGTGGTAACAGAACTGCGTGAGCTGGATGGGCGATAATTTTGACAAAGAAGCTGATTAGAGATATAATGAAGAAAAATTGAGCAAGGAAAAAGAAATGACAAACTCAAAGTATATTACTCGTTTGAAACGTTCAGAGGGCCAGTTGCGTGGGATTCAAAAGATGATTGA
Source organism: bacterium (assembly GCA_905221235.1). GTDB lineage: Bacteria > Bacillota > Bacilli > Lactobacillales > Streptococcaceae > Streptococcus. The sequence continues at coordinate 66,745 of CAJNCJ010000008.1, forward strand.
AGAGGATCGTGACTGTGCTGATATTGTGACGCAACTGACAGCCGTGAAATCTAGTGTGGAGCGCGTGATTGAGATGATAATTACCGAAAACCTTACTGAATGCATCAACCAGCCGCTAGATGATCCTGAAGCTCAAAAGGAACGCCTAGAAAAGGCTATCCGATACTTGATTAAAAGGAAATAAATTAATGTTTTGAGACGATATTTGCAAAGGTCTATCTACTATTAGATTAGTTTAATGTGAATCAAGAGAGGCTGGAAAAAGTCTTTAAAATAAAAGAACGCATACTATCAGGTGTTGAAACCTTGATAGTATGCGTTTTATTGTGGGGGAATTTACTTCACTTTCTCTTGAAATTGAGTTTTTGCCCAGCTCCTTTTGATTATTCTACTTGACCTGGCCAAGCATTCATGCCACCTTCTATATTGGTAACGGAGAGGCCTTGGGAGCTGAGAAATTGGCAGGCAGAGGCAGAACGCACTCCACCTTGACAGATGACATGGTATTCATGGTCAGGTTTGAGTTCTTTGTATCCTTGTTCCAAGGTACTTAACGGAAGATTTTTGGCACCTGGTGCATGTCCTGCTTGGAATTCATGTGTTTCACGGACATCGATAAGCTCTAAATTTTCATTTTGATATTTTTCATAAAAGTCAGCCATACTGATACTAGTTTCCATATTCTACTCCTTCTGGCTTAGCCATTTTGTATAGTGAATAAGCGCCGTCAAGGTTTTGGACGGTAAATCCTGCTTGTTTGAGGATACGCTCTGCGATATAGCTGCGCAAACCACTGTGGCAGCTAACTATGTAGGCTTGGTTCTTGTCCAGTTCGTCCAAGCGTTCCCGTAGTTCGTTTAGGGGGATGTGTATAGTGTCTACCTTAAGTCGACCACTTTGAAGTTCGCCACTTGTCCGCACATCTAGGAATTTCTTACCCTTAGCCAGTTCGTCTTCGAGCTGGTACCATTGAACATTGTCGCTCAGGCCTTCGATAAGGTTCAAGGCTGCGTAGCCCAGCATATTGACGGGATCCTTGGCAGAGCCAAATGGTGGCGCATAGGTGAACTCCAATTCTGGTAAGTCAAGGACGGTGAGATTTCCCTTGATAGCAGTTGCTAGGATATCGATTCGCTTGTCAACACCTTTCTTCCCAACTCCTTGGGCACCATAGATTTTTCCAGTGGTCGGGTCAAAGAGGAGCTTCAAGGTCATATCAGTAGCGCCTGGATAATAACCAGCGTGGTCTTTCCCACTGACATGAAGGGCCTTGTAAGGAAGTTGATTCATGCTAAGGATACGCTCGTTGAGACCAGTCGAAGCAGCTGTCATATCAAAGGCACGAACGATAGCAGTGCCGATACTGCCCTTGTTTGTACGTTCTAGTCCTGCGATGACGTCTGCCACTTGGCGTCCCTGACGATTGGCAGGAGAAGCGAGAGAGATGAGAGCGTCTTGGCCCGTAATCTCTTGCTTGACGACGATGGCATCCCCAACTGCAAAAATATCTTTTTGACTGGTTTCGTAATGTTCATCTACAAGAATCCCACCTCTAAGTCCCAGTTCAATCCCCGCAGTTTTGGCTAGTCCGTTTTCAGGTTCAACACCGACAGAAAGGATGGTGAGGTCAGAGGTGATCTTTTGACCGTTTTCGAGAACGATGACTTTTCCTTGGTCTTCAAATCGAGTCGCAGACTGAGAAGTGATAACGCGAACGCCGTTTTTAACCAATTCTGCTTGGACAAAGGCTGCCATTTCTTGATCTAATGATGGTAAGACATGGGGTGCTTTCTCAACAATAGTAACTTGCAGGCCGCGTTTCGCCAGATTTTCAGCCATTTCAAGCCCGATAAAGCCTACACCGATAACGACAGCTTCTTTTGGATAATTGTCCAAGGCTGCCATAATTTCATCGAGATCGGGAACATTGCGGAGCGTGTAGGCATTCTTAGCTTCTGCCAAACCCTCAATGGCAGGAACAAATGGTTTAGCTCCTGGGGAGAGGATCAACTTGTTGTAGCTTTCTGTGAATTCCTGCCCATCATGTCGTACCGTCACAGTGTGTTCTTCTGGCGAAATCTGGATGACCTCGTGAAATGGTCGCACATCGAGATTAAAGCGTGCCTTGAGACTTTCAGGAGTTTGGACCAATAAACTATCACGGTTTGCAATTTCTCCTGAAACATAGTAAGGAAGCCCGCAGTTTGCAAAGGAAACAAAGGGATCTTTCTCAAAAATAGTGATTTCAGCGTCTTCCATGAGACGTCTGAGACGGGTTGCTGCTGACATTCCGCCTGCAACTCCCCCGACAATGATAATTTTCATTGATTTTCTCCTTTATGCTTCTAGATGACTTTTCCTGTCCAAGAGCTCATACCGCCTCGGACATTGATGACATCGTAGCCTTTTTTCTTTAGCTTTTTAGCAGCCATCTTACTACGCACACCAGAATGACAAATGACATAAAGTGTTTCTTTTGTTGTTGGTGTGTAGGAACCAATTTCGGTCAGAGGAACATTCTTGGCATTTTTGATATGACCTCTACGAAATTCCATTGGCGTCCGAACATCTAGTAGCTGAATTGGTTCCTTGAGTTTAGCTTCTAACTCGCTGGTAGAAATACTGTCAATTTTTGTAAATAAGTGAAACATAGGCACCTCCAAATATACCCTTATGGGGTATATTAAACCATGAAGTCAAGCTTTTGTCAAGCAAGTTGTTTTGACTTGGTGGAGATTGGTTGCGATTGTATTGTTTTTCTCCTCAGTTCATCAGCTTCCTTCTTGACACTCGGTCAGCTTTTGATACAATAGTACAAAATTAAAGGAGGTGGGTTATGATTCAGAAACATGCGATTCCCATTTTAGAGTTTGATGACAATCCTCAGGCGGTCATCATGCCTGATCACGAGGGGCTGGATTTGCACTTGCCCAAGAAGTGTGTCTATGCTTTTTTAGGTGAGGAGATTGACTGCTATGCGAGGGAAGTAGGGGCGGACTGTGTCGGTGAATTCGTTTCTGCCACCAAGACTTATCCAATCTATGTCGTGAACTACAAGGGCAAGGAGGTCTGTCTGGCTCAGGCTCCTGTTGGTTCAGCTCCAGCAGCCCAGTTTATGGATTGGTTGGTTGGATATGGTGTGGAGCAGATTATTTCCACTGGAACCTGTGGTGTACTGGCTGATATAGAAGAAAATGCCTTTATAGTCCCTGTTCGCGCTCTGCGAGATGAAGGAGCTAGTTATCACTATGTGGCACCTTCTCGTTATATGGAAATTCAGCCAGAGGCTATTGCTGCTATTGAACGAGTGGTGGAAGCCAGAGGGATCCCCTATGAAGAAGTCATGACCTGGACGACAGACGGTTTTTACCGAGAAACGGCTGAAAAGGTGGCTTATCGCAAGGAAGAAGGCTGTGCTGTTGTGGAGATGGAGTGTTCTGCGCTCGCGGCAGTAGCCCAACTGCGTGGGGTTCTCTGGGGTGAATTGTTGTTCACAGCTGATTCTTTAGCAGACTTGGACCAGTACGATAGTCGTGACTGGGGTTCAGAAGCTTTCGAGAAGGCCTTGGAACTCTGCCTTGAGATAACTTCTCAGATATAGCTACTCTCCTTCTTTTTATGGTACAATGGATGTATGTTATTCAAATTATTTGTTAAAAAAATTGAAAGGGCCTTGGGTGGACTTTCACCAGCTCGTCGCATCTTTTTAAGTTTCGCTGGAGTTATTTTTATAGGTTCTCTCTTTTTGAGTTTGCCTTTTGTTCAGGCGAGCGGTTCGCAGGCCACTTATTTTGACCATCTCTTTACGACGGTGTCCATGGTCTGTGTAACCGGCCTTTTTACGCAACCAGTGGCTACGACCTATAATGTCTGGGGGCAGTTGATTTGTATGCTTTTGATACAGATTGGTGGTCTGGGGCTCATGACCTTTATCGGAGTCTTTTATATTCAGGGGAAGCAAAAGCTTAGTCTTCGCAGTCGTGAAACCATTCAGGAGAGCTTCAGTTACGGGGAGACTCGGTCGCTGAAGGCCTTTATGCGGTCTATCTTTTTGACGACTTTTCTGGTGGAGGGCTTGGGTGCTTTTCTACTAAGTTTTCGTTTTATTCCTGAGTTTGGCTGGGGACGAGGCATTTTCACCTCTATCTTTTTAGCTATTTCAGCCTTTTGTAATGCTGGTTTTGATAATTTCGGCAGTAGCAGTTTAGTAGCTTTTCAGACGGATCCCTTGATTAATCTGGTTATTGCTGGTTTGATTATCACGGGTGGTCTTGGCTTTATGGTCTGGTTTGACTTGGCAACCCAGTTTGACAAGAAGAAAAAACGCCGTCTGCGTTTCCACACCAAACTAGTCCTCTTCTTGACTGCAGGGATTTTGCTGTTTGGGACAGTATCCACACTCTTTACGGAGTGGCACAATCCTGGAACCATTGGCAATCTCAGTGTTCCAGAGAAAGTGCTGGTTAGCTTTTTCCAAACCGTCAGCATGAGAACGGCTGGCTTTGCCTCTATTGACTACACCCAAGCTCGGCCTGTGACCTTGTTTATCTACATCCTACAGATGTTTCTCGGAGGAGCGCCTGGAGGGACGGCTGGGGGTCTCAAGATTACGACTTTCTTTGTCTTGTTGGTTTTTGCGCGTAGTGAATTGCTGGGCTTACCTCATGCCAATGTTGCGCAGAGAACTATTGAGGCTCGAACAGTCCAAAAATCCTTTAGTGTCTTCATTATCTTTTTGATGACCTTCTTGTTGGGCTTGATGTTGTTGGGAATTACAGCAGAAGGAACACCGCGATTTATCTACCTCATGTTTGAGACCATTTCAGCTCTTGCGACAGTTGGGGTAACGGCAAATCTGACACCAGAACTGGGCAAGTTAGCTCTCAGCATTGTCATGGTGCTCATGTTTATTGGCCGTATCGGTCCCTTGACCTTGCTGGTTAGTCTAGCTGACTACCAGCCTGATAAGAAAGATTTGATTCAGTATATGAAAGCAGATATTAGTATTGGATAAGAAAGGAAGAATGATGTCAGATCGTACGATTGGAATTTTAGGCTTGGGGATTTTTGGGAGTAGTGTCCTGACAGCCCTAGCCAAGCAAGATATGAATATCATTGCCATTGACGACCACGCCGAGCACATCAATCAATTTGAGCCAGTTTTGGCGCGTGGAGTTGTGGGCGATATTACAGATGAGGAACTCCTCAGAACTGCAGGGATTGATACCTGTGATACGGTTGTAGTCGCAACAGGGGAAAATCTAGAGTCGAGTGTGCTTGCAGTCATGCATTGTAAGAGTCTAGGTGTACCAAGGGTTATTGCCAAGGTCAAAAGCCAGACAGCCAAGAAGGTGCTAGAAAAAATCGGTGCCGACTCGGTGATTTCACCTGAGTATGAAATGGGGCAGTCTCTAGCGCAGACCATTCTCTTTCATAACAATGTTGATGTCTTTCAGCTGGACAAAAATGTGTCTATCGTGGAGATGAAAATTCCGAGTGTTTGGGCAGGTCAAAGCCTAAGCCAGCTGGATCTACGTGGTAAATACAACCTCAATGTCCTAGGATTTCGTGAACAAGAAAATTCACCACTGGATGTCCAGTTTGGTCCTAATGACCTCTTGAAAGCAGATGCCTATATCTTGGCAGTCATCAACAACCAGTATCTAGATGACTTAGCAGAGTTAAATTCGTAAGGAGGGGAATCCCCTCTTTTTTGATGTCCAAGATAGCAAATAGAGAGAAACCTGTATTCCAATTGAGACTAGAACCCCTTGTATTCTAGTAAAAGTCCTTCAAAATCTGGACTTTATGGTAGAATAGAAAGAAGTGACAAGAGAGAGTAATACTCTTCGAAAATCTCTTCAAACCACGTCAACGTCGCCTTGCCGTGGTATGGTTACTGACTTCGTCAGTTCTATCCACAACCTCAAAACTGTGTTTTGAGCTGACTTCGTCAGTTCTATCTGCAACCTCAAAGCAGTGCTTTGAGCAGCCTGCGGCTAGTTTCCTAGTTTGCTCTTTGATTTTCATTGAGTATAAGAAAAAATCAGTCCCCTAAAGGAGTAGATTATGAAGTTATTGTCTATCGCCATTCCTAGCTATAATGCTGCAGCCTATCTTCATTACTGTGTGGAGTCGCTAGTGATTGGTGGTGAGCAAGTTGAGATTTTGATTATCAATGATGGGTCTCAGGATCAGACTCAGGAAATTGCTGAGCGTTTAGCTAACAAGTATCCTAGCATTGTTAGAGCCATCTATCAGGAAAATAAAGGCCATGGCGGTGCCGTCAATCGTGGCTTAGCGGAGGCTTCTGGGCGCTATTTTAAAGTAGTGGATAGTGATGACTGGGTAGATCCTCGTGCTTACCTGAAAATTTTGGAGACCTTGCAGGAACTAGAGAGTGAAGGTCAAGAGATAGATGCCTTTGTGACCAATTTTGTCTATGAAAAGGAAGGTCAGTCTCGTAAGAAGAGTATGAGTTACGAGTCCGTCTTGCCTGTCCAGCAGATTTTTGGCTGGGATCAGGTTGGAAATTTCTCAAAAGGCCAGTATATCATGATGCACTCGCTGATTTACCGGACAGATTTGTTGCGAGCGAGCCAGTTCCAACTGCCTGAGCATACCTTTTATGTCGATAATCTCTTTGTCTTTACCCCTCTTCAGCAGGTTAAGACCATGTACTATTTGCCTGTCGATTTCTATCGTTATTTGATTGGGCGTGAGGACCAGTCTGTCAATGAGCAAGTGATGATTAAACGCATTGACCAGCAACTCAAGGTCAATCGACTCTTGGTAGACCAGCTTGATTTATCTAAAGTGAGTCATCCCAAAATGAAAGAATACTTGCTGAATCATATTGAAATCACGACGGTGATTTCCAGTGCCCTGCTCAACCGAGCAGGAACAGCAGAGCATCTTGCAAAAAAACGGGAGTTGTGGACTTATATTCAGCAGAAAAATCCAGAGGTCTTTCAGGCCATTCGTAAAACCATGTTGAGCCGTTTGACCAAACATTCAGTCTTGCCAGCTCGCAAACTTTCCAATGTCGTCTATCAAATCACCAAGTCTGTTTATGGATTTAATTAATATAAGTATTTTATAAGAGGGATTTAAGAAAAATTTTAACTTTTTCTTAGTCCTTTTTAATTTTAGGAGATTATACTAGAGTCATCAAATAAAGAAAAACTCTAAGGAGAATCCTATGAAATTCAATCCAAATCAAAGATATACTCGTTGGTCTATTCGCCGTCTTAGTGTCGGTGTTGCCTCAGTTGTTGTAGCCAGTGGCTTCTTTGTCCTAGTTGGTCAACCAAGTTCTGTACGTGCCGATGTGGTCAATCCGACCCCTGCTCAAGTTGTGCCAGATGCTACTTCGGTGAGTGAAAAGAGTGACTTACCAGCAGAACTTCTCAAAGAAGCAGTCGATACAGCTCTTCCTTCAGAACAGGCAGACTCAACACCTAAAGCAAGCTTGGATGCTACAAGCTCTCCAGAAAAAGCGGATGTAGCTGCTAAAGACCAAGTAGTAGCACCAAAAGAAGAAGTGCAAGCAAAACCAGAATCTAAGAAAGAAACAGAAGATGCGCTTAAACCTGCGACAAATCCAGCGCCTACAGTTTCTGGACAAGACCGTGAAGCAAATGAAGCTCAACCAGCAACCACTCCAGCTGAAGTGCAAAAGGGTGTGGCTGACAACACCAAAGACACAGTAGACGTCCCAGCCACTTACTTGGACAAAGCGAACTTCCCAGGCCCATTCACAGCCGGTGTCAACCAAGTTATTCCGTACGAATTTTTCGCTGGTGACGGTATGTTGACTCGCCTTATCTTGAAAGCATCAGACAAGGCTCCGTGGTCAGACAACGGTTCGGCCAAAAATCCCGCCCTCCCACCAGTAGAGAAATTGGGCAAAGGCCTCTACTTCTACGAAGTGGACTTGGCAGGTACTCAAGGCAAATCAGATAAAGAGCTTCTTGACCTCTTGAAACAAAACGGCACTCAAAGCTACAAGGCTACTATCAAGGTGTACGGTGCGAAAGATGGTAAGGCTGATTTGAGCAATCTCGTAGCGACTAAGAATTTGGATGTCAATTTGAACGGCTTGACTACCCCAGCTGAAGTTCAAAAAGGCGTGGCCGACAACACCAAAGACACAGTAGATGTCCCAGCTACATATTTGGACAAGGCTAACTTCCCAGGTCCATTTACAGCCGGTGTTAACCAAGTCATTCCATACGAATTTTTCGCAGGTGACGGTATGTTGACTCGTTTGATTTTGAAAGCCTCAGACAAGGCTCCATGGTCAGACAACGGTTCAGCTAAAAATCCAGCTCTCCCACCAGTAGAAAAATTGGGCAAAGGTCTTTACTTCTACGAAGTAGATTTGGCAGGCACTCAAGGTAAATCTGACAAAGAACTTCTTGACTTCTTGAAACAAAACGGCACTCAAAGCTACAAGGCAACCATCAAAGTGTACGGCGTAAAAGATGGCAAGGCAGACTTGAGCAACCTCGTAGCGACTAAAAATTTGGATGTCAATTTGAACGGCTTGACTACTCCGGCTGAAGTCCAAAAAGGTGTAGCCGACAATACTAAAGACACAGTAGACATTCCAGCTTCTTATCTGGACAAGGCCAACTTCCCAGGTCCATTTACAGCAGGTGTCAACCAAGTCATTCCATACGAATTCTTCGCAGGTGACGGTATGTTAACTCGTTTGATTTTGAAAGCTTCTGACAAGGCTCCATGGTCAGACAATGGTTCAGCTAAAAATCCAGCTCTTCCACCAGTAGAGAAATTGGGTAAAGGTCTTTACTTCTATGAAGTGGATTTGGCCGGTACTCAAGGCAAATCTGACAAAGAATTGCTTGACTTGTTGAAACAAAACGGCACTCAAAGCTACAAGGCAACCATCAAAGTGTACGGTGCGAAAGATGGTAAGGCTGATTTGAGCAATCTCGTAGCGACTAAGGATTTGACAGTAAACTTGAATGGCTTAACCACTCCAGCTGAAGTCCGAAAAGGCGTGGCTGACAATACCAAAGACACAGTAGACGTTCCAGCCACTTACTTGGATAAGGCTAACTTCCCAGGCCCATTCACAGCAGGTGTTAACCAAGTCATTCCATATGAATTCTTCGCAGGTGACGGTATGTTGACTCGTTTGATTTTGAAAGCCTCAGACAAGGCTCCGTGGTCAGACAACGGTTCAGCTAAAAATGCCGCCCTTCCACCAGTAGAGAAATTGGGCAAAGGTCTTTACTTCTACGAAGTGGACTTGGCTGGCACTCAAGGTAAATCTGATAAAGAGCTTCTAGACCTCTTGAAACAAAATGGAACTCACAGCTACAAGGCAACTATCAAGGTTTATGGTGCGAAGGACGGCAAGGCCGATTTGAGTAATCTTGTAGCGACTAAGGATTTGACAGTAAACTTGAATGGACATCAGTCTCTTACTCCGATGCAATCAGGCTTCGTCCCATCTTCTAATGGTTCAGCTATGCCGGCTCCAATGATGAATAGTCATCAAGATGCATCTAATATGAACGCTCAAATGCCAAGTGCCAATCAAGATGAGATGAAATCTCAAATGCCAGCTGCTAGCCAGGATAAGATGATGCCTAACAAAGAGCAGGACAAAACCATGAATGCTAGCCAGCCTATGGTAACATCAAGCATGAAACAAGATCAAGCTCCAGCAGCCTCAAGCAAAATGTCTGATGAAGGCAAGATGGCAGCTAATAACAAGGCATCAAATCCAATGATGGCTGATAAAATGAAAGACCAAAAAGACATGCTTCCATATACTGGTGAAGCCCAAACATCAATGGCTACTATTGGATTCTTTGGATTAGCTTTGGCCGGACTTCTAGGTGGACTCGGTTTGAAAGCTAAAAAAGAAGAAAATGACTAGTCTAGTTACAGACTTTCTATCTAGGATATGAAAAATCCAGATATCGTTTAGAATGTTCGTAAAGAGATTAAAATAGTGTTATACTATTGTGGTATAGCACTGTTTTTTTCAAAGGAGAGACAGATGGGAAAGACAATTTTACTCGTTGACGACGAGGTAGAAATCACAGATATTCATCAACGTTATCTGGTTCAGGCAGGATATAATGTTTTGGTGGCCCATGATGGAGCAGAGGCCTTAGAAATCTTCAAGCGAAAACCAATTGATTTGATTATTACAGATATCATGATGCCTCGGATGGATGGTTATGATTTGATTAGTGAGGTTCAGTATCAATCTCCAGATCAGCCTTTTCTATTTATCACGGCTAAGACCAGCGAGCAGGACAAGATTTATGGCCTGAGCTTAGGGGCAGATGACTTTATTGCCAAGCCCTTTAGCCCTCGTGAGCTGGTTTTGCGTGTCCACAATATCTTGCGTCGCCTTCATCGTGGAGGTGAGACAGAAGTCGTCAGTCTCGGGGATTTACGGATGAATCACGGTAGCCATGAGGTCCAAGTCGGAGATGTGGCGCTTGATTTGACAGTCAAATCCTTCGAACTTCTATGGCTTCTAGCCAGCAATCCAGAGCGGGTTTTCTCTAAGACAGACCTCTATGAAAAGGTCTGGCAGGAAGACTATGTGGATGACACCAATACCTTGAATGTTCATATTCATGCTCTTCGACAGGAGTTGGCTAAACATGCTAGTGCAGAAACACCGACCATCAAAACCGTCTGGGGCTTGGGCTACAAAATTGAGAAAGCACGAGGTAGTCAATGAAATTAAAAAGTTATATTTTAGTGGGGTATATCATTTCAACACTCCTAACGATTATCGTGGTTTTTTGGGCCATCCAGCGCATGTTAATTGAGGAAAGAGAAATTTATTTCCTGATCGGCATGACTTTAATCGCAAGTTTTATCGGTGCTGGGATTAGTCTCTTTCTCCTATCGCCTGTCTTTACATCATTGGCCAAACTCAAGGAACATGCCAAGCGGGTAGCGGACAAGGATTTTCCTTCAAATCTGGAGGTTCAAGGTCCTGTAGAATTTCAACAATTAGGGCAAGCCTTCAATGAAATGTCCCATGATTTGCAGGCGACCTTTGATTCCTTGGAAGAAAGCGAACGAGAAAAGGGCTTAATGATTGCCCAGCTGTCGCATGATATCAAGACCCCCATCACTTCGATCCAAGCGACGGTAGAAGGGATTTTGGACGGGGTTATCAAGGAGGGAGAACAAGCCCATTATCTAGCAACCATTGGACGCCAGACAGAAAGACTCAATAAACTGGTTGAGGAATTGAATTTTTTGACCCTAAACACAGCTAGAAATCAGGCGGAGACGACTAGTAAGGACAGCATTTTTCTGGATCAGCTTTTGATTGAGTGCATGAGTGAATTTCAGTTCTTGATTGAGCAGGAGGAGCGAGATGTCCACTTGCAGGTGATCCCAGAGTCTGCCCGGATTGAGGGAGATTATGCCAAACTTTCTCGTATCTTGGTAAATCTGGTCAATAACGCTTTTAAATATTCTGCTCCAGGAACCAAGCTGGAGGTGGTAGCTAAGCTGGAGAAGAACCAGCTTTCAATCAGTGTGACCGATGAGGGACAGGGGATTGCCCCAGAGGATTTGGAGAATATTTTCAAACGCCTTTATCGTGTCGAAACTTCGCGCAATATGAAAACAGGTGGTCATGGCTTAGGGCTTGCGATTGCGCGTGAATTGGCCCATCAATTGGGGGGAGAAATCACAGTTACCAGCCAGTACGGCCTCGGAAGCACCTTTACCCTCGTTCTTAACCTCTCTGGCAATGAAAATAAAGGTAAATTCCCAAACTAAGTTCCACTGCTAATCCAAGTGGAAGTTAGTCTGATAAAAATCCTAAAAAACATTGGAAATCCGTGTCAGGGTAACTTCCACTGGTTTTAATCATGCTTGATTTCATCGCTTTTGTAGCCAAAATGAATCGAAAAAAAGAGCGCACAAAATCCTCTCATCTGAAAGCGTTTCAGATTAAGTTCCGCTATGGTGGAAGTTAGTGTGAGACGTTTGAATGGGGTTAAAGGTTA
>CAJNCJ010000009.1 GCA_905221235.1 bacterium
TAATTCCACCATAAAAATCCGTTTTAGACTAATTTCCACTTTGGTTGGGCAAGTGGAAGTTACTTTGAGAAGTTACCGAAAACATTTTCATGTTAAAAATTTTAAAAAACAGCAACAAATCTCTTGCAATCGCAGGGGCTTTGTGTTATTCTATTATGGTGCTGTAAATTACAGCTTTAGCTTTGATGCAAGAGGTTGCGACACGCTCGGTTGCATTGCCACGCAACGTCGCGTCGGTTTTCTTGTGGAGCTAGCCTATTATCTTAAATAGACGAAAAGGAGAAAAAGATGGCAAACAAAAAAATCCGTATCCGTTTGAAAGCTTACGAACACCGTACGCTTGACACAGCGGCTGCAAAAATCGTAGAATCAGCTACTCGTACAGGTGCACAAGTTGCGGGTCCAATCCCACTTCCAACTGAACGTAGCCTCTACACAATTATTCGTGCGACTCACAAATACAAAGACTCTCGCGAACAATTTGAAATGCGTACACACAAACGTTTGATCGATATCGTTAACCCAACTCAAAAAACAGTTGATGCCTTGATGAAATTGGATCTTCCAAGTGGTGTAAACGTAGAAATCAAACTTTAATCTAAAGCTTGATACCTTGAGCATAAAAAACGCTCGTTAAAAACTTTTTGAATAAAAAATATAGAAAAGGAACTATTTTCTCATGACAAAAGGAATCTTAGGGAAAAAAGTGGGAATGACTCAAATCTTCACTGAAGCTGGCGAATTGATCCCTGTAACAGTTATTGAAGCAACTCCAAACGTTGTTCTTCAAGTTAAAACTGTTGAAACAGACGGATACAACGCTATCCAAGTTGGTTTCGATGACAAACGCGAAGTATTGAGCAACAAACCTGCTAAAGGACATGTAGCGAAAGCTAACACGGCTCCTAAGCGCTTCATTCGTGAATTCAAAAACGTTGAAGGCTTGGAAGTTGGTGCTGAAATCACAGTTGAAACATTCGCAGCTGGAGACGTTGTTGACGTAACTGGTACTTCTAAAGGTAAAGGTTTCCAAGGTGTTATCAAACGCCACGGACAATCACGTGGACCAATGGCTCACGGTTCTCGTTACCACCGTCGTCCAGGTTCAATGGGACCTGTTGCACCTAACCGCGTATTCAAAGGTAAAAACCTTGCAGGACGTATGGGTGGCGACCGCGTAACAATTCAAAACCTTGAAGTTGTACAAGTTGTTCCAGAAAAGAACGTTATCCTTATCAAAGGTAACGTACCAGGTGCTAAGAAATCTCTTATCACTATCAAATCAGCAGTTAAAGCTGGTAAATAATAAAGAAAGGGGAAATCAGTCACAATGGCAAACGTAACATTATTTGACCAAACTGGTAAAGAAGCTGGCCGAGTTGTTCTTAACGATGCAGTATTTGGTATCGAACCAAATGAATCAGTTGTGTTTGATGTGATCATCAGCCAACGCGCAAGCCTTCGTCAAGGAACACACGCTGTTAAAAACCGCTCTGCAGTATCAGGTGGTGGACGCAAACCATGGCGTCAAAAAGGAACTGGACGTGCTCGTCAAGGTTCTATCCGCTCACCACAATGGCGTGGTGGTGGTGTTGTCTTCGGACCAACTCCACGTTCATACGGCTACAAACTTCCACAAAAAGTTCGTCGCCTAGCTCTTAAATCAGTTTACTCTGAAAAAGTTGCTGAAAACAAATTCGTAGCTGTAGACGCTCTTTCATTTACAGCTCCAAAAACTGCTGAATTTGCAAAAGTTCTTGCAGCATTGAGCATCGATTCTAAAGTTCTTGTTATCCTTGAAGAAGGAAATGAATTCGCAGCTCTTTCAGCTCGTAACCTTCCAAACGTGAAAGTTGCAACTGCTACAACTGCAAGTGTTCTTGACATCGCAAATAGCGACAAACTTCTTGTCACACAAGCAGCTATCTCTAAAATCGAGGAGGTTCTTGCATAATGAATTTGTATGATGTTATCAAAAAACCTGTCATCACTGAAAGCTCAATGGCTCAACTTGAAGCAGGGAAATATGTATTTGAAGTTGACACTCGTGCACATAAACTTTTGATCAAGCAAGCTGTTGAAGCTGCTTTCGAAGGTGTTAAAGTTGCCAACGTTAACACAATCAACGTAAAACCAAAAGCTAAACGTGTTGGACGTTACACTGGTTTTACTAACAAAACTAAAAAAGCTATCATCACACTTACAGCTGATTCAAAAGCAATCGAGTTGTTTGCTGCTGAAGCTGAATAATCTAAGGAGGAAATATCGTGGGAATTCGTGTTTATAAACCAACAACAAACGGTCGCCGTAATATGACTTCTTTGGATTTCGCTGAAATCACAACAAGCACTCCTGAAAAATCATTGCTTGTTGCATTGAAGAGCAAGGCTGGTCGTAACAACAACGGTCGTATCACTGTTCGTCACCAAGGTGGTGGACACAAACGTTTCTACCGTTTGGTTGACTTCAAACGTAACAAAGACAACGTTGAAGCAGTTGTTAAAACTATCGAGTACGATCCAAACCGTTCTGCAAACATCGCTCTTGTACACTACACTGACGGTGTGAAAGCATACATCATCGCTCCAAAAGGTCTTGAAGTAGGTCAACGTATCGTTTCAGGTCCAGAAGCAGATATCAAAGTCGGAAACGCTCTTCCACTTGCTAACATCCCAGTTGGTACTTTGATCCACAACATCGAGTTGAAACCAGGTCGTGGTGGTGAATTGGTACGTGCTGCTGGAGCATCTGCTCAAGTATTGGGTTCTGAAGGTAAATACGTACTTGTTCGTCTTCAATCAGGTGAAGTTCGTATGATTCTTGGAACTTGCCGTGCTACAGTTGGTGTTGTCGGAAACGAACAACATGGACTTGTAAACCTTGGTAAAGCAGGACGTAGCCGTTGGAAAGGTATCCGCCCAACAGTTCGTGGTTCTGTAATGAACCCTAACGATCACCCACACGGTGGTGGTGAAGGTAAAGCACCAGTTGGTCGTAAAGCACCATCCACTCCATGGGGCAAACCTGCTCTTGGTCTTAAAACTCGTAACAAGAAAGCGAAATCTGACAAACTTATTGTTCGTCGTCGCAACGAGAAATAATATTAAACTAGTCGCTTAAGCAACTAGTAAATCCGCCAGCTCGGTAGCGCTCCATGTGAGCGCAAGCCGCTGTGGTACAACATTTAAAGGAGAAAATATAAAAATGGGACGCAGTCTTAAAAAAGGACCTTTCGTCGATGAGCATTTGATGAAAAAAGTTGAAGCTCAAGCTAACGACGAAAAGAAAAAAGTTATTAAAACTTGGTCACGTCGTTCAACGATCTTCCCAAGTTTCATTGGTTACACTATTGCAGTTTATGACGGACGTAAACACGTACCTGTTTACATCCAAGAAGACATGGTAGGTCACAAACTTGGTGAATTTGCACCAACTCGTACTTACAAAGGTCACGCTGCAGACGACAAGAAAACACGTAGAAAATAAGGAGAACATAAATGGCAGAAATTACTTCAGCTAAAGCAATGGCTCGTACAGTACGTGTTTCACCTCGTAAATCACGTCTTGTTCTTGATAACATCCGTGGTAAAAGCGTAGCCGATGCAATCGCAATCTTGACATTCACTCCAAACAAAGCTGCTGAAATCATCTTGAAAGTTTTGAACTCAGCTGTAGCTAACGCTGAAAACAACTTTGGTTTGGATAAAGCTAACTTGGTAGTATCTGAAGCATTCGCGAACGAAGGACCAACTATGAAACGTTTCCGTCCACGTGCGAAAGGTTCAGCTTCACCAATCAACAAACGTACAGCTCACATCACTGTAGCTGTTGCAGAAAAATAAGGAGGTAAAATCGTGGGTCAAAAAGTACATCCAATTGGTATGCGTGTCGGCATCATCCGTGATTGGGATGCCAAATGGTATGCTGAAAAAGAATACGCGGATTACCTTCATGAAGATCTTGCAATCCGTAAATTCGTTCAAAAAGAACTTGCTGACGCAGCAGTTTCAACTATCGAAATCGAACGCGCAGTAAACAAAGTTAACGTTTCACTTCACACTGCTAAACCAGGTATGGTTATCGGTAAAGGTGGTGCTAACGTTGATGCACTCCGTGCAAAACTTAACAAATTGACTGGAAAACAAGTACACATCAACATCATCGAAATCAAACAACCGGATTTGGATGCTCACCTTGTAGGTGAAGGAATTGCTCGTCAATTAGAGCAACGTGTTGCTTTCCGTCGTGCACAAAAACAAGCAATCCAACGTGCAATGCGTGCTGGAGCTAAAGGAATCAAAACTCAAGTATCAGGTCGTTTGAACGGTGCAGATATCGCCCGTGCTGAAGGATACTCTGAAGGAACTGTTCCACTTCACACACTTCGTGCAGATATCGATTACGCTTGGGAAGAAGCAGATACTACATACGGTAAACTTGGTGTTAAAGTATGGATCTACCGTGGTGAAGTTCTTCCAGCTCGCAAAAACACTAAAGGAGGTAAATAACCAATGTTAGTACCTAAACGTGTTAAACACCGTCGTGAATTCCGTGGAAAAATGCGCGGTGAAGCAAAAGGTGGAAAAGAAGTAGCATTCGGTGAATACGGTCTTCAAGCTACAACTAGCCACTGGATCACTAACCGCCAAATCGAAGCTGCTCGTATCGCCATGACTCGTTACATGAAACGTGGTGGTAAAGTTTGGATTAAAATCTTCCCACACAAATCATACACTGCTAAAGCTATCGGTGTGCGTATGGGATCTGGTAAAGGGGCACCTGAAGGTTGGGTAGCACCAGTTAAACGTGGTAAAGTGATGTTCGAAATCGCTGGTGTATCTGAAGAGATTGCACGCGAAGCGCTTCGTCTTGCTAGCCACAAATTGCCAGTTAAATGTAAATTCGTAAAACGTGAAGCAGAATAAGGAGAAGGCATGAAACTTAATGAAGTAAAAGAATTTGTTAAAGAACTTCGTGGTCTTTCTCAAGAAGAACTCGCGAAGCGCGAAAACGAATTGAAAAAAGAATTGTTTGAACTTCGTTTCCAAGCTGCTACTGGTCAATTGGAACAAACAGCTCGCTTGAAAGAAGTTAAAAAACAAATCGCTCGTATCAAAACAGTTCAATCTGAAGCGAAATAATAGACTAGGGAAGGAGAAATTTCAATGGAACGCAATAATCGTAAAGTTCTTGTTGGACGTGTTGTATCTGACAAAATGGACAAGACAATCACAGTTGTAGTTGAAACAAAACGTAACCACCCAGTCTATGGTAAACGTATTAACTACTCTAAAAAATACAAAGCTCATGATGAAAACAATGTTGCCAAAGAAGGCGATATCGTACGTATCATGGAAACTCGTCCGCTTTCAGCTACAAAACGTTTCCGTCTTGTAGAAGTTGTTGAAGAAGCGGTCATCATCTAATCAAACCTGAAAGGAGAAAACTGAAATGATTCAAACAGAAACTCGTTTGAAAGTCGCAGACAACAGCGGTGCTCGCGAAATCTTGACTATCAAAGTTCTTGGTGGTTCAGGACGTAAATTTGCAAACATCGGTGATGTTATCGTGGCATCTGTAAAACAAGCTACTCCTGGTGGTGCGGTTAAAAAAGGTGACGTTGTTAAAGCAGTTATCGTTCGTACTAAATCAGGTGCTCGTCGTGCTGATGGTTCATACATCAAATTTGACGAAAACGCAGCAGTTATCATCCGTGAAGACAAAACTCCTCGCGGAACACGTATCTTTGGCCCAGTTGCACGTGAATTGCGTGAAGGTGGCTTCATGAAGATCGTGTCACTTGCTCCAGAAGTACTTTAATTTTTAGAAACAAACTAGTCCCCTGGATTTACCTCCAGGGTGCCCTTATGGGCGTAAGAAAAATCAAGGAGAAACCTAATGTTTGTAAAAAAAGGCGACAAAGTTCGCGTAATCGCTGGTAAAGATAAGGGAACAGAAGCTGTTGTCCTTACTGCCCTTCCAAAAGTAAACAAAGTTATCGTTGAAGGTGTTAACATCGTTAAGAAACACCAACGTCCAACTAACGAGCTTCCTCAAGGTGGTATCATCGAGAAAGAAGCAGCTATCCACGTATCAAACGTTCAAGTTTTGGACAAAAATGGTGTAGCTGGTCGTGTTGGTTACAAATTTGTAGACGGTAAAAAAGTTCGCTACAACAAAAAATCAGGCGAAGTGCTTGATTAATCACGAAGGAAAGGAGAAGTATAATGGCAAATCGTTTAAAAGAAAAATATCTTAATGAAGTAGTTCCTGCTTTGACAGAACAATTCAACTACTCATCAGTGATGGCTGTGCCTAAAGTAGATAAGATCGTTTTGAACATGGGTGTTGGTGAAGCTGTATCAAACGCTAAAAGCCTTGAAAAAGCTGCTGAAGAATTGGCGCTTATCTCAGGTCAAAAACCACTTATCACTAAAGCTAAAAAATCAATCGCCGGCTTCCGTCTTCGTGAAGGTGTTGCGATCGGTGCAAAAGTTACCCTTCGTGGTGAACGTATGTACGAATTCTTGGATAAATTGGTTTCAGTTTCACTTCCACGTGTACGTGACTTCCACGGTGTTCCAACAAAATCATTTGATGGACGCGGAAACTACACGCTTGGTGTGAAAGAACAATTGATCTTCCCAGAAATCAACTTCGATGACGTTGACAAAACTCGTGGTCTTGACATCGTTATCGTAACAACTGCTAACACTGACGAAGAGTCACGTGCATTGCTTACAGGCCTTGGAATGCCTTTTGCAAAATAATATAGGAGGTAAATCTAATGGCTAAAAAATCAATGATTGCTAAGAACAAACGTCCAGCGAAGTTCTCTACTCAAGCTTATACTCGTTGTGAAAAATGTGGTCGTCCACATTCAGTTTACCGCAAATTTAAACTTTGCCGTGTTTGCTTCCGTGAATTAGCTTACAAAGGACAAATTCCTGGTGTAACAAAAGCATCTTGGTAATTTAAGATATCAAGGGCGTCAAAACTCTAAGTGAAAATAGGAAACTTGACGAAGAAACTAAAGTTTCTAGGAAAGTTTATCTTTTTCACACAGAGTTTAGCCCGGGTTCAGTTGGTTTTGCCAATTTGAACACGAGCTACAGCTTTGGCAAAAAAGACCAATTTGCTTTGGAGCATCGCTCCTGCATCAAATTGCCTATTTTTGCTCTTGCTGTTACGCTCTTTGTATCATGTATTAACTAGCAAGTGCAACTTGCAAACTACTAGTAAGAGGAGAAAAACAAAATGGTTATGACTGACCCAATCGCAGACTTCCTAACTCGTATTCGTAACGCTAACCAAGCTAAACACGAAGTACTTGAAGTACCTGCATCAAACATCAAAAAAGGGATTGCTGAAATCCTTAAACGCGAAGGTTTTGTAAAAAACGTTGAAATCATCGAAGATGACAAACAAGGCATCATCCGTGTATTCCTTAAATACGGACCAAACGGTGAAAAAGTTATCACTAACTTGAAACGTGTTTCTAAACCAGGACTTCGTGTCTACAAAAAACGTGAAGACCTTCCAAAAGTTCTTAACGGACTTGGAATTGCTATCCTTTCAACTTCTGAAGGTTTGCTTACTGATAAAGAAGCACGCCAAAAGAATGTTGGTGGGGAAGTTATCGCTTACGTTTGGTAAAATCAAGATACAAAGCTCGTAAAGAACAAAGCAAAATTAGGAAGTTGGAGAAGTTTGTTTACAAACAAGCCAACTTATCTATTTTGCACAGTTCTTAGAGCGTGTTCAATTTAGCTATTGAACTCAATAAGTATCTGAACCCCGTGAAAACTGGCCGTTCTGGCCTGACAATTTAACAGGAGAAAATAAACATGTCACGTATTGGTAATAAAGTTATCGTGTTGCCTGCTGGTGTTGAAATCACTAACAATGACAACGTTGTAACTGTAAAAGGACCTAAAGGAGAACTTACTCGTGAGTTCTCAAAAGATATTGAAATCCGTGTGGAAGGTACTGAAGTAACTCTTCACCGTCCAAACGATTCAAAAGAAATGAAAACTATCCACGGAACTACTCGTGCCCTTTTGAACAATATGGTTGTTGGTGTATCAGAAGGATTCAAGAAAGAACTTGAAATGCGCGGGGTTGGTTACCGTGCACAACTCCAAGGATCTAAACTTGTTTTGGCTGTTGGTAAATCTCATCCAGACGAAGTTGAAGCTCCAGAAGGAATTACTTTTGAACTTCCAAACCCAACAACAATCGTTGTTAGCGGAATTTCAAAAGAAGTAGTTGGTCAAACAGCTGCTTACGTACGTAGCCTTCGTTCACCAGAGCCATATAAAGGTAAAGGTATCCGTTACGTTGGTGAATTCGTTCGCCGTAAAGAAGGTAAAACAGGTAAATAATGTTGAGTGGTTGATCATCAACCACCAACCTATTTTCCAACTTTGTGCATAGCACACGATTTAAAACTAAAGAGGTGAAAACTGTGATTTCAAAACCAGATAAAAACAAACTCCGCCAAAAACGCCACCGTCGCGTTCGCGGAAAACTCTCTGGAACTGCTGATCGCCCACGTTTGAACGTATTCCGTTCTAATACAGGCATCTACGCTCAAGTGATTGATGACGTAGCGGGTGTAACGCTCGCAAGTGCTTCAACTCTTGACAAAGAAGTTTCAAAAGGAACTAAAACTGAACAAGCCGTTGCTGTCGGTAAACTCGTTGCAGAACGTGCAAACGCTAAAGGTATTTCAGAAGTGGTGTTCGACCGCGGTGGATATCTATATCACGGACGTGTGAAAGCTTTGGCTGATGCAGCTCGTGAAAACGGATTGAAATTCTAATAGGAGGACACTAGAAAATGGCATTTAAAGACAATGCAGTTGAATTAGAAGAACGCGTAGTTGCTGTCAACCGTGTTACAAAAGTTGTTAAAGGTGGACGTCGTCTTCGTTTCGCAGCTCTTGTTGTTGTTGGTGACCACAACGGTCGCGTAGGATTTGGTACTGGTAAAGCTCAAGAAGTTCCAGAAGCAATCCGTAAAGCAGTAGATGATGCTAAGAAAAACTTGATCGAAGTTCCTATGGTTGGAACAACAATCCCACACGAAGTTCTTTCAGAATTCGGTGGAGCTAAAGTATTGTTGAAACCTGCTGTAGAAGGTTCTGGAGTTGCCGCTGGTGGTGCAGTTCGTGCCGTTGTGGAATTGGCAGGTGTGGCAGATATTACATCTAAATCACTTGGTTCTAACACTCCAATCAACATTGTTCGTGCAACTGTTGAAGGTTTGAAACAATTGAAACGCGCTGAAGAAGTTGCTGCCCTTCGTGGTATCTCAGTTTCTGATTTGGCATAAGAAAGGGGATAAAATGGCTCAAATTAAAATTACTTTGACTAAGTCTCCAATCGGACGCATTCCATCACAACGTAAAACTGTTGTAGCACTTGGACTTGGCAAATTGAACAGCTCTGTTATTAAAGAAGATAACGCTGCTATCCGTGGTATGATCACAGCAGTATCTCACTTGGTAACAGTTGAAGAAGTAAACTAATGAATTTTTAGGGGATGTGCACTATACCATCCCCTAAAACTAGATATAGTCATCTATGATGACGTCGTATAGGCGAGTTGATGGGGGAGACAACCTTTTCTCCCTTATCGGCGCTAGCATTTTACAAAAGAGGAGAAAATAAAAATGAAACTTCATGAATTGAAACCTGCAGAAGGTTCTCGTAAAGTACGTAACCGCGTTGGTCGTGGTACTTCATCAGGTAACGGTAAAACATCTGGTCGTGGTCAAAAAGGTCAAAAAGCACGTAGCGGTGGCGGAGTTCGTCTTGGTTTTGAAGGTGGACAAACTCCATTGTTCCGTCGTCTTCCAAAACGTGGATTCACTAACATCAACGCTAAAGAATACGCAATTGTGAACCTTGACCAATTGAACGTCTTTGAAGATGGTGCTGAAGTTACTCCAGTTGTTCTTATCGAAGCAGGAATTGTTAAAGCTGAAAAATCAGGCGTTAAAATTCTTGGTAACGGTGAGTTGACTAAGAAATTGACTGTGAAAGCAGCTAAATTCTCTAAATCAGCTGAAGAAGCTATCACTGCTAAAGGTGGTTCAGTAGAAGTCATCTAAGAGAGGTGACCTATGTTTTTTAAATTATTAAGAGAAGCTCTTAAAGTCAAGCAGGTTCGATCAAAAATTTTATTTACAATTTTTATCGTTTTGGTCTTTCGTATCGGGACTAGTATTACAGTTCCTGGTGTGAATGCCAATAGCTTGAATGCTTTAAGTGGATTATCCTTCTTAAACATGTTGAGCTTGGTGTCAGGAAATGCCATGAAAAACTTCTCAGTTTTTGCACTTGGTGTTAGTCCCTACATTACAGCCTCTATCGTTGTCCAACTCTTGCAAATGGATATTTTACCCAAGTTTGTAGAGTGGGGGAAACAAGGGGAAGTAGGCCGTAGAAAATTGAATCAAGCTACTCGATATATTGCTCTTGGTCTAGCCTTTGTGCAATCTATCGGGATTACAGCTGGTTTTAATACTTTGGCTGGAGCTCAATTGTTGAAAACGGCTCTTACTCCACAAGTCTTTATCATGATTGGTATCATCTTAACAGCTGGTAGCATGATTGTGACGTGGTTGGGAGAGCAAATTACAGATAAGGGATACGGAAATGGTGTTTCTATGATTATCTTTGCAGGGATTGTCGCTTCAATCCCAGAGATGATTCAGGGCATCTATGTAGACTACTTTGTAAACGTTCCAAGTAGCCGTATCAACTCATCTATCATTTTTGTAATCATCTTGATTATTGCTGTATTGTTGATCATTTACTTTACAACTTATGTTCAACAAGCAGAATACAAAATTCCAATCCAATATACTAAAGTTGCACAAGGTGCTCCATCTAGCTCTTACCTTCCATTGAAAGTAAACCCTGCTGGAGTTATCCCTGTTATCTTCGCAAGTTCGATTACTGCAGCGCCTGCGGCTATTCTTCAGTTTTTGAGCGCTACAGGCCATGATTGGGCTTGGGTAAGAACAGCACAAGAAATGCTGGCAACAACTTCACCAACTGGTATTGCCATGTATGCTTTGTTGATTATTCTCTTTACATTCTTCTACACGTTTGTACAGATTAATCCTGAAAAAGCGGCAGAGAACCTACAAAAGAGCGGTGCCTATATCCACGGAGTTCGTCCTGGTAAAGGTACAGAAGAATATATGTCTAAACTTCTTCGTCGTCTTGCAACTGTTGGTTCCCTCTTCCTTGGTGTGATTTCTATTTTACCGATTGTAGCAAAAGATGTCTTTGGACTTTCAGAAGCGGTTGCTTTTGGAGGCACTAGTCTTTTGATCATTATCTCTACAGGTATTGAAGGAATTAAACAATTGGAAGGTTACCTATTGAAACGTAAGTATGTTGGTTTCATGGATAGAACAGAATAAAAGTATTTACTGATACTCTTCGAAAATCAAATTCAAACCACGTCAGCTTCACCTTGCCGTAGTATGGTTAATGACTTCGTCAGTTATATCCACAACCTCAAAACAGTGTTTTGAGCAGTCTGCGGCTAGCTTCCTAGTTTGTTCTTTGATTTTCATTGAGTATGAATCAGTAAATGCTGAGGGAGTGGAGGTTTAAACTCTGACATTTGTGAGAGTTTGGTCTCCCCTCTTCTATTTTGTTTTTAAATAGGGGTGAAAAGACTTTTTGCTTCTATTTAAAAATAAAATAAGGAGATCAAATCATGAATCTTTTGATTATGGGCTTACCTGGTGCAGGTAAGGGAACTCAAGCAGCAAAAATCGTAGAACAATTCCATGTTGCACATATCTCAACAGGTGATATGTTCCGCGCTGCTATGGCAAATCAAACTGAAATGGGTGTTCTTGCTAAGTCATACATTGACAAGGGTGAATTGGTTCCTGACGAAGTTACAAATGGAATCGTAAAAGAACGTCTTTCACAAGATGATATTAAAGAAACAGGATTCTTGTTGGATGGTTACCCACGTACAATTGAACAAGCTCATGCCTTGGACAAAACATTGGCTGAACTCGGTATTGAACTAGAGGGTGTCATCAACATTGAAGTGAACCCAGATAGCCTCTTGGAACGTTTGAGTGGTCGTATCATCCACCGCGTAACTGGAGAAACTTTCCACAAGGTCTTTAACCCACCAGTTGACTATAAAGAAGAAGATTACTACCAACGTGAAGATGATAAGCCTGAGACAGTGAAACGTCGTTTGGACGTTAATATTGCTCAAGGAGAACCAATCATTGCTCACTACCGTGCCAAAGGTTTGGTTCATGACATCGAAGGTAATCAAGATATCAATGATGTCTTCTCAGATATCGAAAAAGTATTGACAAATTTGAAATAAAGCGTTTTTCACACTTGCAAAAATCCGCTACAAATGTTATACTGAGATAGTCTGACTTATAATTGTTGTCTCTGTGTCTAGAGGCATCGAATCGAAATTTATGGAGGTGCTTTTGCGTGGCAAAAGACGATGTGATTGAAGTTGAAGGCAAAGTAGTTGATACAATGCCGAATGCAATGTTTACGGTTGAACTTGAAAATGGACATCAGATTTTAGCAACAGTTTCTGGTAAAATTCGTAAAAACTATATTCGTATTTTAGCGGGAGATCGTGTTACTGTCGAAATGAGTCCATATGACTTGACACGTGGACGTATCACTTACCGCTTTAAATAATCGAAAAACTTGGAGGGATAAGAAATGAAAGTAAGACCATCGGTCAAACCAATTTGCGAATACTGTAAAGTTATTCGTCGTAATGGTCGTGTTATGGTAATTTGCCCAGCAAATCCAAAACACAAACAACGTCAAGGATAAGATAGAAAGGAGAAAACATGGCTCGTATTGCTGGAGTTGACATTCCAAATGACAAACGCGTAGTAATCTCATTGACTTATGTTTATGGTATCGGACTTGCAACATCTAAGAAAATTTTGGCTGCTGCTGGAATCTCAGAAGATGTTCGTGTACGTGATCTTACATCAGATCAAGAAGATGCTATCCGTCGTGAAGTGGATGCAATCAAAGTTGAAGGTGACCTTCGTCGTGAAGTAAACTTGAACATCAAACGTTTGATGGAAATCGGTTCATACCGTGGTATCCGTCACCGTCGTGGACTTCCTGTCCGTGGACAAAACACTAAAAACAACGCTCGCACTCGTAAAGGTAAAGCTGTTGCGATTGCTGGTAAGAAAAAATAATATAGGAGGTAAAAGTCTTGGCTAAACCAACACGTAAACGTCGTGTGAAAAAGAATATCGAATCTGGTATTGCTCATATTCACGCTACATTTAATAACACTATTGTTATGATTACTGATGTGCATGGTAATGCAATTGCTTGGTCATCAGCTGGTGCTCTTGGTTTCAAAGGTTCTCGTAAATCTACACCATTCGCTGCTCAAATGGCTTCTGAAGCTGCTGCTAAATCTGCACAAGAACACGGTCTTAAATCAGTTGAAGTTACTGTAAAAGGTCCAGGTTCTGGTCGTGAGTCAGCTATTCGTGCGCTTGCTGCCGCTGGTCTTGAAGTAACAGCAATTCGTGATGTGACTCCAGTGCCACACAATGGTGCTCGTCCTCCAAAACGTCGCCGTGTATAATCATCGCATTACACTGCTTTTCGTTTAAGAGGGAGTAACTAAATGATCGAGTTTGAAAAACCAAATATAACAAAAATTGATGAAAATAAAGATTATGGCAAGTTTGTAATCGAACCACTTGAACGTGGCTACGGTACAACTCTTGGTAACTCTCTTCGTCGTGTACTTCTAGCTTCTCTACCAGGAGCAGCTGTGACATCTATCAATATTGATGGTGTGTTACATGAGTTTGACACAGTTCCAGGTGTTCGTGAAGACGTGATGCAAATCATTCTGAACATTAAAGGAATTGCAGTGAAATCGTACGTTGAAGACGAAAAAATCATCGAACTGGATGTTGAAGGTCCTGCTGAAGTGACAGCTGGTGACATTTTGACAGATAGCGATATTGAAATTGTAAATCCAGATCATTATCTCTTTACAATCGGTGAAGGTTCTTCCCTAAAAGCGACTATGACTGTTAACAGTGGTCGTGGATATGTACCTGCTGATGAAAATAAAAAGGATAATGCACCAGTTGGAACACTTGCTGTAGATTCTATTTATACACCAGTTACAAAAGTCAACTATCAAGTGGAACCTGCTCGTGTAGGTAGCAATGATGGATTTGACAAATTAACCCTTGAAATCTTGACAAATGGAACAATTATTCCAGAAGATGCTTTAGGGCTTTCAGCACGTATTTTGACAGAACATCTTGATTTGTTTACAAATCTTACTGAGATTGCTAAGTCAACTGAAGTGATGAAAGAAGCTGATACTGAATCTGACGACCGTATTTTGGATCGTACGATTGAGGAACTGGACTTGTCTGTGCGTTCATACAACTGTTTGAAACGTGCCGGTATCAATACTGTGCATGATTTGACAGAAAAATCTGAAGCAGAGATGATGAAAGTACGAAATCTTGGACGCAAGAGTTTGGAAGAAGTGAAACTCAAACTCATTGATTTGGGTCTTGGATTAAAAGATAAATAAAGGAGGAATACATGGCTTACCGTAAACTAGGACGCACTAGCTCACAACGTAAAGCAATGCTTCGCGATTTGACAACTGACCTTTTGATCAACGAATCAATCGTGACAACTGAAGCTCGTGCTAAAGAAATCCGTAAAACTGTTGAAAAAATGATTACTCTAGGTAAACGTGGTGATTTGCATGCACGTCGTCAAGCTGCTGCTTTCGTACGTAATGAAATCGCATCTGAAAACTATGATGAAGCAACTGATAAGTACACTTCTACTACAGCACTTCAAAAATTGTTCTCAGAAATCGCACCTCGTTATGCTGAACGTAACGGTGGATACACTCGTATCCTTAAAACTGAACCACGTCGTGGTGATGCAGCGCCAATGGCGATCATTGAATTAGTATAAAATCATCAATTTTGTTGAGTGTTATGATGATGGAGTCTTGTGCTCTTAGTCTAGCTCTGGTCTACCGCTAGGATTTCGGTCCTAGCGGGAACACTCATCATAAGTTGGGATAGTAGACGCTTGTTTACGAAATTGTTTTTTGCTTAAGAACAACTTCGTAAGCAGGCGTTTTTGAGTATTTTCGTTAGAATTATGCTATACTATTTGAAAAGAATCCTGTTTAATGTTCAGGTTTCCTATTAAAAGAAGAATTGGAGTTTGCTTATGAAAGCGATTATAACTGTTGTTGGTAAAGATAAATCTGGAATTGTTGCAGGTGTTTCCGGCAAAATTGCAGAATTGGGTTTGAACATAGACGATATCTCTCAAACTGTCTTGGATGAATATTTCACGATGATGGCTGTCGTCTCTAGCGATGAAAAGCAAGATTTCACCTATCTTCGTAATGAGTTTGAAACCTTTGGGCAAACTTTGAATGTGAAAATTAATATTCAGAGTGCAGCGATTTTTGAAGCTATGTATAATATCTAGGAGGTTATTATGGATATTAGACAAGTTACTGAAACCATTGCTATGATTGAGGAGCAGAACTTCGATATCAGAACTATTACCATGGGGATTTCCCTATTAGACTGTATCGATCCAGATATTAATCGTGCTGCGGAGAAAATTTATCAAAAGATTACGACCAAGGCGGCTAATTTAGTGACTGTTGGTGATGAAATTGCAGCTGAGTTGGGAATTCCTATCGTTAATAAGCGTGTATCGGTGACTCCTATTTCTCTGATTGGAGCAGCGACAGATGCGACGGACTACGTGGTTTTGGCAAAAGCGCTTGATAAGGCTGCGAAAGAGATTGGAGTGGATTTTATTGGTGGTTTCTCTGCCTTGGTACAAAAAGGTTATCAAAAGGGAGATGAGATTCTCATCAATTCTATTCCGCGTGCTTTGGCTGAAACGGACAAGGTCTGCTCGTCAGTCAATATCGGCTCAACCAAGTCTGGTATCAATATGACGGCTGTGGCAGATATGGGACGAATTATCAAGGAAACGGCAAATCTGTCTGATATGGGGGCAGCTAAGTTGGTTGTATTCGCTAATGCTGTTGAGGACAATCCGTTTATGGCGGGTGCCTTCCATGGTGTTGGGGAGGCAGATGTCATCATCAATGTCGGAGTTTCTGGTCCTGGTGTGGTCAAACGTGCCTTGGAAAAAGTTCGTGGACAGAGCTTTGATGTAGTAGCCGAAACAGTTAAGAAAACTGCCTTTAAAATCACTCGTATCGGTCAATTGGTTGGTCAAATGGCCAGTGAGAGACTAGGTGTGGAATTTGGTATTGTGGACTTGAGTTTGGCGCCAACTCCTGCGGTTGGAGATTCTGTTGCACGTGTCCTTGAAGAAATGGGACTAGAGACAGTTGGTACGCATGGAACGACGGCTGCCTTGGCTCTCTTGAATGACCAAGTTAAGAAGGGCGGAGTTATGGCCTGCAACCAAGTTGGTGGTTTATCTGGTGCCTTTATCCCTGTTTCAGAGGATGAAGGAATGATTGCTGCAGTGCAAAATGGCTCTCTTAATTTGGAAAAACTAGAAGCCATGACGGCTATCTGTTCTGTCGGTTTGGATATGATTGCTATCCCAGAAGATACTCCTGCTGAAACCATTGCGGCTATGATTGCGGATGAAGCAGCAATTGGTGTCATTAACATGAAAACAACGGCTGTTCGTATCATTCCAAAAGGAAAAGAAGGAGATATGATTGAGTTTGGTGGCCTATTAGGAACTGCACCTGTTATGAAGGTTAATGGGGCTTCGTCTGTTGATTTCATCTCTCGCGGTGGACAAATTCCAGCACCAATTCATAGTTTTAAAAATTAAAAAAATGGGAGAAAATGATGAAAAAAGAAATGAAACATGCTTTAGTAGCTTTAGGACTGTCGACTTTACTAGTCCCAAGTTTTACCAGTCAAGTAGTTTTTGCACAGGAAGAAAGTCATGAAACTACTACTAGTACAACTCGAGAAGAGGTTAAGAAAGAAATAGATAATATTAGGAAATCTTATATAGAGCTACAGGAGAAGGATAGACAAGATATATTGAAACAGATTGATGAAGCTAACTGGAGTAGTATTTCTTTTTCTCAAAATGATGTAGAACAAATCAAGAAAAAGGTTTCTGAAAATTTTACTGACAATCGTCAAAGATTTTTATCTAATTTAGATAATATAGAAAAAGAGTTATTATCAGCTCCATTATGGTATTCTAAAGAAAGATTAGCTACCTTAGACTCACACAAGAATTATAATGATTATTTGCATAATCTAAATTTTCAAATTTTTGATATGGCGATACAAAAGAAAAAGGAGCTTGTAATTACTCAAATAAGAGAAAATCCGTATTATACATCTCTTGAAAGAGAAATTACAATCAAAATTGTTTCAGAAAAATATGACTATCGTGGGCCAAATAGTTATAAGGGATTAGAAAAGTATAGTCCGTCATATGATATTCCAGAGCGTTTAAGTGAGTATTTGCGAAAATTAGTCTCTTTCTATTCTAATGATTTTCGTCCATACACAATTCCACCAACGGAAAAAAATATCAGAGAAATTAATGCTGTTGCTTTCATGGAGAGACTAAGAAAGATTATCAAGCAAGTAAGTGGTTTAAAGAGTCTGGTAAATGGTACTACAATGACCTTTCTGGCAATCTTGTAAGAAACCGTTGGGTAGGCCGTTATTATCTAAAAGCAGATGCTTCAATGGCTGCGAGTGAATGGATTTACGATGAAGATTATAAGAGCTGGTTTTATGTAGATTCAACTGGTAGTTATGTGGAGAAAGCTTGGCAGGGCGAATACTACCTAAAACGTGGCGGTTACATGGCTAAGAGTGAGTGGGTATTTGATTCTCAGTATGATAGTTGGTATTATCTGAACCAAGATGGTAAGTATGCTCGTAACCAATGGATTAAGGATGGAGATAAGTGGTATTACTTGTTAGCTGATGGAAAACTAGCAAAAAATATGACCATTAACGGTTATACAGTAAATGAAAAAGGTGAATGGGTTTAATTTTTTAAGTTCTATTTAAGGTTAGCTGTGTATACTATAATCATTAAATAAAGACCTCCTAATATTATTTGAAACAGATAACACTGATTTAGTTTGAATTTGATTTTCATCTAATATCTTTATTTAATAGAACTCCTAAACTTTTTCATAATAATCTCCTGCAAAAGTCGCCTGTATGGGTGGCTTTTGTTTTATCATCCATGATATAATAGAAGCAAACGGAGGACGGAAAATGGTAAAAGTACGATTGTATTTGGTACGTCATGGCAAGACCATGTTTAACACGATTGGTCGCGCGCAAGGTTGGAGCGATACTCCCTTAACAGCTGAAGGTGAGCGAGGGATTCAAGAATTAGGGATTGGTTTGCGAGAATCTGGTCTACAGTTTGAGCGTGCTTATTCGAGTGATTCTGGTCGTACCATTCAGACTATGGGAATCATACTTGACGAACTTGGCCTGCAAGGGAAAATCCCTTATCGCATGGACAAGCGTATCAGAGAATGGTGTTTTGGCAGCTTTGATGGAGCCTACGATGGCGATCTTTTCATGGGCATCATTCCTCGTATCTTTAATGTGGACCATGTTCACCAATTGTCTTATGCTGAACTGGCTGAGGGCTTGGTAGAGGTTGATACAGCTGGTTGGGCTGAAGGCTGGGAAAAACTCAGTGGCCGAATCAAGGAAGGCTTTGAAGCGATTGCAAAGGAAATGGAAGAACAAGGTGGGGGCAATGCCCTTGTTGTCAGCCACGGAATGACCATTGGAACCATTGTTTATCTGATTAATGGCATGCATCCTCATGGTCTCGATAATGGTAGCGTGACGATTCTTGAATACGAGGACGGTCAGTTTAGCGTTGAAGTTGTTGGTGACCGTAGTTACCGAGAACTAGGACGGGAGAAAATGGAGGGAGCCTCTATTTAATCAGTCTAGACTTGCTTGCTAGGAACTGAGGATTTGATAGGAATATCAAGATAAGAAAAAACAGCCGAGGGTAATCCTTTCGGCTGTTTTTGATGGGGAAAACTAAAGTGTAATGCTATTGCTTTTAGAGATTTTCATAAACAAGAGCAAGGAACCTACTGTTAGAACAGTCAGGATAGTTGACAAGGCTGCGGCTACACCGTAATTTCCTCTGAGAACCTCTGTATAAATGGCTACAGTCATTGTTCTTGTTTTGACATTGTAGAGGAGGATAGAAGTAGAGAGTTCTGAAATCATTGTGACCCAAGATAGGATGGCTCCAGAAATAATACCAGATAGCATCATTGGAGTTGTAATCTTGGCAAAGGTATTGAGATGGCTACTTCCTAAACTCTCAGCGGCTTCTTCAATACTTGGTGCTATTTGTTGCAAGCTAGCAACAGATGAGCGAATAGTATAAGGTAATCTTCTGACAGATAGGGACATAATCAAGATGAAAGCTGTCCCTGTAATCATAAGAAATCCACTTCCAAATAGGCCAGTATTGAAGGAAGAAATGAAGGCGATCCCTAGAACGGTTCCTGGTACAATATAAGGAACCATACTGAGGCTATCAATTAAGTTTGTAAACAAATTCCGTTTTCTAACGGCTAGGTAGGAGATAAATGTTGCAAATAAAACAACTAGAACTAAGGCAATCAAAGGGATACGAATGGTATTGAAAATAGCAGATCCCATACGATTGAAAGCTACCTTGTAACTGTTTAGAGAATAACCTTTGACAAATACCATACCTGATGTTTTTAGGAAAGAAGTATAAATCAAGTAGACTTGAGGTAGAACAGAGAACAAGATAATTCCGTAGACTGTTGCATAAATGGCAACCATTTTTCCTTTTGTAGTTTTTTTAGGCTCGATTGGATGGAGCGAATTCATGCTGAAACTGTAGCGATTTGAAATGTATTTTTGGATAAGGAAAATTGCCAAGGCGATGATAATCGCCATAATTGCTAAAGCAGATGCAAAAGCAGAATTTCCTCCAACCTCGCTAATAAATTGGGTATAAATCAAGACCGGGAAAGTCCGATATCCTTCACCAATTAACATAGGTGTTCCAAAATCTGAGAATGCTCTCATAAATACAAGTAGGGCAGCAGCTAGTAAGGTTGGAACTAGGAGAGGTAAAACAACCGTTACGATACGCTTAAATCCGAAGGACCCCATGCTTTCAGCGGCTTCAAGTAGAGAATTGTCAATACTCTTCATTGTCCCAGCAACGTATAGAAATACCAGTGGGAATAGTTGCAGTGTAAAGACAAGTACAATTCCTTTGAATCCATAAATATCGATAGCTGGAAGATGAAGGGCATTTGTCAGGAATTTAGTAATGACCCCATTTCGTCCCAGCAAGAGAATCCAGGAGTAGGCTCCCACGAACGGAGCTGACATGGAAGCAATGATAATTAATATTTGTAGAAATTTCTTTCCCTTGAAGTCATACATAGAGAAGAGATAAGCTAATAAGGTTCCTATAACTAAGGAAGTGACAGTAGCGGTAATGGAAACCTTGAAACTGTTGACGAGTGTCTCAGAGTAGTAGGATTTACTAAAAAAAGTGACGAAATTAGCTAGTGAAAATTGTCCTTCATGTATGAGTGCTTGCTTGAGTACGGTAACGATAGGATAAACGAGAAAGACAAGATAGGTAAGAAAGATGAAGAAAGAGGAGCCTGTCCAAATATTTAGTTTTTTACGTTCCATGGTTGACTCCTTTTATCAGGTTTTGGGAACCATCCGCAGAAAAGACGTTTAATTTTTTAGTATTGATTCGTAGACGAATACGATCGCCTTTTTGTAGATCTTCTTCAAAAGTTGATTCTTCGCTAACTTGAATTTTTGAGGCAAAACCTGTCTCAATGAAATACTCCGTATTTAGTCCAAGATAGACGCTATCGCTAATAATTCCTTCAATATCTCCAGATTCATCTTTAATGAATTCTTCAGGACGAATACTTACATGAATAGCTTGTGCTTCAGCCTGATCAAGGGCTGGCATTCGAAGAGCATAGCCATCTGAAAAGACGATATAAGCGCCGTCGCTCCGTTTTTCAAGATTGGCAGGGATAATATTTGTGCGTCCGATAAAGGTTGCTACAAACTCATTAGCTGGTTTATGATAGAGTTCTTTTGGCCGACCGATTTGTTGGATGACTCCGTCTTTCATAACAGCAATTTGGTCTGAAATAGCCATAGCTTCTTCTTGGTCGTGGGTCACATAAACAGTTGTAATTCCCACTTCGTGTTGGATTTCTCGAATAGCTTGACGCATATCCAAGCGAAGTTTGGCATCTAGGTTACTAAGTGGTTCGTCCATGAGGAGAACACTTGGATTGACAGCTAAGGCACGTGCCAAGGCGACACGTTGTTGTTGTCCACCACTAAGTTTATCGGGCTTTCGATCCGCATATTGAGCAATTTGCATGAGTTCAAGATACTTGTTGGTCTGTTGGACCAATTCTTCTTTTGGAACCTTCTTTTGCTTGAGACCAAAAGCGACATTATCTCGAACAGTCAAATGTGGGAAAATAGCGTAGTTTTGAAAAACCATCCCGATATTGCGTTTGCTGGGTTCCATATTATTGATTTTTGTATCATCGAAGTAAAATTCTCCACCTTCGATACTGTTGAAACCTGCAATCATACGAAGAAGAGTCGTTTTCCCACACCCTGACGGACCAAGGATGGTAAAGAGACTTCCTTTTGGAATTGTAATGTTCAAATTCTCAATAACAGGGACATCGTGGTAGATTTTTTTGGCGTTAATAATTTTGATCTCACTCATAGTGAACCTCTTTTACTGTTTAGATTGGATATCTGTAAAAATGTCATTGTACTTTTTAAGAATAGTGGATTTATTTTTAATGACATAATCTGAATCTTCGGTGGCAATCTTGATTTCTGTCATAGCCTTCATATTTTTATTGGTTTTAGCATTTTTACGAATAGGTCTGATTGTAGTTTCAGTTCCTAGCTTATCTTGGATTTCTTGAGAAAGGAGGAAATCGATAAATTTCTTAGCGTTTTCCATGTGTTTGGCATTTTTGATGATAGCTGCGTTACCAGGTAAAAAGACGGTTCCTTCTTTTGGATAAATAACTTTTACATCAACCCCGTCGTTTAAGAGTTTTAAGGCAGGGTCTTCATAGGTGAGTCCAACAGCCATTTCCCCATCGGCGACAGCTTTGTAAACATTCGAAGAGCTAGATGCAATTTTTCCATCTACCAGGGTAAATAGATTTTTCACATAGGTCCAAGCTTGTTCATTTTCGTATCCACCTTGGTCTACAAGCATGTTTGTTAATTGAGCAAAAGCGCTAGAAGCATTACTTGGATCAGCAGTAGCAATTTTTCCTTTTAATTTAGGATTGAGTAGATCATTGTAGCCTTCAATTTTAATATCTTTTGTAAGAGCTGAATTGGCAATGATAACACTGACATCCAATGTATAAGGTGTGTAGAATCCTGTTTTATTTTGATATTCAGGGATTACCTGGTCGTTTTCTTGGGAAATATAAGGTTCAAAAAGTTTTTCGTTAGAAGAGAAGAGAGCGTAGGAGCCTCCGAAAATGACATCGGCTACTGGGGATTCTTTTTCGGCCTCAGCTTTTTTGAACAATTCACCCGTGCTGGCTTGTACTAAATCAACCTTAATACCATATTTTTCTTCGAAGGCTGGAATTGTTTCTTCGATAAGGTCCTCAGGATTAGGCGAGTAGACAACCAAAGTGTTATCTGAATCTTTTTCAGAGCTAGTTTCCGCTTCTGTTGTTGAAGAACATCCTGATAAAGTAAGAAATATCCATCCACAAGAGAGAAAGAATAGTAGTTTTTTCATAAGAATCTCCTTTTTACGAACATTTTCTCTACCTGGATTGTTAATGTTTTTAAATTGTAGAGTCCTACAGGATATAATAAAAACCTTAAAGAAATCTAAAACGGGGAATATGAGTCAAAGGCGTTAGGGGAAAAAGATGAAAGAGACAAATAATCGATATAAGTTAATTTCAAGTGCTAGCTAATTTTTTATACTGCTAAATAAGCTGGATTTGCGATTCAATCTTTCTTACTATCCAAGTCTAAAAGAACATTTCTCGTCTTTCAAATTCCCTCAAAAATGGTATAATAGTAACATCACAAAATTGGAGAGAGACCATGAGTTTTTACAATCATAAAGAAATTGAGCCTAAGTGGCAAGGCTACTGGGCAGAACATCATACATTTAAGACAGGAACAGATGCATCAAAACCGAAGTTTTATGCGCTTGACATGTTTCCGTATCCGTCTGGAGCGGGTCTGCACGTAGGACACCCAGAAGGTTATACCGCAACCGATATCCTCAGCCGTTACAAACGTGCGCAAGGTTACAATGTCCTTCACCCAATGGGTTGGGATGCTTTTGGTTTGCCTGCAGAGCAATACGCTATGGATACAGGTAATGACCCAGCGGAATTTACGGCTGAAAACATTGCCAACTTCAAACGACAAATCAATGCGCTTGGATTTTCTTATGACTGGGATCGTGAAGTCAATACAACAGATCCAAACTACTACAAGTGGACGCAATGGATTTTCACTAAGCTTTACGAAAAAGGCTTGGCCTATGAAGCGGAAGTGCCAGTAAACTGGGTTGAGGAATTGGGAACAGCCATTGCCAATGAAGAAGTCCTTCCTGACGGAACTTCTGAGCGTGGAGGCTATCCAGTTGTCCGCAAACCAATGCGCCAATGGATGCTCAAAATCACGGCTTACGCAGAGCGCTTGCTTAATGATTTAGATGAACTAGATTGGCCAGAGTCTATCAAGGACATGCAACGTAACTGGATTGGTAAATCAACTGGTGCCAATGTAACTTTCAAAGTAAAAGGAACAGACAAGAAATTCACAGTCTTTACCACTCGTCCTGATACTCTTTTTGGTGCGACTTTCACAGTCTTGGCTCCTGAACATGAATTAGTAGACGCTATCACAAGTCCAGAGCAAGCAGAAGCAGTAGCAGACTACAAACACCAAGCCAGCCTCAAGTCTGACTTGGCTCGTACAGACCTTGCCAAAGAAAAAACAGGGGTTTGGACTGGTGCTTATGCCATCAACCCTGTCAATGGCAAGGAAATTCCAATCTGGATTGCAGACTACGTCCTTGCTAGCTATGGTACAGGTGCTGTAATGGCTGTTCCTGCCCACGACCAACGTGACTGGGAATTTGCCAAACAATTTGATCTTCCAATCGTCGAAGTACTTGAAGGTGGAAACGTTGAAGAAGCTGCCTACACAGAAGATGGCCTTCACGTTAATTCAGACTTCCTAGATGGATTGAATAAAGAAGACGCAATTGCTAAGATTGTGGCTTGGTTGGAAGAAAACGACTGTGGTCAGGAGAAGGTTACCTACCGTCTCCGCGACTGGCTCTTTAGCCGCCAACGTTACTGGGGTGAACCAATTCCAATCATTCATTGGGAAGACGGAACTTCAACAGCTGTTCCTGAAAGTGAATTGCCACTTGTCTTGCCTGTAACCAAGGACATCCGCCCTTCAGGTACAGGGGAAAGTCCATTGGCTAACTTGATAGATTGGCTTGAAGTGACTCGTGAAGATGGTGTCAAAGGTCGTCGTGAAACCAACACCATGCCACAATGGGCAGGTTCAAGCTGGTATTACCTCCGCTATATTGATCCACACAATACTGAGAAATTGGCCGATGAGGATCTTCTCAAACAATGGTTGCCAGTAGATATCTATGTGGGTGGTGCAGAGCATGCTGTACTTCACTTGCTTTACGCTCGTTTCTGGCATAAATTCCTCTATGACCTTGGTGTTGTTCCAACTAAGGAACCATTCCAAAAACTCTTTAACCAAGGAATGATTTTGGGAACAAGCTACCGTGACCACCGTGGGGCTCTTGTGGCGACTGACAAGGTTGAAAAACGTGACGGTTCTTTC
Source organism: bacterium (assembly GCA_905221235.1). Classification (GTDB taxonomy): domain Bacteria; phylum Bacillota; class Bacilli; order Lactobacillales; family Streptococcaceae; genus Streptococcus. Next base: position 25,013 of record CAJNCJ010000009.1, read on the forward strand.
TTCCATGTGGAAACAGGGGAAGAGTTGGAGCAAGCACCAGCCAAGATGTCTAAATCGCTCAAGAACGTTGTTAACCCAGACGATGTGGTGGAACAATATGGTGCCGACACCCTTCGTGTCTATGAAATGTTCATGGGGCCACTTGATGCTTCAATTGCTTGGTCAGAAGAAGGTCTGGAAGGAAGCCGTAAGTTCCTTGACCGTGTTTACCGTTTGATTACAAGTAAAGAAATCGCTGCGGAAAACAATGGTGCTCTTGACAAGGTCTACAATGAAACAGTCAAATCTGTCACTGAGCAAATCGAGTCTATGAAATTCAACACAGCCATTGCCCAACTTATGGTCTTTGTCAACGCTGCTAACAAGGAAGACAAGCTCTATGTGGACTACGCTAAAGGCTTTATCCAGTTGATTGCCCCATTTGCACCTCACTTGGCAGAAGAACTCTGGCAAACAGTTGCAGCAACAGGTGAATCAATCTCTTACGTAGCTTGGCCAACATGGGACGAAAGCAAATTGGTTGAAGACGAAATCGAAATCGTTGTCCAAATCAAAGGTAAAGTCCGTGCCAAACTCATGGTCGCTAAAGATCTATCACGCGAAGAATTGCAAGAAATTGCTCTAGCGGATGAAAAAGTCAAAGCAGAAATTGATGGTAAGGAAATCGTGAAAGTGATTAGTGTACCGAATAAATTAGTTAATATCGTTGTGAAATAAGCAGTTATCAACTCTAAAGTTTCTTCTTTAGAGTTGATTTTGTAAAATATTAATAAAAAGAGGGAATTATGATTAAGAAATCAATCTTGTTTAAAATCTTCAAACATATAGTTTTAATCTCACTAATTTTTACTTTTTTTCTATGTAATGCTTTTGATACTATGGCATTTCTATCAACTAGTGATATAAAGATTATAGAGCCAACATTGACTGTAGATACTCTTTTTGCAGTTTTTATTACTTTCTTTAGTTTTTCAAATGATAAATCAAGCAATATTTTTGGAATATCACCAAATGAAATTATAAGAAAACAGTCTGAATGGTATCAATTATTATTTACAAAATCTTTTGCAACTCTATTAATGGTGACAAATTTGTTATCTATTATCCATTATTTTGGAGTCAAAAATGTAATAGTTTCTTTTAATGAAACTTATCCTCGTGTTCAATTCAGTGTTGGTATCATGTGGCTACCACTGTTTGGCATTTTAGTAATCTATTTTATTTGGCTCTTAATAGAGGGATTAAAATACATTAAAAAAATAAATTATGTTATTCAGAATAAGGTACTTGTCAATTTTTATTCGCATGTAAAATCTAGTGGTAATCTTCCTGATTATGAATTGAAAAAACACGGTGAATATATTGATTTGTACGAATCGTGTCGTCAAGAAACAGGTGAAAAATTGCTTACCTTTTTGAGCGTAGTAGACAAAAAAATGGGGGAAGGTCCTAGTAATGCAGTGAGGGTTATCTTTGAATCTTTTGATAAGGCAGATCAAATTGCAGCTCTTAGTATTTGTAAAAACTATTTAGCAGAAGGACAGGTTTCAAATGAAGAAGATGTAGAAAAATTGTTAAATGAAATTGATAAAAAACTTGAAATTAGTAGACAGGACAATTTAAATAGGTTTGAGTAAAAAGTTTAAAACTGCCAAAAGGAGAAAGCTATGCCAGTAAATGAATATGGTCAAATGATTGGTGAGTCAATGGAAGGTTATACACATGGTGAAATGCCTTCGATTGATTTCTTAGAAGGGCGTTATGCTAAGGTAGAGGCTCTTTCGGTGGAAAAGCATGCGGAGGATTTATTAGCTGTTTATGGTCCAGATACTCCACGGGAGATGTGGACTTACCTCTTTCAGGAGTCAGTGGCAGATATGGAGGAGCTGGTTAGCCTTTTAAATCAGATGTTAGCTCGTAAGGATCGCTTCTACTATGCGATTGTAGACAAGGCAACTGGTAAGGCCTTGGGAACATTTTCTCTCATGCGAATTGATCAGAATAACCGAGTAATAGAAGTGGGAGCAGTCACTTTTTCTCCAGAACTCAGGGGAACACGAATAGGGACAGAAGCTCAGTATCTCTTGGCACGCTATGTTTTTGAGGAGCTGAACTATCGTCGCTATGAGTGGAAATGCGATGCCTTAAATCTGCCATCCAGACGAGCTGCGGAGCGTTTGGGTTTTGTTTATGAAGGAACCTTCCGTCAGGCAGTTGTTTATAAGGGGCGTACAAGAGATACGGATTGGTTGTCTATGCTTGATAAGGACTGGCCTCAAGTCAAAGCTCGATTGGAAGCATGGTTGGCTCCTGAAAATTTTGATAAAAATGGACGGCAGTACAAGAGCTTGAGAGAATTCTAAGAGGTGTTGAGATGATTACTATTAAAAAGCAAGAAATTGTCAAGTTAGAGGATGTTTTGCATCTCTATCAGGCTGTCGGTTGGACAAATTATACCGATCAATCAGAGATGCTGGAGCAGGCCTTATCTCATTCATTAGCGATTTATGTGGCGCTTGATGGTGATACTGTGGTGGGCTTGGTCCGTTTGGTTGGAGATGGATTCTCATCAGTACTGGTTCAGGATTTAATCGTTTTACCAATCTATCAGCGTCAAGGGATTGGTAGTGCCCTAATGAAAGAGGCTTTAGAGGATTACAAAGATGTCTATCAAGTCCAGCTGGTGACAGAACAGACAGAAAGAACCTTGAGATTTTATCGTTCTATGGGTTTTGAAATCTTATCCACCTATAATTGTATAGGAATGACTTGGATGAATCGAGAAAAATAACAAAACTTGCTTTTTCTTAAGCAAAGTTTAAGGATGGTCTAGTATCATATAGTCATTAGATAAAGACCTCCTAACTTTATTTAATGAAATCCTAAAACTTTTTTTCATCATAATCTCCCTTAACTCCACCCAATCAGGTGGAGTTTTTTGGCTCTATTTCAGGCTTTTGGGGACTATTCTAAAAATCATTTTTCGATAACTTTCTCCCAATCTTATAAACTTTATTGGACAGATTATAAAGTTGAAGAAGCTAAATGGGTGAGGTTGTAAAGTTTTGACAAATTTTGTGAACTATGGGATAATGGAGAGGAATTAAGGATTAGTTCTATATCATGGACTAGAAAAGACCCCAAGCTAACTTCCACATTAAGCTTGGGGTCTTTTTTGACACTATCTATCTTTGTTTAGCCATTTATCGACTAAGCGAAGAACAACACCGACCACAATTGGTCCGATGATAGTTTTAAGGATTAGTTCCATCATGGGCTATCTCACCTCCTTTCGTAGGCGGTGTAGTAGTGCCGTATAATATTATACCACATGAATGTTAAACTCGGGAGGCACCCAATCAGGTGGAGTTTTTTGGCTCTATTTCAGGATTTTGGGGAGTATTTTAAACATCATTTTCCGATAACTTTTACTTAATCTTATAAACTTTATTGGATAGATTCTAAAGTTGGAGAAGCTGAGTAGATTAGGATATAAATCTTTGACAAATTTTGTGAACTATGGGATAATAAAAGGGAATTAAGTATTGTGTCTATATCATAGGCTAGAAAAGACCCCAAGCTCACGACCAAATAAGCTTGGGGTCTTTTTGACACTATTTGTCCTTGTTTAGCCATTTATCAACTAATCGAAGAACGACACCGACCACAATTGGTCCGATGATAGTTTTAAGTATTGTATCCATCATGGGCTAATTCACCTCCTCTCGCAGGCGGTGTAGAAGTGCCGTAGAATATTATACCACATAAGTGTTAAACTCGGGAGTCGCCTAATCAAGTGAAGTTTTTTGGCTCTATTTCAGGCTTTTTGGGACTATTCTAAAAATAGTTTTCCGATAATTTCCGGTCTTTTTCGGATTTTGGTCGGGGAATTGGCGGGGACTTTTTTAGGAAATATGACTAAGAAATAGGTTTGCTGTTACTTCAGCTACTTCAAACTCAATTTGATTGTAAGTGACTGTTAATTGAAGGGTTAGAACTACTTTAATAATGTTCTTGGTTGTCGAGGAGTGAGTCATTATATTGTTGTACAGCAGTTAAAGCTTGAAAAGCCGAGAATGTAAACCTTTGACAAAATTTGTGAACTGTGGGATAATAAAAAGGAATTGAGTACTAGTTCTATATCATAGGCTAGAAAAGACCCCAAGCTCACGACCAAATAAGCTTGGGGTCTTTTTTGACACTATTTGTCCTTGTTTAGCCATTTATCGACTAATCGAAGAACGACACCGACCACAATTGGTCCGATGATAGTTTTGAGTACTAATTCCATCATGGGCTATCTCACCTCCTTTCGTAGGCGGTGTAGCAGTGCCGTATAATATTATACCACATAAGTGCTAAACTCAGGAGTCACCCAATCAGGTGGCTTTTTTGTTTGTGGCTTGGATTTTTGATATAATAGAGTCATGAGTAGAATTTTAGATAATGAGATAATGGGGGATGAGGAGTTAGTAGAACGCACACTCCGTCCTCAGTACTTACGTGAATATATTGGGCAGGACAAGGTCAAGGATCAGCTCCAAATCTTTATCGATGCTGCCAAAATGCGGGATGAAGCGCTGGATCATGTGCTCTTATTTGGGCCTCCAGGCTTGGGAAAAACGACCATGGCTTTTGTTATTGCCAACGAACTAGGTGTCAATCTCAAGCAGACTTCGGGTCCAGTCATTGAAAAAGCAGGTGATTTGGTAGCGATTCTGAATGACTTAGAACCTGGGGACGTCCTCTTTATAGACGAGATTCATCGTTTGCCAATGTCAGTGGAAGAGGTGCTTTATAGTGCCATGGAGGACTTTTACATTGATATCATGATTGGGGCTGGTGAAGGCAGTCGCAGTGTTCATTTGGAGTTGCCACCTTTTACCTTGATTGGTGCGACGACTCGGGCTGGTATGCTCTCAAATCCGCTACGGGCACGTTTTGGGATTACAGGTCATATGGAATACTATGCCCATGCTGATTTGACAGAAATTGTCGAGCGGACGGCAGATATTTTTGAGATGGAAATTACTCATGAGGCAGCATCTGAGTTAGCCCTACGTAGCCGTGGGACCCCTCGTATTGCCAATCGTCTCCTCAAGCGCGTGCGCGATTTTGCCCAGATTATGGGGGATGGGGTTATCGATGATCTTATTACCGATAAGGCTTTGACCATGCTGGATGTTGACCATGAAGGCTTGGACTATGTGGACCAAAAAATCCTTCGCACCATGATTGAGATGTATGGTGGCGGTCCTGTCGGTCTAGGAACTCTTTCTGTGAATATCGCTGAAGAGCGTGAGACGGTAGAAGATATGTATGAGCCTTACTTGATTCAAAAAGGTTTTATCATGCGGACACGGTCTGGACGGGTTGCAACGGCTAAGGCCTACGAACATTTAGGGTATGAATACAATGAAAAATGAGCAAGAAATTCTAGATGCATTTAGAGAAAATCCGGATATGATGGCTATTCTGACTATCATACGAGACCTTGACTTAAAAGACTCATGGTTGGCAGCAGGTTCGGTACGAAATTTCATCTGGAATCTCTTGTCAGACAAATCCCCTTTTGACTGTGAAACAGATGTAGATGTGATTTTCTTTGATCCAGATATTTCTTATGAGGAAACCTTGTCCCTAGAGAAAAAACTGCGAGAGGACTTTCCTCAGTACCAGTGGGAATTGAAAAATCAAGTCTATATGCACCAGCACAGCCCTCATACTGCTCCCTATAGCAGCTCTTGTGATGCTATGAGTAAGTATCCAGAACGGTGTACGGCTGTTGGACTACGCTTGAATGAAGAATCCGATTTTGAACTCTATGCACCTTATGGTTTGGAGGATATTTTGAATTTTCAAGTTCGTCCAACTCCTCATTTTTTAGAGAATGAAGATCGAATGAAGCTCTATCAAACACGATTATCCAAGAAAAATTGGCAGGAAAAATGGAAAAATTTGATTTTTAAAAATACTTAAGGAAACTTTAAGCTAGGAAGTGTATACTAAGTCCATAAGTTAAGAAGACCTTAACTTAAACTCCTAAAACTTTTTCATAATAATCTCCCTATAAAAAATAGAGTCGCCCAATCAGGCGGCTTATTTTTTTGAAAAATGGGCTTTGTGCCTGAGAATAATACTCAATGAAAATCAAAGAGCAAACTAGGAAGCTAGCCGCAGGTTGCTCAAAACACTGTTTTGAGGTTGCAGATAGAGCTGACGTGGTTTGAATTTGATTTTCGAAGAGTATAAATAGCTTAGTGATAGAAGAAAATAGGGAAATATGGTATAATGAAACGATAGATTTTTGAATAGGAATAAGATCATGTTTGGATTTTTTAAGAAAGATAAGGCTGTGGAAGTAGAAGTTCCGACCCAGGTTCCTGCTCATATCGGCATCATCATGGATGGGAATGGTCGTTGGGCTAAAAAACGTATGCAACCGCGAGTTTTTGGACACAAGGCGGGTATGGAAGCATTGCAAACTGTGACCAAGGCAGCCAACAAACTGGGCGTTAAGGTGATTACGGTCTATGCTTTTTCTACGGAAAACTGGACCCGTCCAGATCAGGAAGTCAAGTTTATCATGAACTTGCCAGTAGAGTTTTATGATAGTTATGTCCCGGAATTGCATGCGAATAATGTTAAGATTCAGATGATTGGGGAGACAGACCGCCTGCCTAAGCAAACCTTTGAAGCTTTAACCAAGGCTGAGGAATTGACTAAGAACAATACAGGTTTGATTCTTAACTTTGCTCTTAACTATGGTGGACGTGCTGAGATTACGCAGGCGCTTAAGTTGATTTCCCAGGATGTGTTAGATGCCAAAATCAACCCAGGTGACATCACAGAGGAATTGATTGGCAACTATCTCTTCACCCAGCATTTGCCTAAGGATGTACGAGATCCGGACTTGATTATCCGTACTAGTGGAGAATTACGTTTGAGTAATTTTCTTCCATGGCAGGGAGCCTATAGTGAACTCTATTTTACAGATACCTTATGGCCTGATTTTGACGAGGCAGCTTTGCAGGAAGCCATTCTTGCCTACAATCGTCGTCACCGCCGATTTGGAGGAGTTTAGGAGGAAATATGACACAGGATTTACAGAAAAGAACCTTGTTTGCAGGGATTGCCCTGGCTATTTTCCTACCAATTTTAATGATTGGGGGACTCTTGCTGCAGATAGCAATTGGAATCATAGCCATGCTAGCCATGCATGAACTTTTGAAGATGAGAGGTCTAGAGACCATGACGATGGAGGGCCTCTTGACCCTCTTTGCCACCTTTGCCTTGACCATTCCCTTGGAGAATTACCTGACTTTTTTGCCAGTTGATGGGAATGTGGTTGCATATAGTGTGTTGATTTCAATCATGTTAGGAACGACTGTTTTTAGCAAGTCTTATACGATTGAGGACGCTGTTTTCCCGCTTGCTATGAGTTTCTATGTAGGCTTTGGATTTAATGCTTTACTAGATGCTCGTGTTGCAGGTTTAGATAAGGCGCTCTTAGCCTTGTGTATCGTTTGGGCGACAGACAGTGGTGCCTATCTTGTTGGGATGAACTATGGTAAACGAAAATTAGCACCAAGGGTATCGCCTAATAAAACTCTTGAGGGTGCCTTGGGTGGTATTTTAGGAGCAATTTTAGTAACCATCATCTTTATGATAGTTGACAGCACAGTCGCTCTGCCGTATGGAATTTACAAGATGTCAGTCTTTGCTATTTTCTTTAGTGTGGCTGGACAATTTGGTGATTTACTAGAAAGTTCGATTAAGCGTCACTTTGGTGTCAAAGATTCTGGGAAATTTATTCCTGGACATGGTGGTGTTTTGGATCGTTTCGATAGTATGTTGCTTGTATTTCCAATCATGCACTTATTTGGACTCTTTTAATCAAAAGACGGAGGAAATACTATGCTCGGAATTTTAACCTTTATTCTGGTTTTTGGGATTATTGTGGTGGTGCACGAGTTCGGGCACTTCTACTTTGCCAATAAATCAGGGATTCTAGTGCGTGAATTTGCCATTGGTATGGGACCCAAGATCTTTGCTCATATTGGCAAGGACGGGACGGCCTATACCATTCGAATTTTGCCTCTGGGTGGCTATGTTCGCATGGCTGGTTGGGGTGATGATACGACTGAAATCAAGACAGGGACTCCTGTCAGTCTGACCCTTACTGACGATGGTAAGGTTAAGCGCATCAATCTTTCAGGTAAAAAATTGGACCAAACAGCTCTTCCTATGCAGGTGACCCAGTTTGACTTTGAAGATAAGCTCTTTATCAAAGGCTTGGTTCTGGAAGAAGAAAAAACATTTGCAGTGGATCACGATGCAACGGTTGTGGAAGCAGATGGAACTGAGGTTCGAATTGCTCCTTTGGATGTGCAATATCAAAATGCGACTATCTGGGGGAAACTCATTACTAACTTTGCAGGCCCCATGAATAACTTTATCTTAGGTGTTGTTGTTTTCTGGATTTTAATCTTTATGCAGGGTGGTGTCAGAGATGTTGATACCAACCAGTTCCATGTCATGCCCCAAGGGGCTTTGGCTAAGGTAGGAGTGCCAGAAACAGCACAGATTACCAAGATTGGTTCACATGAGATTAGCAACTGGGAAAGTTTGATCCAGGCTGTGGAAGCAGAAACTAAAGATAAGACGGCCCCAACCTTGGATGTGACTATTTCTGAAAAGGGTAGTGACAAGCAAGTCACTGTTACTCCTGAAGAAAATCAAGGCAGTTACCTTCTAGGTGTTCAACCGGGAATTAAGTCGGACTTTCTATCTATGTTTGTAGGTGGTTTTACAACTGCTGCTGACTCAGCTCTCCGAATTCTCTCAGCCCTGAAAAATCTGATTTTCCAACCGGATTTGAACAAGCTAGGTGGACCTGTTGCCATCTTTAAGGCAAGTAGTGATGCTGCTAAAAATGGAATTGAGAATGTCTTGTACTTCTTGGCAATAATTTCCATCAATATTGGGATTTTTAATCTTATTCCGATTCCAGCTCTGGATGGTGGTAAGATTGTGCTCAATATCCTAGAAGCCATTCGCCGCAAACCATTGAAACAAGAAATTGAAACCTATGTCACCTTGGCCGGAGTGGTCATCATGGTTGTCTTGATGATTGCTGTGACCTGGAATGACATTATGCGACTCTTTTTTAGATAATCGAGGAATATTATGAAACAAAGTAAAATGCCTATCCCAACGCTTCGCGAAATGCCAAGCGATGCTCAAGTTATCAGCCATGCTCTTATGTTGCGAGCTGGTTATGTTCGTCAAGTCTCAGCAGGTGTTTATTCTTACTTACCACTTGCCAACCGTGTGATTGAAAAAGCCAAAAACATCATGCGCCAAGAGTTTGATAAGATTGGTGCCGTTGAGATGTTGGCTCCTGCCCTTCTCAGTGCAGAGTTGTGGCGCGAATCAGGTCGTTATGAAACTTACGGTGAAGACCTTTACAAGCTAAAAAACCGTGAAAAATCAGACTTTATCCTAGGTCCAACTCACGAAGAAACCTTTACAGCTATTGTTCGTGATTCTGTTAAGTCTTACAAGCAATTGCCACTTAACCTTTACCAAATCCAACCTAAGTATCGTGATGAAAAACGCCCACGTAATGGCCTTCTTCGTACACGTGAGTTCATCATGAAAGATGCTTACAGCTTCCACGCTAACTATGATAGTTTGGATAGTGTTTATGATGAGTACAAGGCTGCTTATGAGCGTATTTTCACTCGTAGTGGTTTAGACTTCAAGGCTATCATCGGTGACGGTGGAGCTATGGGTGGTAAGGATAGCCAAGAATTTATGGCGATCACACCTGCTCGTACAGACCTTGACCGCTGGGTTGTATTGGACAAGTCAGTTGCCTCATTTGACGAAATTCCTGCAGAAGTGCAAGAAGAAATCAAGGCAGAATTGCTTAAATGGATGGTTTCTGGTGAAGATACTATTGCCTACTCAAGTGAGTCTAGCTATGCAGCTAACTTAGAAATGGCAACAAACGAGTACAAACCAAGCAATCGTGTTGTCGCTGAAGAAGAAGTGACTCGTGTTGCAACACCAGATGTTAAATCAATCGATGAAGTTGCAGCCTTCCTCAATGTTCCAGAAGAACAAACAATCAAAACCCTCTTCTACATGGCAGATGGTGAGCTTGTTGCAGCCCTCCTAGTTGGGAATGACCAGCTCAACGAAGTCAAGTTGAAAAACCATTTGGGAGCAGATTTCTTTGACGTTGCTAGCGAAGAAGAAGTGTCAAACGTTGTTCAAGCAGGATTTGGTTCGCTTGGCCCAGTTGGTTTGCCAGAGAATGTTAAAATCATCGCAGACCGTAAGGTGCAAGATGTTCGCAATGCAGTTGTGGGTGCTAACGAAGATGGCTACCACTTGACTGGTGTGAACCCAGGTCGTGACTTTACTGCAGAATATGTAGATATCCGTGAAGTTCGTGAGGGTGAAATTTCTCCAGACGGCCAAGGTGTTCTTAACTTTGCGCGTGGTATCGAAATTGGGCACATCTTCAAACTCGGAACTCGTTACTCAGCAAGCATGGGAGCAGATGTCTTGGATGAAAATGGCCGTGCTGTGCCAATTATCATGGGATGTTACGGTATCGGTGTCAGCCGTCTCCTTTCAGCAGTGATGGAGCAACACGCTCGCCTCTTTGTTAACAAAACGCCAAAAGGTGAATACCGTTACGCTTGGGGCATCAATTTCCCTAAAGAATTGGCGCCATTTGATGTGCATTTGATTACTGTCAATGTCAAGGATGAAGAAGCGCAAGCTCTGACAGAAAAACTTGAAGCAAGCTTGATGGGAGCTGGTTACGAAGTCTTGACAGATGACCGTAATGAACGTGTCGGAGTCAAATTCAGCGATAGCGACTTGATTGGATTGCCAATCCGCATCACTGTTGGGAAAAAAGCAGCTGATGGCATCGTAGAAGTTAAGATTAAAGCGACTGGTGACACCATCGAGGTTCATGCAGATAATGTGCTCGAAACGCTTGAAATCCTTAGCAAGAAGTAAAAACTATAATCAGAAGAAAAACAAGGAAAAAATGTAACTAGTTTTTACCTTGTTTTTTCTGTATAATGGGAAAAATGACTAGATAAAGGGGTAAATGTATGCTAAGATTTCCAAAGGATTTTGTCTGGGGATCCTCCACTTCTGGGCCCCAGACAGAAGGGCGTGTAGCTGGTGATGGTAAGGGGGATAATCTCTGGGATTACTGGTACCAAGTGGAGCCAAATCGTTACTATAATGGGATTGGTCCAGATAAGACATCGACCTTTTATGAAAATTGGGAACAGGACATTGAGCTTTTGTTAGAGACTGGTCACACGGCCTTTCGGACTTCTATCCAGTGGTCACGGATTTTTCCACAAGGCTGTGGAAAAGTCAACCCTCAAGGTGTGGATTTTTATCGTAAGGTCTTTGAGGCTATTAAGGCTAAAGGGATTCGTCTGTTAGTCAATCTCTACCACTTTGATTTGCCTTTTGCTCTTCAAGAAGCTGGTGATGGTTGGGAAAATAAGGCGACTGTCTCAGCCTATGAAGACTATGCTCGTTTTTGTTTTGAGACTTATGGAGATTTAGTGGATCAATGGATTACCTTTAACGAGCCCATCGTTCCGGTGGAATTTGGCTATTTTTACGATGCCCATTATCCACATAAGGTGGATGCAGAAGCGGCGGTTAAAGTAGCCTACCACACACAATTAGCCAGCAGTCGGGCGGTCAAGGCTTGTCATGAACTCTTACCTGACTCTAAGATTGGGATTGTCTTAAACTTGACACCGGCTTATCCACGTAGTCAGCATCCTGCTGATGTCAAGGCGGCTCGCATTGCGGATCTTTTTCAAGCTCAATCTTTTTTAGACCCATCTGTTTTGGGGACTTATCCACAGGAGTTGGTAGAAATCTTGCATGAACACGGTCTCTTGCCTGATGCTACAGAGGAGGAGTTGGATCTCATTCATGACAATACGGTGGACTTCCTTGGTGTTAACTACTATCAACCTTTGCGCGTTATGGCACCTCGATTTGCTAAGAATCCAGAGAGTCCTCTCTTGCCAGAACATTTTTACGAACCTTATGTTATGCCTGGCCGTAAAATTAATCCTCACCGTGGCTGGGAGATTTATGAGCAAGGGATTTATGACATTGCTCAAAATATCAAGGAAAATTATGGTAATATCGAATGGATGTTGACAGAGAATGGTATGGGTGTTGAAGGGGAAGAAAAATTCTGCCAAGATGGAATGATTCAAGATGATTACCGTATTGACTTTGTAAAAGGTCATCTTCGCGAACTGCACCGTGCCATTGAAGACGGAGCCAATTGTAAGGGCTACTTGATTTGGACCTTTATTGATTGCTGGTCATGGCTCAACAGCTATAAAAATCGCTATGGTTTGGTCGAATTAGACTTGGAAACACAAGAACGTCGTCTGAAAAAATCAGGGCACTGGTTCAAGGAATTAAGCGACAATAATGGATTTTAAAAAAGGACTCTGACTGATTATCCTAATTGGTCAGAGTCTTTTGCTTACAGGAGCTTAATTTGAACTATACCAATTTTTACTCTTGACAAGTGAAAGAAACAAGTATATACTGTTTTTGCTGGTTCTATAAAAGAGAAATCAGACTATACCAATTTTAAGGAGAAAGCACAGCTGGTCTGTGTCGTATATACTATGTGTGGAATTGTTGGTGTTGTTGGAAACACAAATGCAACTGATATTTTAATTCAAGGGCTTGAAAAGCTCGAATACCGTGGTTATGATTCTGCGGGGATTTTTGTCCTAGGTGGTGCTGAAAATCATCTGGTTAAGGCTGTCGGTCGTATCGCAGAATTATCTGCCAAGACAGCTGGTGTTGAGGGAACGACTGGTATCGGACATACTCGCTGGGCAACTCATGGGAAACCAACTGAAGACAATGCTCACCCACATCGCTCTGAGACAGAACGTTTTGTCTTGGTTCACAATGGAGTGATTGAGAACTACCTTGAAATCAAGGAAGAATACCTTGCAGGACACCACTTCAAGGGGCAAACAGATACGGAAATAGCCGTTCACTTGATTGGAAAATTTGCGGAAGAAGATGGCTTGTCAGTTCTTGAAGCCTTCAAAAAAGCTCTTCACATCATTCGTGGTTCTTATGCTTTTGCCTTGGTTGACTCACAAGATCCTGAAGTCATCTATGTGGCTAAGAATAAATCACCACTCTTGATTGGTCTTGGGGAAGGATACAATATGGTCTGCTCAGATGCGATGGCTATGATTCGTGAAACCAACCAATACATGGAAATTCATGACCAAGAGTTGGTAATCGTCAAGGCTGATAGTGTGGAAGTTCAAGACTATGATGGAAATCGTCATGAGCGTGTTAGCTACACTGCTGAACTTGACTTGTCAGATATCGGTAAGGGAACTTACCCTTACTACATGCTCAAGGAAATTGATGAGCAACCAACGGTTATGCGTAAACTCATCCAAGCCTACACAGATGAGGCTGGTCAAGTAGTGGTTGATCCAGCCATCATCAAGGCTGTGCAAGATGCAGACCGCATTTACATCCTTGCAGCTGGGACATCTTACCACGCAGGATTTGCTTCTAAGAAGATGCTGGAAGAATTGACAGATACACCAGTTGAACTTGGAATCTCATCTGAGTGGGGCTACGGTATGCCACTTCTCAGCAAGAAACCACTTTTCATCTTTATCAGCCAGTCTGGTGAAACAGCGGATAGCCGTCAGGTTTTGGTTAAGGCTAATGAAATGGGTATCCCGAGCTTGACAGTGACAAACGTCCCAGGTTCAACTCTTTCTCGTGAAGCCAACCATACCATGCTCCTTCATGCAGGTCCTGAAATTGCCGTGGCATCAACCAAGGCCTATACAGCGCAAATTGCAGCCCTTGCCTTCCTTGCAAAAGCAGTCGGAGAAGCAAATGGCAATGCTAAAGCGCAAGCCTTTGACCTGGTTCATGAATTGTCAATCGTAGCTCAGTCTATCGAATCAACTCTTTCAGAGAAAGAAACCATCGAAGCCAAGGTTCGTGAGCTTCTTGAAACAACTCGCAACGCCTTTTACATTGGACGTGGTCAAGATTACTACGTAGCCATGGAAGCAAGTCTCAAACTCAAAGAGATTTCTTACATCCAGTGTGAAGGTTTTGCGGCAGGAGAACTCAAGCACGGAACCATTGCCTTGATTGAAGAAGGAACACCTGTTTTGGCCCTATTGTCAGATCCAGTCCTTGCCAACCATACTCGTGGAAATATCCAAGAGGTCGCAGCTCGTGGTGCCAAAGTCCTCACTATCGCAGAAGAAAATGTTGCCAAAGAGACAGACGACATCGTTCTTACGACTGTACATCCATACCTCTCACCAATTTCAATGGTTGTGCCAACGCAATTGGTCGCTTACTTTGCAACTCTGCACCGTGGTCTTGATGTGGATAAACCACGTAACCTTGCTAAATCAGTAACGGTAGAATAAGCTAAAAAAGTCTAGTTATCTAGGCTTTTTCTTGTGAGCAAATTGGTTGCTTGTACTCAAGATTCGTGTTATACTCTTCGAAAGTCTCTTCAAACCACGTCAGCTTCCATCTGCAACATCAAAACACTGTTTTGAGCAGCCTGCGGCTAGCTTCCTAGTTTGCTCTTTGATTTTCATTGAGTATTAGAATAATTTTTCAAATTGAAGGACAGAAATAGATAGGGAGAATCACAATGGTAGAATTGGGAATTTCAACATTTGGGGAAACAACGGAGCTTGAAGGGACTGGACAGACTTACAGTCATGCCGAACGTATTCGCCAGTTGGTGGCAGAGATTGAACTGGCTGATAAGGTTGGTTTGGACGTGTATGGGATTGGTGAGCACCATCGAGAGGATTTTGCAGTATCAGCCCCAGAGATTATTTTGGCAGCTGGGGCAGTCAATACCAAGAAAATCCGTTTGACCAGTGCAGTCAGCATTCTGTCAAGTATGGATCCGATTCGCTTGTTCCAACAGTATGCCACTATCGATGCTTTGTCGAATGGACGTGCGGAGATTATGGCTGGAAGGGGTTCTTTCACGGAATCTTTCCCTCTATTTGGCCATGATTTGAAAGACTACGAAGCTCTTTTTGATGAGAAATTAGACTTGCTTCAATTAGTCAATGAAAAGACAAAACTAGATTGGCAAGGTCGATTGACCCAAACAATCTCTGGCAAAGAAGTCTATCCTCGTCCAGTTCAGGACAAATTACCCTTGTGGATAGCGACAGGTGGTCATGTCGAATCAACAGTGAAGATTGCTCAGGCAGGTCTACCGATTGTCTATGCTATTATTGGTGGCAATCCGCCTTATTTTAAAAAATTGATTGAGGCTTATCGTGAGATTGGGAGCGAAGCGGGTCATGCCAGTCATGAGCTGAAGGTCGGAGCCCATTCTTGGGGTTGGATTGCTGAAGATGGCGAGCAGGCGGTAAAAGATTATTTCCATCCGACCAAGCAAGTAGTGGATGCTATTTCCAAAGACCGTCCACACTGGCAGGAATTGCGTTATGAACAATATTTGGAGCAAGTTGGACCAAATGGAGCCATGTTTGTGGGTAATCCTGATCAGGTAGCAGAAAAATTGATTCGCATGATTGAGGATTTAGGCTTGGATCGCTTCATGCTCCATCTACCTCTTGGTTCTATGCCACATGATCAAGTTCTGCGAGCTATTGAACTTTTCGGAATGCAAGTGGCACCCAAAGTCCGGGCTTACTTTGCCATGAAAGAGGCTTAATAAAAAATCCTAATCAGGCTGATAAAAAATCTATATAACAACTATTTTAAAAAAGTAATAAACAGAAAAGAATCTCTGAAAAGCTAGTAAAATCAAGCTTTCCAGAGATTTTTTTCGCTATTGATATAAACAATCCCAATCAAGTCGATAGTCAATATATATTGGGAAAATGCAAAAAGGAGTGGTAAGATGGTTTCAATCCAAATGGAAGGAGAAAAGTATGACAAGTAAAAGAGAACTAGTTTTTAGAGCCATCCGAGGAGAAGAGGTGGAACGGGTTCCTGTAGGCTTGTGGTTTCATTTTGTAACACTGGAGGAAAAAGGGCAAGGTTTAAATAACCCACGTATCTTTCAAAAAAGTGTAGAGGGGCATCGGCAGTACGTTGAAAGAATTCATCCTGACTTTGTCAAAATAATGAGTGACGGATTTTTCATTTATCCAAGTAATGTCTATAGTCCTTCGGTTGCAAGTATTCAGGAGTTGGCTTCTATTGAGTCCATTGGTGAAAATCATCCTTGGATTCAGCAACAAGTAGAAGTGGTACAAGCTATCCGTGCAACCTTCACTGAGGAAATTGCATCGTTTTACAATATTTTTTCTCCGATTTCCTACTTGAAACGCTGGTTTCGTACAGAGACTTCTAGAGGTGATAAGGAGGTTGCAGATCTTGTTCTTGAAAATCCAGAGCTATTCAGGGAGGTTTTAGATGTGATAGCTGAGGATATCGCTATCCTAACCAAGGCAGTCATTCAGGATGGTGGAGCAGATGGGATTTACCTTAGTACGCAAGAAATTCAGGATGAGCGCATCACATCAGACTTGTACCAGACCTATATCGAGCCAAGTAATATAAAGGTTTTAGAAGCTGCTAATCAGGCAGGTGGGATAAATATTCTGCATATTTGTGGTTTCCAAGGTGCTAGTAATGATGTGACTATTTTCAAAGATTATCCAGCCCAAGTTTTCAACTGGGCAACCCACCATGAAGCAGTCAGTTTGCCTCAAGGTCAGGAGCTATTTCATGGTAAAGCGGTCTTGGGTGGTTTTGAAAATGGGAAGCAGAGCCTGCTTTATGGAGGTAGAAAGGCTGAACTACAAGAGGAAACCAAACGCTTGTTAGCTGAGGCTGGAAGTAGAGGAGTTCTTCTTGGAGCAGATTGCACAGTTCCAGATGACTTTGAATTAGAAAGATTGGACTGGATTCGTCAGGCTGCTGTTTTATGATAGGAGGGCCTTATGAAAAGAAAAAAGTTGTTATTGGCAGGGACGGTCCTCGGCTTTGTCATCTTACTTGCAATCAGTCTTACCAAGGGATTTACTTGTAAGGAAGGTCCAAGATGTCATGGAGTTCAGGATTTTCAGAAGGGAAGTCTTCCTTTCATTCAAACAAATGATATTGCCAGTGTTTTATTAGTTGAAAAAGAAAGAAATGGAGAATAGAGATGTCAGAAAAAAGAGAATGGGTTTTAAAAGCATTTAGAGGAGAAGCGGTCGATCGTGTGCCAGTTGGTTTTTGGCACCATTTTACATCAGAAGAGGAATGGTTAAAGGGTTTTTCAAATCCTGTGATTATTGAAAAGAACATACAAGGTCACAAACGTTTTATCCGTGAATTAAATCCCGACTTTATCAAGTTGATGAGTGATGGCTATTTTGCTTATCCAAATCCAGTTATTGCCAAAGGGAAGTCACTTCAAGAGTTGGCAGAGATTGAACCTCTGGGAGAAGATCATCCGTGGATTAGAGAGCAAGTAGAGTTAGTGAAGAAAATTAAGCAGGAGTTTACGGAAGATATTGTTGCTATTTACAATATTTTTGCACCTGTGACCTACCTCAAATGGTTACTTGGAGAAGTGTCTGGTGGGGATGATCTCATTGCAGATTTCTTAGTCCAAGATCCTCAGAAATTGAAAAAAGTCCTCGATGTGATTGCGCAGGATATCGCTAGCTTGAGTCAAGCTATTATTAGAGATGCAGGAGCAGACGGTATCTATCTCAGTGTGCAAAGTATTCAGGATGCGCGAGTTTCTGTTGAAGCCTATCAAGATATTGTTGCGTCGAGTGAACTGACTGTTTTAAATGCAGCTAAGTCGGTTGGTGGTGTAAATATCCTTCACATCTGTGGCTATGAAGGAGCTCGAAACGATATTCATATCTTTGCCGACTATCCAGCTCATGTTTTTAACTGGGCAGTTGGTCCAGAAGGGATTAGTCTAAAAGAAGGTCGTGAGATTTTCAAGGGTCGTACTGTTTTGGGAGGATTTGAAAACGGCAAAGAGGGTCTTCTCTATCAAGGCAGTAAGGAAGAAATTCAAACTGAAACCAAACGATTGATAGAAGAAACAGGCAAAGAGGGCCTCATACTGGGAGCAGATTGTACCATTCCGAGCGATATTGCAGTGGAGCGTATCCAGTGGGTGAGAGAAGCAGTAGCTAAATAAAGGAGAAGAATATGAGTAAGAAAACATGGATTATTAGTGGAGTTACGGTTGCGGCAGTGCTTGGAGCAACAATTATTGGTAGAACTTTAGCAGGAGCATCTGCTAAAGGTGCAGATGCAGCTTCGTCTGGACAAGTAACAACTTTAAAAGTTGCCCATACCCAAAACTATGTCCCTTATGATTTTATTGACGAAAAAGGGGAATCAGATGGTTATGAAGTCGCTGTTTTAAAGGCAGTTGATGAGAAATTAGCGGATTATAAATTTGAGTATACTGGAACTAGTGATGATGATCTCTTGATTGGACTTGAGTCTGGCAAGTACGATATTGGGACAAAAGGTGCTTGGTATACAGATGAACGGGCTAAGAAATTCATTATTCCATCTGAGCCAGTAGGAGCCAGCATTATTGGTTTTACTGTTAGAAAAGAAGATGAAGCCAAATATAAGAATATTGATGATTTCGCCAAAAACAAAGGAAAATTAGTACCCATCTCTCCTCAAAATGCCCAGTGGAATGTTATCAATAGCTATAATGACAAGCACAAGGATACACCGATTGAACTGACGGCTGCTGAATCCTTCAAAGTGGCAGATGCTTATGCTTGGGTTTTAGAAGGACGTTATGATGCTTTCTTTGACATCAAGTTATCTTTTGAAAAAGCAGTGACAGCAGAGGATGGTTCTTACCACCAATATGCGGACAAACTTAGTTGGTTCCCTTATAAAGGAATCCCAACCTATCCCTTGATTCACCGTGATGAAAAGGAAGAGAAGTTTGCTAAAGAGTATGAAAAAGCTATTAAAGAATTAAAAGAAGACGGTACTTTAGCTAAACTTTCTCAAAAATACTTTAAAGAAGATGTCTTTAGCTACGTTGATAAAGATTAGATGAGCAATCAGGCATGTTAGAAAGAGGTTTACATGGTTTCATATGATTTTTCAAGAGTGTTCCAATTTTTACCCACCTTATGGCAGGCTCTTCCTATGACCTTGTCCATTCTCTTTTTTACTACAATCCTCGGTTCCCTTTTCGGTGGCTTACTGGCTTGGGCTCAAGTGGGAGAAGACAAGACTTTTGCGGGTCTTTCTAAGGGCTATATTTTCACTCTTCGCTGTACTCCCCCTATTGTTTTACTATTCCTTGTTTTTTATGGTTTACCTGAATTTTTAAAATGGTGGCTAAATTTAGATATCAACAACTGGTCCAAAACGGTCTTCGTCTTATTCACCATGGTCTTGCTATTTGCGGCTATCATTGCAGAAGTATTTAAGGCATCCTATCAGGCAATTCCAAAAGGTCAGATGGAGGCTGGAGTCAGTATTGGTCTGACACCTAGTCAGACATTTTGGAGAATCATTTTTCCTCAGGCTTTTCAAGTGGCTCTTCCAAATGTGACGACTGCTATTCTAAATTTGATGCGGGACGCTGCCCTAGCTTATACGATTGGTTTTGTAGATGTCATGGGGGCTGGGAATCTCTTAATCAGTCGCAATTTGGGGAATTATTCTCTTGAAACCTATACAGCGGTTGCCATTCTTTATTGGGGTGTAGCCTTGGCTGTTTCCTTCTTGAGTCGCTTGTTAGAAAAATCTTTGGAAACGAAAGGGAGATAGGATATGGATTTGGACTATATTGTAAAAACCTTTTTAGAGACCTTAAAAGGGGTACCGACCACCTTGATTATCATGATTGTAGCTATGATCTTAAGTTTTCTACCTGCCTTATTTTTAGCGCTGGGGCAAATATACAAAGTCAAAGGTGTTCGAACCTTCTCCCTCGTGTATCTAGCTTTTATAAGAGCGACACCTCCGATTTTGCTGATTCTTTTCTTTTATAGTTTGTTTCCGAGTTTGCTCAATCAATTTCTTAAAAGCATAGGAAGTGATGTTGATATCTTTAAACTCAATCCCATCTATTATGCTTTTATTATCTATAGCTTGATGACAACAGGTAGTTTATCAGAAATCTTACGTTCGGCTATTTTGACTGTGGATAAGGGACAATTAGAAGCTGCACAAGCGATTGGTTTAACCACTAGTCAGGCTTATGTGAGGATTGTTTTTCCACAGGCCTTGCGGTCAGCCTTGCCTAATCTGGCTAATCTAGTCATAAATATTGTAAAAGGAACCTCTTTGGTTTTTGTGATGACCATTAAGGATATTACAGCCATTGCCCGTGTTGAAGCGTCTTATGGTTATCAGTATTTTGAATCCTATTTTGTGATCTTTTTACAGTACATTCTTATTTGCGGATTGATTCAATGGGGCTTTTCAATTATAGAGAAACGCTATATTCGAAGAGAAAAGGGACAAGTAGTGCCCAGTACAGGTTTAGCATAGGAGAAGACAATGTTACAAGTAGAACATATTGCAAAAAAATTTGGAGACAGACAAGTCCTAGAAGATGTTAACCTCAAGGTCAACCAAGGGGATGTGGTTGTAATCTTGGGCCCATCTGGATCAGGTAAAACGACTTTTCTCAGATGTCTCAATCATTTAGAAAAGGCGGATAGTGGTTCTTTGAAACTTGCTGACAAAGACTACGACCTTGGAAAATTGACTAAAAAAGATATTTTAGAAATTCGCCAGAAGACCGCCTTTGTTTTCCAACATTATAATTTATTTGCCAATAAAACATCCTTGGAAAATATTTTAGAGGGCCTAGTAGTTGCTCGGAAAATTCCTAAGGAAGAAGCAACCAAACGTGCGGAAGCTGCCTTAGAAAAAGTTGGTTTACTAGCTTATAAGGATTACTATCCCTCTCAGCTTTCTGGAGGCCAGCAACAACGAATCGGTATTGCGCGTGCCATCGCTGTGAAACCAGAGGTCATTCTATTGGATGAGCCAACATCGGCCTTGGATCCAGAGTTGGTAGGAGATGTTTTGGATGTTTTAAAACAGTTGGCTAAAGAAGGTGTTACTATGGTAGTAGTGACGCATGAGATGGGATTTGCCAGAGATGTGGCCAACCATGTCATTTTTATGGATGGCGGGAAAATTGTTGAAGAAAATAATGCCCATGATTTCTTTAGTCGCCCACAGGAAGAACGAACTAAGCAATTTTTGGCACGAATTCTTTCGGATGCGACCTATAGTGTAGAATATATGATTTGATAGATAGGATTATCAGGGCAAAAAATCAATCCCCCGAGCGTTAAGGCTTGGGGGATTTTTCTATAGGAGGGCTAGTTTAGTTCTCTTTTTTGTTTTTTAGTAAGAACCCGAGACCTAGAAGGGCAAGGAGACTGATTCCTGCCAACAGGAGTTTGTGATCATTTTTGGTTCCTGTATTTGGAAGTTCAGCTTGTTTAGCTGGGGTTGCAGGCGTATTTTCCTTGCTAGAGTTATCTACAGCTTCGTTTTGAACAGCTTCTTTGACAGATGATGCTTGTGGCTCTTGTACTGGTTTTTCAGCTTGTGAATCAGTTGTAGTTTGGCTAGGTCTATTATCTGTCTCAGCTACGTTTGCATCTGGTTTTGCAGAATCAGGTTTAGTTTGTGGAGCTGGATTTTGCTGTTCCGGTTTGACGACTCGGTTTGGAGTATTGACTTGACCGTTATTTTGACCTTGCTCTTGTGTTAAGCTAGAAAGATTAAATTCTGGTTTTTCTTCCACAGCTGGGGCAACAATGGCACCGCCTTGAGAGACTCGAAGAACAGTGGCTGTAAGGGCATTTAATTTCAAGCCTTTTTCAGTCCATTCAAGTCCTTTCGGGTTGGCAATTCCGACTGGTCCTGCTTGGTTTTCATCTGCTAAAACTTCAGCATTTCTGAGGTGGGCAAAGGCAGTTCCTAAGTTAAATTCACGAGCTTTTTCGTCCGCATTGACAAAGACTGCATAGATATCACCGTTTGGAGCAGTGATTTGGTAGCCAATCACTACATCTTCTTTTTCCACACCATTTTGGCCTGGGACAGTGATGAGGTGGACACGGTCTTTGATCTCTTGGAGACTCTTGAGTCGGAAGGCATCTGTAGATTGACGAAGGGCAATCAACCCTTTCATATAGTCACGGCTCTTGACATTTTCAGGATAAGCTTTACCATCTGTAGCCTTAGTCCAGTCAAACTTATTGATAGCATCGCTAGAATCGTAAGAATCATGGATAAAGTAAGGATAGTCGAATGGATTGCCGTCCTTATCACGCAACAAGTGAGATTTGTTTGGAACCTTATCCTCTGCTACTGGAGTCTTGTAGGCTGGATCACGGAATTGTTTGGTACGCCCATATTCCTGACCAGAGTGGATAAATGGAGTTCCTTGAGCTGTTAAGACCATGAGGTTTCCAAGTCGCAAACGACGATGAATTTCAGCATAGTTCTCAGCCTTGCTTGGGTCTTTTTTGATAGACTGGGCAATGATGTCAAAGAGGGTCAAGTTATCATGGGCTGCGATGTATTGGATGACATCTCCAGGGCTGTCTGCTTCAAAGTTGGTTGGCTGAGCAATCAGATTTTTAAAGATAGTGTTGATATCACGCTTGCCACCTGTGATAAAGGCAGGTTGACCTTCATTTGGATAACCAGACTTGAGGTTGTTACGGATGTCATCTGAGAAGACAGCGACAGTATCGGTATGTTTCATCCAATCTTGGTCAGCAGCTTTAGTAGGCATATTTTCATCACCAGCATAGGTTCTCCAACCTTCACCTAGCATGATGAGGTTTGGATTGAGGGCGCGTGCAGCCTTGTAAGCTTCTTCGATAGAAGCCGCATCATGGTCTCCCATCATATCGAAGCGGAAACCATCTACTTTGTAGGTATCAACTAGGTATTTGATAGAGTCAACTAGGAGGCGTTTGGTCATATGGTGAGTTGTTCCCAAACGTCCACCACCAAAGCTAGTTCGAGGTGCGCCATCAGCATCCATAAAGTGGTAGTAGTTTGGTTCTAGATCTTCAAAGATATCGACTTTGGCTGTATGGTTGTAAACTACGTCCAGGATAGCTCCCATGCCACGTTTGTGGATCTCATTGATGAGGTTTTTAAACTCTGCGATTCGTTTTTCTGGATTCTTAGGATCGCTTGAATACATACCAGTCAATGAGAAGTAGTTTTGAGGGTCATATCCCCAGTTGTAGTTGCTGTTGCTTGAAGCATAGTCAGACAAGCGTTCATGATTTTTCAATTCATTGACAAAATAGTAAGACAAGACTGGAAGGAGCTGGATGTGGGTTACACCCAAGTCTTTGAGATAGTCTAGTTTTTCGATAAAGGCTTCAAAAGTACCAAATGGTTTGGTCAAGTCTTTTGCAATGGCAGGATCTGAAGTGAAGTCACGCACATGAGCTTCATAGATAACGGCATCTTCACGAGTCTTGAAGTTGTGGATCTTACCATAAGTCAAGTCTTGAGGTCCTAGTTTGGCTGGATCTACAAAGGCAGCTTTAGCCACTTTATGGGCATCATCGATCTTAGCATCGTCACTATTCCAAGCAGCGAGAGATTTAGCGTAAGGATCGAGTGCAAGAACAGTTTTACCCTGACGCTCGATTTGGTATTGATAATAGTATCCAGTGAAATCTGTGATTCCTAATTTGTTTGTGCTATCTAGAGTTTGTTTCCAGGTTCCTCTTTCCCCTTTTTCAAGAGCGACAGTTCCAACCACTTTTTCAGGGTCATTTTTGTCGTAGACAACAACAGAAACCTTATCAGCACTTGGTGACCAAAGGGTCAAATCAACTTGTTTTCCTTCTTCTTTTAGGTCAGCTCCAAGTTTGCCATCATAACTGTAAGTCTCATCTTTAAGACGCCAGCTTGTTTTGGTAGTGAATTGGTCAGCGTTGTAGCTCACGGTATAAGGATGTTTTGTGTCAGAGAAATCTCCGCTGTAAGTTACTTTCTTACCAGCTTCGTCGATTGCAACATCGGTAATAGTTACCTTGTTTCCTAGGTGATTAGTGATGTTGGTGTGTTTGAGGATATCCTCTTTTTTAGCACCGACAAGTGTTGAAAAACTACTTTCAATACTAGATTTTCCTACGTGTTGGGCTCCTGTCATGCGGATATCATGGACATAGTATGGATTTGTGTAAATCGATTCGTCATCGTCTTTTAGAAAAATTTGGCTATGATTTTTCAAATCTGTGAACTTATAATCTTCTTTACGGATTTTCACATCGTCTCCTTGTTTGCTTCTGTCTAGTAATAAAAATCCAAGGTCTTTAGCTGCATCTTTGAGTGGAATATCGATATAGCGACCATATTTGCCTGTAGCCGTAAAGTCTGTTCCGTTAGGCCATTCACCACTACTTGGCTCCTTCACATCTCCCCAGTACCATAGAGATTTCTTGTCATAGTTGCCATCTGTGCGGTAGTAGTTGACACGAATAGTTCCTGCAGGTTGTGGCTCGTAAGAAAAAACCTTGTAATCTTGGTTCAACCAAGCCTCATTCATCTTTGGTGCCAGTTTTTCTACCGATTTATCGCCTGTTAGATTTTTCCCAGCTGTATTATTGATGAGGAAGCTAATTTTCTTGGCTTGTTCTCCCTTTAATTTGATATCTAGGTAGTAACCATAGTCATCTTTTTTGGCATCCTTAAAGGACAAGGCTCCGTTAGGCCAGTTTTCAGAAGGTTTTTCAACATCGTCCCAAGTCCATAGTCCTTGAGCCTCCTTGTTTTCTTCAGGAAGTTTTTTGACGTGGATACGGAAGTAGTTGTCTTCGATTGGCTCTTCTGCCTTAGTTTTAGTCGTTACTGGACTAGTAGAAGTCGTTGCCTCACTTGAACGATCTTGTCCAGTTTGTGGTGCTGAATCGGCTGGGCTTGAAACAGGAGTTGTTGGATCTGTTGCAGGTTTTTCTTCTTTTTTCTCTAGGGAAGCGTTTGCATTTTTAGGTGCAGAAAGATCACTTTCTTGCTTACCAGTGCTGGCTGTTGTATCAGTAAGAGGTTGGGCAAGGGCAGTAGTAGTTTCACTATTACTTGCGTTAGTGGTTGTAGTATTTTCCTTGGCTGAGATAGTTGGTGTAGCCATAGCAAGTAGGATAAGGCTTGCGCCGATAAGGACAGAGCCAGTTCCATTCTTGAGGGAACGGATGCTGTAAACCATTTTTTTCTCAGTTTGAGCAGGTGTTTTTCTCATAATCATTCTCCAATCAATAAATTTCTTTATCAGTATAGCACTTAGTAAAACGATATGCAAGCGTTTTCTCAAAATTAAAACAAAAGAAAATCGCAACAGGTTTTGCTACGATTTAGCTAGTATTTCTTATAGGAAAAGATTTTGTCAAAAAATCGTCAATCCTCTTGAAAAATCTAGCTAAATAGGGTATAATATGAGTAATCATTTGTCGTAGGTTTTGTCTGAAATATTGTCCAGACAAGGCTCACAGCAGTTAAATCTTCTGAAAAAGTCAGATTTAGCTGCTCTTTTTGTGCTTTTTTTCAGGATTTTGAGTACTTGTAACAAAGATTTAAAGATTCTGAAAATTTATCAAAGGGACACGGTGATAGGGGTTTTACAACCATATGACGATTAGAAAGCCTGATTGATAAGGCTTGGAACTTATTTACAAAGGAGAATCATCTTGGCAGGACATGACGTTCAATACGGGAAACATCGTACCCGTCGTAGTTTTTCAAGAATTAAAGAAGTTCTTGACTTACCAAATTTGATTGAAATTCAAACTGATTCATTCAAAGCTTTCCTAGACCACGGTCTTAAGGAAGTATTTGAAGATGTATTGCCAATTTCAAACTTCACAGACACAATGGAGTTGGAATTTGTTGGATATGAAATCAAGGAACCAAAATACACGCTAGAAGAAGCTCGTATCCACGATGCTAGCTACTCAGCACCAATTTTTGTAACCTTCCGCTTGATCAATAAAGAAACAGGCGAAATCAAAACTCAAGAAGTTTTCTTTGGTGATTTCCCAATCATGACAGAAATGGGTACTTTTATCATCAATGGTGGTGAACGTATCATCGTATCTCAGTTGGTCCGCTCACCAGGTGTTTACTTTAATGACAAAGTTGACAAAAACGGTAAAGTGGGCTACGGTTCAACTGTTATCCCTAACCGTGGAGCTTGGTTGGAACTTGAAAGCGACTCAAAAGATATTGCCTACACTCGTATCGACCGTACTCGTAAGATTCCATTTACGACCTTAGTTCGTGCCCTTGGTTTCTCAGGTGATGATGAAATCTTTGATATCTTTGGTGACAGCGAATTGGTTCGCAACACTGTTGAAAAAGATATCCATAAGAACCCAATGGACTCTCGTACAGACGAAGCCTTGAAAGAAATCTACGAACGCCTTCGTCCAGGTGAGCCTAAGACTGCTGAAAGCTCACGTAGCTTACTTGTGGCTCGTTTCTTTGACCCACGTCGTTACGACCTAGCAGCAGTTGGTCGTTACAAGATCAATAAAAAACTCAATGTTAAAACACGCTTGCTTAACCAAACTATTGCTGAGCCGTTGGTAGATCCTGAAACAGGAGAAATCTTGGTAGAAGCTGGTACAATCATGACTCGTAGTGTGATTGAAAGCATTGAAAGCCATTTGGATGGCGACTTGAACAAGATTGTTTACATTCCAAATGATGCAGCCGTTGTGACGGAGCCAGTTGTTCTTCAGAAATTCAAGGTTGTTGCACCAACTGATCCAGACCGTGTCGTAACTATCATTGGTAATGCTAACCCAGATGACAAGGTTCGTATCGTAACTCCTGCAGATATCCTTGCAGAGATGAGCTACTTCCTCAACTTGGCTGAAGGACTTGGCCGTGTAGATGATATCGACCACCTTGGAAACCGTCGTATCCGTGCGGTTGGTGAATTGCTTGCTAACCAAGTACGTCTTGGACTTTCTCGTATGGAACGTAATGTCCGTGAACGTATGTCTGTTCAAGACAACGAAGTCTTGACACCACAACAAATCATCAATATCCGTCCTGTAACAGCTGCGGTTAAAGAATTCTTTGGTTCTTCACAGTTGTCACAGTTCATGGACCAACACAACCCGCTATCTGAGTTGTCTCACAAACGCCGTTTGTCAGCCTTAGGACCTGGTGGTTTGACACGTGACCGTGCTGGATATGAAGTACGTGACGTGCATTACACTCACTACGGTCGTATGTGTCCAATCGAGACACCTGAAGGACCTAACATCGGTTTGATCAATAACTTGTCATCTTACGGACACTTGAACAAGTACGGTTTTGTTCAAACACCATACCGTAAGGTTGATCGTGAAACAGGTGTTGTCACTAACGAAATCGTTTGGTTGACAGCCGATGAAGAAGATGAATATACTGTAGCGCAGGCTAACTCTCGTCTTAACGAAGATGGAACTTTTGCTGAGAAAGTTGTCATGGGACGTCATCAAGGGGTCAACCAAGAGTATCCAGCTAATATTGTTGACTACATGGACGTTTCACCAAAACAGGTAGTTGCCGTTGCGACAGCATGTATTCCTTTCTTGGAAAACGATGACTCCAACCGTGCCCTCATGGGAGCCAACATGCAACGTCAGGCTGTGCCATTGATCAATCCTCAAGCACCTTACGTTGGTACTGGTATGGAATACCAAGCAGCCCACGATTCTGGAGCGGCTGTGATTGCTCAGTATGATGGTAAAGTTACTTACGCAGATGCTGACAAGGTAGAAGTACGCCGTGAAGATGGTTCATTGGATGTTTACCATATCCAAAAATTCCGTCGTTCAAACTCAGGTACTGCTTACAACCAACGTACTCTCGTAAAAGTTGGCGATGTCGTTGAAAAAGGCGATTTCATCGCTGACGGACCTTCTATGGAAAATGGAGAAATGGCGCTTGGACAAAACCCAATTGTTGCCTACATGACTTGGGAAGGTTATAACTTCGAGGATGCCGTTATCATGAGCGAACGCTTGGTGAAAGACGATGTTTATACATCTGTTCACCTTGAAGAATACGAATCAGAAACACGCGATACAAAGCTTGGGCCTGAAGAAATTACTCGTGAAATTCCAAACGTTGGGGAAGATGCCCTTAAAGACCTTGACGAAATGGGAATTATCCGTATCGGTGCTGAGGTTAAAGAAGGTGACATCCTTGTAGGTAAAGTAACACCTAAGGGTGAGAAAGACCTTTCAGCTGAAGAACGTCTCTTGCACGCTATCTTCGGAGACAAATCTCGTGAAGTACGTGACACTTCTCTTCGTGTACCACACGGTGCCGATGGTGTCGTTCGTGATGTTAAAATCTTTACCCGTGCAAACGGAGACGAGTTGCAATCAGGTGTGAACATGCTGGTTCGCGTCTACATCGCTCAAAAACGTAAGATCAAGGTCGGAGATAAGATGGCCGGACGTCACGGAAACAAAGGGGTTGTCTCTCGTATCGTTCCTGTAGAAGACATGCCTTACCTTCCAGATGGAACTCCAGTCGACATCATGTTGAACCCACTTGGGGTGCCATCACGTATGAATATCGGACAGGTTATGGAGCTCCACCTTGGTATGGCGGCTCGTACTCTTGGTATTCATATCGCAACACCAGTCTTTGACGGAGCAAGTTCTGAAGATCTTTGGTCAACTGTTAAAGAAGCAGGTATGGACAGTGATGCCAAAACAATCCTTTACGATGGACGTACTGGTGAGCCATTTGATAACCGTGTGTCAGTTGGTGTCATGTACATGATCAAACTCCACCACATGGTTGATGATAAATTGCACGCGCGTTCAGTCGGACCATACTCAACCGTTACCCAACAACCACTCGGAGGTAAAGCTCAGTTTGGTGGACAACGTTTCGGTGAGATGGAGGTTTGGGCTCTTGAAGCCTACGGTGCGTCAAATGTCCTTCAAGAAATCTTGACATACAAGTCTGACGATATCAACGGACGTTTGAAAGCTTATGAAGCTATTACAAAAGGAAAACCAATTCCAAAACCAGGTGTTCCAGAATCCTTCCGAGTTCTTGTCAAAGAATTGCAATCTCTTGGTCTTGACATGCGTGTCCTAGACGAAGATGACCAAGAAGTGGAACTTCGTGACTTGGATGAAGGAATGGACGAAGATGTCATCCACGTAGATGACCTTGAAAAAGCCCGCGAAAAAGCAGCCCAAGAGGCTAAAGCAGCCTTTGAAGCTGAAGAAGCTGAAAAAGCTGAAAAAGCAACAAAAGCGGAAGCAACAGAAGAAGCTGCTGAATAAGAATAAGCAGTTCACTTAGAATAGAAAGGGAAGAAATAGTGGTTGATGTAAATCGTTTTAAAAGTATGCAAATCACCCTAGCTTCTCCAAGCAAAGTCCGTTCATGGTCTTATGGAGAAGTCAAAAAACCTGAAACAATCAATTACCGTACGTTGAAACCAGAACGTGAAGGGCTCTTTGATGAAGTCATCTTTGGTCCTACAAAAGACTGGGAATGTGCTTGTGGTAAGTACAAACGTATTCGTTACAGAGGGATTGTTTGTGACCGCTGTGGGGTTGAAGTAACGCGTACGAAAGTTCGTCGTGAGCGTATGGGGCACATCGAGTTGAAAGCTCCTGTATCTCACATCTGGTACTTCAAGGGGATTCCAAGTCGTATGGGCTTGACCCTTGATATGAGCCCTCGTGCCCTCGAGGAAGTTATCTACTTTGCGGCTTATGTGGTGATTGATCCGAAGGATACACCACTTGAGCACAAGTCTATCATGACAGAACGCGAATACCGTGAGCGCTTGCGTGAGTATGGTTATGGATCATTTGTTGCCAAGATGGGTGCCGAAGCCATCCAAGACCTTTTGAAACAAGTAGATCTTGAAAAAGAAATTGCTGAACTCAAAGAAGAATTGAAAACAGCAACTGGACAAAAACGTGTTAAAGCCATCCGTCGTTTGGATGTTTTGGATGCCTTTTACAAGTCTGGAAATAAACCTGAATGGATGATTCTCAACATCCTTCCAGTTATTCCACCAGATCTTCGTCCAATGTTGCAGTTGGATGGTGGCCGTTTTGCCTCATCTGACTTGAATGACCTTTACCGCCGTGTTATCAACCGTAACAACCGTTTGGCTCGTTTGCTTGAGTTGAATGCACCAGGTATCATCGTTCAAAATGAGAAGCGTATGCTTCAAGAAGCGGTTGACGCTTTGATTGACAATGGTCGTCGTGGTCGTCCAATCACAGGACCAGGTAGCCGTCCACTGAAATCATTGAGCCACATGCTTAAAGGGAAACAAGGACGCTTCCGTCAAAACTTGCTCGGTAAACGTGTTGACTTCTCAGGACGTTCCGTTATCGCCGTTGGTCCAACTCTTAAGATGTACCAATGTGGTGTGCCACGTGAAATGGCGATCGAGCTCTTTAAACCATTTGTCATGCGTGAAATCGTTGCCCGTGATATCGTGCAAAACGTTAAAGCAGCTAAACGCTTGGTGGAACGCGGAGATGAGCGTATCTGGGATATCCTTGAAGAAGTAATCAAAGAACACCCAGTGCTTTTGAACCGCGCACCGACCCTTCACCGTTTGGGTATCCAAGCCTTCGAGCCAGTCTTGATTGATGGTAAGGCCCTTCGCTTACACCCACTTGTCTGTGAAGCCTACAATGCCGACTTTGACGGGGACCAAATGGCCATCCACGTACCGCTTTCAGAAGAAGCCCAAGCAGAAGCTCGTATCTTGATGCTCGCTGCTGAGCACATCTTGAACCCGAAAGATGGTAAACCAGTTGTTACTCCATCTCAGGATATGGTTTTGGGTAACTACTACTTGACCATGGAAGAAGCTGGTCGTGAAGGTGAAGGAATGGTCTTCAAAGACCGTGACGAAGCGGTTATGGCTTACCGTAATGGCTATGTTCACCTTCACTCACGTGTTGGTATCGCAACAGACAGTCTCAACAAGCCTTGGACAGAAGAGCAAAAACACAAGGTCTTGCTTACAACAGTTGGTAAAATCCTCTTCAACGACATCATGCCAGAGGGCCTACCATACTTGCAAGAACCAAACAATGCCAACTTGACAGAAGGCGTTCCAGCTAAATACTTCTTGCCACTTGGTGGAGATATCAAGGAAGCAATCAGTAAACTTGAAATTAACCCTCCATTCAAGAAGAAAAACCTTGGAAATATCATCGCTGAAATCTTCAAACGTTTCCGTACGACAGAAACTTCTGCTCTACTTGACCGTATGAAGAACCTCGGTTACCACCACTCAACTCTTGCAGGATTGACAGTGGGTATCGCCGATATCCCAGTCGTTGATGACAAGGCTGAAATCATTGAAGAATCACACAAACGTGTAGAACAAATCACAAAACAATTCCGTCGTGGTATGATCACAGACGACGAGCGTTACAATGCTGTTACAGCTGAATGGCGTGCAGCCCGTGAAAAACTAGAGAAACGTTTGATTGCCAACCAAGATCCTAAGAACCCAATCGTTATGATGATGGACTCTGGAGCCCGTGGTAATATCTCAAACTTCTCACAGCTTGCCGGTATGCGTGGTCTGATGGCTGCTCCGAATGGACGTATCATGGAATTGCCAATCCTTTCAAACTTCCGTGAAGGTTTGTCAGTACTCGAAATGTTCTTCTCAACTCACGGTGCCCGTAAAGGTATGACCGATACGGCCCTTAAGACAGCCGACTCAGGTTACTTGACTCGTCGTTTGGTTGACGTTGCCCAAGACGTTATCATCCGTGAGGATGACTGTGGAACAGATCGTGGTCTCTTGATCCGCTCTATCGCAGAAGGAAAAGAGATGATCGAGTCTCTCGAGGAGCGTCTCAACGGTCGTTATACTAAGAAAACTGTTAAACATCCAGAAACTGGTGCAGTGATTATCGGTCCAAATGAGTTGATTACAGAAGACAAGGCGCGTGAAATTGTTAATGCTGGTGTGGAAGAAGTTACTATCCGCTCCGTATTTACATGTAACACTCGTCACGGTGTATGCCGTCACTGTTATGGTATCAACTTGGCGACTGGTGATGCGGTTGAAGTTGGTGAAGCAGTTGGTACAATCGCTGCCCAATCTATCGGGGAACCTGGTACACAGCTTACAATGCGTACCTTCCACACGGGTGGGGTTGCCTCAAATACCGATATCACTCAGGGTCTTCCTCGTGTCCAAGAAATCTTTGAAGCCCGCAATCCTAAAGGGGAAGCGGTTATCACAGAGGTTAAAGGACAAGTTACCGCTATCGAAGAAGATGCATCAACTCGTACCAAGAAAGTCTTTGTTAAGGGTGAAACTGGTGAAGGTGAATACGTTGTTCCATTTACAGCTCGTATGCGTGTTGAAGTTGGGGACCAAGTAGCGCGTGGTGCCGCTCTTACAGAAGGTTCTATCCAACCAAAACGTCTCCTTGCAGTCCGTGATGTCTTGTCAGTTGAAACTTATCTTCTCGGCGAAGTACAAAAAGTTTACCGTAGCCAAGGGGTAGAAATCGGTGACAAACACATCGAGGTAATGGTTCGTCAAATGATCCGTAAAGTTCGTGTCATGGATCCAGGTGACACAGATCTTCTCATGGGTACCCTCATGGATATCAATGACTTTACAGATGCCAACAAAGATGTTCTTATCGCAGGTGGAGTGCCAGCGACAGGTCGCCCAGTTCTTATGGGAATTACCAAAGCCTCACTTGAAACAAACAGTTTCTTGTCAGCGGCTTCCTTCCAGGAAACAACTCGTGTCCTTACTGACGCAGCTATCCGTGGTAAGAAAGACCATCTCCTTGGACTTAAAGAAAATGTTATCATCGGTAAGATCATCCCAGCAGGTACTGGTATGGCTCGTTACCGTAACCTTGAACCACATGCTGTTAACGAAGAAGAATACCTTAACCCTCCAGTAGAGGAAGAAGGAAATGAAGAAACAACAGAAGTAGTTGTGGATACTGCCGTTGAAATTGTGGAAGAAACAGTAGAATAAGAGAGAATGAGAGAACCTTCGGGTTCTCTTTCTCTTTTCTGAAAACTTTCTCCATTTTTCCATGAAATATGGTAAAATAAAAGAAAGAAGCTGACAAAGGAGACGGGTATGGAACAAACATTTTTTATCATTAAACCAGATGGTGTAAAAAGAGGACTAGTGGGGGAAGTGTTGAAACGCATCGAACAACGTGGATTGACAATCGAAAAATTGGAGTTGCGTACAAAGGTTTCAGAAGAGTTGATTGACCAGCACTATCAGGACTTGGTTGGTCAAAGTTTTTACCCACCGATTCGTGAATTCATGACTTCAGGCCCAGTTCTTGTGGGTGTAATTTCAGGTCCCAAAGTAATCGAAACTTGGCGGACTATGATGGGTGCGACTCGTCCAGAAGAAGCTTTACCAGGAACGATTCGAGGTGATTTTGCAAAAGCTGCTGGAGAAAATCAGGTTATCCAAAATGTTGTACATGGGTCAGATTCAGAAGAGTCAGCTAAGCGAGAGATTGCTCTTTGGTTTTAAGAGTGGATTGGCTCAATCAATTAGTTAAAAGCTCATTTGAAT
Source organism: bacterium (assembly GCA_905221235.1). Lineage (GTDB taxonomy): Bacteria > Bacillota > Bacilli > Lactobacillales > Streptococcaceae > Streptococcus. Next base: position 58,689 of record CAJNCJ010000009.1, read on the forward strand.
AGAAAGTATAGTCACATAAAAAAGAAAGGACTAACTTCGTCCTTTCTCATTCTTAGCTTTTCTTCAACCTACTACAGTAGATAAACATACTGAATAGCTACTGTCTTGACTCATTTAATTCTTAAAAATTGATAGAGTTGACAAATGGTAGAAAAAAGCTCTTTTTACTAAGTTAAGTATCAACTACAGTTACGATTAGCATTCGTTACTTAGCCCACTCACCATTATAGTTTACGTAGTAACCATCTACTGTGGTATTAACAGCTAGAGCACCTGAACCATAGGCATAATACCATTTACCATTGATTTGGAACCAGCCTGTCTTCATATCTCCATTACTTGCATTTAGGTAGTACCAAATTGAACCATCTTGATACCAACCAGTTGCCATTGCTCCTGATGAACGAAGGTAGTACCAACGGTTACCAACATATACCCAACCTGTCTTCATATCACCATTTTTATTATCTAAATAATACCAAGTTGAACCATCTTGATACCAACCAATTGCCATTGCACCTGATGAACGGAGGTAGTACCACTTATTGCCAATTTGCTTCCAACCAGTTTGCATGATACCAGTTTCTGAATCTAGATAGTACCAAGCTGAACCATCATTTATCCAACCTACACGTCTTTCACCACCAAGATTCTTATTCCCAGAATTTCCTGTTTTTGCTAGGTAATACCAGTTAGATTGATCATAAAGCCAACCTGTCTTTAAATAATGATCTTGATCAAAGTAGTAGTATGCTAATTTAAGAACTTCGGGACCTTCCCAGCCTTCACCATGTTTTTTCCCAACGGTTAAGGAATATTTTAGCTCTAATTCTTGCCAACCAACAAACTCTTGTAGCACTCCATTTTCGTCAAAGTAGTACCATTCTGGCATTGGGGAACCTTCTAATCTGATACCATTAGGGTAAGGACCAATTGTATATCCTTTAACTGGCATTGGAATGTACTGCCAACCAACAACCATTTCGCCATTATAATCAAAATAATAGGTCTTCCCATCAATCACTCGCCAGTCCGTTTCTTTGAGGTCCCCCTTTTTGTAATAGGTTCTACCGTTTTCTTGGACAAACTGCCATCCTTCAGAGTTATCTGCAAATACTGTATTCGTAGCTAGCAAACCAAAGAAAATTACTGTTAGTCCAGCTTGCATAGTTTTTTTCAAAAGTTTCATTTATATATACCTCCAATATTAAATCCACTCACCAGATGAAGCGAAATTATAAACTTTACCAATTGTCTATTCTTCTGAACAAACTGTTGATAGGGAATTGTATTGCCAAATGCAAGAACACTTAGTAATACAAATATAACTATTTTTTTAATTCCACGTTTTTTTCTCATGCAATGAAACCCCTTTCTGTTTCCTTGTTTTTATTCTAACAGATATATTTTATTTAGTCAATTGCTTTTATTATGTTTTGAACTTTTTTTTCTCATTATTACCATGAGGAATTATTTATTTCTTTAACTTGCTATTTTGAACTAAAAATTTTATAATGAAATTAAGCAAATAGGAAGGTTTATTATCTTTAATGAATACACTCGCAGAGAAATTCAGATTGAAAAGAAAAGAGTTGAGACTCTCCCAACAAACTCTTGCAGAAGGAATTTGTGAACAAAGCCAGATTAGTAAAATTGAGAGAGGGCATTTCATTCCCTCCGCAGACCTTTTGTTCAAACTTTCACAACGACTTGAAGTACCATTAGATTATTTTTTTAATGAACAAATTGAAATTAAATCTAACCTCTCTAATTTCAAGCAATTATCTACTCACCTATTAGATGATAGAAATTATGACGATTTGGAATATATTTATAGAATAGAGATTGAACGAAGTACTTTTCTAACACTAGAAGACCGAACTTACCTTGAATGGATTAAAGCTATTATTGACTTCTATCAATATGACAGTAAGTGTGAGGCTATTTCTTCATTGGAAAATATATTATTAAAAGTCTCTTCAAATACTCTGATTTATTTAAAGGCGTTGAATACTCTATCTAATTTCTATTCCTTAGTGGGTCGTGAACAAGAATATGAGGCAAACTACTCTCATTTGATGGAGTTATATCAGACAAAAAATTTTGAGCATCAAGAGTTTTTATTTGGCTACATCAGAGTTCGTTACAACTACGCTCACTACCTAGTGTCAAAGGAAAAATATAACGAAGCCATCCAAGAAGCTCTTGAGACGATTGAACTCTGTAAACAAAGACAGACAAGCTACCAACTGGCTCCCCTACTTATTCTTGTAGGAAATGCTGGAGCCAAATTTCTAGACAAAGAACAAGTCAAAAATTATTATATAGAAGCAAGAGAGTTATGTAAGATTTATAACAATCCTTTAATGTTGATGAAGATAGAAAATTATTTGAAGGAATTAGATACTGTTTAGTTAATCTTGACATTATAGTTTTTCTGAAACGTTAAATAACCTGTAAGGCTGATAGTGAAATGAATACTATCAGCCTTATTTCAAATTTATATTCTTCCAAAATCTCTTCAAACCACGTCAGCTCTATCTGCAACCTCAAAACAGTGTTTTGAGCAACCTGTGGCTAGCTTCCTAGTTTGCTCTTTGATTTTCATTGAGTATTAGTCTCTGGTGTTTGTTTAGCGTCTTAAAAAGACATTTGAGAAGATTGGAAACAGTTCTCTCTTTTCTCCGAGTATAATGATTGGTAGGAAGGGAGAGAAAAGATGAAATCAATGAGAATCTTATTTTTGTTAGTTTTAATTCAAATTAGTTTGAGTAGCTGTTTCCTATGGAAGGAATGCATCTTGTCCTTTAAACAAAGTACAGCTTTTTTCATCGGAAGTATGGTCTTTGTTTCAGGAATCTGTGCTGGAGTAAATTATCTTTATACCCGTAAGCAAGAAGTTCATAGTGTCCTAGCCAGTAAGAAGTCGGTGAAGCTTCTTTACAGTATCCTGCTCTTAATTAATTTGTTAGGAGCTGTTCTTGTCTTGTCAGATAACTTGTTCATCAAAAATACGTTGCAGCAAGAATTAGTTGACTTTTTATTGCCATCCTTTTTCTTTCTATTTGGGCTAGATTTGCTGATTTTTTTACCCTTGAAAAAATACATGCGCGATTTACTTGCTATGCTAGATAGAAAAAAGACAGTGTTGGTGACTATTTTAGCAACACTTCTCTTCTTAAGAAATCCAATGACCATTGTCTCTCTTTTGATTTATATTGGACTGGGTTTGTTTTTTGCAGCCTATCTTGTCCCGAATTCTGTTAAAAAGGAAGTTTCCTTTTATGGTCATATTTTCCGAGATCTTGTATTGGTCATTGCTACGCTCATTTTCTTTTAGAGAAAGCTTGTTTTTATGGATGTTATGATGGTAAGTTTAGCAGGAAAATAGACACAAAAGAAAAGTTTTTGGTATAATAAGAGTATGTACACAAAAAATGAAGAAGAGCTACAATCCTTAGGGGAGCGTTTGGGTCATCTATTAGAAAAGAATGATGTTTTAATCTTAACTGGAGAACTGGGCGCAGGTAAAACGACCTTTACTAAAGGACTTGCAAAAGGATTACAGATTTCTCAAATGATTAAAAGTCCAACCTACACTATCGTAAGAGAGTATGAAGGTCGTCTTCCGCTTTACCACCTAGATGTTTATCGTATAGAGGGGGATGCTGATTCTATTGATTTAGATGAATTTCTCTTTGGTGGCGGGGTGACTGTCATCGAGTGGGGGAATCTTTTAGGTGATGCCTTACCAGATACTTATTTAGAATTGGAAATTCTAAAAGAAGAAGACGGTCGCAGATTACATTTCCAAGCAAAGGGTTTGCGTGCAGAAAAGCTTTTAGAGGAACTTCAACATGGAGTATGAATTGCTCATTAGGGAAGCAGAGCCTAAAGATGCAGCTGAATTAGTGGCCTTTTTAAATTGTGTGAGTTTGGAGACAGATTTTACCAGCCTAGACAGAGATGGTATTCTCTTGACCAGTGAGGAGATGGAAATATTTCTCAACAAGCAAGCTAGTTCGGACAATCAGATAACCTTACTTGCATTCTTAAATGATAAAATTGCTGGTATTGTAAATATTACAGCTGACCAGCGCAAGAGAGTCCGTCATATTGGAGATCTCTTCATTGTGATTGGAAAAAGATATTGGAATAATGGATTGGGAAGTTTGTTGCTAGAAGAAGCGATAGAGTGGGCACAAGCAAGTGGCATTCTGCGTCGTCTCCAGCTGACTGTCCAAACTCGTAATCAAGCAGCAGTTCATCTTTATCAAAAGCATGGCTTTGTAATTGAAGGTCGCCAAGAGCGTGGAGCATATATAGAAGAAGGGAAATTTATCGATGTTTACTTGATGGGTAAACTGATAGATTAGTAGAAATATGGTTAAAAAAATTATTGGAATGGTGCTAGCTTTTCTAGCTGTGACAGTTTTAGGTGTCGGTGTTTTTGCGTATACTATTTATCAGCAAGGCACACAAACCTTATCAAAGACCTATAAAAAAATAGGGGAAGAAACCAAGGTTATTGAAGCAACAGAGCCTTTGACCATTCTGTTAATGGGGGTTGATACTGGGAATGTAGAGCGTACAGATCAATGGGCTGGAAATAGTGATTCTATGATTCTCTTGACTGTCAATCCACATACTAAGAAGACCATGATGCTGAGTTTGGAGCGTGATATCCTGACTAAAATTCAACATAAAGATGGTAGTATTGAAGAAGCGAAGTTAAATGCTGCCTATGCTGGTGGTGGTGCAGAACTTGCTATAGAAACAATTCAAAAGATGATGAATATCCATATCGATCGCTACATTATGGTTAATATGCAAGGATTGCAACAATTGGTCGATGCAGTGGGAGGTATTACGGTCAATAATACACTAGGTTTCCCAATCTCTATCAGTGATCAAGAAGAATTTAACACCATTTCTATCGGTGTTGGAGAGCAGACAATAAATGGAGAAGAAGCGCTTGTTTATTCACGCATGCGTTATCAAGACCCAGAAGGAGACTACGGTCGTCAAAAGCGTCAGCGTGAAGTCATTCAAAAAGTTGTTGAAAAAGTTCTTAGTTTGAATAGTGTCAGTCACTACCAATCTATTTTAAAAGCCCTAAGTACTAATATGCAGACCAATATTGATTTGTCTGCGAAAAGTATTCCGAGCTTGTTGGGCTATAAAGATTCATTTAAAACTATTGAAACACAACAGTTGAAGGGTGAAGGGGAGATGCTACAAGGCGTTTCTTATCAAATTGTTACGAGAAGCCATATGTTGGAAATGCAGAATCTTTTGAGACGTTCTTTGGGACAAGAAGAAGTCACTCAACTTGAAACAAATGTTGTCTTATTTGAAGATTTGTTTGGACGGGTGCCTGTTAGTGACGAAGATAATTAACTTTCTTGATACAAATAAAAAATCAATCGTGGGAAATTTCCTGCGATTTTTTCAAAAAAATACGAATAGATAGGTAGGAGGAAACATGAAAGCAGAAATCATTGCTGTTGGAACAGAGATTTTGACAGGACAGATTGTCAATACCAATGCCCAGTTTTTATCGGAAAAATTAGCAGAAATTGGGGTAGACGTATATTTTCAGACGGCTGTAGGAGACAATGAAGCTCGTCTCTTGTCTTTGCTTGAGATTGCTAGTCAACGTAGCAGTTTGGTGATTTTGACAGGTGGTTTAGGGCCAACTGAGGATGACCTAACCAAACAAACTTTGGCTAAATTTTTAGGGAAAGAATTAGTTTTCGATTCTCAGGCGCAGGAGAAGTTGGATATCTTTTTTGCCCAGAGACCAGACTATTCCCGAACACCGAATAATGAAAGACAAGCTCAAATTGTAGCAGGAGCGACTCCACTACCAAACGAAACAGGATTGGCTGTTGGAGGAATGTTAGAAGTGAACGAAGTGACCTACGTCGTCCTTCCTGGTCCACCAAGTGAATTGAAACCCATGGTCTTAAACCAACTTCTACCTAAGTTGATGACAGGGAGCAAGCTGTATTCCCGAGTTCTTCGTTTCTTTGGGATTGGCGAAAGTCAGCTGGTGACCATTTTGGCTGATTTGATTGATAATCAAACTGATCCGACTTTGGCCCCTTATGCCAAGACAGGAGAAGTCACTCTGCGTCTGTCAACAAAAACTAGCAGTCAAGAAGAGGCGAATCAAGCGTTGGATATTTTGGAAAATCAAATCTTGGACTACCAAACCTTTGAAGGCCTTTCTCTACGAGAACTTTGTTATGGTTATGGGGAAGAATCCAGCTTGGCCAGTATCGTAGTAGAAGAACTGAAAAAGCAAAGGAAAACAATCACGGCAGCAGAGAGTTTAACGGCAGGGCTTTTCCAAGCCACTGTAGCTGATTTTTCAGGAGTTTCAAGTATATTTAAGGGTGGTTTTGTGACCTATAGCTTGGAGGAAAAATCAAAAATGTTGGATATTCCTGTCAAGGATTTGGAAGAACATGGTGTGGTGTCTGAATATACAGCTCAGAAGATGGCTGAGCAGGCACGAAGCAAGACCCAGTCTGATTTTGGCATTAGTTTGACTGGAGTGGCAGGACCAGACAGTCTAGAAGGGCACCCAGCTGGGACAGTCTTCATAGGCTTGGCACAGGGGCAAGGAACTGAGGTCATCAAGGTGAATATTGGAGGCAGAAGTCGAGCAGATGTACGTCACATTGCGGTTATGCATGCCTTTAACCTAGTTCGCAAGGCTTTATTAAGTGACTAACTTTTGATATAATAGTAGATAGGTCTGAGGACCATTAGAATGTAGGAGAATAGAATGGCGAAAAAACCAAAAAAATTAGATGAAATTTCAAAAAAATTCGGGGCAGAACGTGAAAAAGCCTTGAATGACGCTCTTAAATTGATTGAGAAAGACTTTGGTAAGGGTTCAATCATGCGTTTGGGTGAACGTGCCGAGCAAAAGGTGCAAGTGATGAGTTCCGGTTCCTTGGCTCTTGACATTGCCCTTGGTTCAGGTGGCTATCCTAAGGGACGTATCATCGAAATCTATGGACCAGAATCATCTGGTAAGACAACGGTTGCTCTTCATGCAGTTGCGCAAGCGCAAAAAGAAGGTGGGATTGCAGCCTTTATCGATGCGGAGCATGCCCTTGACCCAGCTTATGCTGCGGCCCTTGGGGTCAACATTGATGAGTTGCTCTTGTCTCAACCAGACTCAGGAGAGCAAGGTCTTGAGATTGCAGGAAAATTGATTGATTCAGGTGCTGTGGATCTTGTCGTAGTTGACTCCGTTGCGGCCCTTGTCCCTCGTGCTGAAATTGATGGTGATATCGGAGACAGCCACGTTGGTTTGCAGGCTCGTATGATGAGTCAGGCCATGCGTAAACTTGGTGCTTCTATCAATAAAACCAAAACAATTGCTATCTTTATCAACCAATTGCGTGAAAAAGTTGGGGTCATGTTTGGAAATCCAGAAACAACTCCTGGTGGACGTGCTCTGAAATTCTACGCTTCAGTGCGTTTGGATGTTCGTGGAAGCACGCAAATCAAGGGAACTGGTGACCAGAAAGACACCAATGTCGGTAAGGAAACTAAGATTAAGGTCGTGAAAAACAAGGTGGCTCCACCATTTAAGGAAGCCTTCGTTGAAATCATGTACGGAGAAGGGATTTCTAAGACTGGTGAGCTCTTGAAGATTGCAAGCGATTTGGATATCATCAAAAAAGCAGGAGCTTGGTACTCTTACAAGGATGAGAAAATCGGGCAAGGTTCTGAAAATGCTAAGAAATACTTGGCAGATAACCCAGAAATCTTTGATGAAATTGACCATCAAGTCCGTGTTCAATTTGGTTTGGTTGATGGAGAAGAGGCTTCTGTAGAAGGTGTTGAAACTAAAAAAGATGAAGCAGTTCAAGTAGATTCAGTGAATGAAGAAGTGACTCTTGACCTAGGCGATGAACTTGAAATCGAAATTGAAGAATAAGCTGTTAAAGTAGTGGAGAAATTCACTGCTTTTTCATTGCCTAGTTCTGGCATAGTTTGCTGTTTCTTGTCGCTCCTCTAGAAAGCTGATATAATAGCCTTATGAATAAAAAACGAACAGTGGACTTGATTCATGGTCCTATTCTCCCCTCACTTTTAAGTTTTGCCTTTCCAATCTTGCTGTCCAATATTTTCCAGCAACTCTATAACACTGCTGATGTCTTGATTGTTGGGCGATTTCTGGGTCAAAATTCCTTGGCAGCAGTAGGGGCAACAACTGCCATTTTTGACTTGATTATAGGCTTTACACTTGGTGTTGGTAATGGAATGGGAATTGTCATTGCCCGTTATTACGGGGCTCGGAATTTTACTAAGATTAAGGAAGCAGTAGCAGCCACTTGGATTTTAGGTGCTCTTTTGAGTATTGTAGTGATGTTGCTGGGCTTTCTTGGTTTGTATCCTCTCTTGCAATACCTAGATACCCCTGCAGAAATCCTCCCTCAATCCTATCAATATATTTCTATGATTGTGACCTGTGTCGGTGTCAGCTTTGCTTATAATCTCTTTGCAGGTTTGTTGAGATCCATTGGGGACAGTCTAGCAGCCCTTGGCTTTCTGATTTTCTCTGCCTTGGTTAATGTGGTTCTGGATCTCTATTTCATTACGCAACTGCATCTTGGAGTTCAATCGGCAGGTCTTGCGACTATTATTTCGCAGGGGCTATCAGCGATACTCTGTTTCTACTATATCCGCAAGAGTGTTCCAGAACTTCTCCCTCAACTGAAACATTTTAAATGGGACAAGGCCTTGTACGCGGATCTCTTGGAGCAAGGTTTGGCTATGGGCTTGATGAGTTCAATTGTGTCAATTGGTAGTGTGATATTACAGTCTTCTGTTAATACCTTTGGTGCCGTGATTATTAGTGCTCAGACAGCGGCTCGACGGATTATGGCCTTCGCCCTTCTTCCTATGACTGCTATTTCTGCTTCGATGACGACTTTTGCTTCGCAGAATCTTGGGGCCAAGCGACCAGACCGCATTGTTCAAGGACTTCAAATCGGCAGTCGTTTAAGTATGTCCTGGGCAGTGTTTGTTTGTGTCTTCCTCTTTTTTGCCAGTCCTACTTTAGTTTCCTTCTTGGCCAGTTCGACGGATGGCTACCTGGTAGAAAACGGTAGTCTCTACCTGCAAATCAGCTCAGCCTTTTATCCCATTTTGAGTCTCTTGTTGATTTATCGCAACTGCTTGCAGGGCTTGGGGCAAAAGGTCCTTCCTCTGGTTTCCAGTTTTATTGAACTAATCGGGAAAATCGCTTTTGTGGTCTTGATTATTCCTTGGGAGGGCTATAGGGGTGTTATCCTCTGCGAACCCCTTATCTGGGTTGCTATGACCATTCAACTCTACTTTTCGCTTTTTCGTCATCCCTTGATAAAAGAAGGCAAGGCCATCTTGGCAACAAAAGTGTCATTATAGCTCGATTTGCTAAATAAAATGGTAAATTCCCAAACTAAGTTCCACTGCTAATCCAAGTGGAAGTTAGTCTGATAAAAATCCTAAAAAACATTGGAAATCCGTGTCAGGGTAACTTCCACTGGTTTTAATCATGCTTGATTTCATCGCTTTTGTAGCCAAAATGAATCGAAAAAAAGAGCGCACAAAATCCTCTCATCTGAAAGCGTTTCAGATTAAGTTCCGCTATGGTGGAAGTTAGTGTGAGACGTTTGAATGGGGTTAAAGGTTA
>CAJNCJ010000010.1 GCA_905221235.1 bacterium
TTACCAGAAGCTGTTGTGACTGATAAAGGGAAACCAGAAGTTCAACCAGCGTTACCAGAAGCTGTTGTAACTGACAAAGGCGAACCCGCAGTTCAACCAGCATTACCAGAAGCTGTTGTAACCGAAAAAGGGGAACCAGAAGTTCAACCAGTATTACCAGAAGCTGTTGTAACTGACAAAGGGGAACCAGAAGTTCAACCAGCGTTGCCTGAAGCTGTTGTGACTGATAAAGGCGAACCCGCAGTTCAACCGGCATTACCAGAAGCTGTTGTGACTGACAAAGGGGAACCAGAAGTTCAACCGGCATTACCAGAAGCTGTTGTGACTGAAAAAGGAGAACCCGCAGTTCAGCCAGCATTACCAGAAGCTGTTGTGACTGAAAAAGGAGAACCGGAAGTTCAGCCAGTGTTACCAGAAGCTGTTGTGACTGAAAAAGGAGAACCCGCAGTTCAGCCAGCATTACCAGAAGCTGTTGTGACTGAAAAAGGAGAACCGGAAGTTCAGCCAGTGTTACCAGAAGCTGTTGTGACTGAAAAAGGAGAACCCGCAGTTCAGCCAGCATTACCAGAAGCTGTTGTGACTGAAAAAGGAGAACCGGAAGTTCAGCCAGTGTTACCCGAAGCAGTAGTCACAGAAAAGGGAGAACCAGAAGTTCAACCAGTGTTACCCGAAGCAGTAGTCACAGAAAAGGGAGAACCAGAAGTTCAAGCTGAGTTGCCAGAATATACGTCAAAAGTTGCTCCAACTTTGACTTTAGATAAGGTTACAGAAGATGCGATGGATCGTTCAGCTAAATTGGATTACACTCTTGAAAATACAGGTAATGCTGAAATCAAGAGCATTATAGCTGAGATTAAAGATGGGAATACTGTTGTTAAGCGAGTTGACTTATCTAAAGAAAAATTGACAGATGCTGTTCAAGGTTTGGATTTATTCAAAGATTATAAAATTGCAACAACAATGACTTACAACCGTGGTGAAGGTGATGAAACATCTAAACTGGATGAAAAACCTTTGCGTTTGGAGTTGAAAAAGGTCGAAATTAAAAATATTTCATCTACTAATTTAGTGAAGGTAAATGATGATGGTACTGAAACACCTAGTGATTTCATGAGCGAAAAACCTTCTGATGAAGATGTTAAAAAAATGTATTTGAAAATTACTAGTCGTGATAACAAAGTAACACGTTTAGCGGTTGATAAGATTGAGTTGGTGACTGAAAAAGAAAAAGAACTTTATAAAATTACAGCAACTGCTCAAGATTTAATTCAACATGTCGACCCATCTAAGACTAGAAATGAATACATTCATTACATTGAAAAACCTCGTCCTAAAGAAGATAATGTCTACTATAACTTTAAAGATTTAGTAGACGCTATGAATGTTAATAAAAACGGTACATTTAAAATTGGTGCAGATTTGAATGCAACGAATGTACCAACACCTAACAAACAATATGTTCCAGGTACGTTTAAGGGACATCTATCAAGTGTTGATGGTAAACAATATACAATTCATAACATTGCCCGTCCCTTATTTGACCGTGTTGAAAATGGTTCAGTGAAGAATATTAATTTAGGTAATGTGGATATCAATATGCCTTGGGCTGACGGAATAGCACCTGTTGCCAATATGGTGAAAAATGCAACTGTTGAAGATGTTAAGGTAACTGGTAATGTAGTTGCTAATAACAATATTGCGGGTATCGTCAATAAAATCGATAGCGGTGGTCAGTTGACAAATGTAGCCTTCATCGGTAATCTAACAGGTGTTGGTGATAAAGGTCAATATATGGCTGGCATTGCCGGTGAGATTTGGAGAGGTAATGTTGCAAAAGCATATGTCGAGGCTAATATTGTTGCTAACAGAGCCCGTATAGGTGGTTTAGTTGCTAAAACAGATAATGGTAACGACTCTATGGGAATTGGTAAATACGGTTCAATTCGTAAATCAGTCGCCAAAGGAACCATTAAGACTAAAGTTTTGCTTGAAACAGGTGGATTTATCAATAGCAATCTTCCTTTTGGTAAAATGGAAGATAACATTTCAATGATGAAAGTTGAAAATGGTGAAGAATTCTTTGGTTCCTCAGATTTGGACTACGATGGTGGTTATTTCACAAATGGATGGTTAGAGCGTAACTTTGTTGTCAAAGGTGTCAGTTCAGGTAAGCATTCATATAAATATTCTCGTGACAAAATTAAAGAAATTAGTCAAGATGAAGCTAACAAGAGAATTGCAGCCTTTAATATTACCGCAGATAAATACGAAATTAACGAACCTGTGGTCAATCGCTTAAATCGTTTAACCAGAAAAGAAGATGAGTACAAGACAACTCAAGATTATAAAGTAGATCGAGATCTGGCTTATCGTAATATTGAGAAACTTCAACCATTTTATAACAAAGAATGGATTGTCAACCAAGGTAACAAACTTGCAGAAGATTCAAACTTAGCTAAGAAAGAAGTCCTTTCTGTTACGGGGATGAAGGATGGTCAATTCGTGACCGATTTATCGGATATCGATAAAATAATGATTCACTATGCAGATGGCACTAAAGAAGAAATGGGGGTCACACTCAAGGATTCTAAAGTCCAACAAGTGCGTGAATATAGCGTATCTGGTCTTGGTGATGTTGTCTATACACCAAATATGGTTGTTAAAAATCGAGACAAACTGATTGCAGATGTGAAAGAGAAGTTAGCTTCAGTCACATACGATTCGCAAGATGTTCGTAAAATTATTGGAAATCCAGCTGATTTGTATCTAGAAGAAAGTTTTAATAATGTCAAAGACAATCTTGATAAATTTGTGAAAGCTTTAGTCGAAAATGAAGATCATCAATTGAATAGTGATGAAGCTGCGATAAAAGCACTTCTCAAGAAAGTAGAAACAAATAAAGCTAAAATCATGATGGCTCTGACTTATCTCAATCGTTACTATGATATCAAATACGGTGACATGAGTATAAAAAACATCATGATGTTTAAACCTGACTTTTATGGTAAGACACCAAGTGTTATTGACAGACTTATCAACATCGGTTCGAGTGAAAAGAACTTGAAGGGTGATCGAACTCAAGATGCTTACCGTGAAATCATCTCAGGTAATACTGGTAAAGGTAATTTGCGTAACTTCTTAGAATACAACATGCGTTTATTTACAGAGGATAAAGACATTAATGATTGGTTTATCCACTCAGCTAAGAATGTTTATGTTTCAGAACCTAAAACTACAAATCCTGACTTTATTAATAAACGTCATAGAGTTTTTGATGGTTTAGATAACGGCGTTCATGGTCGTATGATTTTACCACTTCTAACGCTTAAAGATGCTCATATGTTTCTAATTTCAACATATAACACGATGGCATACAGTTCATTTGAGAAATATGGTAAGTTAACAGAAGAATCTCGAAACGAATTTAAGAAAGAGATTGATAATGTTGCGAAAGGTCAACAAACTTACCTTGATTTCTGGTCACGTTTAGCATTGCCAAGTGTACGTGACCAATTACTCAAGAGTCAAAATAGGGTTCCGACACCTGTTTGGGATAACCAAAACTATCATAACGTTGAAGGTGTAAATCGTATGGGTTATGATAAGAACAATAAACCAATTGCACCTATTCGTGAATTATATGGACCAACTTGGAAATTCCATGATACCAACTGGTATATGGGAGCTATGGCATCTATTTTCCCAGATCCTAATAATAATGACCAAGTTTATTTCATGGGAACAAATATGATTAGCCCATTTGGTATTTCAGCCTTTACTCACGAAACAACACACGTAAATGATAGAATGCTTTACTTCGGTGGTCATAGACACCGCCAAGGTACCGACGTTGAAGCCTATGCTCAAGGTATGTTGCAAACACCTGACAGCTCAACGACTAATGGTGAATACGGCGCACTTGGAATTAACATGGCTTACCATCGTCCAAATGATGGTAACCAATGGTACAACCCAGATCCTGACAAATTAAAGACACGTGATGACATTGACCGCTACATGAGAAACTACAATGAAGCTATGATGTTGCTTGATCATGTAGAAGCTGATGCTGTACTTCCTAAAATTAAAGGAGACAATAGTAAGTGGTTCAAGAAGATTGACAAAGAAATGCGCTCTAAGATTCAGTACAATGATCTTTTAGGTCCAAACCAATGGGATAGTGTCCGTGATTTGAAAGATGAAGAAAAGGTAATGACTTTATCTAGCGTCAATGATTTAGTGGATAATAACTTCATGACAAAACATGGAAATCCAGGCAACGGACGTTATAGACCAGAAGATTTTACACCAAACTCAGCTTACGTAAATGTCAATATGATGGCTGGTATTTATGGTGGTAATACAAGTAAAGGTGCTCCTGGTTCATTATCATTTAAACACAATGCTTTTCGTATGTGGGGTTACTTTGGATATGCAAATGGATTCATTGGATATGTCTCTAGCAAATATCAAGATGAAGCTAATAGAAAAAATAATAGCTTGTTAGGAGATGATTTTATCATCAAGAAAGTATCTGGAGACAAGTTCAAGACACTTGAAGAGTGGAAGAGACATTGGTACGAGGAGGTTCTTGCTAAAGCTAAGAAAGGCTTTGAAGGTATCGATATTGATGGCGTCCACATCAGTAACTATGATGAGTTAAGGCCTTTATTTGATAAAGCAGTCGAAGAAGATTTGAAAAAAACAGATGACTTCTCTCATACTGTAGCTCTTAAATCTAAGGTATTCAAAGCCCTTCTTAAAAACACAGACGGCTTCTTTAATAAACTGTTTAAAGAAGATATTTAAACGTTTAAAATATAAAGAGGACAGTTTTTTGCTCCCTCTGAAAAATCATCATTTGATGACTTTCAAAAAACACCTCAAAAAGGTATTGCCAAGTTGCGATACCTTTTTTTGAGGCTCTTTTGTATTATTCCTGTTTCCATTGACTATATTATGCTACACGAAAAATCCACTCAGTTGTCTGAGTGGATTAGGTGTATTTAGACCCTTAGTCTTTATTTTCGTATGGTAAGATCAAGTTCAAGATAATTCCTGTCATAGCTGATAGGGCAGTACCTGAAAGTGTAACTGGACCAAGTTTAAGGATAGCTCCTCCAAGTCCAAGTACCAACATAGCACTTGCGATGATTAGGTTACGCATTTGACTGAAGTCTACACGTTCTTTGATCAAGACTTTCAAACCATTACTTGCGATAACTCCATAGAGAAGGATAGACATACCACCAAGTACAGCATTTGGAATGGTTGAAATCAAGGCAGTAAATTTACCAAGGAAACTAAGGGCAATCGCGATAAAGGCAGCGTTACGGATAACTGAGACAGAAGCGATACGAGTCATACCGATAACCCCTGTATTTTCTCCGTAAGTTGTATTGGCTGGTCCACCAAGGAAGGCAGAAACTGAAGTTGCGATACCGTCACCAAGAAGAGTACGGTGAAGACCTGGTTCTTTCAAGAATTGACGGCCACAGATTTGACCCAAAACAGTATGGTCTCCGATGTGTTCAGAAATTGTTACGATAGCGATTGGCAAGATGGCAATAGTTTCTGGACCAAAGTAAAGATTGTACTCTTTAAAGGCACCACCAGTACTAAATGGCAAGTAGAAACCAGGAATTTCAAACCAGTCAGCTTTAAGAACTGGTGTAAAGTCAACTAGCCCAAGAGCTAGAGCGAAGAGGTAACCACCGATAATGGCAAAGAGGAAAGGAATAATTCGTAGGAAGCCTTTTCCTTTTGTATTGATAAAGGCAGCAATCAAGAAAGTAACAACCGCTACAAGAGCATTTTTCCAATTTCCGTCCGCTACAAGCCCAGCGTTAGTAACAGCTGAACCTGCAAGTCCAAGACCGATAACGATGATCATAGGTCCGATAATGATTGGTGGTAAGAGTTTATCAATCCATTTTGTACCTGCAAAACGAACACCAGCAGCAACAAGGACGTAGACCAAACCAGTCAAGATAACCCCTGTTTGAGCAGCGGATACATCCCCACCCATTTCTTTCATAGCCAGTGACATAGCTGTGATAAAGGCAAATGAAGAACCTAGATAAACTGGAACTCTAAAACCAGTTGAAATCATGTAGATAAGAGTTCCAACACCCGAAGCAAAAAGAGCAACAGATACAGGCATTCCTAAAATCAATGGTACCAAGATGGTCGCACCGAACATGGCGAAAACGTGTTGGAAACTAAGGAGAATTCCTTTTCCAGCTGAAGGACGTTGGTCAACGTCTAGTAACAAATCAACAGATGATTCTTGTTTCATATAAACCTCACTTTTGGGCATCAAAAAAGAGCCCATTATTTTACAGCAATAGGCCCTCAGAGTAAGACTTCTTTAAAATTTAGATTTTAAAGAGTTTCAAATATTTCTGCGTCTTCGTCACCTCACGGGATGACATTAAAAACCTTTGCTTGTGATAGTATAGCAAAAATTACAAACTTTGTAAATATTTTTTTACTAAAAAGATTAAAGCGGGCGTTTATTTGGCATGCCAGCCTTACGTGGATATTTATTTGGCGTTTCTTTTTTCTTTTCTACCACTGTGATGTAACGCGGATCTCCATTTGGTAGGGCGTAGCTGAGATTGTCTTCGACCTTACTGAAGAGAAGGTTGAGGGCATTTTTGGCTTCTAACAACTCCTCAGGCGCATTACTAGCCTTGAGTGCCAATAGTTTTCCCCCAACTTTAAGGTAGGGAATAGTCAATTCAGACAAAATCTGCATGCGGGCAACCGCACGAGCCGTTACAAAATCATATTGAGCACGGAAGTTTTTGTCTTGGGCAAAATCTTCGGCACGTCCATGGTAGAAATGAACACCGTCCAAATCCAGTTCTTGAGCCAACAGTTGCAGGAAGTTGATGCGCTTGTTGAGAGAATCAATGATAGTTACATCTAACTGAGGATAGAGAATTTTCATCGGTAGACTAGGAAATCCTGCCCCAGCCCCGATATCAAGCAGTTTGATATTTTCATTGGGAATCAAGCCTTGCAGAATAGGTGCAATCGAATCATAAAAATGTTTGAGATAAACTTCTTCTTTATCTGTAATAGCCGTCAAATTAATCTTTTCATTCCACTCGACCAAGAGTTCAAAATAACGTTCAAATTGTTTTTTTTGCTGGTCCGAAAGTGGAAGATTTTGCTCGGCAAGCAAGTTGTAAAATGTTTCTGGTTTCATAGTTATTTCCTTCTTTAGTATCATCTTATTTTACCACAATCATTAAAAATTTGATATACTGGTACTAATCTAAAAGTAGAAAGGACTTATATAATGACTTGGATTATTCTTGGAGTTTTGGCTCTTGTTGTTATTTTTGTGATTGTTAGCTATAACGGTTTGGTTAAGAATCGTATGCAAACAAAGGAGGCTTGGAGTCAGATTGATGTTCAGTTGAAACGTCGAAATGACCTTTTGCCAAACTTGATTGAGACTGTAAAAGGTTATGCCAAATATGAAGGTTCTACCCTTGAAAAGGTGGCAGAACTTCGTAACCAAGTGGCGGCAGCGACTTCACCAGCAGAAGCTATGAAAGCTAGTGATGCCCTCACTCGTCAGGTTTCAGGTATTTTTGCAGTTGCAGAAAGCTATCCAGATTTGAAAGCTAGTGCCAACTTTGTTAAATTGCAAGAGGAGTTGACAAACACAGAAAATAAAATTTCTTACTCTCGTCAACTTTACAACAGTGTTGTCAGCAACTACAATGTAAAATTAGAAACTTTCCCAAGCAATATTATCGCTGGAATGTTTGGATTTAAAGCAGCAGATTTCCTTCAAACTCCAGAAGAGGAAAAGGCAGTTCCTAAAGTTGATTTTAGCGGTTTAGGTGACTAAGATGTTGTTTGATCAAATTGCAAGCAATAAACGAAAAACCTGGATTTTGTTGCTGGTATTTTTCCTACTCTTAGCTCTTGTTGGCTATGCGGTTGGTTACCTCTTTATGCGATCTGGGCTTGGTGGTTTGATTATCGCACTGATTATTGGCTTTATCTATGCCTTGTCCATGATTTTTCAATCGACAGAGATTGTCATGTCCATGAACGGGGCGCGTGAGGTTGATGAACAAACGGCACCAGACCTCTACCATGTAGTGGAAGATATGGCTATGGTGGCTCAGATTCCTATGCCCCGTGTTTTCATCATTGATGATCCTGCCTTAAATGCCTTTGCGACAGGTTCTAACCCTCAAAATGCGGCGGTTGCTGCGACGTCAGGTCTCCTAGCTATCATGAATCGTGAGGAGCTAGAAGCTGTTATGGGACATGAAGTCAGTCATATTCGTAATTACGATATCCGTATTTCGACTATTGCTGTTGCCCTTGCCAGTGCTATCACCATGCTTTCTAGTATGGCAGGTCGTATGATGTGGTGGGGTGGCGCAGGTCGCAGACGAAGTGATGATGATCGGGATGGAAATGGCTTAGAAATCATTATGCTAGTGGTTTCCCTACTTGCAATTGTGCTGGCACCTCTCGCTGCAACCTTGGTGCAACTAGCTATTTCTCGCCAGAGGGAATTCCTAGCTGATGCTTCCAGTGTCGAGTTGACGCGCAATCCGCAAGGGATGATCAATGCTCTACG
Source organism: bacterium (assembly GCA_905221235.1). Taxonomy (GTDB): domain Bacteria; phylum Bacillota; class Bacilli; order Lactobacillales; family Streptococcaceae; genus Streptococcus. The sequence continues at coordinate 8,618 of CAJNCJ010000010.1, forward strand.
TAAGTTGGATAATAGCGAGCCGATGCATCACCATGTCGATGATGCTAGTAGCGCACTTTATATCAATGATCCCAAGAAAGGGGGAGGGTTCCAAAAACTATTTTATACCCACCCACCTATCTCAGAACGGATTGAGCGTTTGAAACATATGTAAAAATTTGCCTATACAATCCTAAAAAATGAGCATTCTCGTAGTTGGAGATGCTCATTTTCTTATATAAGGAACTCAGAAATCAATTTGTTATGATACAACTTATATTCTTCGAAAATCTCTTCAAACCGCATCAGCTTCGCCTTGCCGTACTTAAGTCCAGCCTGTGCGGCTAGCTTCCTAGTTTGCTCTTTGATTTTCATTGAGTATTAGAATTTCTTGAGGAAACTTCGTTCAGAACACATGATATATCGAAGAAGAATCTAGAATCTATGCAAAATGGAGGAGGGCAACTGATCTCGTTTTTCGTAAATTAGAGAATATTTTTGGTGAACTCAGAGTGTGTGTTAGAGACAAGTAGGCCAGCGTAGTAGAGCTAGGATTCATATTAATGAGCATGGATTTTACAAATCAGCTATTCAAAAACCACACAGTTGTTTTCAGCTTGATTGTGAGAAAAGCTGGAATCACTGTGTGCTTTTAATTAGAAGTTGGTTTTTGTCCAGCATCTTTTATAGTCTATTTCGAAAAACTTCGTACATGAGAATGGCTGCAGCAACACTGGCATTGAGGCTTTGAACATGTCCATTCATAGGAATGGTAATCATTTCATCAACCTGTTTTTTGATGTTACTAGAGATACCTTTTCCTTCATTTCCGATGATGAGGGCAATTTTCCCTTTTGTATTCCACTTATGGCAAGGAGTACCGTTCATATCCGTTCCAAAGGTCCAGAATCCTTCATCCTTAAGTTTATCTAAGGTTTGACTGAGATTGGTTACTCGAGCAATCGGTACGTGTTCAATAGCACCTGTGGCCGTTTTGGCAACGACAGGAGTAACACCGACAGCACGGTGTTTGGGAATGATGACACCTGAAACGTTGGTCGCATCGGCCGTTCTCAGGATGGAGCCTAGGTTGTGAGGGTCAGTTAAGCCATCCAGAATCAATAGAAGTGGATTTTCTTCTTGGCGTGTTTTTGCTAGGATGTGTTCTAATTCGCTATAGGCAAATTCAGATACTCGTAGAACAAAACCTTGGTGGACAGCACCTTCAGTCATCTCAGAGAGAGATTTTTTTGAAGACCAAGAAATGGACACCTTCTTTTCTGTAGCCAGTTCTTTGACTTTCTCAACATTCTTACCTCGGAGATCTTCTTGGAGGTAAAGTTTGTTTCCTGTGTTTGCAAGGAGGGCTTCGGTAACGGCGTGAACGCCATAGACAATATCATTTGTTTTCATGCCTCTATTATAACACAAAACCCCGTCTTGCAACGGGATTTTCTTTATTCTAGAATTAGTAAACCATCTTTAACTGCAAATGGGTCTTTTTCATTGATACGATCGTAAAACATGATTCCGTTAATGTGGTCAATTTCATGCTGAACAACGATGGAGTTGTAGCCTTTGAGTTTGATGCGGTGTTTTTCTCCATCTTTGTCAAAGTAGTCAACAGTGACGCGAGCATGACGCACCACATAGCCAGGCACGTTGCGGTCAACAGACAGACAACCTTCTCCTTCACCAAGAGCAGCGTCTTGAACAGAGTGAGAGACGATTTTTGGATTGTACATAATGGCTTGCAAATCGTAGGCTTCCTCTGGAGTTTCTCCTTCTTCAACAATATTTGGCACTAAAACAGCGATAATGCGTTTTGAGATATCCAATTGAGGAGCAGCAAGTCCAACTCCACCGCGGAGTCCCATCTTTTCAGCCATGACAGGATCTTGGGAATGTTTGAGGAATTGCATCATCTTTTCGCCAAGAATGATTTCCTGGTCAGACAAGGGGAAAGTAACTTCCTCAGCAACTGCGCGAAGAGTCGGATTCCCCTCGCGGATAATATCGTTCATATCAATTAAGTGAGCAGCTTTTGTAATACGTTCTATAGCAGACATTTTCTCTCCTTTCATTACCTCTACATGATATCACAAAATGACAAGGATTGAAAGCATTACGGCATCGAGCTTTTATAGAAAATGCCTTTTAGGTTCGATTCAATTGTGAAAGAAATACTTATCTGTGTTATAATAAAAAGAAAAGGCTTGCATTAGAAAGTAGGGAGAATGAAGATGCAAAGAAGACAAGATAGACATAAACGTGGACCAGTTTTTCGCTTTGTGAAAGGTTTGGTCAACTTTTTTAGACGTTATCGTAAGTGGAGTAACAAGGGATTTGTGGCGGTACTCTTGCTAGCAGTTGCTTTATCAATGGGCTTGGTTTTGTTGTTTGAAAGCTTCCAAGGCATGCCTATGACCAGTCAAAAACGAGATACTATTTCTCAAGAAGGAACTAAGAAAAAGTCTCAGGAGCAGGAAGAGGAAAAAACTGCTAGAATTATGGCTCATGGTGATTTGCTTTATCATGATATTCTTTACTTTTCAGCAAAAAAAGATGATGGAACGTATGATTTTCATGAGAATTTTGAGTATGTTACTCCTTGGCTTAAGCAAGCAGACTTAGCTATTGGTGACTTTGAAGGAACCATTAATAAGGATCATTATTTAGCGGGTTATCCTCTCTTTAATGCTCCTGTTGAAGTTATGGATGCCATTAAGGATGCAGGTTATCATGTTCTAGATTTGGCTCATAATCATATTTTGGATTCGCAAATTGAGGGGGTTATTTCAACGGCCGATATTATTGAGAAGGCTGGAATCACTCCAATCGGAGTTTATACGCACGAGCCACGTGATCAGGCTCCGCTGGTCATTAAGGAAGTGAATGGTATCAAGGTCGCACTTTTGGCTTATTCTTATGGATTTAATGGAATTGAGCAAAATATTTCTCAAGAGGATTATAATCACTATCTTTCAGATTTAGATGAGAATAAAATGAAGTCTGAAATTGAACGGGCGGAAAAGGAAGCAGATATCACCATTATCATGCCACAAATGGGTGTTGAGTATCGCATAGAACCGACTGAAGAGCAAAATGCTCTTTATCACAAGATGATTGATTGGGGAGCAGATATTATCTTTGGAGGGCATCCACACGTAGTTGAACCGTCTGAAATTGTTGAAAAAGATGGGGACAAGAAACTCATTATCTATTCAATGGGGAACTTCATTTCCAATCAACGAATTGAGACCATGCAAGGGGTAGAAAATGCTAAGTGGACTGAACGGGGTGTTCTCATGGATGTGACCATTAAGAAGAAGGATGGAAAAACAACTATCGGAACAGCTAAAGCTCATCCTACTTGGGTCAATCGAACACCAAAGGGAACCTTTTCACCAGAAGGCTATCCTTTATATCATTATCAAACCTATATCTTGGAAGATTTCATAGAGGGTGGCAGTCGTCGTGATCAATTAGATGAAGCGACTAAGGAACGAATTGATACAGCCTACAAAGAAATGAATGAACATGTAGGGTTGAAGTGGGATTAGCTTGAATTCAGAGGGAATTAAATGACTATTAACGTAATTGCGACAGATATGGATGGGACCTTGCTGGATGCTAGAGGCCAGCTTGATCTTCCACGCTTGGAAAAGATTTTAGATCAGTTGGATCAAAGGGGTGTTCGTTTTGTCATCGCAACGGGCAATGAAATTCACCGCATGAGGCAACTACTGGAACACTTGGTGGATCGAGTGGTTCTGGTTGTTGCCAACGGTGCTCGTATTTTTGAAAACAATGAACTGATTCAGGCTCAGACTTGGGATGACGCCATTGTCGATAAGGCTTTGGCTCATTTCAAGGGTCGAGCGTGCCAGGACCAGTTTGTGGTAACGGCTATGAAGGGTGGTTTCGTCAAAGAAGGTACGATTTTTACAGACCTTGAAAGTTTTATGACTCCAGAAATGATTGAACAATTCTACCAACGGATGCAATTTGTGGATGAATTAACCTCTGACCTCTTTGGTGGTGTGCTCAAGATGAGTATGGTTGTTGGTGAGGAACGTTTGAGTTCGGTCTTGGGAGAAATCAATGACCTCTTTGATGGCCGTGTTCGAGCTGTATCAAGTGGCTATGGTTGCATTGATATCCTTCAAGCTGGGATTCATAAAGCATGGGGCTTGGAAGAATTACTCAAGCGTTGGGACTTGAACCCCCAACAAATTATGGCTTTTGGTGACAGTGAAAATGATGTTGAAATGCTTGAAATGGCTGGAATTGCCTATGCGATGGAAAATGCTGATGACAAGGCCAAAGCTGTGGCGACTGCTCTAGCGCCAGCCAACAGCCAAGGAGGAGTTTATCAAGTCTTGGAAAACTGGTTAGAAAAAGGAGAATGAAGTGGCAGTACAGTTATTAGAAAATTGGTTACTAAAGGAACAAGGCAAAATCCAAACCAAATACCGTCACTTAAATCAAGTTTCTGTTGTTGAACCAGACATTCTTTTTATTGGGGATTCTATTGTCGAATACTACCCTCTGCAGGAATTATTTGGGACTTCAAAGACGATTGTCAATCGAGGAATTCGTGGTTATCAGACAAGGTTGTTACGAGAGAACCTTGATGCTCATCTATATGGTGGGGTGGTAGATAAAATTGTCCTTCTGATTGGAACAAATGATATCGGAAAGGATGTGCCTGTGAATGATGCTCTCAATAATCTCGAAGCTACCATTCAATCCATTGTTCGCGATTACCCACTGACAGAGATAAAATTGCTTTCTATTTTGCCAGTTAATGAAGGCGAGGAGTACAAGCAGACAGTCTATATCCGCACAAATGAAAAAATTCAGAAATGGAATCAAGCCTATCAAGAGCTTGCTTCTGCCTATATGCAGGTAGAATTTGTGCCAGTTTTTGATAGTTTGACAGACCAGGCAGGCCAACTCAAAAAAGATTATACAACTGATGGTTTGCACCTTAGTGTTACTGGTTATCAGGTTTTGACTAAAGCTTTGAAAGACTATCTTTTTTAGTTAATTGATTTTCTTTTTGCATTTTTGAGTTAGATAAGGTATAATGATTTTGTTGTCTTTTGGGGTCGTTACGGATTCGACAGGCATTATGAGGCATATTTTGCGACTCGTGTGGCGACGTAAACGCTCAGTTAAATATAACTGCAAAAAATAACACTTCTTACGCTCTAGCTGCCTAAAAACCAGCAGACGTGACCCGATTTGGATTGCTCGTGTTCAATGACAGGTCTTATTATTAGCGAGATACGATTGAGTCTTGTCTAGTGGCTTGATAAGAGATTGATAGACTCGCAGTTTCTAGGCTTGAGTTATGTGTCGAGGGACTGTTAAACTAATACATAACCTATGGTTGTAGACAAATATGTTGGCAGGTGTTTGGACGTGGGTTCGACTCCCACCGGCTCCATTATTCCTTTGCATTCTTTTGCATTCCTTGGTAAAACGTTGTTAAATCAACGTTTTTTATTTTTGTCTTTGGTATTCCTTGGTATTCTTTTGCGAAAAAAGGATACAACAAAGGAGTTACAAACAGACTCTATTTTTAAAAAAGGGATACAAAAAAGGATACAACATTTTTATCGTATCCTAAAAATCTATGTACTTCACAAAGCGTTTTTTGGCTCCATTATGCGTTTTTGTGATTTTAAAACTTGTTAGCTGATTTTTTACCATCCTGCAAATTCTTTGATTTCTTGTGCTGACATTGAAGAGTCGCAACGGACATTGATTTGTCCATCCGCAATGTGAACAAATCCTGGTACAGTTGGGATTCCGTAGCGTGAGCGGAATGCTTGCAACTCATTGAGTTGGCTTGCTTCTTCACTATTAATGAAGTAGATGTGAGCTTTGGTTTCAGCTACGACACCTGCTAAAGTACCTGCAAATTTACGGCAGTAAGGGCAAGTTTTGCGACCGATAAAGAAGGTTGCAGTTTCTTTTTTATCAAGAGCTTCTTGCGCACGCGCAACTGTAGTGACTTCAAGGTCTTTGATATTATCTAAAAATTGTTCCATGAGATTACCTCGCTTTCATTGATAAGTCTAGTATGCCATAAAGTTTCTAAAATTGCTTAGATTTGATACGAAAAAAAGATGAGATTGGTTGGTCTCATCTTTTATAGGACTTTATTTTACAAAAGCATTGATTTCTGCTTCGATGTTAGCAATTTTAGCTTGTGATTCTTCGTTGGTTTCACCTACAACTGCAATGTAGAATTTGATTTTTGGTTCTGTACCTGAAGGGCGAACAGCAATCCATGAACCGTCAGCAAGTGTGTATTTCAACACATCACTTGGAGGAGTTGTTAAGTTTGTAACAGTTCCGTCAGCAGCAGTAGCAGTTTGCGCCTTGAAGTCTTCTACGACAGTGATAGCTGTTGCGTTCCATTCTTTTGGAGCATTGTTACGGAATTTAGTCATAATCGCTTTGATTTGTTCTGCACCATCGACACCTGAAAGAGTAACAGAGATTGTTTTTTCTGCGTAGTAACCGTACTCTTTGTAGATTTCTTCGATACCGTCAGCAAGTGTCAAACCGCGTGAACGGTAGTAGGCAGCAAGTTCAGCAACGACTAGAACAGCTTGGATAGCGTCTTTATCACGTACGAATGGTTTAATCAAGTAACCGAAGCTTTCTTCAAATCCCATCATGTATGTGTGATTGTGTTTTTCTTCGAATTCTTGGATTTTTTCAGCGATAAATTTGAAACCTGTCAAAACGTTGAACATAGTTGCGCCGTAGCTTTCAGCAATCTTCGTTACCAAGTCAGTTGATACGATAGATTTACATAGGGCTGCATTTTCAGGAAGAGTTCCAGCATTTTTGTGGGCTTCCAAGATGTATTTTGCCATGATAGCACCGATTTGGTTACCTGATAGGTTGAGGTAGCTACCATCTTTTTGAAGAACTTCAACACCAACACGGTCAGCATCAGGGTCAGTTGCCACAAGAACGTCTGCACCAACTTGACGACCAAGTTCTTCAGCAAGGGCAAAGGCTGCTTGGCTTTCTGGGTTTGGAGATTTTACAGTTGAGAAGTCTGGGTCAGCAGTTGCTTGCGCTTCAACAACTTGAACTGAGTCAAATCCTGCTTGAGCAAGAGCACGACGAGCCAACATCTCACCAGTACCATGAAGTGGTGTGTAGACAATCTTCATGTCTTTACCGAATTCTTCAATCAAGGCTGGGTTGATGTTCACATCTTTGACTTCTTTGAGGTATTCTACATCGACAGCTTCGCCGATAACTTCAATCAAGCCAGAAGCTTTTTCAGCTTCCACATCAGCAACTTCAACTGCAAATGGGTTTTCGATTGCACGGATATAAGTAGTCAAAGCATCTGCGTCGTGTGGAGGCATTTGTCCACCGTCTTCACCGTAAACCTTGTACCCGTTAAATGGTGCAGGGTTGTGGCTGGCTGTGACCATGATACCCGCGAAACAGTTGAGGTGACGAACTGCAAATGATAGTTCTGGAGTTGGACGAAGGCTTTCAAATACATAAGATTTGATACCATGTTTAGCAAGAACTGCCGCAGATTCAAAGGCAAACTCAGGTGAGAAGTGACGGCTATCGTAAGCGATTGCGACACCACGTTCTTTTTCATTTCCACCTTTTGACTCAATCAAACGAGCCAAGCCTTCAGTAGCTTGGCGAACAACGTAGATGTTGATGCGGTTTGTACCAGCACCAATCAAGCCACGCATACCTGCAGTACCAAATTCAAGATTTGTATAGAAGGCATCTTCCTTAGTTTTTTCGTCCATATTTTCCAAATCTTGACGAAGATAGTCAGGAAGCTCCGCAAAATCAACCCATTTCTGGTAATTTTCTTGGTAAGACATTAAAATTCTCCTTTTTGTAAATTGTTTTAACCGTTCACATTATAGCACTTTTTAGCGTTTTAGTAAAACGGTAGCATAATTTTCAGAAAAGTAGTGACATATGCCTGTTTATCAAGTCTTGAATGCCTTAGGGAAACATGCTATACTACTTGTATGATTATTTTACAAGCTAATAAAATTGAACGTTCTTTTGCTGGAGAGGTTCTTTTTGATAATATCAACCTGCAGGTTGATGAACGAGATCGGATTGCCCTTGTTGGGAAAAATGGAGCAGGTAAGTCTACTCTTTTGAAGATTTTGGTTGGAGAAGAGGAGCCAACTAGCGGAGAAATCAATAAGAAAAAAGATATTTCTCTGTCTTACCTAGCCCAAGATAGCCGTTTTGAGTCTGAAAATACCATCTACGATGAGATGCTTCATGTCTTTGATGACCTGCGTCGGACTGAGCAACAACTGCGTCAGATGGAACTGGAGATGGGTGAAAAGTCTGGTGAAGATTTAGAGAAACTGATGTCAGATTACGACCGCTTATCTGAGAATTTTCGCCAAGCAGGTGGCTTTACCTTTGAAGCTGATATACGAGCGATTTTGAATGGATTCAAATTTGATGAATCTATGTGGCAGATGAAAATTGCTGAGCTTTCTGGTGGTCAAAATACTCGCTTGGCACTTGCTAAAATGCTTCTTGAAAAGCCAAATCTCTTGGTATTGGATGAGCCAACCAACCACTTGGATATCGAAACTATTGCTTGGCTAGAGAATTACTTGGTAAACTATAGTGGCGCACTCATTATTGTCAGCCACGACCGTTATTTCTTAGACAAGGTTGCGACAATTACGCTAGATTTGACCAAGCATTCCTTGGATCGCTATGTGGGGAATTACTCTCGTTTTGTCGAGTTGAAGGAGCAAAAACTAGCTACTGAGGCAAAAAATTATGAAAAGCAACAGAAGGAGATCGCTGCTCTGGAAGACTTTGTCAATCGCAATCTAGTCCGTGCTTCAACGACCAAACGTGCCCAATCTCGTCGTAAACAACTAGAAAAAATGGAGCGTTTGGACAAGCCTGAAGCTGGTAAGAAATCTGCCAACATGACCTTCCAGTCTGAGAAAACGTCGGGCAATGTTGTTTTGACTGTTGAAAATGCGGCTATTGGCTATGATGGGGAAGTACTGTCAGAGCCTATCAACTTAGACCTTCGTAAGATGAATGCTGTTGCTATCGTTGGTCTCAATGGTATCGGCAAGTCAACTTTTATTAAATCAATCGTGGACCAGATTCCTTTTATCAAAGGTGAAAAGCGATTTGGCGCTAATGTTGAGGTTGGCTACTATGATCAGACTCAAAGCAAGCTGACACCAAGCAATACTGTACTGGATGAACTCTGGAATGATTTTAAACTGACACCAGAAGTTGAAATTCGTAACCGTCTAGGTGCCTTCCTTTTCTCAGGAGATGATGTTAAAAAATCAGTCGGCATGCTGTCTGGTGGCGAGAAAGCGCGTTTGCTTTTGGCTAAATTGTCTATGGAAAACAACAACTTCTTGATTCTGGATGAGCCAACCAACCACTTGGATATTGATAGCAAGGAAGTGCTAGAAAATGCCTTGATTGACTTTGATGGAACCTTGCTTTTTGTCAGCCATGACCGTTACTTTATCAATCGTGTAGCAACTCATGTACTGGAATTGTCTGAGAAGGGTTCAACTCTCTACTTGGGAGATTACGACTATTATGTCGATAAAAAGGCTGAAATGGAAGTCAGTCAGATAGAGGAAGCTTCAACCAGCAATCAAGCAAAAGAAGCAAGCCCAGTCAATGACTATCAGGCCCAGAAAGAAAGTCAAAAAGAAGTTCGCAAACTCATGCGACAAATCGAAAATCTAGAAGCTGAAATTGAAGAGCTAGAAAGTCAAAGTCAAGACATTTCTGAACAAATGTTGGAAACAAACGATGCCAGCAAACTCATGGAATTGCAGGCTGAGCTGGACAAAATCAGTCATCGTCAGGAAGAAGCCATGCTTGAGTGGGAAGAATTATCAGAGCAGGTGTAAAGATGGAACATCTTGGAAAAGTATTTCGTGAATTTCGAACAAGTGGAAATTATTCTTTAAAGGAGGCGGCAGGCGAGTCTTGCTCTACCTCTCAATTATCTCGCTTTGAGCTTGGGGAGTCTGATCTAGCAGTCTCACGTTTCTTTGAGATTTTGGATAACATTCATGTAACAATCGAAAATTTCATGGATAAGGCAAGGGATTTTCATAATCATGAACATGTTGCCATGATGGGACAAATTATTCCCCTTTACTATTCAAATGATATTGCAGGTTTTCAAAAGCTTCAAGAAGAACAACTTGAAAAGGCTAAGAGTTCGACAAATCCTCTCTATTTTGAGCTGAACTGGATTTTGTTACAAGGTTTGATTTGTCAAAGAGATTCGAGTTATGAGATGAAGCAGGATGATTTGGATAAGGTAGCAGATTATCTCTTTAAAACAGAAGAATGGACCATGTATGAGTTGATTCTTTTCGGGAACCTCTATAGTTTCTACGATGTGGATTATGTCACTCGGATTGGTAGAGAAGTTATGGAGAGGGAGGAATTTTACCTAGAGATTGGTCGCCATAAGAGATTAGTGTTGATTTTGGCCCTCAATTGTTACCAGCATTGTTTAGAGCATGCTTCTTTTGATAATGCTAGTTATTTCGAGGCTTATACAGAGAAGATTATTGGCAAAAACATTAGTCTGTATGAACGAAATATTTTACATTACCTAAAAGGTTTTGCCTTGTACCAAAAAGGACAGTGTACAGAAGGCTGTAGTCAGATGCAAGAGGCCATGCATATTTTTGATGTGTTAGGTCTTCCTGAACAAGTAGCCTACTATCAGGAACACTACGAAAAATTTATCAAAGATTAATTTTCCCAAATAAGGGAAAAAATAAAAAGCTCCTTTCGGTTTTGATACAATAGTTTCAAAATTTGAGAGGAGTTTTTATATGAATCGCTATGCAGTACAGTTGATTAGTCGCGGAGCTGTTAACAAGATAGGGAATATGCTCTATGATTATGGAAATAGTGTCTGGTTGGCTTCCATGGGGACTATCGGACAGACAGTTTTAGGAATGTATCAGATTTCTGAACTCGTCACATCTATTCTCGTAAATCCTTTTGGTGGAGTCATTTCAGACCGATTTTCTCGTCGTAAGATTTTAATGGTGACAGACCTTGTTTGTGGGATTCTTTGTCTGGCTATTTCTTTCATAAGGAATGACAGCTGGATGATTGGCGCTTTGATTTTTGCCAATATTGTGCAGGCTATTGCTTTTGCCTTTTCTAGACCGGCAAATAAGGCCATTATCACAGAATTGGTAGAGAAGGATGAACTGGTCCTCTACAATTCTCGTTTGGAATTAGTGATGCAGGTTGTCAGTGTGAGTTCCCCTGTACTCTCTTTTCTGGTTTTACAATTTGCAAGTCTTCGCATTACCTTGGTGTTAGATGCCCTTAGTTTTTTCCTCGCTTTTGGCTTGGTAGCCTTGCTTCCAAAGAAAGAGGAGAAGACTATGGGTGAGAAGAAACTCACATTCAAAGTTATTTTTTCTGATATCAAGGAGGGAGTTCACTATATTTTGAAGCAAAAGAAAATATTCTTTTTGTTAGTCATAGCTTCAAGTGTCAATTTTTTCTTCGCAGCCTTTAATTATCTCCTTCCCTTTTCAAATCAGCTCTATGGAGTACAAGGTGCCTATGCCACTATTTTGACAATGGGGGCAATCGGATCTATTGTTGGTGCGCTGTTAGCTAGTAAGATTAAAGCCAGTATGGAAATGCTTCTGTTTTTATTGGCTCTGACTGGACTTGGAGTGATGATAATGGGCTTCACTCTCCCATCCTATCTGACTTTTTCAGGAAATTTCGTTTGTGAATTGTTTATGACGATGTTCAATATTCACTTTTTTACTCAGGTACAAACCAAGGTTGAAGGTGAATATCTTGGTAGAGTTCTCAGTTCGATTTATACATTAGCTATACTTTTTATGCCTATAGCAACAGGTTTAATGACCTGGCTTCCAAGTGTTCATCTTTATTCTTTCTTGATTATTGGACTAGGAGTTGTCGCCTTATCCTTCTTAGCTCTAGGCTATGTTCGAACTCGTTTTGAAAAAGAGACATAAGTTTGCTTGGACTTCAAAAATAATTCCAATCTAAGTGTTTTTTCCGCCCTTCTCGTTTGTGAGGAGGGCTTAGTTTATGGTAAAATGGTTTTATGAATAAAAGAATGAATGAGTTAGTCGCCTTGCTCAATCACTATGCAACTGAGTACTATACCAGCGATAATCCCTCGGTTTCAGATAGTGAGTATGACCGCCTTTACCGTGAGTTGGTTGAGTTGGAGGCTGTCTATCCAGATCAAGTATTAGCAGACAGTCCGACTCATCGTGTTGGTGGCAAAGTCTTAGATGGTTTTGAAAAATACAGTCATCAGTATCCTCTTTATAGTTTGCAGGATGCTTTTTCACGTGAGGAGCTTGAAGCTTTTGATGCGCGTGTTCGTAAGGAAGTGGCTCATCCAACCTATATTTGTGAGCTGAAAATCGATGGCTTATCTATCTCTCTTACTTATGAAAAGGGGATTTTGGTTGCTGGGGCAACACGTGGTGATGGTTCTATTGGGGAAAATATCACAGAAAATCTTAAGCGTGTTAAGGACATTCCATTGATCTTGCCAGAAGAACTTGATATCACAGTTCGTGGGGAATGTTATATGCCACGCGCTTCTTTTGACCAGGTCAACCAAGCACGACAAGAAAATGGAGAGCCTGAATTTGCCAATCCTCGTAATGCGGCGGCAGGAACCTTGCGTCAGTTGGATACAGCAGTAGTTGCCAAGCGCAATCTTGCAACGTTTCTCTATCAAGAAGCCAGCCCTTCAACTCGAGATAGTCAAGAAAAGGTGTTGAAGCATCTTGAACAACTTGGTTTTGTGGTCAATCCAAAGCGAATCTTAGCTGAAAGCATGGATGAGATATGGGATTTCATCCAAGAAGTAGGACAAGAACGGGATAATTTACCTTATGACATTGATGGAGTGGTGATCAAGGTAAACGACCTAGCAGGTCAAGAAGAACTCGGCTTTACTGTTAAGGCTCCAAAGTGGGCAGTGGCCTACAAGTTCCCAGCTGAAGAAAAAGAAGCTCAACTCTTATCAGTCGATTGGACAGTTGGTCGTACCGGTGTTGTAACCCCAACTGCTAATCTGACCCCTGTTCAGCTAGCTGGTACAACTGTTAGCCGTGCGACTCTGCACAATGTGGATTATATTGCTGAAAAAGATATCCGCAAAGACGACACGGTTATCGTCTATAAGGCCGGGGACATCATCCCTGCTGTTTTACGAGTAGTAGAGTCCAAACGGATTTCTGAAGAGAAACTAGATATCCCTAAAAACTGCCCAAGTTGTGATTCTGACTTGTTGCACTTTGAAGATGAAGTAGCTCTCCGTTGTATCAATCCGCGTTGCCCTGCTCAAATCATGGAAGGTTTGATCCACTTTGCCTCTCGAGATGCCATGAATATTACAGGCCTTGGTCCATCTATTGTTGAGAAACTATTTGCTGCTAATTTGGTTAAGGATGTGGCGGATATTTACCGATTACAAGAAGAAGATTTCCTCCTTTTAGAGGGTGTTAAGGAAAAGTCTGCTTCTAAACTGTATCAAGCCATTCAAGCATCTAAGGAAAATTCTGCTGAGAAGCTCTTGTTTGGTCTAGGCATTCGCCATGTCGGAAGTAAGGCCAGCCAGCTCTTACTTCAACATTTCCACTCGATTGAAAATCTGGCTCAGGCAGATCCAGACGAAGTGGCTAGTATTGAAAGTTTGGGTGGTGTGATTGCCAAGAGTCTTCAGACATATTTTGCGACAGAAGGATCGAAGGTTCTCTTAGACGAGTTGAAAGAAGCTGGGGTCAATCTGGATTATAAAGGTCAGACGGTAGTAGCGGATGCAGCCTTGTCAGGCTTGACAGTGGTATTGACTGGAAAATTGGAACGGCTCAAGCGCTCAGAAGCTAAAAGTAAACTCGAAAGTCTAGGTGCTAAGGTAACAGGCAGTGTTTCTAAAAAGACCGACCTCGTCGTGGCAGGTGCAGACGCTGGAAGTAAACTGCAAAAAGCACAAGAACTTGGTATCGAGGTTCGAGATGAAGCTTGGCTAGAAAGTCTGTAATGATTGTTTAAAATCAGAGTTTAGACAGTATAACTAGTTTGTTAATCGGGACAAAATCGGTCAAGAATTTATTAGTGAAACAGAAACAAATTAAAAAAGTAAAAAGGAAAAATAAAAATGTATAACTACCCTATGCGCATTCATTACCATCGCAAGAATGGAGAATACGACACTTGCTCTTTTGTAAAAAGTCAGGACCAGCGGATTGATTTGCTGACCTACAAAGAAGATTATTTTGGTGCTTTATTTAGTTTTGAACACCCAAGTTCTCATGACTTAGAAAGCTTGAATTTTGTGGTTCATACTGGCCAAACCAGTAAAGAATATGCTATCCGTTTTAATCATTATCCCCTCTTAACAGAGGTCTGGATTTTGGAAGGCGATGATAGGATTTATTATTCTGAAAATCCTGCTATTGCCAGTCCTTTCTATAAAAATCAAAATCCTTTTGCCTTTGACAAGGCTATCAATAGTGCTAGTTTCGACCACCATTGGGGCTACCAGGGTGAATTGGGTTGCCGTGTAGAGGACAATCAGGCTCATTTTGCTCTCTGGGCTCCAACAGCGACAGAAGTGCAGGTTGTCGTTTATGAATCAGCTACTAATGATGCACCTGTTTGGAAGACTTTTGATATGGAGAGAGGCAATAGCTACTCTTATAACCATAAGGACAATACTATTGGTGTCTGGAGTTTGGATGTTGAGGAAGATTTGACTGGTAAGGCTTATCAGTATCAAGTCCAATTCCCTCACCACCAAACAGTGACACGCGATCCCTATACCATTGCTACCAGTCCTGATGGCAAACGTTCTGCTATTCTAAGCCATGCAGAAAAACAAGTCGAAAACTTCGAGGTTAAGCATGGTTCTGAGGCTACTTGGCGCTTGGCAAATCCATGTAAGTCAGTCATCTGTGAAATGCATATTCGTGATTTGACCAAATCACCGACCTCAGGTGTGGATGAACATCTTCGAGGAACTTTCTTAGGTGCTGCACAGACTGGAACAGTTAACCAGTACGGCCAAGCAACTGCTTTTGATTACATCAAGAAGATAGGCTACAATTATGTTCAGTTGCAACCAATTGCAGACCGTCACAAAGAATATGATGCGGATGGGAATGTAACCTACAACTGGGGTTATGATCCACAAAACTATAACGCGCCAGAAACTAGTTTTTCAACTAATCCAGACGACCCAGCTCAGGTTATTCGTGATTTGAAGACCATGGTTCAAGCTTACCACGATGCGGGTATTGGTGTCATTATGGATGTTGTCTATAATCACACCTTCTCAGTTGTTGATGCACCTTTCCAAACAACTGTCCCTGATTACTATTATCGTATGAATCCAGACGGTACCTTCCAGAATGGAACAGGCGTTGGAAATGAAACAGCCAGTGAACACGAAATGTTCCGCAAGTATATGATTGATTCCCTTCTATACTGGGTGCAGGAATACAATATTGACGGCTTCCGTTTTGACTTAATGGGGATTCATGATGTCAAGACCATGCAGATGATTCGTCAGAGCTTGGATGAAATTGACCCTAACATTATCCTTTATGGAGAAGGATGGGATATGGGAACAGGCCTAGCGCCTTATGATAAGGCTAAGAAAGACAATGCCTACCAGATGCCAAATATCGGTTTCTTTAATGACAATCAGCGCGATGCTGTCAAAGGGGGAGAAGTCTACGGTGCTATCAAGTCAGGTTTTGTCAGTGGTGCTGCGACAGAACCAATTCTAGCCAAAGCAATCTTAGGTAGCCGTGAATTAGGAACTTATACACATCCAAATCAAGTACTCAACTATGTAGAGGCCCATGACAATTACAATCTTCACGATTTGTTGGCAACTCTTCATCCAGACCAAAGTTCTGAGCAAATCATGCGTAAGGTTGAGACAGCCACAGCCATGAATCTGCTCATGCAGGGAATGGCCTTTATGGAAATCGGTCAAGAATTTGGTCGTACCAAACTAGTTGCGACTGGTGAAAATGGTGAGTTGACCCATGATGATAGAGAGCGTGCTATGAATAGCTATAATGCTTCAGACAGTGTCAACCAAGTAAACTGGGACTTGATTAATGAGCGTCAAGATAGTATTGAGTTTATCCGTCAAATTATTCGATTGAAGACAGGAACCGGTGCCTTTTCTTACCCTACTTATGATGAAATTTACCATCATGTTTTTGTTCATTCAGCAAATGAACATAGTGGTTTGATTGTCTATGAGATTCAAGGGGAAGACCATTTACTGGTTGTATTTAATACTAAAGGGCAAGACTTCCAGTTTGAAAATGCTGGAAATCTAGAACTATTGGTGACCAATAGCCATTTAAGTGATAAAGACATGGTTGGTGGCGTTAGCACCAGCGTCTTTAAAGTCTTGTAGAAAAAATCAAAAGTTTTCAATTGTGTCGTATAATTTCTAGGATATCTTCTTGCTAAAAATTATAAAACTCAATGAAGAATAACATAGCATGAAAAAGGTTTAGTTCATCTAAGCCTTTTCTTTTTGTACTTATACACTTCGAAAATCTCTTCAAACCACGTCAGCTCTATCTGCAACCTCAAAGCAGTGCTTTGAGAAACCTACGGCTAGCTTCTTAGTTTGCTCTTTGATTTTCATTGAGTATTACTGCTTAACAAGAGTATTCAAATAGTTTGAAAAATCAAGCTTGTGAAAATAATCTCAAAAATATTGTAAAAAGGGTTGTAATTTTCTGAAAATTTGGTAAAATATATCTAATCATTTTCAGGAGGATGAGAATTTGACAAGATATAAGAATTTAGTAAATGGAGAATGGAAATCATCTGAAAAAGAAATTACGATTTATTCACCAATCAATCAAGAAGAATTAGGGACTGTTCCAGCTATGAGTCAGGCTGAAGTAGATGAGGCTATGAAAGCTGCGCGTGCAGCCCTGCCAGCATGGCGAGCTCTATCAGCAGTTGAACGTGCGTCTTATTTGCATAAGACAGCAGCTATTTTGGAACGCGATAAGGAAGAAATTGGTACTATTCTTGCCAAAGAAGTAGCAAAAGGGATTAAAGCAGCAATTGGAGAAGTAGTGCGTACCGCAGACTTGATCCGCTATGCTGCTGAAGAAGGTCTCCGTATCACAGGCCAAGCGATGGAAGGTGGCGGTTTTGAAGCAGCAAGTAAAAACAAACTGGCTGTTGTCCGTCGTGAGCCAGTTGGTGTTGTACTAGCTATTGCTCCCTTTAATTATCCAGTTAATTTATCTGCTTCTAAAATAGCACCTGCCTTGATTGCAGGGAACGTTGTCATGTTTAAGCCACCAACACAAGGTTCTATTTCTGGTCTCCTGTTGGCTAAAGTCTTTGAAGAAGCAGGGATTCCAGCAGGTGTTTTCAATACTATTACGGGACGTGGTTCAGAAATTGGGGATTATATCATTGAGCACAAAGAAGTCAACTTCATCAACTTTACAGGTTCAACTCCAATCGGAGAACGTATTGGTCGTTTAGCTGGTATGCGTCCTATCATGTTGGAACTTGGTGGAAAAGATGCAGCTCTAGTACTAGAAGATGCAGATTTGGAACACGCTGCCAAGCAAATCGTTGCAGGAGCCTTTAGCTATTCCGGCCAACGTTGCACGGCCATTAAACGTGTCATTGTTCTCGAGAGTGTAGCAGATCAATTAGCTACTTTGCTTCAGGAAGAAGTTGCTAAATTAACAGTTGGTGATCCATTTGACAATGCTGATATCACACCTGTTATTGACAATGCTTCAGCCGACTTCATTTGGGGCTTGATTGAGGATGCACAAGAAAAAGGGGCTCAGGCTCTTACACCAATCAAACGTGAGGGCAATCTTCTCTGGCCAGTACTTTTTGACCAAGTTACAAAAGATATGAAAGTAGCATGGGAAGAGCCATTTGGTCCTGTTTTACCAATTATCCGTGTGGTTAGTGTAGAAGAAGCAATTGCCTTTGCCAACGAATCTGAATTCGGCCTTCAATCCTCAGTCTTTACAAATGATTTCAAAAAGGCCTTTGAAATCGCTGAAAAACTTGAAGTGGGTACAGTCCATATTAATAATAAAACCCAGCGTGGTCCAGATAATTTCCCATTCCTTGGTGTCAAAGGTTCTGGTGCTGGTGTTCAAGGAATTAAATATAGCATTGAAGCGATGACAAATGTCAAATCCATTGTTTTTGATATGAAATAAAATGTAAAATCAGGAAATTGTTTTCCTGATTTTATTTTTCACATAAAAACAATGCTACATTTGGATAAAATACGAACTTTGTGATATGATAGTAATCAAAAAGAGGACGTTTTCACAAACTATCTGTCATTCCTTGATTTATAAGTGAATGGATAAGTTCATTTTTTGAAGATTTTCAAAAGAATTTTTACCAAATATGGTAATTTACTTGAATCTTCCATAAAAAGGTAGTATAATAAATCTATAGAAAACGCTTACAGAAAAGAGGGAGTGTTATGGATAAAAGAGAAGCTTTGCGCACCTTTATGACAGGTGAAAATTTTCACCTCCAGCATTATCTAGGAGCACATAGGGAAGAACTAAATGGAGAGTACGGTTATACATTTCGTGTGTGGGCTCCCAACGCTCAGGCTGTCCACTTGGTGGGGGATTTTACCAATTGGGTAGAAAATCAAATCCTAATGGAACGAAATGAATTTGGTGTCTGGGAAGTCTTTACCAGCCTTGCTCATGAAGGCCAAATTTACAAGTATCATATCACTCGTGCAAATGGTCATCAGCTGATGAAGATTGATCCCATGGCCATTCGATATGAGGCTCGCCCTGGTACTGGAGCGATTTTAACAGAGATTCCAGAAAAGAAATGGAAAGATGGTCTCTGGCTAGCTCGTAGAAAACGCTTGAGTTTTGAAGAGCGTCCTGTCAATATTTACGAAGTTCATGCTGGATCGTGGAAGAGAAATCTAGATGGAAGTCCTTATAGTTTTGCTCAACTGAAGGATGAGCTGATTCCTTACTTGGTTGAGATGAACTATACTCACATTGAGTTTATGCCCTTGATGTCTCACCCTCTCGGTTTGAGTTGGGGTTACCAGCTTATGGGGTACTTTGCTTTAGAGCATGCATATGGTCGTCCTGAAGAGTTTCAAGATTTTGTTGAGGAATGTCATTTAAATAATATTGGGGTCATTGTGGACTGGGTACCTGGTCATTTTACTATCAATGATGATGCCTTGGCCTATTATGATGGGACACCGACTTTTGAATATCAAGACCATAATAAGGCTCATAACTACGGTTGGGGTGCGCTCAATTTTGACCTTGGGAAATATGAAGTCCAGTCCTTCTTGATTTCTAGTATTAAATTCTGGATTGACTTTTACCATTTGGACGGTATTCGCGTGGATGCTGTTAGCAACATGCTCTATCTTGATTATGATGATGCACCATGGACACCAAATAAAGATGGTGGTAATCTCAATTATGAAGGTTATTATTTCCTTCAACGCTTGAATGATGTCATTAAACAAGCTCATCCAGATGTTATGATGATAGCTGAGGAAAGTTCATCAGCTACTCAGATTACTGACACCAAGGATTCAGATGGTCTTGGCTTTGACTACAAATGGAATATGGGTTGGATGAATGATATCCTCCGTTTCTACGAAGAAGATCCGATTTACCGTAAATATGACTTTAACCTGGTGACTTTCAGCTTTATGTATGTCTTCAAGGAGAATTATCTCCTACCATTCTCGCATGACGAAGTGGTTCATGGTAAGAAGAGTATGATGCATAAGATGTGGGGAGATCGTTACAATCAATTCGCAGGCTTACGCAATCTTTACACTTACCAAATTTGTCACCCTGGTAAGAAATTGCTCTTCATGGGTAGCGAATACGGCCAATTCCTAGAATGGAAATCTGAGGAACAATTGGAATGGTCTAATCTAGAAGACCCTATGAATGCTAAGATGAAGTCTTTCACTTCTCAGCTAAACCAGTTTTACAAAGACCATCGCTGTCTGTGGGAAATCGATACCAGCTATGATGGTATTGAAATTATAGATGCAGATAATAGAGATCAGAGCGTTCTTTCCTTCATACGTAAGGGTAAGAAGGACGACATGCTAGTCTGTGTCTTTAATATGGCACCTGTTGAACGAAAAGATTTTACAATCGGACTTCCTGTTGCAGGGATTTATGAAGAAGTCTGGAATACTGAGTTAGAAGAGTGGGGAGGCGTTTGGAAAGAACATAATCAAACTGTGCAAACGCAAGAAGGACTATGGAAAGATTATGAGCAGACCTTGACCTTTACCCTACCGGCTATGGGAGCAAGTGTATGGAAAATCAAGCGCCGCTTGAAACCTACTAAAATCGTCACAAGTAAAAACCAAAAAGGAGTAGAAAATGAAGAATGAAATGTTAGCTTTGATTCTTGCCGGTGGGCAAGGAACTCGTCTCGGTAAACTCACTCAAAGCATCGCAAAACCAGCTGTGCAATTTGGTGGGCGCTACCGTATCATTGACTTTGCTCTTTCAAACTGTGCCAACTCAGGAATTCACAATGTTGGAGTCATTACACAGTACCAACCACTTGCTCTCAACAACCATATCGGGAACGGTTCAAGCTGGGGACTAGATGGTATCAATTCTGGTGTCTCTATTCTTCAACCTTATTCTGCAAGTGAAGGAAATCGTTGGTTTGAAGGGACTAGTCATGCTATTTACCAAAATATCGACTATATCGACAGTGTTAATCCTGAGTATGTCTTGATTCTCTCTGGGGACCACATCTACAAAATGGACTATGATGACATGCTCCAGTCTCACAAGGATAATAATGCCAGCTTGACAGTAGCGGTTTTAGACGTTCCTCTTAAAGAAGCTAGTCGTTTTGGTATCATGAATACAGATGCTAACAATCGTATCGTTGAATTTGAAGAAAAACCAGCTCAACCTAAGTCTACCAAAGCTTCTATGGGTATTTACATCTTTGATTGGCAACGTCTCCGCAATATGCTTGTTGCTGCTGAAAAGAGCAATGTCGATATGTCAGACTTCGGTAAGAATGTCATTCCAAATTACCTTGAGTCAGGTGAAAGTGTCTATGCCTATGAATTTAACGGTTACTGGAAAGATGTTGGTACTATTGAGTCACTTTGGGAAGCCAACATGGAGTACATTTCTCCAGAAAATGCCTTGGATAGCCGTAACCGTCAATGGAAGATTTATTCAAGAAACTTGATTTCACCACCAAACTTCCTTGGTGCAAATGCACATGTTGAAGATTCTTTGGTTGTCGATGGCTGTTTTGTCGATGGAACTGTTAAACATTCTATCCTCTCAACAGGGGCACAAGTTCGAGAAGGTGCAGAAGTAGTAGATTCAGTTATCATGAGTGGTGCGATTGTTGGTCAGGGAGCTAAAATCAAACGTGCCATTATTGGTGAAGGTGCAGTTATTTCTGACGGTGTCGAAATTGATGGAACAGAAGAAGTACAAGTTGTAGGATATGATGAAGTAGTGGGGGTAGCAACAGATGAAGATTGATAAATATTCTGCCATTTTAGGAAATACAGTTGGTTTTCATGATATGTCAACACTGACGGACCACCGTCCAGTAGCTAGTTTGCCTTTTGGAGGTAAATATCGCTTGATTGACTTCCCACTTTCCAGTCTTGCTAATGCAGGTGTGCGTAGTATTTTCGGTATTTTCCAACAAGACAATATCAGCTCCGTCTTTGACCATATCCGTTCAGGACGCGAGTGGGGCTTGTCAACTCTTCTAAGTCACTATTATCTAGGTATTTACAATACCCGTGTGGAAAGTAGTACAGTTGGGAAAGAATACTACCAGCAGCTTCTTACTTATTTGAAACGTTCTGGCTCAAACCAAACAGTTTCACTCAACTGTGATGTTTTGATTAACATTGATTTGAACCAAGTTTTCCACCTACACAGTACAACAAAAGGGCCTATCACTGTAGTTTATAAAAAACTAGCTAAGAAAGACATTTCAGAAGTAAACGCAATCTTGGAAGTGGATGAGACAGACCATGTTCGTTCTCATAAACTCTTTGATAGCAAGTTACCAGATCAAATCTATAATATGTCCACAGATATCTTTGTCGTTGATACACCTTGGTTGATTGAACGCTTGGAAGAAGAAGCTAAAAAAGAACATCCAGAGAAGTTGCGATATGTCTTACGGGATTTGGCGGCCAAAGAAGGGGCTTTTGCCTACGAGTACACAGGCTACCTAGCCAATATTCACTCTGTAGAGTCTTATTACCAAGCGAATATTGATATGCTTGAATCACAAAAATTCTACTCTCTTTTCTCACCAAACCAAAAGATTTATACAAAGGTCAAAAATGAAGAGCCAACTTACTATGCCAATACATCTAAGGTGAGTACTTCTCAGTTTGCTTCTGGTAGTATCATTGAAGGTCAAGTGGCTAATTCTGTTCTATCACGTAATATTCATGTCCATAAGGATAGCCTGGTTAAAGATAGCCTGCTCTTCCCTCGTGTTGTTATTGGAGAAGGGGCTCAGGTCGAATATGCTATCTTGGACAAGGGTGTTGAAGTTGAGCCTGGTGTTGTGATTCGTGGGACTGCAGAACATCCAGTTGTCGTTAAGAAAGGTAGCAAAGTAACAGAGGATATTCATTCATGAAAATTTTATTTGTAGCAGCAGAGGGTGCACCCTTTTCAAAAACAGGTGGTTTGGGAGACGTTATTGGCGCTCTTCCCAAATCACTGGTAAAAGCTGGGCACGAAGTTGCAGTGATTTTACCCTACTATGACATGGTAGAGGCTAAATTTGGAAATCAAATTGAAGATGTTCTTCATTTTGAGGTGAGTGTTGGTTGGCGCAGACAGTACTGTGGGATTAAGAAAACCGTCTTAAACGGTGTAACTTTCTACTTTATTGACAACCAATATTATTTCTTCCGTGGTCATGTTTATGGTGATTTTGACGATGGGGAACGCTTCGCTTTCTTCCAACTGGCTGCCATTGAGGCTATGGAAAGGATTGACTTCATTCCTGACCTTCTTCATGTTCATGACTACCATACAGCCATGATTCCTTTCTTGTTAAAGGAAAAATACCGTTGGATTCAAGCTTATCAAGGAATTAAAACTGTTTTAACTATTCATAATTTGGAATTCCAAGGACAATTTTCAGAAGGAATGTTATGGGATTTGTTTGGAGTTGGCTTTGAGCGTTATGCTGATGGTACCCTTCGCTGGAACAATTGTCTGAACTGGATGAAGGCTGGTATTCTTTATGCTGACCGTGTTTCAACTGTTTCGCCTAGCTATGCTCATGAAATTATGACCAGTCAGTTCGGATGTAACTTGGATCAAATTCTTCGAATGGAGTCTGGTAAAGTATCTGGTATCGCGAACGGGATTGATGCTGATCTTTATAATCCTCAGACGGATGCCCTATTAGATTATCATTTTAATCAGGAAGATTTGTCTGGGAAGGCCCAAAACAAGGCAAAATTGCAAGAAAGAGTTGGCTTGCCAGTTAGAGCCGACGTTCCACTGGTGGGAATTGTTTCTCGTTTGACACGTCAAAAAGGTTTTGATGTGGTGGTTGAAAGTCTTCACCATATCTTGCAAAATGATGTTCAGATTGTTCTTTTGGGAACTGGCGATCCAGCCTTTGAAGGAGCTTTCTCATGGTTTGCTCAGATTTACCCAGACAAGCTATCAGCAAATATCACTTTTGATGTCAAACTAGCTCAAGAAATCTACGCTGCTTGTGACCTCTTCCTCATGCCGAGTCGTTTTGAACCGTGTGGCTTGTCTCAAATGATGGCTATGCGTTACGGAACCTTGCCATTGGTCCATGAAGTTGGAGGCTTGCGAGATACCGTTCGCGCTTTCAATCCAATTGAAGGAAGCGGTACTGGCTTTAGCTTTGACAATCTATCTCCTTATTGGTTAAATTGGACTTTCCAAACAGCTTTGGACTTGTATAGAAACCATCCTGATGTTTGGAGAAATTTACAAAAACAAGCTATGGAGTGTGATTTCTCATGGGATACAGCTTGCAAGTCATATCTTGACTTGTACCATAGTTTAGTTAATTAATAGATAAAATCGTATGATGACTTCATACGATTTTTGGGCTGTTTAGAGAGGAGAACTAATGTCTCAAGTAAAAGGCTTGTGTGTTATGGATGTAGATGGAACCATAATCCTAGAAGAAGTGATTGATCTTTTGGGAAGAGAGGTAGGTCGTGAGGAGGAAATTTCGCAGATTACAAGTCGGGCAATGCGAGGAGAGCTAGATTTTGAAACGAGTTTACGAGACAGAGTGTCCTTCTTGGAAGGCCTTCCTATTTCGGTCTTTGATACAGTCTTCAAGTCTATTCAACTAACGCCAAATGCCCAGGAATTCATTTCCATTCTCCAAAAGAATGGCATCCTAGTAGGTCTGGTGTCAGGTGGTTTTACGCAAATAGTTGAGAGATTAGCAAAATCCCTTGGTATTGCCTATTTCTCTGCCAACCAAGTTGAAGTCAAAGACGGTCATTTAACAGGAAAATTAGTTGGAGCAATTATAAGCCCTGAACTCAAACAAGCAACTCTGGAACAATGGAGAAAGGAACTCAAACTCCCTAGAGAAAGAACAGTTGCAATCGGTGATGGTGCTAATGACTTATTAATGTTGAAGTCAGCAGGACTAGGAATCGCCTTTTGTGCCAAAGAAGTGCTCAAAAAAGAAATACCACATCATGTTGACAAGAGGGATTTTTTAAAAGTTCTTCCTTTGATTGGCTTTTTAGAATGAGGGAAAATATGAAGATTGTAATTGCACCAGATTCATTTAAGGAAAGCTTGACTGCTGAAGAGGTAGCTGAATCTATTAAAAGAGGCTTCCAACAATCGATAGCAGATGTAGAATGTCTCCTCTGCCCTGTTGGTGATGGGGGAGAAGGTATTGTAGATGCTATCCGACATTCTCTTGACCTTGAAGAAAAATGGATCAAAGTGACAGGACCTTTTGGTCAAAAAGAACCCATGCGCTATTTTCAAAAAGAACAACTGGCACTATTTGAAGTTGCTGATTTAGTTGGCCTTGGAAAGGTTCCGCTAGAGAAACGAAATCCACTTCAAATCCAAACTTGTGGTATTGGAGAGTTGATTCGTCATCTCATTGCTCAAGGGATTAAAGAAATCTATATCGGCGTTGGTGGCACGGCCAGTAATGACGGAGGAATTGGGATCGCTGCTGGTTTAGGTTATCGATTTTATGATAGGGATGGAAATGTCTTGCCGGCATGCGGTCAACCCTTACTAAAATTAGCTTCTGTTTCAACAGAAAATCGCTATGAAATTCCTGAAGATGTGCAAATTCGTATTTTAGCAGATGTCGCGAGTCCCTTATGTGGTCATCAAGGTGCGACTTATACTTTTGGCAAACAAAAAGGTTTACATCCTACTATGTTTGCAGTCGTAGATCAGGCAATCCAAGATTTTTATGAAAAAGCCTCCCCTGTAACATTGGAAATTAAAGGAGCAGGAGCTGGTGGAGGCATTGCTGGCGGTTTGTGTGCTTTTGCCCAGGCAAATATCGTGTCTGGAATTGATACCTGTTTAGATTTGATTGATTTTGATAAGAAAGTTGCAGATGTTGACTTGGTTATCGTTGGTGAAGGTAGACTAGACAGTCAAAGCCTAGCAGGTAAAGCGCCTATTGGTGTTGCAAAAAGAACCCCTGTCGGAGTTCCTGTTATTGCTATTTGTGGTAGTCTTGCTGAAGATTTACCTTCTCTACCATTTGAAAATATCCAAGCCGCCTTTTCTATTTTAGAGAAAAGCGAACCTTTAGAAGATAGTTTGAAAAATGCCAGTCTCTATCTGGAGCGCACGGCAGCCAATATCGGGCACTTATTGACTATGCGCAAGATTTAGCCAAACCATTTTTTCCATAAGGATGTTTTGGATGGTTCTTCCTTTTTACCTTCCCAAAGTTTTGCAAAAGCAAGTCGAAGGTTCTTTTCTTCTATTTGAACGGGTGCATTGGTGTGGATAATCAGGCCAAAAGGAGAAGAAGTATGCTCTTCAGATACAATGGTAGCTTGACTATCAGTTTCTTTTGCTTCTTTTAAGTAGAAAACTTGTTTGTCAAATTCGATAGTTGGTGAAATCTTCACAAATAGTGGCTCTGCTTTTTCCTGAAGATTTTCTAAAATAGATAAAAAACCTTTTTCTAACTGAGGGCTATTTGCTGTGTCAATATCTGCATATCCAAGAACTCTTTCCTCAAAGGTACCAAGATAGCGTCTTTGCTCATCCGGATTTAATTTTGCTCCACCATGAGCTTTTTCAAGTAATTGTTTTGATAAATCTGTCATGAAAACAGTATATCATAAAAGTTAGAATAAAACAGACAAAAGAAAGCGATTACTTTATAAAGTTAAGGAAAATTTGCACAAAGATAACGTTTTTTCTTGAAAAATGAGGGTTTTTAAGGTATTATAGAGGTGTAAAAAATTTAACTCATAAGGAGAGTAAAAAATGTCAATTATTACTGATGTTTACGCTCGCGAAGTCCTAGACTCACGCGGTAACCCAACACTTGAAGTAGAAGTTTACACTGAATCAGGTGCTTTCGGACGTGGTATGGTTCCATCAGGAGCTTCTACTGGTGAACACGAAGCAGTTGAACTTCGCGACGGTGACAAATCTCGTTACGGTGGTCTTGGTACACAAAAAGCTGTTGACAACGTAAACAACATCATTGCTGAAGCTATCATCGGCTACGATGTACGTGACCAACAAGCTATCGACCGTGCTATGATCGCTCTTGACGGTACTCCTAACAAAGGTAAATTGGGTGCAAACGCAATCCTTGGTGTGTCTATCGCTGTAGCTCGTGCTGCTGCTGACTACCTTGAAATCCCACTTTACAGCTACCTTGGTGGATTCAACACTAAAGTTCTTCCAACTCCAATGATGAACATTATCAACGGTGGTTCTCACTCTGACGCTCCAATCGCTTTCCAAGAATTCATGATCGTACCTGCTGGTGCGCCATCATTCAAAGAAGCTCTTCGTTGGGGTGCTGAAATCTTCCATGCTCTTAAGAAAATCCTTAAATCTCGTGGTTTGGAAACAGCCGTAGGTGACGAAGGTGGATTTGCTCCTCGTTTTGAAGGAACTGAAGACGGAGTTGAAACTATCCTTGCTGCTATCGAAGCTGCTGGATATGTTCCTGGTAAAGACGTATTTATCGGATTTGACTGTGCTTCATCAGAATTCTACGATAAAGAACGTAAAGTTTACGACTACACTAAATTCGAAGGTGAAGGAGCAGCTGTACGTACTGCTGCAGAACAAATCGATTACCTTGAAGAATTGGTAAACAAATACCCAATCATCACTATCGAAGATGGTATGGATGAAAATGACTGGGACGGTTGGAAAGCTCTTACTGAACGTCTTGGTGGTAAAGTTCAATTGGTTGGTGATGACTTCTTCGTAACAAACACTTCTTACCTTGAAAAAGGTATTGCAGAAGGTGCTGCTAACTCAATCCTTATCAAAGTTAACCAAATCGGTACTCTTACTGAAACATTCGACGCTATCGAAATGGCGAAAGAAGCTGGTTACACTGCCGTTGTATCACACCGTTCAGGTGAAACTGAAGATTCAACAATCGCTGACATCGCAGTTGCAACTAACGCAGGACAAATCAAGACTGGTTCACTTTCACGTACAGACCGTATCGCTAAATACAACCAATTGCTTCGCATCGAAGACCAACTTGGTGAAGTAGCTGAATACCGTGGATTGAAATCATTCTACAATTTGAAAAAATAAAATAGTTCAGTGAACTATTTTATCCCGAACCTTGAAATTCAAAAGTTCGGCCGTTGATTTAACAACGTTTCTAGCCCCTCGGATTTTATCCGAAGGGCTATTTTTGTATTTAGGGGGCAAAAAAGGGGCAAAACTTTTTAAAAAATCTTTTTCATAACTTTATCCAATACATTGATTGCTTCATCTTTCATATTCTTCTTGACTTGGGTATAGATGGAAGTAGTGACTTCAGAGTCGGAATGACCAACCCTGTCCGTGATTGTTTTTAAAGGAATTTTATTTTCTGATAAAATATTGGTCATCGCAGGCAACATGCTTTTATAGGTGCTCAATTTAATTTATTTTTGTTGAATCCACTTATTTTGAGATGAATACCAATTATAAGTGATTTGCATATCCAGTATATTACAAAGAAAGGCAAGCTAGTGGCCACATAAATTTTATTTCATATTCTTTAAAGCTGTTTACTCTGTTAGCAATTGTATTTGATATGATCAAATAAGATTAATAGTTTATTGAATCCCTTTCTCATAGATTACATAATTTAATTTATGTAATCTATAAACTATCCAAGGCATTTTTTTGTTCATCATTAACGATATGGGTATAGAGGTCAGTGACTTGTGTACTGGCGTGTCCTAGCTGATGGCTGACCAAAACTTGCGATTTAGTAGCATCATAGAGCCTAGTTGCTAGGGTATGGCGCAGTTTGTGGGGGGTTACACGAACTTTGAAGTCTTCAGAGTATTTAGCAACCATTTTTTCAACGCTGGAAGCGTCAATACGATTGGGAACACCTCGATAGAGAGTTAGAAAGAGTGCAATATCCGTCTTTTCAGTCTTATAGCGTTGATTTCGAATGGCTAAATAATTCTCTAGATAAGGCTTAGCAAAGGCAGCAACATTAACCGAATCACGTTTGCCACCTTTTCGAGTGACATCAATAACCATCATCTTGAGATTGAGATCTCTTAGATCCAGATTAACAGCTTCAGATAAGCGAACACCCGATGCCAAGAGAAGGGCAATAATGGCCAAATCACGTTCTTTATTTTTATTAAACGATGATAGAGCACGATTTGAGAGCTGTTGTGGGTAATCTTGGTCTATATAAGTCAGAAACCCTTCTGTTTCATCACCTAGAAAGAGCTTTTGTTTGATGTTTTCAGCTCTGGCAGCAAGTGTCTCTTTCTTTTTCTTGGTTGAAACTTTCTTCATTACATTACGGTAGAAATAAGGTTCGCCCTGGTCGTTTTCAACCTCCTCAGTCAGATACTTGTAAAGACTAGAAAGTGCTGACAAAGTCCGATTGATGGTTGTCTGAGAAACACCTTGTTTGGTTGTATTAGCATTCAGCAAAGGACGTTCACGTAGATAAAGGATAAAGGATTCCATGTCTTTCTTAGACATATTTTCCAAAACTGATAAAGGAATATCGGACATTTTATCAGCGTTTGAAATACCAGACTCCAAAACCCAGCTGAAAAATCGATCGTATTCCTTGAGGTATTCGTACAAGGTTGTAAAACTGTAAGGTACAGCCAGCTTAGATTGATAGTATTCCAAAACATACCAGGGCATGATTTGTTTTAGTTTGTCGATTCGTTCCAGTAAAATCTCACGTTTCATGTATTTTCTCCATAAATAAGTCTACTAGTAGTATAGCATAGACTTATTTGTTTTTCAAGAAAATTATAGTTTTTCGGAAAGATGTTATAGGAGTTTTTTAAAGTGATAAAAAGACTTAAATCCGTGTAAAACAGATCTAAATCTTTGGAGTTATTATTGTGAATCATTATTTAGTGCTTTTTCTAGCTTCCAAATACTAAACCAGAATGAAATAGTCAACAGAATAAAGAAAATAATAAAGAACTCACCCACTAAACTTCTGTTAATACTACACAACTGAAGAGCTATATAAGGAGCTATGAGATACAAAATACATTGTATAATTGCTATTGTTTTCTTTTTCATGATTTTAATCTTACTGTACAGATTTGATACAGTAAACTCCTTTCTAGCTTTATCATTTTTAACTTAATTATAGTCTTATTTTTACAAAAGTTCAATTATTTATATGTGAAATGTTTTATCAGTAAAAAAGAGGGGAAGTCCCCCTCTCAAGATTTTATTTGACTGCTTCTTTCAAAGCGTCTACCTTGTCCAAACGTTCCCATGGAAGGTCAATATCTGTACGTCCCATGTGTCCATAAGCCGCTGTTTGACGGTAAATTGGACGCTTAAGGTCCAGCATTTGGATAATCCCTGCAGGGCGAAGGTCAAAGATTTGACGAGTTGCTTTTTCAAGCTTGCTTTCAGCTACTCTTCCTGTACCAAAGGTATCGATACGGACAGAAACAGGCTGGGCAACACCGATAGCATAAGCCAATTGCACTTCTGCCTTCTTAGCCAGACCTGCTGCAACGATATTCTTTGCAATATAGCGAGCCGCATATGACGCAGAACGGTCCACCTTAGTCGCATCTTTACCAGAGAAGGCACCACCACCATGACGAGAGTAGCCACCATAAGTATCTACGATAATCTTACGACCAGTCAGACCTGAGTCCCCTTGAGGTCCACCGATTACAAAACGACCAGTAGGATTGATGAAGAATTTTGTTTGCTCATCCAAGTAAGAGGCTGGAATAACCTCTTTGATAACCTTATTAATGACATCATTGTGAATTTGCTCGTTGCTGACTTCTGGATCGTGCTGAGTTGAAATAACAACTGTGTCCACACGTACTGGACGGTCATTTTCATCATACTCAACTGTAACTTGTGATTTAGCATCTGGGCGAAGATAGCTGATTTCCCCAGATTTACGAAGATCTGCTAAACGACGAACTAACTTGTGGCTGAGTGAAATTGGCAATGGCATGAGCTCTTCTGTTTCATCCACTGCAAATCCAAACATGAGACCTTGGTCTCCAGCACCAATTAAGTCCAGCGGATCTTGGTCTGCATTTCCACGAACTTCTAAGGCTTCATTAACCCCTTGGGCAATATCGGGTGACTGCTCAACAAGTGATGGATGGACTCCCACCGTCTCAGCAGAAAAACCATATTCTGTATTGGTATAGCCAATCTCTGCAATGGTATCACGAACCACACGGTTAATATCCACATAAGCATTTGTAGAAATTTCACCAAAAACGTGGACGGAACCAGTATATACAGCTGTCTCCGCAGCAACGTGCGCCTCTGGATCCTTAGCTAAAATAGCATCCAAAATCGCATCTGAAATTTGGTCTGCAATCTTATCAGGGTGCCCCTCAGATACAGATTCAGACGTGAATAATTTACGTTCTGACATAAAAATGTCCCCCCTTAAAAATAGTGTTATAGAGTTACAAAGTACTGATAGGTATTTTCATTTTCTAAGAGTTACGACGCGAAAGAAATAAAAACGAAACTTTTTTATTTCTGAAGCTAGTAAGGCGCATAGGGTGACCGCGTTATAGCGGCAACCGTAGAATGACGAGCGACTACTTTGGAGCCGTCATTCTTTGCGAGTTACAAAGTACTGATAGGAAAACTCTTAGTGATAAATACCTACCATCTTATCGGGACTATATAACTTTACCATTATACCATTTTTAAGCGCAATTTGCAGTCTATATACTCAATAAAAATCAAAGAACAGCTTTTTGATTGTAGATAAAACTGACTAAATTAGTAACATATACCTAATACAAGATGACGCTAACTTGTTTTGAAGAGTATTAATGTACTGTTTCAATTTTTACTAATCTATTTTCAACCTGAACAATAGTTTGAAAATGAAAAGGGACTTTATTCTTTTTGTAACCTTACTGTAATAATTATCCGATTAAAAAATGATAAAATAGGTATGTACAGTTAAGGAGAGAATAATGCCTGTAAGAAAATTACAATCCTATGAGGTAGACTATCAAGAAGAATTAAGCCAGCAGATTCCTCGCTATCAAGATTATACACCTGAAGCACAATCTGATACTAATCTCAAGGAAATCCTATTTTTTGTTAATATTGCTGTTTTTTGTATCTGTATTGCTATCTTTAGTTTTATCTTTTTAGCATTAAATTTAACAACTGCTCTCGCATTTGTTACAGCAATCGGATTTAGCTTACTTGTTTTAAAAGTCCAACGCTCTATTATCAAACGAAAATTTAGAAGATAAATCATATCCTACGTCTAATCAAGTTGGTTTATAAAAAATTAGGAAAACAGAGGATTTAAGATGAAAAATGTGTTATTCATCTTAAATCCTCTGTTTTTTTTGACCAGCTTGCTAAATATAATTATTTACTTCATTGAATAACGTATATCCCTGCCCTTTTACCATTATCTTCTCCAAAATATGCTATAATAATACCAAAAGATAAAGAAGGAAAATCTATGATTAAACTACTAGCCTTGGATATGGACGGAACCCTCCTCAATGAAGCCAAGGAAATCCCACAAGCTCACATCACTGCTATTCACCAAGCTATCGAAAAAGGTGTCAAACTGGTTCTCTGTACGGGTCGCCCGCTTTTCGGTGTCCTCCCCTACTATAAAAAACTGGGCCTTGACCTCCAGAATGAGTATGTCATTGTTAACAATGGTTGTTCAACTCACCAGACCAGTGACTGGGGGCTAGTTGATTGGCAAGAACTCAGTTCATCTGACATCGAATACCTCTATGATCTAGCTGAAAAGAGTGACGTCCAGTTGACTCTTTTTGATGAGGAACACTATTTTGTCCTCGGTGGCAAGCCCAATGAAATCATTCAAAATGATGCCAAACTAGTCTTTTCAGACTTAACTGAAATTTCTCTTGAGAAAGCGACTAGTGGCAAGTACCGTATGTTCCAAGGTATGTTTTTAGGAACAAAAGAACAAACAGACGATTTTGAGCAGCGTTTTGCTGAAGAACTCTGTCAACGATTTAGCGGAGTTCGTTCGCAGCCTGTCATCTATGAAGCCATGCCACTTGGAACGACAAAAGCTACTGCTCTTTCTCGACTAGCAGCGATTTTGAAGATTGAGCCATCAGAAATTATGGCCATGGGCGATGCCAATAACGATATCGAAATGCTCCAGTTTGCAGGACTGGGCATTGCTATGGGAAATGCCAGCGATTATGTTAAAGCCCTTGCTGATGACGTTACAGCCAGCAACGAAGAAGACGGCGTCGCGCGTGCGATTGAGAAGTATATTTTATAATTAAGAAGCCCAGTTCATACCAACTGGGTTTTGATATTTAAGAATTCCTAAAACTTTAGAAACTCTTTAGAAATCCTTGAGCTTTCTTTGATTTCTATGCTTTATACTAAAGTTATCAAAATAAATCAAAAGGAGAGAATCATGAAAACAGTACTTGACATTCATGGATTGTCCAAAAACTTTGCCAAACAAGCTATTCTTCAGGATCTTCATCTAACCATAAGAGAGGGAGATATTTATGGACTTATCGGGAAGAATGGAGCTGGGAAGACCACCTTGATAAAAATCATTACGCAACTACTGTTTGCGGATAAAGGAACTGTTTCCCTCTTTTCTAGCCATTCGGAACATGAGTGGACCAAGGCCCTATCTCGAGTAGGTTCAGTGATCGAATCACCTGTAGCCCATAATCACCTAACAGCCTATCAAAATCTGAAATATTACTGTATGATTCGTCATATTCCAAATGCTGATCAAGTCATTCGAGAAACGCTGGACTATGTAGGCTTGTCAGATACAGGTAAAAAAGTCTTTCGAGATTTCTCTCTTGGAATGAAGCAAAGACTTGGCATCGCTATAGCTCTTCTCTCCAAACCAGACTTCCTGATTTTAGATGAACCTATCAATGGACTTGACCCAATTGGTATCAAAGAATTTCGTTTGATGATTCAACGACTCAATCAAGAAAAAGGAATCACCATTCTCATCTCTAGCCATATCTTGTCAGAACTCTACCTCGTAGCTAATCGCTTTGGTATTTTAGATCAAGGCAAGATTATCCGTGAAATCAGCAAAGCTGAATTTGAAACACTAAGTGAGGATTATATTGTGCTTAAGACAGCTGACAAAGAGAAAGCTTGCCAAGTATTGAAAGAACAAATCCAGCTCCAGTTCAAGGTTGTCAATCCAGAAAATGAAATCCACATTTTTGGTCAGGAACAAGATGTCAAACAGATTCTTAAGGAATTAACCTTGGCAGATGTCGCTATTGACGAGATTTACTACGCCCGTCAAAACCTAGAAGAATACTTCACACAATTGGTCGAATAGGAGGAAAATCATGATACATACCATTCAAGCAAACTTTTACCGTCTTTTCCGTTCCAAAGGTTTTTGGATTACAGAATTCATTCTCTTTGTACTCATGTTAATGGGGGCTATTTTTGGGGCTACTGGCCATCTGATGGCAATCCAGACAGAAGAACCAGAAATTCCAACCCATGGTTGGGACGGTGTACAAGCCCTGATCAACGCATCTAGTCAAGGTTCAAACCTCGTTTTTCTCTGCATCGTCCTAGCCTGCCTCGTTCTTGGAGTTGATTTAATCGGCAAACTCTATAAAAATAATTTAACAGTGGGTGTTTCTCGTACCGAGTTTTTTCTAGCGAAAGCCTTTGTATTGGCTTCTATTGCACTTTTACAAGTTATCATCAGCCTTGTGATTGCCTTTATTCCAGCAACTATCTTAAATGGATTTGGAGCTATGCCTGATGGCTTTATTGGTAATCTACTGATAACCATTTTCCTTCAATTCCTTTGCCTCCTTGCTTGGCTTTCCATTGTTTCCTTTATTCTCTATGTTAGTCACTCTTATCTTGCAGTATTTATTGGATATTTGGTCAGCTCTATCTTACTTTCTATGCCAATGCTCATCTTCCCAAGTATCAAAATTTTGCCATATTTATCATTGCAATTTTTCTATGCTATGACTGCTAATAGTGAATCCATTTTCTATACACTTATAGTTAGCTTAGCTGTTATTGTAATCTTTAATCTAAGTGGACTGGCAGTTTTCAAAAAGAAAAGTCTATAAAAACGACCTCCTCTAGCCTACAGAGGAGGTTTATTTCGTTAAAAATAAATGAAAACCGATAACCACTGTCCATCTGTGCTTAGTTTCATCTCTGCACCGAGAAGATGGCATAATTCCTCAGTAATATAGAGACCTAAACCAGAGGATTCTTCGGTGTCAGATAGATTTTCAGAATAAAAACGGTTGCTGAGATTTTCTATTTTTTTGATGGGCTGTTTGACAAGGTTTGCAATCTCTAAGACAAGCTGTTCCTTTTCCTTTCTCAAAGATAGCCGCGCTTCTTCCTTGCCATGTTTGAGGACATTTCCAAGCAGATTTTGTAAAATACGATCCAGCAAGTCTTCATCAGTCCTCATTTTTAAACCGGCTTCAACCTTAAAATCAAGCGTGATATTTGCCGCCTGAAAAACATCATAATAAGCCAGAGTCTTTTTGGTAATAAAAGCTGAAAAATCCACTTCTTCCAGTTTCGGTTTGACAGCTCCTTCCATCAAACGCCGATATTCTAGGAGTGCCTCCAAACGTTTGGAAACTAAATCAAGATGCTGGGCTACTTTTTGTAAGGTTTCTCCTTTGTTTTCAGGAGACTTTATCAATTGTTGAGTGTAGCCTGACGCGATAGTCAAAGGTGTCCGAATATCATGGGCGATATTGCTGATGGCCATATCCAGAGTCTGCTTTTCCCTTTTCATCACCAATCGAGATTGTTCCACTTCCTGAAATAGATTTTCAATCTGCTGGTAGAGCTGTAAAAAATGTTTGGAAAAAATGCTGACTCCGACTCTTTTCATACTACCCGTGAGAATCTTGTCTTCAATCTGTTGACTCAGGCTCTTAAGTGCTAGATGATAGCGAATCAATGAAATCGATAAAATAATTAGGAGTACTAGTAGGACAAAAATTATCATGTAGGTCATTGCTTGTCTCCTTTTAATCTTACCCCAACTCCCCAAATGGTTTCAATATATTCTTGATTTGGGTCAAGCTGGTTTAATTTTTTACGAAGATTACTCAAATGCGTATTGAGGGTATTATCTCCAGGTAGATAGCTCTCTTCCCATACCATTTCATAAAGTTCTTCCTTGGTGAAAATTTTCTTTGGATGTTTAAGGAGAGTTTGGAGAATCAAGTATTCTTTCTTAGCAAGGCGAATGGTTTCCTGACTATTTTTAATTTCAAAACTTTCTGCATCAAACTGGATATTTTTCAAGTTTTGTGACAGATTTTCAGTTTTTTCTATTTCCATAGGCTGTTTTTCTACACTTTGGCGTAATTGAACAGTAACTCTGGCAAAGACTTCGTCCAAATCAAAAGGCTTGACTATGTAATCATTGGCACCGTCTAAGAGGTATTGACTGATCAACTTCTTATCGCTCAAAGCCGTTAGCATAATGACTGGAATTTGACTTTGTTCCCTGATAGCTTTTAAAACCTGATCCCCATTTTTCCCAGGAAGCATGATATCGAGCAAAACGAGGTCAATTCCCCCTTGGTCAAAATGCATGATTCCTTCTGTACCAGAAAAGGCTTGAATCACCTCATGCTCGTCAGCAAGAAGTGTTCGCAAAATTTCTTGAATGTCACTATTGTCTTCAATAACCAATATTCTAGCCATAAATACCAACCTTTCTGCAACTATTATAGCATGTTTTATTGATAAAGCTTAAACAGAAAAGCTCTTTTCATTAGAATCGTGCAACTTTTTTCAGACAGTTTTAAAAGATTGATTTCCTTATATTTTTCCTTTATACTGGATAAAAAGGAGAATAATATGTCAGAAACAAATCACGAAATTGATTCAAATTTTGCAGGTCGTTTAAATATTCTGCGTGCGGGCGTTCTTGGTGCCAATGATGGGATTATTTCCATTGCTGGTGTGGTCATTGGGGTTGCCAGTGCTACGACCAATATCTGGATTATCTTTTTATCAGGTTTTGCGGCTATCCTAGCAGGTGCCTTTTCTATGGCTGGTGGAGAATATGTATCCGTTTCAACTCAAAAAGATACAGAGGAAGCAGCCGTTGCGCGTGAGCAAGTCTTGCTAGACCAAGATATAGAGTTAGCCAAAAAGTCTCTCTATGCCACCTATATTCAAAATGGAGAATGTGAAACCTCTGCCCAACTCTTGACCAACAAGGCCTTTCTTAAAAATCCACTCAAGGCTTTGGTAGAGGAAAAATACGGGATAGAGTATGAAGAGTTTACCAATCCTTGGCACGCTGCCATTTCTAGCTTTGTTGCCTTTTTCCTTGGAAGCTTGCCTCCAATGCTCTCAGTAACCATTTTCCCAAGTGATTACCGCATCCCCGCTACTGTTCTTATCGTAGCCCTATCACTCTTGGTTACTGGCTATACTAGTGCCAAACTTGGAAAAGCCCCAACCAAAACAGCTATGATTCGAAACCTTGCTATCGGTCTCTTGACCATGGGAGTTACCTTCTTACTCGGTCAACTTTTCAGCATTTAGAACACAAGAAATACCTCGATTTTGAAGTCGAGGTATCTTTTTTACATTTGCACAATCTTGCGATAACTTCTTGAAGTAATCATGAAAATCAGCACATAGGCGATGAGGAAGATAGCGCAGATAGACAAGGTCACAATCAACATCATATTCGTATCTATTACACCAATTACTTTTAAAATCAGACTAAGCATATGGTAGGCAAAGGCTAGATGTATGAAGGCAAAAAGCAAAGGAAGGAAGAAAACAGTTAAAACCTGTTTGTTAATGGTTTGCTTGATTTGCTTTTGATCTAAACCGACTTTCTGCAAGATAATAAAGCGTTCACGGTCTTCATAGCCTTCAGAAATTTGTTTGTAGTAAATGACCAGAACGGTTCCGACCATAAAGATAATGGATAGGAAAATACCGATAAAGAAGACACCACCAAAAAGGGCACTCATCTGAGAACTAGCATCTGCTAGATTACTACCATAAACATAGCTACCTTGAGTGTTTAGTTCAGCATTAAACTGGTTGAGATATTTTTCATATTCTTCAGCAACCTTGATCTGTTCTTCTTCGCTGACATTTACATTCATACCACCGTAAAGCTGATTATAGATAGCCGAATCTGGGAATTGGTCCAAAAAGGCTTGTAGATTAGGTACAACAAGGTAATTGTAATCAGTAGTCAAAATATTAAACTGATTTGGGACATGGTTCACAATAAAATCATTATTAAATTCTTCTTTTACAGAAAATTGATGGTCGTTTAGAGTTAGAGCTTTCTGTCCT
Organism: bacterium; assembly: GCA_905221235.1. Classification (GTDB taxonomy): domain Bacteria; phylum Bacillota; class Bacilli; order Lactobacillales; family Streptococcaceae; genus Streptococcus. The sequence continues at coordinate 46,801 of CAJNCJ010000010.1, forward strand.
TTCAGTCCGTCATTTTTGGCAAAGAGACCGACCTCATTTCCTGATAGAGAAAGCTTCTGACCTGTCATATTTTCATAATCTTTTTGGTCAAATACCATGAAAACTGTTTTGGGTTGGACACGGTTTTGTCCTTTTTCAAAAAGTGTTAACTTAGTTCCTTCTTGATTTGCAATACCAAAGTCACTGTAACGAAGCACTTCTTTCTCTTTGACGCTATAAGCTTTGTCACTTGCAAACTGACTCAAGAGTTTGTCCAAGTCTTCTTTTTCAACATTTTGTCCAGTAATTCCAAAGTCATGCGGATTCATCACTTTTTTAAAGGATTCTGAGGCATTGAAAATACTAGTAGCTGCTGACATGGTTACCAAAACCATTGTTGACAAGATAGCGATAGTTGCAAGGCCCACCGCATTTTTCTTCATACGGAAAATCAAGTTAGACACTGAGATAAGGTTATTTGGCTGGTAATAGTATTTCTTGTTTTTCTTTAAGATTTGTAGGAAAACAGTAATCCCTGCATTGAACAAGAGATAGGTTCCAAAGATAACCAGCAAAACAGCTAGGAAGAAAGTTGTTAAAGCTGTAAGAGGATCTTTTACCGTAAGGGCAAGATAGTAGCCAATCCCTAAACTAATCGAACCAAGAATAGTTTGGAGAGGTAGGAAACGACCTTTTTTCTCACCACTAGCTTTCTCACGTGAGAGTTGGAGGGCATTCATACGGGCGATTCGAAGGGCATTCAGGAACATGAGGCCTAGGAAAATCAAACCAAAGACAACAAGTACTGCAATGACAACATTCATCTGAAAGGTAGCGACCAGCTCAACCTTCAATTTCATCAGTTTGAGCAAGAAAGCGAAAATCAACTTGTCAAACAAGGCTCCAATACCGATCCCTGCTCCAACAGTTAGAATTCCAAATAGCACCAACTCTTTAAAGGACATACTGATCAGATGGCGCTTTTCCAAGCCCAACATGCCATAAATCCCTAGTTCCTTGGAACGGTTTTTCATGACAAAACTATTGGCGTAAAGGACAATAATAGCTGACGCAAGAGTGACGACAAACATACCAAATCCAAGAGTAGCTTGAATGGTTGTCCCTCCACGGATTTCCGCAATCTTGGGATTGAAGGTTAGAGAGTAAAAGAGATAGGTGACGGTGACTGCCAAGAGAACAGCCAGCGCAAAAGGATAGTAGAGTTTGCGGTTTTTAATCAAGTTCGATACCGCTAACTTATTGGTTAATCGAAACATACTAATTCACCTCGCTTGCCATGACAGTCAAGGTATCAGAGATTTCTTGGAACATCTGACGCTCAGTCTTCTCTCCACGGTAGATTTGATTGTAAAGAATGCCGTCCTTGATAAAGAGTACACGCTTAGCCCTGCTGGCTGCTGCAGTTGAGTGGGTTACCATGAGAATGGTTTGGCCACGCTCATTGATTTCGTCAAACACATCAAGTAAGGCTGAAGATGATTTGGAATCAAGAGCTCCTGTCGGTTCGTCTGCAAGGAGGATTTCAGGTTCTGTGATGATAGCGCGTGCTACTGCTACACGCTGTTTTTGCCCACCGGAGATTTCATAAGGGTACTTCTCTTGCAATTGGTTAATGCCTAGATTCTCAGCTGTTACCACTAATTTTTTCATCATTTCCGTAATGGGTCTTCTTGACAAGACAAGCGGAAGCAAGATATTGTCCTTAACAGAAAGAGTATCTAGCAAGTTAAAGTCTTGGAAGACAAAGCCCAATTTTTCACGACGGAAGCTAGAAGCCTGTGAATTTTTAATGGTTGCTGTATCAGTTCCGTTCAAGTAAACCTGCCCACGAGTTGGTTTGTCCAGCATAGCTAGAATATTGAGAAGAGTTGATTTACCAGAACCAGACTCACCCATGATAGCAACGTAGTCACCCTTTTCTACGGTAAAGTGAATATCCTTTAGGGCCTCTACTTGGTTGCCCTGAAAACGAGTTTTGTAAATTTTTTGAACATGTTTTACATCTAAAAGTGTCATGAGATTCTCCTTTCTTAATATCCCATCAAATGAAATGTTGCTTGCATCATAGCGCATCCTAGCTGAACACGCTCGATTTCTTTGTGACTTGGTTTTCTAGTTTTCTTATGTAAGATTTGTTTCATGATGTTACTCCTTTGTTCTTTATGAGTCTAGTTTACATCAAAAAAAGACCGCTTGCCATAACCTAACCTTACAAAAGAGACTTTAATCTTACATTTTTGTAAGATTCGAGGAAATGTAGATATTTTATTAAAAATATTTTACCATAAAAAGAAAGTAATAAGAAAACCCTTGCGGAATGCAAGGGTTCAAGAATTTTAAAATAGATTATTCGAATTCATAGACTAACAGTAAAATAACTGTTTCTACCTCACCAAAACCAGCCTTCATTGTCGTCAATGGCTTGGGCTTCTTTGCGTTTGCGTGGGCCTGTTCCGTACATTTCTGCTTCGATTTCTTCCTTAGTCGGCATGACAGAAGCTAGGATAATATAGATAATCACGCCAAGGCCAAAGTTTGCGACTGTAAAAATGGCAAACAAGAAACGAACAAGGGTAACATCAAAGTTCCACTTGTCTGATAGACCTGCCAGAACTCCTGAAATCATACGATTTCGTCTCATTTTATAAAATTTACTATTCATGATATTTCCTCTTTCTGCTAGGTTAGACATAGTATATCACGGTTAGACTAGGCTTTCATCAGTCCTCAGGCTGATTTACAAGTAATAACTTTCCTCGACAAACTCCACAACGATAGCGTTTGGTATCAATCCTACGCTTGCGCTGATAAGTTTGCTGGCAGGATTGGCAACGATAGAGCTTGATTGACTTGGAATTACTATTTGGCAAGGTTGGCACAAAGCGTAATCCATCCACTGCTTTCAAAAGTTCCTTAAAATCTCGATCCTTGTGTTGATAGCCCTTCCCTTGAAAATAGAGGTGATAATGACAGAGTTCATGGCGGACAATTTTTCTAAAAACATCCAAACCCAGTTCCTGATAAACCTTGGGGTTGAAATCCAGATGCCCATCTTTTGGGAAAAATCGCCCACCTGTCGAACGTAGACGAGAATTCCACTGTACTTGATGGATAAAAGGTCTGCCGAAGTCTTCTAGTGAAACCTGATTGACGTAATCAGTCAGGTTCATTTGGAGCGAGGAGCGACAGATTGACTTTTTCACGTTCAGTATCAATTTTCTTAACCCAAACGGTTACCAAATCACCGACAGATACCACTTGGCTAGGATGTTTGATAAATTTGCGACTCATATGCGAAATATGAATCAAGCCATCCTCATGAATCCCGATATCAACAAAGGCACCGAAGTCAACGACATTACGCACCACGCCTTCCAGCTTCTGTCCAACCACTAAGTCCTTGATATCTAGGACGTCTTGGCGAAGCACAGGTGCGTCAAAGGAATCACGGAAATCTCGACCTGGTTTGAGAAGGTCTGCAATGATATCTTTAAGAGTTTCTGGACCAAGGTCTAGCTCTTGAGCCATATCTTTGACTGATAGGGACTTGAGTTTGCTTTGGGCCTCTTCGTTCAAGTCTTTGATGTCCAAGCGTTTGAAGAGTTCCTTGACAGCAGCATAATTTTCTGGGTGAACTCCTGTATTATCAAGGATATTGCTACTTTCAGGGATACGAAGGAAACCAGCGGCCTGTTCAAAAGCCTTGGCTCCCAAACGAGGCACCTTCTTGATTTGAGCGCGTGAAGTGATTTTTCCTTCTTCCTCACGGTATTTGACAATATTTTCAGAAATGGTTTTATTAAGTCCAGCAACGTGGGAAAGAAGAGCTGGGCTGGCTGTATTGATATTGACACCAACTTGGTTTACCACGGTATCTACGACAAAGTCCAGACTTTCAGACAGTTTCTTCTGACTGACATCATGCTGGTATTGACCAACACCGATTGACTTGGGATCGATTTTGACCAATTCAGCAAGAGGATCTTGCAAGCGACGGGCGATTGAGATAGCAGAGCGCTTTTCAACGGTCAAGTCTGGAAACTCCTGACGAGCTAGTTCGCTGGCAGAATAGACAGAAGCACCACTTTCATTGACGATGACATAGCTGACTTCTGGAAAATCTTTAAGAACTTCCGCCACAAAGGCTTCACTTTCCCGACTGGCCGTTCCATTTCCGATGGCAATAATTTCTACGCCGTATTGACCAATCAAATCTGCCAAATCTTTCTTGGCTTCTTCGATTTGAAGAGCTGATGCTGGTTTGACAGGATAAATAACCTGAGTCGTCAACATTTTCCCTGTTGCATCCACGACAGCTAGCTTGGCACCTGTGCGAAAGGCAGGGTCAAACCCAAGAACCACGCGCCCTTTCAGCGGAGCAACCAAGAGGAGATTGCGCAGATTGTCAGAAAAGAGTTGGATAGCTCCTTCTTCTGCCTTTTCAGTTAATTCTGTTCTAATTCGGCGCTCGATAGCAGGCAAGACTTTTTTCTTAACAGATTGCTGAACAACTTCATCAATATAGGCATTTTTTACCTTGAAACGAGTAGCAAAGAAAGCTAGAATACGGTCCGTTGCATGTTCAAAACTGACTTTCAAGACACCAAGTTTTTCCCCACGATTGAGGGCTAAGGTACGATAGCCTTGCATAGTTCCAACTGTCTCTGAAAAATCATAGTAAATTTGAAAGACCTGCTTTTCATCAAGACTTTCATCCTTAACTTGAGAAGTGAGTTTAGAGTGTCTCAGCACCTCCTGATAAGTCATGGAACGCAAGGTCACATCTTCCGATAAGGCTTCGACCAAGATATCAACTGCACCAGACAGGGCTTCTTTCCCAGTTGCAAATCCTTCACAGACAAACTTTTCAGCCTCTTTCTCTAAGTCAGCTACATTCTGCAAAATCAGGCGAGCAAGTGGGAATAGCCCAGCTTCACGAGCAATGGTTGCCTTGGTCCGACGTTTTTCCTTGTAAGGAAGATAGAGTTCTTCTACATCTGCTAATTTTTCGGCTGCTAAGATAGCTTCTTCCAACTCCTTGGTCAGCTTGCCTTGCTCTTGAATCTTAGCCAAGACAGCTTCCTTACGGTCGTTGAGATTTGTCAGACTTTTATCCAAGTCGATAATGGCCTTAATCGCCACCTCATCCAGACTACCAGTCATGTCCTTGCGGTAACGCGCGATAAAGGGAATAGTTGCCCCTTCAGCTGTCAAACTTAGAACGGTATCAATTTGCTTTAACGTCACTCCCAAATCTTGAGAGATTTTTTCATATTTTTTATCCATGAATCTATTATACCATAAGCTGGAAGGCTTTCTCCAATCCTTTTCAACTATAGAAAACAAATTAAAATCCGCCCTTTTCCTCAAAATAATAGTATAATAGAGGTAGAATTTAGAATCGAGGTATCCCTATGGCTGTAAAATTTACAAAACGAGACGACTTGGACAAGATGTTTGAAGAGTTTGCTAAACTCCCTGATTTGAAGCAGGTCACTTTCCCTGATGACAAAGAGAAAAAAGCCAAAGCAGAAAAGAAAAACTAGATGACTGCTTTCCAACAACTCCCATCTAGTGTGCTTCAGACTGGGGCTATTTTTCTCTCCATTATCATTGAAGCTCTCCCCTTCGTACTGATAGGAAGTATTGTCTCAGGGCTGATTGAAGTCTATATCACACCTGACAAGGTTTATCATTTTCTCCCTCGAAATCGTTGGGGGAGAATCTTTTTTGGGACATTTATTGGCTTTCTTTTCCCTTCTTGTGAATGTGGAATCGTCCCCATTATCAATCGTTTTCTGGAAAAGAAGGTTCCTAGTTACACAGCCGTTCCTTTTCTTGTGACAGCACCTGTTATCAATCCCATTGTTCTTTTTGCGACCTATTCTGCCTTTGGCAATTCCTTCCACGTCGCCCTGTTACGAGCTCTGGGTTCCATTGTTGTAGCTGTGATACTTGGGATTTTTCTAGGATTTTTCTGGCAAGAACCGATTCAAAAAGAAAATCGTTTTGCCTGTCATGAGCATGATTTTTCTCACTTGACTCCTGCAAAAAAAGTTTTTCAGGTCTTTGTGCAAGCCATTGATGAATTTTTTGATACGGGGCGTTATTTGGTATTTGGCTGTCTCTTCGCCTCTGTTATACAGGTTTATGTTCCGACTCGGATTCTGACCTCTATCAGTGCAACCCCTCTTTTTGCTATCCTACTCTTGATGATTCTGGCCTTTCTTCTTTCGCTCTGTAGTGAGGCGGATGCCTTTATCGGTGCTTCCCTTCTTTCAAGTTTCGGTTTGGCACCAATTTTGGCCTTTCTTGTGATTGGCCCAATGCTGGATATCAAAAATATTCTCATGATGAAAAATTACTTGAAATCACGATTTATCAGTCACTTCATAACAATTGTAACTCTGGTTGTTTTAGTCTATTCTCTCTTGATTGGAGTCATCTTATGATTCGATTTTTAGTTTTAGCTGGCTATTTTGAATTGACCATTTATCTCCATTTGTCGGGCAAATTAAACCAGTACATCAACATGCACTATTCCTATCTGGCCTATATTTCCATGGTGCTTTCATTTATATTGGCTATTGTTCAATTGTATATCTGGATGAAGCAGGTCAAAACCCACAGTCATCTGAACAGCCGATTGGCGAAGGTGACGAGTATTGCTCTTCTGGCTATTCCGATTGTCGTTGGTTTAACTTTTCCAACTGTTAACTTGGATTCTCAGACCGTTTCTGCTAAAGGTTATCATTTCCCCTTATCAGAAGGAACGGATCAAGCTATTCAGACCAGTGAAGGGACGACAAGCCAATATTTGAAACCAGATACCAGTTCTTATTTCTCAAAAACAGCCTATGAAAAGGAAATGCGAACGGCGGCGGATAAATACTTGTCCCAAGATAGCATTCAGATTACGAATGAAAACTATATGGAAGTCATGGAGGCTATCTACGACTATCCAGATGAGTTTGAGGGTAAGACAGTCCAGTTTACAGGCTTTGTCTATAACGACCCCAGTCATGCCAATAGCCAATTTTTGTTCCGCTTTGGGATTATTCACTGTATCGCAGATTCTGGTGTCTATGGATTGCTGACCAAGGGAAATACCCGTCAATATGAAAACAACACCTGGATTACAGCTAAAGGAAAACTGGTCAATCACTACCATAAAGAACTCAAACAAAATCTCCCAACCTTGGAAATAGACAGCTTTATCAAAGTCGATAAACCAGAAAATCCCTACGTGTATCGAGTGTTTTAAAAAGCAAACCAAGTTCATAAAAAACGAACAAGTTCTCTTCTGAATGACATAAAAAGAAGTTTATCTTATAATGAAGATAAACAATACAAATTCGTGGTGCTTAATAGGGCTTTTCCTATCCTGTACAAAAAACTAGATGAACAAGAGTCATGAGATAACTCGAATATGCCTTGATCATGAAAATATCTTACTAGTAGCCTCTTGTTCTATTGTTCAAATAGTTAACAGGAGGTTTTTATAATGGAAGTCATGATTGAAACGTGGTGTGGAATTGATATCCACCAAAAGTCTATCGTTTGGTGGATTCTAGCTGGTCCACTATATAGCAATAAATCAAAGAAAATTCAGAAGAAATTTGGGACAACTACGGTAGCTCTTCACAATGCCTTAGATTGGCTGGTATAGTTGCTGATTTTCTTGATATTTTGAATAGCCTAAAAGATTTACCAGTCGTATATATTGACAGACCGCTATCTCTATCGTCCTTATGCACTGGCTCCTAGAGGGGAGAAAGTCTATGAAAAGATTAGCGGACGGCGTTTTGAGCGGACTTCAATTATTGCAGGATAAGTAGACGGAGAGTTTATAGCTCCCATGATTTACAAGGAAAGTGTGACGAACGATTTCTTTGTGGAGTTGTTCAAAACGCAACTCCTGCCTGCTTTGAAGACACCTCATGTCATTGTCATGGACAATGCTAGTTTTCATCCCAAGAACCTTTTGGATAAACTTTGCATTCACGATAAACACTTTTTCTTACATCTACCACCTTATTCACCAGATTTGAATCCTATTGAGTAAGTTTGGGATATTTTAAAGAAGATAAGGGAAGTCTCAAATATTTTTGAATGTTTGGAACGCTTTTTTAAAACTAAATGACTATAATACGAGGGATTTGATGATTTTTCTTGACGATAGAAGACTCAGCGACCATCATTTTAAAGCATATATTTATAGTGAATTGAATCTAGAATAGTACAACTAATTCTAAAACCTGTATAGAAATTAATTTGAATTCACTAATCTTTTTGTTCATTATCTTATTTCAATTCACTATATAACTCAATTTCATAATAAAAACACCTCAAAAGTTAGAGCTAGAAAATCTAACTTTTGAGGTGCAGCTCATTTATGTATGATAGTTTTTTTGTTATCATTTCATCTATCTTTGTTAAAAGAAAGAATGCTTATCTTATTATGAATTTGGATCATCGAGACTACGGCCATGTAACCCTTTTTCACGTTGTACTTGGCGTAGTTTTTCTGGTGTAACATCGTTTCCCTCTTCGTCCACAATTTTGATTCCTTCAATGTGGTGACGGACAGCGCGACGATAACCTTCGATGTACTCCTCACGTAGTTTAGCTTGTTCCACTTTTTCTTCTGGGGTCAAGCCTTCTTCTTTTTTCTTTTTAGCGAGCTCGTTGATACGAGCAATTTTTTTCGGATCCATTTCTTCTCCTTTGTGATAAGATAAAGTCCGTTTAGCAAACTTTATTTAGTGTTAATTTGGTTAAAACGAGCAAGTTTGGATGCTTTTTGAGTTAAATGAGACAAGATAGCCAAACGATTTTGACGGACTGCCTCGTCTTCAGCCATAACCATAGTATTATCAAAGAAGGCATCGATGACTGGGCTAAGAGCAAAGAGTTGTTTCAATTGTTGACTTGCAGTACCTGATAAAACAAGCGACTCTACAGCTTCTGCCAAAGCTTTCTCTTCTTCATTCTCAAAAAGTGCTGAATCAACTACAACAACTCCTTCTGCCTTCTCAGCCAAGTTAAAGGCACGAGAAAGTGATTCAACTGAAGGTTTGAAGTCTTCTTCCTTGCTTGCTTCTACAAGAGCGCTTGCTGCTTCAAGCATCTCTGCCACAACAAAGTTTGAACCTGCAAGTACCGCTTCCTTGATATCTTTTGGAGTAGAGCCCATCATTTTATCAACACGAGCCTTGATAAAGTCCATAACCTCTGCCTTATTTTCATAAGTTAAGCTGTCAAATGTTAAAGCATAAAGGCTATCAATCAGCTCATCCATTGCAATGTGCCAACCAAAGGCATCCAAGATACGAACTACGCCTTGAGTTGCACGACGAAGGGCATAAGGATCATTAGAACCTGATGGAATCAAACCTACTGAGAAGAAACTCAAAATAGTGTCCAATTTGTCTGCAATGGCAAGCACTGCACCGACCTTGCTCTCTGGAAGTTCTCCTTCAGCTGATGTAGGCATGTAGTGTTCACGAATAGCAGCTGCAACTGCTGGAGTTTCCCCAGCAAGAAGGGCATATTTTTCACCCATAATTCCTTGGAGTTCGTCAAATTCACCAACCATCCCTGTCAACAAGTCAAACTTGTAAATAGCAGCTGCACGGGCTAGGTCAATCGTTTCATCAGCTGACAAACCTGCTTTTTCTGCCAAGAGAATAGCAATCTGACCCGTACGAATCATGTGTTCACGAAGGGAACCAATCTTTTCGTGGAAAGTCACATTGTTTAATTTTTCAACAAGGTCTGAAATAACCAATTTTTGGTCTTCACGCCAGAAGAATTCTCCGTCTTCCAAGCGGGCTACCAAGACTTTTTCATTCCCTTTGATAACATTTTCCAAATGCTCTGCGTTTCCGTTACGGACAGAAATGAAGTTTGGCAAGAGGTTGCCATCTTGATCACGAACAACAAAGTAACGTTGGTGTTCCTTCATCGAAGTCACCAAAACTTCTTCTGGAACTTCAAGGTATTTGGCATCAAAACTTCCCATAAAGGCAGTTGGGTATTCAACTAAATTCAAGACTTCATTAAGCAAATCAGCATCAATTTCGATACGTACACCATGTTTCGCCTCAATTTCCTTGATTTGGTCAACAATCATTTGCTCACGTTCACGTGGATCTGCGATTACAAATTGTGCACGAAGATCTTCTTCATAGCTCAATGCTGACTGAATCTTAGTTTCTTGTCCCAAGAAACGATGACCACGGCTCACACGACCGCCCTTGATATCAAGGAAATCTAAATCAAACTCTTCTTCATCTAAAAGAACAGTCAAAGTGTGAACAGGACGAATGTATTCAAAGCTATTTCCAGCCCAGTGCATGCTAACAGGGAAAGTCAATGACTTCAAGACATCTACAACACCAGGAACAATGGCTTCAACTGCTTGACCAACTTCTTCCTTAGTGACATAGACATATTCTTCACCCTTGATTTCACGGAATTTGATATCTTCAACTGTCAAGCCTTTTCCACGGACAAATCCTTGAGCTGCTTTGGTGAAGTTTCCATCACTATCCAAGGCAATTTTCTTTGCTGGACCCTTGAAATCTTCTGTCAAATCAGACTGTTTGTCTGCAAGACCTGTCACACGAACAGCCAAACGACGTGGTGTTGAGAAGGTTTGAATAGCTTCAAAAGACAGGCGGTTTTCCTTGAGGAAGGCTGCCATTTTTTCGCCTAGTTGTTTTTCACTTGGTGTGACAACATAGGCTGGTAATTCTTCAAGACCGAGTTCTACTAATAAGTTTTTTGTCATGTTTTTTCCTTTACATTTTCTTCAATCTTTTTGATATGCACCTTAGGTACTGGGGACGTCGCTAACTAACTTTGTGAGTCTGTATGGAAATCTAATGCTAAATTGATCAAGATTTCCAACAGTCTCATCAAAGTGGATTTAGCTGACTGATTTTTGAACCTAAAGTTTCAAAAATCCCCACATAACAGTACGGCGGTGCATATCCCTCTAGCAAGTCTACGACTTGCCTCTAACGATTTTAGAGCACAGTATTACTCACTATTCTGCGTCTTCTGCTAAGAGTTTAGCTCGTGTTGCTTCATCCAAAAGTGGGTAGCCTAGGCGTTTGCGTTCTGCGACAAAGGTTTTGGCTACGACACGGGCCAAGTTACGTATACGAGCGATATAGCCAGCGCGCTCGGTTACGGATACGGCACCACGCGCATCAAGTAGGTTAAAGGTGTGTGAACATTTGAGAACATAGTCATAGGCAGGGTGAACTAAGCCTTCTTCCAATGCACGACCAGCTTCTTTTTCAAACTTATCAAAGTTTTCCAGCAACATTTCTTGGTCCGAAATTTCAAATGAGTATTTTGAATGCTCGTACTCAGGCTGGATAAAGATTTCTCCGTATTTTACACCATCAGCCCATTCGATATCGTAAACAGAGTCTACTTCTTGAATGTAAGAAGCCAAGCGCTCTAAACCATAGGTAACTTCCGCAGTCACAGGGCCAGTTGCCAATCCACCAACTTGTTGGAAATAAGTGAATTGAGTGATTTCCATCCCATCAAGCCAAACTTCCCAACCAAGACCAGCTGAACCAGTTGATGGGTTTTCCCAGTTGTCCTCAACAAAACGAATATCGTGTTCCAAAGGATTGATTCCCAATTTTTCTAAAGACTCAAGGTACAGTTCTTGAATATTTGATGGAGAAGGCTTCATAACCACTTGGAATTGGTGGTGTTGGTAAAGACGGTTAGGGTTTTCCCCGTAACGACCATCAGCAGGACGACGTGATGGCTCTACATACGCTGCATTCCATGGCTCAGGTCCGATAGCACGAAGGAAAGTGTAAGGACTCATTGTACCCGCACCTTTTTCATTATCATAAGCCTGCATCAGCATACAACCTTGGTCATTCCAAAATTGTTGCAAAGTCAAAATAATTTCTTGAAATGTTAATTTCTTAGACATTTTTTACTCCTTTAATTTATATTATCTTTTTAGATGGATTTATCAAGCAACCAAGAAAAGGCTGGATCCTGAAAAATATGACGTTTGGGAACAGTTTGTAAATTCTGATCACATTCATCTATTGTACCTAATTTCAAAGCACAGACTTCTGGTATATTTTCTTGAACAGTGAAAATTTGACTATGACAGTTCTGGCAATAATAACGCTGTTTTCCTGGAGAAGAACTATAGGAAACAAGCTTTTCTTTTCCATGCAATACTAGCTTTTCACTGCTAACTTTAGCATTAACTGTATAGGCAGACGCAGTTGCTTTCCGACAGAATGAGCAATGGCAAAACACTAATTCAGATAATTCCTCATCTAGAGTGTAGGTTACTGCTTTACATAAACAAGATCCTTTAAGCATTAAGCTCCTTTCTACTTAGGCATTAGACGAATTCAAAAAGAACCGAATTTCAACACCCAAGCCTTGCGACTAGGGGCGTCAGAAACGCGGTTCCACCCTAATTTATTACTTCATTGTTTTTGAAAATACTACAGAAAGCGCCAGTTCTTTATTTTGCCCTACTTGGCTCCCACTATCCCAAGCTCGCTTGAAGAACGCCATAAGACTTTCTTTCCTGCTGACTATTATATCAAAAATTAGAACAATGTACAATTCTTTTTATGATTTTCTAAAAATCCATATCATCAACTCGTGGAGCACCAGACTGAACAGCAATCGTTTTTAAGGTTTCACCCTCCTCATGACTCAGTTCAATTCCGAAACAATCAAGATTAGCCTGAATACGAGAGACTGTGACAGATTTTGGAAGTGGTAGAAATCCTTCTGCCAAGCTCCAGGCCAAGGCTATCTGGGCAACAGACTTGCCGTGATTTGTTGCGATTTCTTGGACTTCCTTACTATCAAACAGTTCGCCCTGACCAAAAGGTCCCCAAGCTTCCAATAAAATTCCTTTTTCTCGACAGTAATCTACGACTTGATCTTGATACACACCTGGCGCCAAGCGAACTTGATTGACCGCAGGAACGATAGTTGCAGTTTCAAGCAAGGTATCCAAATGATGGGGAAGAAAATTACTAACCCCAATGGCACGGATTTTGCCTTCTTGATAGAGGTCTTCCATCGCTCTCCAAACTTCCGCATTTCGGATTTTCCATTGGTCATTTTCTCTGAGCGGTTTTGGATTTGGCCAATGAATCAAATACAAATCCAAATATTCCAAGCCTAGCTTCTCTAAAGACTCTTCAAAAGCCTGACGAGCTTGCTCATAGGTGTGATTTGTATTCCAGAGTTTACTGGTTACAAAAATTTCCTTACGCGGAACGCCACTATCTTGAATAGCACGACCAACGCTTTCTTCATTTTTATAGATAGCTGCCGTATCGATATGGCGATAGCCTGCCTTTAAAGCCTCTAGGACAGCTTGGTAAGCAATCTCTCCATTTTCAGCTTTCCAAGTTCCAAAACCTAGAACTGGTATTGTAACGCCATTATTTAAAGTATAAGATTTCATTATTTTTCCTTTCTATGAGAAGAAAATCCAAAGAAATAAATTATCAATGACAACTTATCTCTTTAGATTTTTTGAATTATTGGTCACGGTCGAAGTAGATCTGGTGAGTTTTAAGACGAGAATCTAACAAATCTGGTACGGTTACAAAATCATAACCTTGCCCTTTCAAATAGTCAATAACCTTCGGCAGAGCATTTACTGTCTCAGCATGGATATCATGCATGAGAATAATAGAACCATTCTTGACTTCACGCTGAATTTCTGTCAAGATAGCTGCTTCATTTTTACTCTTCCAGTCCAGACTATCCACATCCCACATAATAAAACTCAAATCGAGGCTATTACGAATGTCGTCTGTAATGGCTCCATAAGGTGGACGCATAAGTTTTGAACTAGAGCCCAGCACCTTAGTTAGCGCATCCTCAGTATCAGTAATTTGTTTTTTAGCTTCATCAAGGGAAAGTTTTGAAAGCACTGGATGACTCCAACTATGGTTTCCAATGACATGGCCGTCCGCTTTCATTCGTTTCAAAATCTCTTCATTTCCAGAAATATTCTTACCTAAAACAAAGAAAGTTGCCTTGATACCATACTTAGAAAGCGTATCTAATGCTTGATTTGTCGTTGTAGGATTTGGTCCATCATCAAAAGTCAAGGCCACTACTTTACGATTTTTCTTTTCGTAATAAGCCTTATATAGTTCTGCATCCTTATCTAATAAATAGGAAGACTGAATAACTTCAAAGAAACTAGATACCGGCAAGGCAATCTCATCTAGATTTTCAACCGCCTGGCTTGGATAAAGAATAATCTGACTATCCTTGTAATCAAAGTTCCATGCAGACAAGTCTTGGTCAGACAAGCCTTTAACAATCTGATCGACCTTTTCTTGCTCCAATTTCTTATCTTGCAAGAAAGAAGTCAGTTCTTTTATCAGTTGCTCTTTGGCCTTACTAGCATCTGAAAATAATTTATCAAGTGTAAAAGGTTTACCATCTTCTGTCAAATGCACTTTCGCTAGACTAGTTTTTTCAGTCTCTTCAACTTTTGACGAAGTTAAATCATAGACTTGTTTCATAACACTTCGGTTGACAATCCCTTTTAAAGTCGAATCCTGTTTCTCCGTATAATAAAAAACCAGATTTTCCTTGTCTTCTAGATTGTCTTTAATATCCTGTGTCATGATTCCCTTTATAGACGAAATCACTTGCTCCCCTTGAAGAGGATAATAGGCAATCACTTCGGCTTGCCCTTTACGAAAATGATCCTTCTGATTTCCCTCACTCAATTGATCATCTTTCTCTTTTTTGAGCGATTCAATCTTTTGTTCAAAACTTTGCTTTGTGTAGACTTTATAACCAATTATCGATCCAAGGACACAAATACTTACTGAAAAGATAGCAACTAGGGCTATTAAACTCATTCTTATCTTATCGTGATTCTCACGCTTTGTTCTACTTTTATCCATAAGACCATCATATCAAATTCAAGCTATAATTTCAATGATTTTGGAGGAAATAGTATATTAAAAAAGAGGATCTTAAAAAATAACCGATCTCATTTCTGAGAATCGGTTTTCTAGTTTATTTAATTAAGAAACATAATTTATTTTACATAATATAAATTATGTAAAAAGCGCCTACAACAACAAATCTTTGACTTTTCCAATTTCACTTTTTGGAATAACTAGGTGAATCATATCACCCAGATACATTCTGGTTGAGCCGTTAACTGTTTGGCTTTTGCCATTATGGACTTGGGTTGTAATGAGGATGTTATGTGGTAAGTTGAGCTCGTGTACTTGTTTTCCAGCGATTTTGTCAGATACGGGGATTTCAATGAGTGTGACTTCTCCTTCATCTGTTGCTTCTTCTGGTAGCATTTTTTCTAACATAGCCTCATAGACTGGCGCACCTTTAAGTAAGTCCATGATGATATAGGCAACTAGGGTTACTAAGCCAAGTGGCATGAGGTTGCGAATGTCGCCTACCATCTCGGTTACCAGAATCATGGCAGTTAAGGGAGCTTTAGAAATCGCTCCAAAATAGCCACTCATTCCTAGAATGACAAATATAGGGAATTGCTCCTGACTGACAAGTCCAATATTCACACAAATGACACCAACTAGGGCACCAAGTAAGGAACCTAGCGCCAGAATTGGTAGGAAAATTCCTCCTGGAAGGCCACTTCCATAGCTAATCATGCTCCAAACAAAGCGAATCAAAAAGTAAGCTAATAGAACTTGGAAACTAAAATTTTGCTCAGTTAGGGAAAGAACAAGCTGATTTCCACCTCCAAGGATTTGTGGCAAGAAGATCCCGACAGGTATGATAAGAATAAAGGCAAGAATTGGGTAATAAGCTCTATCCAAACGGATTTTTTGCCCAATCCAGTCATAAACTCTACCAACATTGAGTACAGCTTTTTCATAGAGAAAACCGGAAAGTCCTAAAAAAATTCCCATAAGGAGGTAAATCCAATACTGATCCAAGGTCATGAGAGGGATATTATCAGGCATATCTAGCACTGGCGTTAGACCAAATATGAGCAGAGAAACAAAGTTTGCTACGAGACTAGCTGCGAGAGTAGATACCCAGAAAAAGCGTGAAAAATGGTGATAGACTTCTTCTACAACAAAGAGAAGTCCTGCAATGGGAGCATTAAAGGCTGCGGCTAAACCTGCTGCAGCTCCACTCGCAATCAAGGATCGTTCCTCTACTGGACTGGATTTAAGCCACTTGGCAATTCCTTTACCACCAACCGCTCCGAGTTGAATACTTGGCCCTTCACGCCCTAGCATAAGGCCACTTGCAATAGCAAGAATTCCTAGAATATATTTTTTCCAAAGTACGCCCCACCAGTTGAGGGTCATCAGTCCTTTTAATTCGGCTTCAACTTGAGGAATTCCTGAACCTTTGATGTCTTTTTCTGACCGAGTTAATTTCGCACTGAGCCAACAAACTATTAAATAAAATAGACCAATGATAAAAAGATTGCGCACTAGGTGCGCTTGATCTTGACAAAGTCCTTGTATCAGGTGGAAGCCTTTTTCGATTGAAAACCGAAAGGATCCGACGATGAGCCCGACAACGAGCCCCACAATGATTCCTCGTCCAACTTGGGATAATATAGTGCTCGAGGCAAAGGCAAATTCTTTCTTGGAACTGAGTGTTTCTGACTGTTCCTCCATAATCATTCCTTCTAACTTAACTTTCTTTTTCTCCTGAGACCAGTGATTTAACGGGTTCAAAGCTGGTTCGGTGAATTGGGGTAACTCCTAGTTTTTTAAGTCCTTCCAGGTGTTTAGCTGTTCCATATCCTGCATTAGCAGCGAAATCATAGCCAGGAAATTGCTGATCGTATTCCTTCATCAATTCATCACGTGTCACCTTGGCTACTATTGAAGCTGCTGCGATAGAGAGGGAATTGGCATCTCCTTTGATGATGGAAGTTTGTGAAATGGGTAACTCCAGTTTCATGGCATCGATCAAGAGATGCTCAGGTTGCGGACTGAGCTGGGAGATTGCTTCCTGCATAGCCAGTTTGGTCGCTTCATAGATATTGACATGGTCGATGACCTGATTATCCATGATACCAATTCCGATTGATAAAGCTTGGTCTTGAACGGCTTGATAAATTTCCAGATGTTTCTTTTTAGGGATTTTTTTGCTATCGTTGAGACCTTTAATCTTACAATTTTTAGGTAAAATAACAGCAGCAGCGACGACAGGGCCAGCCAGAGGACCACGTCCAACCTCGTCAACACCTGCTATCAAGGTCAATTCTTGCTTGTAAAGTTCTTTTTCGTAGGAAAGCATGGCTTCCAAACGAAGATCCTCATCCAATTCTGCCTGAATAGCTTTTTTACGCTTGCTGATTTCTTTTTGAACTCCAGAGCGATTATCCTTTTTAAGCTCTAAAAAAATAGGGCTTTCTAAATCCTTGATCGTCACAAGGAGTTCTTTGATTTCTTTAATCGTCACCATTGAGGTCTTCCAATGTATCTAAGGTATAGTTACCGAGTTTGCCATCACGGACTTCCTTCACGAAGAGACTGTAAAAACGGTCATAGTCATCACGAAAACCGAGGGCACGGGTCATATCCATAATAATAACCGGAGCTTCTTCCTCAATTTTCATTTGTTTGAAGCGTTCGGCCAGCTTTTCTGGATAATGTTCTTTGAAATAATTGATACCAAAAATGGTCACCTCATCCATAGGGAGCAACTGGTCTTTGATAGCACCAGTCAAGGCCAGTTTCAGTGCAACAGTTTCATCTTCGAATTTAGGCCAGAGAATCCCTGGTGTGTCCAAGATTTCCAAGTCTTTATTAGTTTTAAGCCACTGTTGTCCCTTTGTAATCCCTGGTTTGTTGCCGACAACAGCAATTTTCTTGCCAGCCAAGCGGTTCATGAGAGTTGATTTACCAGCGTTTGGAATCCCGATAATCATGGTACGTAGGGTTTCAATCTTGATACCACGTTCCTTTTGGCGAGCAATCTTATCAGCCATGAGCTTTTTTGCCGCGTCTGTTACAACTTTTACAGTCACTTGCTCTTTGGAGTTGATAGCTAGCGTCTGGATTCCTTGTGATTCAAAATACTGACGCCATTCCTTGGTCATTGCTGGATCAGCCAAGTCCGCCTTGTTTAAAATCAAGAGTTTTGGTTTGTCACCAACAATTTTGGTCAACATAGGATTTTGACTAGATAGAGGTAAGCGAGCATCCACCAAAATCGTCACAAAATCAACAAATTTTAAATTTTCCTGCACCTGTCGACGCGCTTTAGACATGTGACCAGGAAACCATTGAATAGTAGCCATTTAGTTTTTTTCCTTTCGTAGCAAGGGTTTAGAGCCCCTATTTTATTTTACTATCGTTTGAACATAGAGAGTTTTCAAATGAATGGTGTTCAAACAGTTTTTATTTAGTTACATAGAAATCTACTTTATATTATATCATGCCTTCTCTATTTTGTCCGATGATAGCCCTTCAAGCTTTCTGAATAGAAAAAGAAAGGACGAAATGTGTCCTTTCTAGATCTGGTAACTTCTCAAAGTAA
Source organism: bacterium (assembly GCA_905221235.1). Taxonomy (GTDB): domain Bacteria; phylum Bacillota; class Bacilli; order Lactobacillales; family Streptococcaceae; genus Streptococcus. The sequence goes on from CAJNCJ010000010.1 coordinate 65,353, forward strand.
CTTCCACTTGCCCAACCAAAGTGGAAATTAGTCTAAAACGGATTTTTATGGTGGAATTA